>NZ_OY762555.1:0-695963 GCF_963666015.1 uncultured Sphaerochaeta sp. | reverse complement strand
TACTACATAGAAATCTTCGAATTCGGCAGTAACAGACCTCCCTTCGCTATCCAAGGGGTGACCAATTCCGGTTGAAACGTCAATTGGCTCTGTTTTGCTGAAAAGTGCAGTGCCACTGTAGCCCTTCTTCTCAGCGAAGCTCCAGTACAGGTGATAATCCGGAAGATTCAGGGAGATTTGGTCTTCCTGCAGCTTTGTCTCCTGCAAGCAGAAAACATCTGCATCACTGGAGGAAACATACTCCTCAAATCCCTTTTTCTGAATTGCTCTGAGCCCGTTGACGTTCCAACTGATTAACTTCATGCAATACTCCTACATGAGAAACACGTGCATCGAATCGGCTTCTTTGAGGACTTCTTCAGGCCAGATGGATGCTTGTACCTCTCCAATGTGAGCTTTTTTCAGGAGGAACATACAGAGACGGCTCTGCCCGATACCCCCACCGATGGTCTGAGGCAACTCTCCACCAAGCAATCGCGTATGCCAGTACAGTGACATGCGGTCTTCTGCCTCTTTCATTTTAAGCTGTCGAAGCAGGGTCTCCTCATCCACTCTGATACCCATTGAGGAGAGTTCCAAGGAATCGCCACGGACGGTATCCCAGACAATGATGTCCCCGTTCAAGCCTGTGTGCTCATCGTCGGTCTTGGTCGACCAATCGTCATAATCAGGGGCTCTTCCTCCTTGGCTGATGCCATCAGCGAGGGGGCTACCTATTCCGATGAGAAAAATTGCTCCATACTTCTCAGCTAGTACTTTCTCTCGTTGTACAGGGCTCAGCTGAGGATACTCTCTCTGTGCATCCTCACTGTGGATAAAGGTAATATGTTCAGGAAGCGTCGCTTTACATCCAGGAAACATTTCGCTCACCAAAAACTCAGTACGTTTCATCGATGAGTATATCTTCCTCACTACACGCTTGAGATAGTCAAGTGAACGTTCATGTTTCCCCATGACCAGTTCCCAGTCCCACTGATCAACGTAAATGGAGTGTATTGCATCCAAGTCATCGTCTGGTCTGATGGCATTCATATCGGTGTACAAACCTGTGCCACGTTTGAATCCAAGGTCGGCAAGAGCCATACGCTTCCATTTTGCCAAGGATTGGACGATTTCCATTTCACGATTTTCCAGATTACCTATCTGGAACCGCACTGGTCGCTCGATACCATTCAGATCGTCATTGATACCTGAACCCCTTGGGACAAAAAGCGGGCTTGTAACCCTGCTCAATTTCAAACCTCCAGAAAGTTCCCGTTCAAATGTGTCCTTGATGTACTTAATGGCCTTTTCAGTCTGCTTCTGCTCCATGGCAGGGACATAGCCTTCTGGGAAAAACTTTGGCATACAAATCTCCTTAATATGGCTGAGCATACCGTATTTTCTTGAGCTCGAAAACCCTGGAAGCGGAGGATAGTACGCGTTGAAGGAGATTATGAAACATATCGGAGAATTGGTCTGTAAAAGAACAAATATCGAAATTTAGCTGTATCTATACTGATCATGTAGCAAATAAAAAAAGTATCGTAGTAGTATAAAATTAAATAAAAAATAATAGAAAAAATATAAAAACAATACTGTATATAGTTAATATATAGAGATTATTATAGAAACAAATATAAAATAAATAAATATAGTGATAAAACAGTATAAGAATGCAATTAAACCAAAAGCATAATATATGGAAATAATAGCTACAATTTTGCATAGCAAATCACCAGTCGGCAATTTTGAGTACAATGCTGACCCATCGAACAGAAAAATGGTTGAGATATAACGCGAAAAGAAAAGTAATATACTATAAGAATGCTATAAAATTACATGCATAATAACTATTAAAAAATTATTTAAACAGGGTCAAAAAAATTTGAAATAATTTGTACAAAGGAAGAACTTTGTTCTACATCCTCCATAAGCTTGTCTGGTTATTGGCGTCATGGTAATCTCCAAATGTTGATAAGACCAACAATTGATAAAATAAATTATTTGAGAGGCTAGACAATGCAAAGAGTGGAATTCAACAAGGATTTCCTTTGGGGATGTGCAACTGCAAGCTACCAAGTGGAAGGTGCAGTGGAAGAAGATGGAAGGAAACCCTCGATATGGGATACCTTCTGTGAAAAGGAAGGGGCAGTCCTTAATGGTGATAATGGGGATGTCGCAACTGATCAATATCATAGGTACAAGGAAGATGTCTCCCTGATGGATGAATTGGGATTCCAAGCATATAGATTCTCAATTGCATGGCCAAGGATCATGCCAGATGGAAAAGGTGAGATAAACCAAGCAGGGATTAAATACTACAAAAACCTGTGTGATGCATTGCACGAGAAAGGCATGAAAGCTGTTGCTACCTTGTACCACTGGGATCTACCCCAGACATTGCAGGATGAAGGCGGATGGACCAATCGTGATACAGCCTATGCATTCGCAGCCTATGCTAAGGCATGCTTTGAGGAGCTTGGATCCCATGTTGATATGTGGATCACCCTTAACGAACCGTTCTGTAGCGCGTATTTAGGCTATCTATATGGGGTGCATGCTCCAGGTCATACAGATGCCAAGGAAGCTTTTGATGCTGTACACCATCTCAATCTTGCTCACGGCCTTGCAGTCAAGGAGTATAGAAAATTAGGATTGGATAAACCGATTGGAATTACGTTGAATCCGGTTGCTCCTCGTCCAGCTACCAGAAAGAAAGAAGATCAACATGCAAGTGAACTAGCAAAAGCTATCAATACAGATGTATTTTTGCATCCATTGGTACGAAAAGGGTATCCAGTACTTGTGACAGAAACGCTCAAGATTTCTTTTCCTGTACAACGCGGTGATATGGACATCATCGCAGAGCCCCTCGATTTCATAGGTATCAACTATTATAATGAAGGGGCTGTGGCGTATGATGAGAAAATGCCTTTCAAATACCGTGATGTTCCCGTATGGCAAAGAACTACAGACATGCAGTGGCCGATTGTCCCATATGGATTGTTGCGCTTGCTGCACTATTTTGATCAGGAGACAAAGGGGCTTCCCCTCTACATTACCGAAAATGGTTGTGCAGCACAGGATGTGGTAGAAGAGGGGAGAGTGCATGACTTATTGCGCTGTGATTATCTGAACCAACATTTCGCCATCTGTAAGCAAGCAATTGACGAGGGTGTTAAGTTGAGAGGCTATTTTGTCTGGTCTTTTCTTGATAATTTTGAATGGGCTTTCGGATATTCAAAACGCTTTGGCATCGTGTATGTCGACTATAAGACTCAAGAAAGAATTGTGAAGGATAGTGCATACATGATGCGTGATGTAATATCTGGTTATTGCGAGTTTTAGTATTGAAACGAACATAGCAGTATACGATAATAGTTAGAAACAGTAGTGCAGTACCATTAGAACAATATTTAAATATCAGTAAAATGGTACTGTAATAATATAAATATAAAGCAGAAAAAGTATAAATTAAGAGTAATATATTAATCATAGTGAAATAAAATCCATATTGTAAATGCGAAAATAACGAACAGATTAAATATAAAAATAATTTTTAAATAATATAAAAATAGATTCAAATAGATGCTTTTAAACTATTGATGATGATTTATTGCACTTGTCATCAAGTGAAATCGAGGTTGTCATCAAAGGAATCAACCATGGAAGACCTAAGAATCAGAGAGAAAGATCTAGGTGCGGGGTGGTATTTTAGTGTGTTTATTCCAATGGTTAGATGTAGATTTATACATTTTTATACCTATAGATGCATATGTATGAAATAAATATAAGTATAATATAAAACAATATATTTAAGATATCGATATATATGTAAAAAAATTGTAAAATACTAATATAGTGATAGTGAATGTATTATAAATATACAGATTATTATAATATTAAGTATAGAAATGAAATAGGAGTCACTGTATACTTGCTTGATTCAGAATAATACTTGTACGACCGATGAACTGGGTATATACTATGGATTAAGGTTTAAAATCCATGGCTAAGACAATATCATTCCACCTTCAGAAAGGTGGTGTAGGAAAGACTACCATCTCAGGAACACTCGCTTGCCAATCTGCATTGGATGGGTATCGTACGTTGTTGATTGATGTTGATCCTCAAGGAAATGCTTCTTCTTGGTTTTTGAAGAAAGCTCCCCTATTTGAATTAGCTGATGTTGTGCAAGGGAAGTGCTATATCCAAGATGCTATCATTCCTATACCACAGATACAGAACATGTCATTACTTCCCACCTTTGGGATTGGGGGAACACTGAAACTGTATGCTGAAACAAAATTGGCTGAAGAGCCGTTTGTCTTGCAGGACTTGGTACATGAAGTTTCGGAATCATTTGACAGGATAATCCTGGATCTTTCTCCAGGCCTCGGCCGTTTGGAACGAGCAGCGCTTATCTCCAGTAATGAAGTCATTACACCTATGACTCCTGAAGTATTTAGTCTTGATGGACTTGAAATATTCATTGATGAATTGGCAAAATTAAAAAAGAATCTTCGATCTACGGTGAGCCATTCAAAAATCATTATAAATTCTTTTGACAACAGGATAAAACAACACAGGGATATATATCATGCAGCATGCGAAGGTGTGTTCACTGTGTATAAGATCCCAGTCGATCCTCTTTTTAGGAAGGCTCAGGAAGCAGGTTATGCTCCCCAGTTATTCAAGTCAAGGGGACGAGGGTTAAAAGAGAGTACTGTAGGAGCTATCAAGACACTTAATAAAGATATTTGGAGATAAGGTATGGCACTGAAAAAAAACCCGGATGTGGAAAATGAATTGGTCTTGGATGAAAGCATCAGCGGACAGAAAGCGAAAGAGTTATTCTCGAATGAACCAAAGAAGCGAAAGAAAGAAAACAAGGTACTCACTACGTTTTCAATAGAACCCTCATTCAAGAGGGAATTGGAAGAACTATTCCAAAGCATGGGCTTGGGTTGGGCCGCTGGAATACGGTTTTCCCTTCGTGAATTTGCAAAAAAACATGCTGAGGATTGATTCTTCTTATACGTAATAGCCATACCATATCCTTGCCTATAAAACCTTGCATTTTACTGAAAAAAGCTATAAAGATTCCATGATAAACCAATAAAATCCTATATCAAAATATTATTGTTTAAATATAGGTATTCTATACTTATAATTATAAAATATATAAAATAAGTATTGAATATATTGGTTAGAATACTTTTAGTTGATGGGTAAGATAGCAATATACAGTATCATAAACAATACAGATATTAAAAACATATAAATGACTATAAATACTAAAGAAAATGCAATAAAAATAATACAAAAATGATAAGTAATAAAATGTATGTTGTATAAATACTATAAATAGTCATAACCTTTGAACATTACAATCAGCAAGGGTATACTGCTTTATCTTCTTTTATTTGAATTCTCTTTTGAGCTCTACTCTGTCATGCGGTATACTCGTTGGTGAGGTATACAGAGATGACAACAACATGGTGGGAAGAGTGTATCGTCTATCAAATCTATCCACGTAGTTTTCAAGATACAAATGGTGATGGGATTGGCGATCTGCAAGGTATCATCAAGAGAATGGATTACCTGGTCTCACTTGGTATCGATGCGATATGGCTGAGTCCAATATATTGTTCACCCATGGCTGATTTTGGATATGATATTGCTGATTACCAGGATGTGGACCCGGTATTTGGAACATTGGACGATGTGGATCAAGTGATACAGGAAGCGCATACAAGGAATATCAAGATTATATTTGATATGGTGCTTAATCATACCTCTATAGATCATCCATGGTTCCAGGAAAGTCGGCAGTCAAAGAATAATGAAAAGGCTGACTATTATATCTGGAGTGATTCGATACCAAATAACTGGCAAGGAGCATTTGGGAAGAGAGCATGGAGTTATGATGAAAAGCGGAAGCAATATTATCTACATTCTTTCCTGGAAGAACAGCCAGATCTCAATTGGAGAAACGAAAAGGTTGTAGACGCAATGTTCACGATTCTGAAATATTGGTTGGATCGTGGGGTAGATGGATTCCGCCTTGATGTGGTCAATTGCATAGTCAAAGATAAAACACTGAGAAGCAATCCTCGAATTGTAGGATCACGTCCGAGGCCGTACGACATGCAACGGCATATTTTTGACAGAAATAGGCCGGGAACACATCAGAAATTGAGAATGATGCGCCAATTGGTAGATGCCTACCCAGATAGGATGTTGGTGGGTGAAATCATGGTTGAGTTGCCAGGGGAGCCGGAGTTGGCTGCCTCCTTCTTGGGCCGGAACAGGGATGAACTGCATCTCTCCTTTGATTTCTCACTTGCCTATATACGATTCAATGCAATCAAATGGCAACGAAGCGCAAAGCGTTGGTGCGAAGCAATTGGGAAAAGTAGAATACCGAGTTGGGTACTAAATAACCATGATATACCACGAGTAGTAAGCCGACTTTCCGGGAATGTTGCAAAAGCGAAACTTGCAGCGCTGTTTCTGCTCACGCAGCGGGGCTCGATATTTTTATACTATGGAGAAGAATTAGGTTTGCCAGATTCAAAAGTCCCTTGGAAAGCAATCAAGGATCCCCTCGGAAAACGATATTGGCCGATACATCCAGGAAGAGACCCTGCGAGGGGGCCGATGATCTGGAACAATGAAGAAGGACATGGTTTTACGGATGGAGAAAGCTGGCTACCATTTGCCTCCAATGCTGACTCCTATGCGGTAACAGAGCAAGAGAGAGATGCTTCATCAATGTTGCATTACTATCGCGCACTGATTGGAATGAGAAGAGCAGAGCCTGTCTTCAGACGTGGCGTTTGTACATTTCTCGATACAAACAACAATCATGTTGTATGTTATATACGAGAATATGAAGATGAGAAGCGATTGATGCTTTTAAATTTTAGTGGTAGGAAACAGAGGGTTTCCATCCGGGACAAGAATTATCCAAAAGGTGACTGGATTTTGCGTTTTACTTCACAGCGAATGCTGAGCGATGCCAAGGCCGAATCGTTTATGCTTCAGCCTTGGCAAGGTTGCATCTACAGTCTGAAGAGCAAGTCATCATAACTGGGAAATGGCCAGTACTGCTTCTCTGTGTATGTCTCTGCAAGATCAACATAACTTCTTAGTGTTTGCATCTGAGGTACCACCTCATCACGATAGATTTCTGCTTGGGTTAGCACCTCGTCACTGAAGGATAGTGCTTTTGCTACACAAACATGTAAATATTCTGTAGCTTCAATTGCCTGATTGAGAGCATTCTGGACAATGCCCACATTCCTTTTTTGCAGAGTTGTATCGAGACCTATGGCATCTTGCTTAGCGATGGTATCGCTGAGTTTTCCTACATATTCACTCACCGCTGGAATGATGTACTTTCTACACATCTCGACCATGATCGAAGCTTCAATGTTGATCTGCTTACTGTAGGTCTGCAGGTATATTTCTAGTCTGGAGGTAATCTCACTCTTCGTAAATACCTGCTGTTTCTCAAAGAGCTCCAAGCTTTTCCTACTCAACATTTGCGGCAGAGCACTCACCGTGTCCTTAAATTCGGGAAGCCCGCGTTTTTTTGCTTCGTCTTTCCATTCACTGCTATAGCCATTCCCATTGAAGACAATCCGTTTATGATCTTGATAAAAGTCTCTAATGATATTGTGACATTCTATTTCAATATCCTCTGCGGATTCGAGGCGGTTCGCAGCTTCTTCAAGAACTTGTGCAACTGCAGTGTTGATATAGATATTAGGGCCTGCCATAGATTGTGATGAGCCTACCATCCGGTATTCAAACTTATTGCCGGTGAAGGCAATTGGACTGGTCCTGTTTCGGTCAGTCAGGTCCTTAGGTAGCTGGGGCAGCATGGTCATGCCCATCTGAACATATTGTCGGTCGCTTTTCGTACAACAACCTTCCATGGTAATGGTATCAAGAATGGTACTGAGCTGTTCCCCCAGATAGATGCTGATGATCGCAGGAGGTGCTTCAGCACTTCCGAGGCGATGATCGTTTCCTGCAGTAGCTGCCCCACAACGAATGAGAGGTGCATATTCATCCATTGCCTTGATAAAAGCGGTGAGGAAGATGAGAAATTGCAGATTATCCTCTACATTGTTGCCAGGACTGAGAAGATTGGTGCCATCATCAGTACTGAGTGACCAGTTGTCATGCTTGCCTGACCCATTCACTCCTAGGAAAGGCTTCTCATGGAGGAGGGCAACCATGCCATGGCGAAGTGCCACCATCTGGAGCACATCCATTAGAAGTTGGTTGTGATCCGTTGAGAGGTTCGCAGCATCATATACGACTGCAATCTCAAACTGGTTGGGAGCAGCTTCCTTGTGTTGGGTCTTGCTGCTAATGCCAAGCTTCCAAAGCTCAAAATTAAGTTCACTCATGAACACCGTCACACGGTCCCCGATGGTGCCGTAGTAGTGGTCATTCAACTCTTGTCCCTTGGCAGCTAGGTTTCCCATGACTGTCCGTCCAGAGAGTCTCAGGTCGGGTCTCTGGTCGTAGAATTTTTTGTCTACCAGAAAATACTCCTGTTCCGGACCGATATTGATGATCACTCGCTTTGCCTTGTTATTTCCCAGCGCCTTCAGTACACGCAGAGTTTGTTTTTCAAGAGCCTGATTGCTTCTCAGCAGTGGAACCTTCTTATCCAAAGCCTCACCGTTGTAGGAGAAGAATGCAGTAGGGATATAGAGGGTTTTAACCCCGTTGATGTCCTTGATGAAGGCAGGGGAGGAGGTGTCCCACGCAGTGTACCCACGTGCTTCAAATGTTGCTCTCAGTCCTCCATTCGGAAAAGATGAAGCATCGCCCTCTCCCTTGATCAACTCCTTGCCGCTGAATTCAAGCAGGACCTTCCCTCCCTTGGTTGGGCTGATGAATGAGTCATGCTTTTCTGCGGTAAGGCCGGTAAGGGGCTGAAACCAGTGACAAAAATGAGTTGCTCCCTTTGCCAGTGCCCACTGTTTCATTGCACTTGCTACAAAGTCTGCTAGTTCACTGGTCAGTTCACGTTGACCACGCTGTACTTCCTTCAGCTGCCTGATGATCGGGTCGCTGAGGTACTTACCCATCTCTACTTCAGTGAAGCAATTAACTCCATAGAAATCGGTAACCGGTGTTTTGGCGTAGTCAATATCGAACATAGTGCCCATCCTCTGATTGGTATGATCAGACAATACACACTTTTTGCATGATTATGCAATAAGGCAGAGGATTACAACGTATCTTTTGGAATGATACTGATGGTAATGGTATCTTGATACAGCCCTGCTGGAGCCATGTCAGCACGGTCCTGATCGATCCCAGATACCTCAATCGAACGAATATTTGGAGCACTGGTAGAAAGATCTACCCAGTCAAAGGGGGCACTTCCTGTCACTGGTTCTCCACCGAAGATAAGAAGGTAGGGGATGGCAAAGAGAGTACGTTGGCCATCTAGGTGCAGATTGAAGGATTGGCTTCCCATGCTATTGCTGAAGGTAACCTCCACTCCATATGTTTTTCCACTCTCAGTATTCTGTAGCGTCAGCTGTGCTTCTGCAATCTTGGTCTTGTCTGTTCCATATGCATTTTCGATGGAGAAACCTGTTTCTGATTGGATGGTTAGGGTGAGAATTGGCTCTGATATCACTTCTCCAAAGGGAATGGCTCCAATCGGAGACTCTCTGAAACTCTGCCCTGGTAATGGCATGCTTCCGTCGCTGGGTACATCCTTGTTATTGATTTTCGCATAGGTATAGCCCTGATAGAAACCACTACCTTTATCTGCTGTAGCAATATTGAATGTTTCAAGGTTGTTGGAGGTCAATGTATAGTTTGATCCAAATCTAACTTTGTTTGCCATGTTTGTTTCCCATGATACCAGATAGAGCTGAATCGAACTAATTTTAGATGCTTGGTTTCCTGAAGCTCCTGGCACCATAGGAGTACCTGATGCATTGGTGATATCCTGTTTAAGAAAGCCTCCATTTGAAAGATTCGTAACAGCCACAATACGGAATCCAAAGCTTGAATTATTGTTATATTGCTTCTGTCCACTCGAATCAGTATAGGAGTATCGATCTCCAGAGAATGAAATCCCATTGGTAACAGGTGAAACAGCCATAAAAGCCGGGTCAAACAATGGATTGCCATTTGTATTGAATGTCATGGTACCCATAAGTGCGATAAGATTGCCATCAGGAAAGAGAGGAGTGGTGCCAATCTGAAAGGCCATTGTATTCGAATTATCGTAATCAACTTCAATCTGACCCCAAATAAGAGCATGGCTATATAGAATTAAGATTGAGATGATTAATGCCATTTTTTTCATGGAGGCATATTATAGAAGAAATAGGATTAATTCAATAGATTCTTTCTTTATTGATATTTATTCTAGATGATTAAATAAAGATGGATGCCTCAAAATAAGAAAACCAATGCAAATAGGGTAGGCTGAAACACTGGAAATCTGAAACTAACTGTCAATTGGCGTGATTTCAACAAATATGGTGTCTTTATATATCCCTGCCACTGCTGCTTCTGCCTGCGTCTTGACTATACCAGCTATAAATATGGGTATGCTGTTTGATGGGGCCAGAATATCTTCCCATAGTAATGGGACACCGCCGGTTACTTCATGAGTGCCAAAGTTAAGCGTGTACGGGATGATATATGGTATCTCATCATTGTTGAGTCGTAGATAGAAAGCTGGATTATTCTGTGTGTTTCTGAATGTTATGTTAACTGCATACGGAAAACCCTCTATAGCATTTTGCAGCATGAGCTGAGCTTCTGCAACTTGTATCTGGGACCCTATATAAGCTTCTTCAATGGGAAAAGCCTCTTCCTGTACGATGGAAAGAAGAAAGTTAACCTGTTCGATTGGATCCCCATAGGGAATAGGGTCATCAGGAATCGTTTCTCCAGGTTGGAGCAGTGATGTTGTTGAGGAAGGCACCTCACCCTCTACAATCACCTGGCCATTTACCGGCACATAAACATTGTTGTTCTGGTCGTCCTCATCCTGTATCTGGAGGTTGAAGGAACCAAAGGTTCCGCTTTTCCAGGTATAGATCGCCCCTTCAATGTATCGGTTTGCCTTCTGTGTGCTGATGAGGTATATCCCAATCGAAACAATAGAATCAGTGAGTTGTAGATTTTCATTATTCAGCAGATGGCTGGTTTGGTTGTCAATATATCGCCATTTGTTATTCCATGTGCTCGCGAGTCGAAAATCTGAGTCTTCGGGTCTGTTGTGGTCCATTTCTCCACTGAATGTAAACTGTAAATCACCATCATAGGAAAGGAGCAATGGATCCTGAATGACATCACCTTCAGGATTGTTAAAAACCAATGTACCAAGTTTAGCGACGAAATCATTCTGGCTGAATGGAGCACTGCCTCGCTCAAAATAGAGGTAGGGTGAGGGAGTATAGGTTACTGTGATATCAGCAGACAAGAGGCTGGCAACCAAGATGAAGAGCAAAGCGCTGATTTGTCGCTTCATTCTCATGAATTAAGATACTAACAAAGAAAATATACTAAGACCGAGTTTTGGACAGGAGATTAAAAAATTAACGAATGTTTGCTACCTTATAAAAAGGAGCAAACAAGATGGGAAGGAACAGGAAAACATTCACGGATTCTTTCAAGAAAGAAGTTGCGCTTGAGGCTTTGAAAGAGCGGAGCACCGTTAATGAGATTGCTGCAAAGTATGGGATTTCCGCCAGCATGGTGTCAAACTGGAAGAAACAATTTCTTTCTGGAGGCTTTTCCAAGGAAGTAAAGCAACTGAAGAAAGAGCTTGCTGAAGCCCAACGAAGAATTGAGGAAACCTATCAAGAACTCGGGAAGACCAAGATGGAGAACGAGATCCTGAAAAAAAAAGCGAATTTATAGGGGCAGACCCCTGTGCCCTGGTGGATCCCCTGCTGGCAAGGCCTTTGGGAAAGGAGAGATCCTACACCCTGTCCATTTGCAGGCAGTGCCAGCTTCTGGGAGTCCCCCGTTCCTCCTATTATTACTGGAGAGACCATCATGAGGAGCAGGAACGGCTCAGACAGGAGTTTTTTGCAGAGGAAAAGGATTTTGCAGAGTTAGTGATGAACAATTGGGTGGAACTTCCTGTCTATGGTTACCAGAAAATGGCCCGTCACCTGCAGAAGAAAGGACATCCAGAGGCGACGGAGAAACGGGTAAGGAGGGTCTACAGCCAACTTGGGCTGCAGGGATTGGTTCCCAAGTTCAAGACCACCAGGAGTTCCAGACGGAAGGAAGGGAAGTTCCCCTATCTGCTTCGGAACAGAGAGATACGGTATGTCAACGAATGTTGGAGTAGCGATATCACTTACATAAAACTTCCGGGAGGGATGGTCTACTTCACCGCGGTGATCGATCTCTTCAGCCGCAAGATTCTTTCCTGGAGGCTCAGCAACACAATGGATACCATCTTTTGCATCGAATGCGTGATGGAGGCAATTGAAATGTATGGGATCCCCGCCATTTTTAATACAGACTGCGGATCTCAATACACTAGCAAGGAATTTGTCTCAATGCTACAGAGCTTTGGGATTCAGATAAGCATGGATGGAATCGGGAGATGTTTGGACAATATTTTCATTGAGAGAACCTTCAGAACTTTGAAATATGAATGCATCTTTCTCCATGACTATGCAACAATGACAGAACTCTCTGATGGATTGAAAGTTTTTGTAGGATTCTTCAACCAGGAAAGGCTTCACCAAGGATTGGACTACCAAACACCAGATGAAGTGTATGAAGCAGGATGTTTCCCCGATAGGGAAATCGATAATCAGGTAGCATAGGAATATTCGTTATTTTTCATGATACCTGTCTTGACAGAGGGCTTAGCTCCAAATGTATCAAAACAAGTAAGAAAATATAAATTTGTACAGTCTTTGTACAAATAAGCATGTTTGTATAAACAGATATCGCTAGATTGAATTTCTTATGGTAGTATGTAATATTGTTACAGTGTATTAATAGAATATTATTTGCAATAGGAGCCTTCCATGAATCTATTTCTTGAGATCCTTGTCATAGCTTTTGGCATCAATACCCTGTTCTTTATTTATGCCTTTATACAAAAGACCGATGTTGTTACAGATCTTTCCTATAGCTTGAGCTTCTTGATCGCTACGCTCTATCTGTACCTGATACATGCAGAGAAAGCACTGTTGCAGACAGTATTGCTTGGTATGGTGTCTCTGTGGGCCTTGCGTTTGGGTTTTTATCTGCTCAGTCGCATCCTTGCTACGAAAGTGGATCATCGCTTCGATGATAAACGCGACTCATTTGTACGTTTCGGTACTTTTTGGCTTCTCCAGGCAACTGCGGTATGGATTATTCTGTTGCCAGTGACGTTTGCAATGGGGCAGATTGGCTTGGTGCTAAATTATCCCTTTCTTGCAATAGGATTGGTCATCTCACTGTTCGGTTTGATTTATGAGACTATTGCAGATTATCAGAAAAATACTTTCAAGAAGAAGCATCCCAAGAAGCTCATCACCTCTGGAGTATGGGCGTATAGCCGTCATCCGAACTACTTTGGCGAGATATTGGTCTGGTGGGGAATCTTCGTGATGGTCCTCCCTTATCTGAAAGGGTTTGATTTTCTCGTTGTCCTTGGACCGGTGTTCATAACCCTGTTGTTACTGTTTGTAAGCGGAGTCAACCTTTTGGAGAAATCCTGGAAAGAGAAGTATGGTAGTGAAGCATACTACCAAGCTTATGTACGACAAACCTCACTGTTTATTCCTTGGAAAAAGAGGTCTTGATGAGCAATCTGTTGATAGTAGCTGCTTTCTGTCTCTTTGGTTATGTTTTTGGAGGTATCCCTACCGCTCATCTTGTTGCTAGGAAAAAGCACGTTGATTTACGCGAGAGGGGCAGCGGAAATCTTGGGGCTACCAATACGAGTAGAACACTTGGCTTCCGTTTTGGTGTCATGGTAGGAGTGATTGACTTGCTCAAAGGTGTAATTCCCTCCTTTGTTGCAATTCTTTTTACTTCCTTGCCAACCATTTCACTTCTGTGTATTGGTATGGCCACCATTCTCGGTCATATCTATACCCCATTTCTTCCTTCCCATAGGGGAGGCAAAGGGGTAGCTACCGGAGCAGGGGTTATTGCAATCCTCTTTCCTTTTGCAATACTTGCCGGTCTGGTAGTTTTCTTTTCCGTTGCACTAGCGAGTCGGTATATATCCCTTGCTTCCATGACGACCTATGGTGCACTCATTCCATACTATCTACTGTTCTCCGGCATTCAAGGACAACCGATCGAGTATTCCAGATTGGTTTTTCTTGGACTGTTGGCCTTGTTGATTCTCTTCACTCACAGGACGAACATACATCGTCTGATACTCCACACGGAACCAAAGTTCAGTGTATTTGCTGACAAGGAGCGCTCATGACCATATCAGGAAAAGATCTTTATAGTTCATTGACCTTTGGTTTTTATCATCTTCGGGAAAACATGCAAAAGATCAACACCATCAATGTGTTTCCGGTCGCCGATGGAGATACAGGATCGAACATAACCCATACGCTTAAGTCGATCCTCTCCAATACGGATGGATCGGGATCTGTAGCAGATATCTCAGACAATTTTGCACGGGCAGCACTTATCGGGGCAAGAGGCAATTCCGGTATGATCATCGCCCAGTTCTTTCACGGATTCTCTCTCATTGCTCAGGATTTCGAGGAACTTACTTTCAACGCATTCATAAACTCAGCAAAGGCTGCAGTTGCTGAAGCCTACAATGCAGTTGAGACTCCTATTGAAGGAACTATACTTACGGTTATGAGAAGTTGGGCAAATCAACTCTCCCGGGCAGAAGGATCAGACATTCCCATTCCAATTCAGTTGCGTCGTGCCCTTCGTGCAGCACGAAAAGCGGAGAAAGAAACAACCAACCAGATGGAAATTCTCAAACAGTTAGGGGTAGTGGATGCGGGTGCCAAAGCATTTGTTTCCATCCTGGAAGGCATTGATCAGTATATCCTGAACCCTGGGAGAGAGTTCTCTGAAACTGATCTGCTTGTACATGTAGCAATGGATGGGCATGAGAGTACCCACACCCATGAGAATGGTACTTACCGCTACTGTACGGAGGCGCTCCTACGTATTCCTGAAGGAGAAGTGCAGCGCGTGAAAGATGCCGTGATACGGCTTGGGGATTCTCTGGTGATTGGAAGCTATGAGAATCAGATGAAGATACATATTCATACTGATGACCCCGCCTTGATGTTTGAACGGCTTGGTCGTTGTTCCCGAATAGAGGAACAAAAAGTCGATGACATGTACATGCAGCAGCTTGCTGTCAGTTCACGTATTTCCAGTACAGTCATCGTCACAGACTCCTCAGCAGATATTCCCCAAGCTGTGGTTGATGAGCTACGGATCTACAGGATTCCTCAGATCATACAGATTGGGGAGACATCCTATTTTGACCGTATTACTATTTCATCTCCCTTGTTGTTGAATATTATGGATACTCTCTCTCAAAAGGTATCCTCTTCGATGCCTTCAATAGGGGAGATCCAGCGCCATCTGGAGTTTCTTACACAACACTATGAGCATATTGTAGTGCTTTCAGTCTCTTCAAAACTTAGTGGCACGTATAATGCATATCGAGTTGCAGCAAAAGCGTTGCAAGAGAGAGGTGCCGATATTTCCATCATCGACACGAAGCTCAATGCCTCGGCTCAAGCTCTTGTAGCCGAAGAAGCGGCACGAGTAATAGCGAGGGGAAAGCAGGGTGAGTCACTCTTACAGCACATCCGAGAAACTGCAGAACGTACCACGATATTGGTATCGGTCCAATCGCTCGAGATGATGGTGGCCGGTGGTAGAATCCCAAAGAAGCTTGGTTCCTTGCTGTTGAAACTGCATCTCAAACCAGTTGTAGGGCTTACCAAGGAAGGTGGTGGAGCCTTCCATGGCATACGATTATCCAGAGCCGGAAGTATTTCTGCCTTGGTAGGACGGTTCATGAAAGTATATAGGGAATCGGGTATCCAAGCCTATGGTCTTTCTTACATCGGCGATGCAGGGCTGGCTACCTCTGTTTCGCAGATAGTAGAACAGAAAACAGGAATCAAACCTATGTTCGTAGAGCAGGCTTCTCCAGTCATTGCCCTCCATGCGGGGAAGGGTTCAATTTCACTTTCCTTCATTGCAGAGAAGAGGAAGAATGGAGCTGGTTGAATTAGGTGATAAATGTGGTATAGGTGACAATGAATTACTGGATGATCTAGTAGCTTCGATGCACGCATCCTGTGAGTCTAAAAGGTTAAAAAACACAAAAAGTAAGTGATACATCTCTCCATCAAGGGCTCAATGTGTCTAAAGGAATAATATTTACCGTAACAGTATCACTGTACTGTCCTTGAGGAGCTTCTCCCAATTCAGGACCATCATTGACCGAGACAGTTATGGTTTTTTCCATTGATGCAAAGGTACTGCTATTGGTGAAGAGGTTCCTCCACTCAATGAACTGTGAATGGGGAATCGGTTCAAGGTCGTATCCAAAATAGAGTTGGTATGGAATCTCGTACTCGGAGAGATCTCCATTTAGATGCAACTTGAATCCATCTGGATCCTTGCTCGTAAAAGCAATTTCAACACCGTACTCTGTGTTTTCTTCCGCTAGGCTTACTTCCAGCTGCAAGGTGGCTATAACAGGTCGATTTCCCAGAATGGCATCCTGTAAGTCAAAGGACGCTGGATTACTAATAATACTGAAAGCGTATTGGTGTTCATAAGGGAAGCCATCTCCTTCGAAGGGGATCTCGACCTCGTCTCCTGGAACAGGAGCACTAGGGATGAAAGGAGCTGTAGGGGTAGCCGTTCCGCTGCCATCCACCTCTACTGGGATTTCTTCAAATTCTTGTTGACCCTGCCCGTCAGCTGATACTCCAAATGATCCAATGGAACTGTTCTCATCCAATGAGTAATAGACACCAGGTATGTAGTAATCATATCCATAGTCCGGAGCAATCATGACAATATAGGTGGTCAGTGTGTCTACTTGTCCAGGCAACACATTTCCCCCTCCAGATACTAGGTCAATCGTTCCATTTTCTACAAGTACAGAATCAGCAACTGCCCCCCCTATGATAGTAATAGCTCTTAGTGTAACCGGGATCTGTTCTTCATAAACAATCTGTCCAGTATTAGTATCTCTTACATATCCTTCGATAAATAAGCTTGTACTCACACTTATATTAATAAGTTCTGGATCAAATAGATTGTTTCCATTTGTCCAAAGAGTTAGTGTCCCAAGCAGTGCACAAAGATTGGCTGGATAAATTTCAATATCACCTGAGTTGAAAGTGGAAAGCACAGGAGGAGGTCCATATTGAAACTGTAAATATTGTTCAGTTTCATAGGACGATGTTATCGTTATATCCTTCTTTGCAACAAGGATTCCATTTGTGAGTATGATAAAAATGGCAATTAGTAACCAACTTTTTTTCATACTGAAAGTGTAGGGGCAAGGATGGTAGCAGTCAATGGTTGATTCGGTGTCAAATGTGGGCTGGGAACCCAAAAAACGACGGATAGAAGTATCTAAAATAATCACTAAGGGACCTGTTATGTCATATACTTGTATATATTTATGTTGGTTGATAAGGTATAAAAAGAACAAAGGTATGAAAGGTAATCAATTGTATACTACAAATAGATAGGATCCATGATTCATGAAAAAGATTCGACTGGTTTGTTTTGCTGTTATCCTGTCTCTTTCCCCAGTGTTACTGTTTGCTGAGGTAACTGCTACTTACTTGAGCGAAAGTGCAATCACCCTAGATATCTCTCCTGGCCCCTTCACCCACCCGACAGTGTTGGGTGCGAAACTCGGAACCTTTGTTATAACCTCGACAACAGGGGAAATTTATAGTCCCTCTTTGGTGAATATAGGAGAGGCGAGTGATCAAATCCCTTTAACAGGATTCATGAAGGATTGGGATAATGATAGTTTTGATCCGAATACCAATGATTTCTATATCTTATCTGTTGCATATCCAAATGGATTCGGTTCAGAGCCAGTCCTACAGGTTCTCTATAATAATCTCAGTCCGATAATCTCTTGGAGTAGCAATACGGTGTACGCAAACCCTTTCTATGTAGAGTTATATCTGGTAAATACAAATAGTACCAATAGGAATGCTCAAAGTGGATGGCGACCAGCATCTTATTTTAAATTGGATTCTCCATTTTCCTTGCCGCTTGGATTCAACCCTCGCTTCAGTGTAGCCGTGGCAGATAGTCCAAATACAAATGTTGGGACGTATACCACAGGCTCGGGAAGTGTGAAGGAATCTCAAGGAAGTTATGTAACAACCGACGGTTCGAGTGGCCCTGATAACACTCCAATTATTGACCCAGGTAGTTATACCAACCCGGATGATCCCGATACACCTGGATTCTACTATGGAGAGGTGCCTGTAACAGAGAGTTTTTTTATCAATTTTCTTTTGCCTGAATCCAATTTTGAGCTCAGTGATGCATATGGGATCAACAAGGTAACCATAAATGAGGCCCGCATAGAAGTGATGAATGGGACACAGGGAACCAATTATTCACAGCAGTTTACCTTTACTGACCAATCTCAGAATTCCTCGTTTCAACTTTTTCCAAGTATTGGTTCTGGGGCTCCCATCAATTTCAATCTATATCTAGAGAACCAGCAGATAGAAAAAGGTACAGCTTACACATGGTCCGGCTTACAACCCGATGTCTTGAATACTCGCAATATTCGTATCGGTGGCATCAGTGAGACAGAAGTAATGAATAAAGTCAGCGGTATCTATACGGCTACCATTATCGTAACAATAACCAACCCTGATTAATCATCTCGCCTGCCTGGATGCCAGTCGTTCCTTGAGCAGTCTCAGCTTGTCACTGACCTCATCACTGGAAAGCTGCTTGTTTGGATCAACCTCATCAAACAATTCCTTGGGGATCTCCTCTAGGAAACGTGAAGGGATACTGGTTACCAGTTCGAATCCTCTTTTTCGCTTCTCGCAGCTGCTGATAATAAGCGCACGCCTTGCACGGGTGATTGCTACATAAAAGAGTCGCCGTTCCTCATCAAGGCTTGCAGGATTCTCTTCAATTGCCCTTGCATGAGGAATGTACTGATCTTCCACCCCTGCGAGGTATACGGTATCAAACTCCAGTCCCTTGGAGGCGTGGATGGTCATCAGGGCAATCTTCCCTGCATCCTCTTCCTCAGGATTCTCTTTGCCTGCAAGACTGATCCTGTTCAGGTAGTCAAATATGGAAGCATTCCTGTTCTCAGGGTTCCTTTCCCACCGCGCGAGCATGTCACAGAGCATGCTGACACCTTTCATCTTATACGCAGCAAAGGCTTCATTGTCGGGATGCTCATTCTCTATATGCTGCTTGTACCCTATTTCCTGAATCAATGTCCTGAGTATCTGGTTCCTCTGGGTATTGGTATTGAACAGTTGGTAGTGATACGCCTCAATCATATCAGCGAACCGCTTCAGTGTGCGTTTCATCGCTTCCTTAACCTGTCCATCGGTAGAAATGCTCATCAAGGATAATGCACTGAAGAGAGAACACTTATGGTCATCAGCAACTTTACGCATCTTCTCGAGTGTAGTTCTGCCAATCCCTCTTCTTGGAGTGTTGACGATCCTGAGTAGGTTGATGTCATCATCCTGGTTGGCGATCACCTTCAGGTAACTTACAATGTCCCTGATCTCCTTTCTGTCGAAGAAACTCTGCCCGCCGGTTACCTGGGAAGGAATACCACGTTCGGTGAACTTGGTCTCAAGGATGGCTATCAGGCTATTGGTACGCACCAATACCCCGAAATCGCTGAAGGGGCGATCTTCCTTCTTGTGGATCATGAGGATCTCATCTGCAATGGTTGAAGCCTCATCCTCGTCCTGGGCAGGGTGGATTAGACGGATAGAGGACCCTTTACCGCTGTCAGTCCAGAGCTTTTTATCCTTCCTCACCTGGTTGTTTACGATCAGGCGGTTCGCCGCCTCGAGGATATTCCCCGTGGATCGGTAGTTGCGCTCGAGCTTCACTTCCAGACGCTCTGGGAATTCACGCTCAAACATTACCAGATTCTCATAGTTAGCGCCTCTCCAGCTGTAGATGGACTGGTCATCATCGCCAACCACGCAGAGATTACGGCTCTCCTGTGCGAGAAGTTCAACCATACGGTACTGAGAAAGGGAAGTATCCTGGAACTCATCAACAAGGATGTGGCTGTACCGTGTCCTGAGCTCATCGAGGATTTCAGGATGCTTGTCAAACAACTCAAGTGGTTTCATGATCAGGTCATCAAAATCTACAGCATTGTATGCCTTGAGGTGCTTCTCGTACTCGTAGTAAAGATTCCTGATCTTGTCAGAGGCATTGGGGCCAAAGACCTTACGCTTTGTCTTGATGTCGCTGAACAACGATGAAAGCTCAAACAAGTCAAAGCTCTCAACAACATAGTCAAGATTCTGGATTACTTCCTTCATCAAGGCTTTCCTGTCATTGGTATCATAGACAGTGAAATTATTCTTGAATCCCAAATGCTGGATATACTGCTTGAGAACTCCCATGCCAAAAGCATGGAAAGTGGTCGTGGTAAGTTTCTTCAATGGCAAGCCAGTGAGGGCACGCACCCGTTGTGCCATCTCCTTTGCAGCCTTATTGGTGAAGGTCAATGCAAGGATGGAGTGTTCATTGATCCCTTTCTCCAGCATATGTGCGATGCGGAAGGTCAGCATCCTCGTTTTTCCACTCCCGGCCCCGGCTATGACAAGCAGAGGTCCGTGCAAAGTGGATGCAGCTTTGCACTGCTCAGGGTTGAGCTCTTTTTCTAAATTGAATTGCATGGTTCCTCAGATTCGTTTAATGAATACCGAATCGATTCCGACCCCAAGGACAACCAAGCTGGTGACGATCAGGCCGGAGACAATGACTCCGCCGAATACTGCCATCATGGTCTTACGCTTGTCAAGGCCCAAAATCCAGGAACCAAGGGTTCCCGTCCATGCACCGGTGATCGGCAAGGGTATTGCCACAAAAAGGAGAATTCCCCAATAACCATACCGGTTGACCTTAGGGGCAACGCGTCTTTGAGCCCTGGCGACAAAACGATCGAAGAAGGAGGCATACCACCTCCAATGCTCATGGAATAGCTTATGAAATGTTGCCAGAAACGTGTACACGATTGGGGCGACCAAGGCATTGGTCAGAACACAAAGAGGAGTTGCTATAAGGAGGGAGACCCCATTGAAATAGGCATAGGGTATTCCTCCCCTCAGTTCACTGATGGGGAGAAGGGAGAGTAGAATACTGAAAAACAATGTGGAATTATCCATACAACCTTCCTCTAGGAGGGGATTTCTTCATCGACAAGTATCGCTGATGCGGGGCAGACTTCGTGGCAACAATAGCAACGGATACAAGCCTTGGAATCGATGATGATACGTTTATCAACCATCGTCAAGGCTTCGGCTGGGCAAATGTCGATGCATTTTCTGCATCCAATGCAAGGATCGACCAGGAAAACCGGTACTTTTCGTTCTTTTTTTACCTTCCAGCGGATATAGCGACTGAAAATGAAGGGGACAATCAAGGAGTGGATAAAACTGGTGCGTTTCTGCATTTCGATACGGATGTAATCATTCTGTATAAGAGCTACAGCAGAGAGAACGGGGTAGGAGGTGGGTCTGTCTCCCAGTCTTCTCCTGATCCCTTCTGAGACAATGGGTACAAGCAGAGGATCATAGCCCATGATCTGTGCCTGGGCGTAATCCAATGCCACTGGATCATGGCTGGCGAGCAAAAGGCCCAGATGGCGAGAGACTCCATTTGCTGGGCCAGGCCCCTCCATTGCGATGATCCCGTCCATCAGGCTGAACGCGGGCTTCACAATGGATGCGATGCCAACCATCAGGGAAGCAAACTGTTCACGCGATGGGAACTGTACATGGCAGGGACTCTTGTAAAGATTGGGCACCAATCCAAACAGGTTTTTGACCGCACCTGTTGCATACATCAATTGGTGTGTCTTGAACTTGGGGAGGCTGAAGACCATATCTACCTGAGAAAGCACCGCAGCGAGTGGCAGCTTCTTGTTATGGGTGTATGGGATTGTGTAGGTTTGTGGTTGTTTCGTGAAATCTATCCACTGGACCCCTTCCTCTTCACACACCTGGAAGATCCCAGAGGCTTTCGGAAGGAAGTTTGGTTTCTGCAACCCTGGGGAATCACCAACCAGTATCTCTTTAGCCCCTTGGCTTTTAAGATGTCTGATCATAGCCCTGAGAACAGCGGAGTGGGTGGTGATTCCTCGTTCTTCTTTTGCATCACTGAGGATGTTTGGCTTGAGGAGGATACGCTTATCCTTGACATCAGGCATCTCTCCCCTCTGGCACGCCAGTGCTACCGCTTCATCGACCAACGCCTGTTCATATTGTTCACATCGTACAATGGCAACACTACTCATACATCTCTCCTAATCAAGCAGAAATAGAGTGGACCTCGCCCCTCTCTATGGTCGGGAAGAATGATGGAGCCATATTCTCGCTCTTCACTTCCCGCTTGGGCACTATCCATGATGGTAAACCTTCCCTCTCTCTTCTCGTATAACTTTTCGACTACACGCTCATTTTCCATCGGGTTGATGGAGCAGGTGCTGTACAGGATATATCCTCCCGTTTTCACTGCTTCCAGGGCAGCGGCAAGCATCGCAAATTGGGTTATGGCAAGCCTTTTTGGACGGGAAGGGCTCCACATCGCTAGAGCCTTTGGGTCATGCAGCACATGGCGCTCACTGGAACAAGGTGCGTCGAGCAACACCCGGTCATATATGTTTTTTTCATAGAGTGACCAGCGCGTTGCATCATGGGCTGTTACCTGAACAATCTCCCGTTGCGCCTCGCTGAGGTGGTCCTTTACAACTTGCTTCAGTCTTGCCCTGCGGGCAGAGGAACGGTCATTGGAGACGAGTTTCCCCTTACCCTGGAGACAGGAAGCAAGAACAAGCGTTTTTCCTCCTGGGGCTGCACACATGTCCAGGACAGTCTCCCCCTTCTGTACTCCAAGCAGTTTTGCCGCGAGAACCGATGCTTCATCAAGGTAATATGGTTGAGTCAGTCCTTCTTCGTAGGCGATAGGTACCTTGTCCTCAATCAAGGCTGCCTTAAGAGGTTCCCAGCGATCTTTGTAGATATCCTGGTAGTATGCCCCAAACAGCATCTCTCCATCTGCTTTGCCCTTCTGTTTTGCCATGGTCAGACTGTACCAACTTTTATCCCTCTTGTGAACCTTTTTCTCTTATGATATGCTCAGCCATGGCGTATATAACTGCATTTCTTGAAGGCATTATCAGTTTTATCAGTCCCTGTATCCTTCCCATTCTTCCCCTGTACTTCTCGTACCTTGCCGGTGGTGTGGCAGAGCAGGATCAGGAAAAGAATCTGTTGTTGAAAAACAGCATAGCGTTCGTCATTGGATTCACCATTCTCTTTGTAGCCCTTGGCGCTGCATCAACCACCATCGGACAGTTCCTTCAGAGTCACTTGGATATGCTTAATCGTATCGGTGGTGTCCTAGTCATCCTTTTTGCTCTGAACAACCTGGGATTCGTCCTGATACCCGCATTGAACAACAACCATAAGTTCCAGATGAAAGGTTTACAGAACATGAATGTTCCCAAGTCAATGCTCTTTGGCTTGGTCTTTGCCTTGGGCTGGACTCCCTGTGTAGGGCCCCTGCTCGGCAGTGCCCTGATGATGGCGGCAAATGCTGAACTGGTAACCAAGGGTATGATGACCCTGTTCTTCTATGCCATGGGCCTTGGCATTCCATTCTTGCTCTCAGCAATTCTGATTGAGCAGCTCGAAGGTGTCTTTGCAGCGATAAAGAAGCATTCCAAGCTTATCACGATAATCAGCGGGCTCTTCCTCTTGGCTTTTGGTATTGCCTTGGCCCTGGGGTTCAATCCAGCCGCACTATTTCTTTAGGAGATTTTCATGAAAAAAAATACCCGTACCCTGATGATCACCCTGATTTCATTCATCGTAATCATTGTCGTCGCCTCAGTTGCATACAATGCACTCAAGGAGAGCAGCGCTCCGGCTGTCTCTCTCAAACCGAATCTTACGAATATTCCTACTGCTACAGAGAAAACTGTTGCTGTTGAACCATCAATTGATGCACTAGAAGAGCCAGATGTGGCCACAACCACTTCTGTAGTTGATGAGCCAGTCGCAACTCCTTCTGAGGTAACAGCTGATGCTCCTGAAACAGAAGAGGCCGAAGAAGCCCCAAAGATGCCGGATATTCCCCTCTTTACCCTTGACGGGGAAGAGACCAGTTTTGATGCCGTACGGCAGGGTAAACCAGCAATCATCAACTATTTCGCTTCCTGGTGTCCTCCCTGTAAACAGGAACTTCCTCACTTCCAGGCTGCGTATGATACCTATGGTGATGAGATCAGCTTCATTTTCCTCAATGCAATGGATGGGCAGAGAGAGACACTGGAAACCATAACCAAGTTCATGGAAGAGTTTCCGTTCACAGGCCCTGTCTACACGGATGAAGGCATATTTGCCTACATCTTCCAGACGAACAGCCTACCGACCACCGTTTTTTTCAATGCTGATGGATCAATAGCTAATGGCTATCTCGGATATGTAAGTGAAACTGCACTGCAGGAGAATATTGACCAGTTGCTCACACAAGAGTAAGCATATAGCCGACATAGAACAGAGCGCTTCCCCCGATACAGAACAAATGCCAGATGGCGTGGTAATGGGGGAGGCGTTTACTTGCATAAAAGATCACTCCGATGCTGTAGGTCAATCCAGCTGCAATAATCCATTTGATCAAGCTGGCAGGAAGAAAAGGAACAATGTCCTTCCAGAAGAATACAATCAGCCATCCCATGGCAAGATAGAGCAGGACATGCAATACCTTGGCTTTCCCCCAGAAAATGAGGGTGAGGACGATACCAAATACCGCGACCAACCAGACCAGTATGGTGATCCGGTAAGCAACAGGGGTCCCAATGTACATCATCAATGGCGTATAGGTTCCTGCAATGAGGAAGTAGATGTTGCTATGATCCAGAACCCTGCAGAGCCGTTTACCATTCCCATGGGGTAGTGAGTGATAGAGTGCTGATGAACTATAGAGCAACAACATGGTCAATCCCCAGATGACCAACCCTATCTGGAAGGAAGAACTGGAGAGAAAGGGGAGCTTGAATAAAATGGAGATCAGCGCAATGAGCGCAAGAGTTGCTCCCACTACATGGGTAATTGCGTTCTCTTTTTCTGCCTTCGGGTCATCATAGGAGTGAAGGGTGATATGGTCCTCTAGCCAAGCATTGAAACGTTGCATCGTTGATGCCTCCTGTTGTTGGATACCTTAACGATGTACCTGCTCCTCGGCAATGGTAGATTTTTGCTGTTTTATTACTAGTAGAAATCTATCAGGAGTAAGAAACAGGGCCCCAGGGCCCTGTTTTCAAAGAATATGCTCTAAAAAAAGTTTTGTTCGTTCACTCTTTGGATGGGAGAATATTTCATCGGGCGTACCGACTTCCACAATCCTGCCTTCGTCCATGAATACAACCTTTGAAGCAGCTGCCTTGGCGAATCCCATTTCGTGAGTGACCAGAAGCATGGTCATGCCACTCTTTGCAAGTTTGAGCATGACATCAAGCACCTCCTTGATCATCTCTGGATCGAGAGCACTGGTGGGTTCATCGAAGAGCATAACCTTCGGTTCCATTGCCAATGCACGTGCGATGGCAACACGTTGCTGCTGCCCGCCTGAGAGCTGGGGTGGATGTACATCCGCCTTTTCCTCAAGCCCAACCAGTTTTAATAAGTCCCTTGCTTTCTCCTCAGCCTTCTTTTGTGACATTTTTCTTACTTTCACAGGGGCGAGGGTGATGTTCTGCATGACAGAAAGGTGGGGAAATAGGTTGAAGGACTGGAACACCATTCCAACTTCCTCACGAATCTTTCTCAAATCCACGTGTGGGTCTGTCACTTCATCTTCATCGATGAAGATTTTACCACCAGTTGGGTTTTCCAGTTTATTGACACTTCTGAGCAAGGTGGATTTCCCACTACCCGAGGGACCGATGATCACAACAACTTCCCCGTTTTCCACCGTAAGATCAGCATGCTTGACAGCTTTCACCAAGGTCTTGTTTGCAGTGATATAATCCTTTGAGAGATCTTCAATACGTATTCTAGCCATTCTGATGCAACCTTTCCTCCAGGATGCCTACCAAGCGGGAGAGCAGGAGGGTAATGATGAGGTATATGAGTGCAACAACCAACATGGTTTCCAAGGAGAGGAAGGTCCGGCTGATATACTCCCTTCCTTTTCTCAGGATGTCACTGAGTGCAATTGCAGATACTAGGGATGAATCCTTGAGCATCGAGATGAACTCGTTTCCGATTGCTGGAAGTATTACCTTTACCGTCTGGGGGAGAATGACATAACGGAAGGCCTGTGACCGGCTCAACCCCAGAGCAATGGCAGCTTCCATCTGTCCCTTGGGTATCGCCTGGATACCTGCCCGTACGATTTCTCCCATGTAGGCGCCGAAACAGATGGAGAGTGCAACGACAGCTGCAACCATACCCTGTATCTTGAAAAACCGCCCCATCGCATAGTAGATGAAGATTAGTTGGACAAGGAGGGGAATACCCCGGATCAATTCTACATATACACCGCTGAGCATATTGACCCAACGCCGTTTACTCACTGAACCAAGGCCTGTAACGGTCCCGATAATCAAGGCTCCTAAAATTGCAAAAATGGTAGCCTGGAAGGTGACCGGAGTTCCTTTGATGGTTACCATGAAAATGTCACGGTAAGGTTGGGGTTTGAACATAACCAAGCTCGTAAGCAATGCGATGGCACTGAAGAAGGTGATTCTCCACGAATTCAGTACATGTCCATCATCTTTACGTGGAATAAGCACCCCATCAGTCATTTGGATGGTAAGGGCCTTTTTTTTCTGTGCAGTTGGGTCTACAGAGACCACTTTGTCCCGTATCTTCTGCATCTTTACTGTTTCATTATCAAATGGTTGTTTTTCCATATATTCTCACATTCTACTGATATAAGGGAAGTACTACATAATTATGCATGTAAAGTCAAGCTACTATGTATAATTATTCACATAAACCCGGTAACAGTACAGCCGCCTCACGGCGGCTGCAATGGTAGTGAAACAAGGTATGTTTAGATAATGCCCCACTTCTCTTTCAGCGCATCCATCGTTCCATTTTCTTCCATGGTCTTCAGTCCATTGTTGACCAGGTCAAGCACCTCACTGTTTCCCTTCAGGGTTGCAATGGCAATCGGCTCAGGCTCTCCCAAATCACTGGCACTGCCGGTGATCTTCAGTTTACTGGCATAGTTGTCATTGGTCATGACGTAGTCACTGGCGATAACCGAGTCGGTGACCACTGCATCAAGATTGCCGTTAAGCATATCCTCGATGGCAAAACCCACTTCATCATATGCCTTGATGGTTACACTGAAGTCATCACGGCTCTGGTCAAAATCATCAAGGAAGATATGGCCGGTGGTACCCAGCTGTACACCAACAGTCTTGTTGTTGAGACTTGCCGTATTGGAAAGTTCTGTATTGGAGACGGGAGCCAGGATTGCCTGGGTTACGACAAGAATCGGAGTGGAGAAATCCATGGTAGCCTTTCTCTCTTCAGTGACGGAAACTCCACTGGCAACAGCATCATAAGCTCCGTTGGCAAGACCGGCAAAGATGCCTTCCCAGGCAACATTGACGATGCTGATCTCAACATCATTGACCTTTGCAATTTCTTCAACCAGATCAATCTCAAATCCGACGATATCCCCATTTTCATCGACAAACTCAAGTGGGGGCCAAGCACAGTTGGCTGCGAAGACATAGGATTTCTTTCCGCTTTCAGGCTGAGCCTGGGCGAAGACCAGGGCAGAGGACAGCACGAGCAAAAGGGTAGCAACAACAAGTATTTTTTTCATGATCATCTCCTTCTTGTAATATGCGTATAATGCATAGATATGCAATTAATGTCAACTATTAAAGAATAAATATACACAAAAAGGGGAATAAAATACAAAAAACAAGGAGCCGAAGCTCCCTGTTCTTTCGTAAAAACTGCTTACAGCAGATTCCACTTCTCCTTCAATGCATCAAAGGAGCCGTCGGCCTTTGCCTTTGCAAGTCCCTCGTTGATAAGATCCAGGAGTTCCTGGTTGTCCTTCTGTACGGCAATTGCAATATCTTCCTGGGTGAACGGTTCACCGGCAACCATCAGACGTGAGCTGTAGTTTTCGTTTGAAAGAACGAAATCACTGGCGATCAATGAGTCACAGACAGCAGCATCCACATTGCCGTTGAGCATATCCTCAATGGCAAGCCCGATATCATCATATGCTCTTCTATCGACAGGATACGCTTCCAGTGCAAAGTCTCCGGTAGTACCAATCTGGACACCGATTTTCTTTCCTTCCAGATCCTCAATGCCTTTAATGCTGCCTGCGTCTTCATTGCGGATGATGACGACCTGTCCAGCGGAGAGAATTGGAGTAGAGAATGCCATGGTGGCTTTTCGTTCTTCAGTTACGGTGACACCACTAGCAACACCATCATAGGCACCACCAGCAAGGCCGGCGAAAATGGTATCCCAGGGGATATTCTTCACTGACATAGGGACACCGACCTTCTCGCCAATAAGAGGAATCAATTCCACTTCGAAGCCGGTAAGTACTCCGTCTTCAACGAACTCAAGGGGGGGCCAGGTTGCATCAGTCGCAAATACATAGCTTTCTTTCTTCTCTTCTTTCTTGCAGCCGGTAAGCACGAGTGCAAAGACTAATGTCACCATCAGTGCTGCTATCATGGTTTTTTTCATGTTGTTTCCTTTATAGATATTCCGTAATGCTAGATTCTTGTTGGATAATGGGCAACTTTGTTACCTCTGTCAATGACCCATAATCTGGTATGTTGCACTCAAGCCAATGATAAGTCCGAGCAAGACGCCTCCCAGCACCTGGCTGAAGGAGTGTCCAAGCATGGTTTTCAGATTCTCGGGAGTGAACTGGCCTTCTCGATGGATATCACTGAGGAGTCTGCTCCACTCATTGATGACTTCTGCTTGCTTCCCTGCTGCTCTGCGAATACCCATTGCATCATGAATGACAATTGCAGCGAACGTAGCTGCTATAGCAAAATCTACCGTGCCGATACCTTCAGTGAATGCGATTGAGGTGGTAAGCGCAATAACACCAGCGGCGTGGCTTGAAGGCATTCCTCCGGTGCTGAAGAGCATGGACCAGACAAACTTCCTCTCAAATAGTACATTGATGAAAGGTTTCAGGAATTGCGCAATAAAGAAAGCAAGAGCCGCCGAAATAAATGGGGCATTTTCCAACAAGGCATTGTTCATGCCCAATAGAGTAACTTTTTTCCCCTGCTTGCGCAAGATTCTATCTTGTTCTAGAGTTGCACTCAACATTATCCTTGGAGCAGTCATGTACGTTTCACAGCAAAAAAGTGATGCCATTCAATTCTGGGTGCTGAATATTGCCTCATTCTTCGGCCAACTTTCCATCGCAATGGTCAATCTGGCACTTGTATACCATCTTCGAAGAGCCTTCTCCCTTGGCGCGGACCAAATAGGGGTTGCCGCCTCCATTACCACTGCAACGTACTTGGTCTTTTGCCTGCTTGGAGGCAAATTCACTGTCCATTTCCGCCCGCGTCACCTTGTGGAGACCTCCCTGCTTGGGATGGCAATTGCAGTCTTGCTCTTTGTCTCCACAAAGACTCTCTCCATCGCATACCTTGCTTTGGTGTTCTATGGGGCTTTCATGAGTCTTCTGTGGCCACAAATAGAGGGATGGTTCTCAAGAGGGAAGGAGGGAGCACAGCTCAATCATGTCACCAATGCCTTCAACTTCTCCTGGTCTTTCGGAGTCGGCATCTCCAGTTATATTGCCGGCATTCTCGTTGAGGTTTCCACCACCACACCTTTTTATGTTGCCATCTTCATGTTTATCCTGGTATTTCTTCTTCTTGCTATCACCAGTGCTCTGGTGCCTGGGATCAGGGCAGTGCAGAGTGAACATGCCGACAACAAGGAGAATAACCGGGAGGATGCGAGCACGCCTCTGCGCTTCTATGCCTGGGTAGGCATCATCTCTCTGTACAGCGGTATGAGCGTCATCCTTACCATTTTCCCCTTGTACGCCCAGGATGTCCTGAAGATCAGTGAAAGCCAGACAGGCTTGCTTTTGCTCGTTCGGGGAGTCGCCACCTGTCTGAGTTTTCTGGTATTGGGCAAGTTGGAATTCTGGCATTTCAAGAAGCGCTACATCTTCCTGGTACAACTGCTCTTTGGGGTGCTCTCCCTTGTTGCCATGGTTTTCTCCTCCCCGCTTCCCTTCGCACTCTTTTTCTTGTTGTTCGGAATACTGTTTGCATTCGCCTATGACCAGAGTATGTTCCATGGGGCAAGTGGTAGTGTGAACCGATCGGGGAGAATGATCATCCATGAGGTCTTGCTGACCGTAGGAACCATACTGGGCGCAGTCGTGGGAGGAAGTGTGTACGAGCAACTCTCGTTCTCCAAGGTGTTGCTTGTCATTGGGACTGCCGCCATCATCCTCGTCATGGTTGAATTGCTTGTTGCCTTCTTCATTGAAAGGAACAGGATTAAGGCAAAGTAGTTTTACACACAACCTAGAGTTCGTATACAATAGAGAACAAAGACGCCAAAAGGAGCCCACTATGAGCAAGACCTTGACTGAAAAAATTCTAGCTTCCCATCTGGAAGAGGGAACACTGGGAACGGGAAACCCGATTGGGATCCATATTGACCAGACACTCACACAGGATGCCACTGGTACCATGGCCTACCTGCAATTTGAGGCGATGGGTTTGGATCACGTCCAGAACGAGCTGGCTGTAAGCTATGTTGATCATAACACCATCCAAGTAGGATTCGAGAACGCAGATGACCATCACTATCTCCAGAGTGTTGCAGCTGCCAAGGGAGTGGTATTCTCCCGTCCGGGAAATGGTATTTGCCACCAGGTGCATCTTGAGCGATTCGGAAAACCTGGGAAAACACTGCTTGGCAGTGACAGCCATACCCCAACCGGTGGTGGCATCGGCATGATCGCAATCGGAGCAGGTGGGCTCGATGTAGCGGTTGCCATGGCCGGCCAAAGCTTCCACTTGATCAGCCCGAAAGTCATAGAGATCCGTCTTCATGGAAAACTCCGGCCTTGGGTCTCTGCGAAAGATGTCATCCTGACCGTTCTTGAGCGTTTCGGGGTGAAAGGCAATGTGAACTGTATCTTTGAATACACTGGTGTAGGCGTCCAGACCCTGGAAGTCCCTGAGCGTTCGACCATATGCAACATGGGTGCTGAATGTGGCGTCACCACGAGTATCTTCCCCTCTGACGAGAAAACACGTGCATTCCTGAAGGCTCAGGGAAGGGAAGCAGACTGGGTCGAGCTTAGTGCTGATGAGGGAGCAGTCTATGACGAACTGTTTGAAATTGATCTCACGGCATTGGAGCCCAAGGTAGCATGTCCCCATTCACCTGGGAATATTGCAACCGTAGCATCGCTTTCAGGGAAACGGATTGAGCAAGTTCTTATCGGTTCCTGCACCAACTCCAGCTATGCCGATATGAAAAAAGTAGCCGACATCCTTGATGGGCATACAGTGGCAGAGCATGTAAGCCTTGGGATTGCCCCGGGAAGCCGTGAAGTGTTCCTGATGCTCAGCAAGGATGGCTCATTAGCGAAGATGATCGCCAGTGGTGCCCGAATCCTGGAGAGTGCCTGTGGGTTCTGTATTGGAAACCATCAGAGTCCGGGAACCGATGGGGTCTCACTCAGGACCAGCAATCGCAACTTTGAAGGACGTAGCGGCACCAAGAGTGGGCAGGTCTATCTGGTCAGTCCTGAGACTGCAGCTCTGAGTGCAATAAGCGGGCAGTTCACCGATCCCCTCTCCTCCCATGGCATTGCCTTCCCCAAGGTAGTCCAACCTGAACAGTTCCTGATTGATGACTCCATGTTCATCTTCCCTCCCGAGGATGGCAGTGATGTTGAGATCTTCCGGGGACCCAATATTGGTGATCCACCAAAGAACACACCGCTCAAGGAAGACCTGGACGGGTATGTGACGATCAAGGTGGGGGACAAGATCACCACCGACCATATCATGCCTGCTGGAGCCAGGCTCAAGTACCGCTCAAATATCCCTGTGTACTCCAAGTTTGTCTTTGAGCCGGTTGATGAGCATTTCAGTGAACGCTGTACAGAGAATCAGGACCGGGGCAAGGACAACTTCATCGTAGCCGGGGCCTCCTATGGCCAGGGATCGAGCCGGGAACATGCGGCAATCTGTCCAATGTACCTCGGGGTGAAAGCGGTTATCGCCGTTTCCATAGAGCGCATCCACCAAAACAATCTGTGCAACTTTGGTATTGTTCCCTTAACCTTTGTAAAGGAAGAGGACTACTTGCGTTTTGACCAAAACGATGAACTGGTGATTGAGAACATCGCAGAGCAGATCAAGGGTGAGACGGTTGTCTTGAAGGACAAGACCAAGAGCAGGGAGATAACCCTCCGCTGTGATATCACCGATGGCCAGAGAGCGATGCTCATTGGTGGTGGTCTGCTGAATATACTTAAGGAGAAAGCTTGATGGAACAGGCAATATACATGAAAGACGGAGCCTTGGAGGTTCCTGACAGTGTCATCATCCCTTACATCGAGGGAGATGGGGTAGGTCAGGAGATCTCCTCGGTTATGAAGAATGTGGTTGAAGCGGCAGTCAAAAAAGCCTATGGAGATACCAAGCAGATAACCTGGAAGGAGATACTTGCAGGAGGAAAGGCAAAGGACCTAACTGGAAACTACCTTCCCGAGGAGACCCTCGAGGCAATCAAGCAATACAAGGTAGCTATCAAGGGACCCTTGACCACCCCGGTAGGGAAGGGAATCCGTTCTTTGAATGTAACCCTCCGTCAGACCCTCGATTTGTATGTCTGTCTCCGTCCAGTTTCCTACTACCAGGGAGTTCCTTCCCCTGTAAAACACCCAGAGAATGTTGATATGGTTGTCTTCCGTGAGAATACAGAAGACATCTACGCAGGCATTGAATGGGAGTCGGGTAGTGAGGATGTTCGTAAGGTCATCGCATTCCTCAAAGAGGAGATGCAGGTGAGCAAGATCCGCTTTCCTGAAACCAGTGCCCTGGGGATCAAACCTGTTTCTGTTGAAGGTAGCGAACGCCTGATCCGCAGTGCTATCTCATATGCACTGGATAACAACCGACGCAATGTCACGTTGGTGCACAAAGGGAATATCATGAAATTCACCGAAGGTGGATTCAGAAAGTGGGGCTATGATCTTGCAAAACGCGAATTTGGAGCAATAGAGGATGATCATGGAACTGTGAAGATCGATCGGGAAGGCCAGGAACCGCTGGTCATCCAGGATTGTATCTGCGATGCCTTCCTGCAGAATATCTTACTCAAGCCAGAAACCTATGATGTCATTGCCACTCTCAATCTCAATGGGGATTATGTATCGGATGCCTTGGCTGCTGAGGTAGGTGGTATCGGTATTGCCCCTGGGGCGAACATCAACTATGAGAGCGGCTTTGCAATCTTTGAAGCAACCCATGGTACTGCCCCTGATATTGCTGGGAAGAACATTGTGAACCCTTTATCTCTAGTACTCTCCGCACAGATGATGCTCTCCTACCTTGGATGGAATGAAGCTGCCGATCTGGTTACCAGTGTTGTACAGAAGGCGATCAGTGAAGGGATGGTTACCTCTGACTTCGCTCGCTTGATGGAAGCTGAAGGCAAGCCGTGCACAAGGTTGGGAACCAAAGAGTTTGGTTCCTATCTGGTCTCATTGCTCTAGAGAAAACTCGGAAAAATCTGTCATCAGGCCATGGACACCCTCCATGGCCTGAGTTGTCTGGATGTCTGCTCCTGGGCTTCCAACAGCATAAATGCTCCCAATGCCCGCCCTGCTTGCAGAGAGAATACCGGCCTTCGTGTCTTCGAAGACCGTACATGCTTCTGGTCTGAGACCCAGTGCCTTGCAGGTATCCTGGTAGATATCTGGGGCAGGTTTTCCTTTCCTCTTTCCATTATCATATATGATCAAGGAGGAGGGTACGTACTTGCTGAGAGAGAACCATGCCTCATAGCGGCGGATGTTGTCCTCTCCTGCACTGGTGGCTATGGCAAGGGGAATACCGGCCAGTTTAGCTCGCTTGAAAAGGGTAATGGCACCTGGGGCGAGGCTGAGGGGACGGTTGCCAAGACAAATATCCTCATAGAGTTCCTCCTTCTCCCCGCTGATACGAATGACCTCTTCCCTGCTGGGGGTTTTTCCCAATAGGTAGGTAATTGTCTCAGCATTGGTTCTCCCGTTGAGGTGGTAACTCTCATCATCTGTGAGCGGTTTATTCCTCAGGCGAAATGAAATGGCACCCCATGCTTGCCGATGATACTCGGTATCCCAAAACAGGGTGCCATTAAAATCGAAGATCAGGGCCTTATCGGTCCTCAAGCGGTACCACCTTGCGTACGTGTGGGCCTGAGTACACCTGGCGAGGGCGGCCAATCTTCTGGTACGGATCGTGTCTCCATTCAAGCCAGTGGGCAATCCATCCAGGGAGCCGGCCCATGGCAAAGAGCACGGTGAACATCGACTCAGGAATCCCAATGGCATGAAAGATGATTCCCGTGTAGAAATCTACATTTGGATACAGGTTGCGCTCGATGAAATATGGATCATTCAAGGCTGCTTGCTCCAGTTCCATGGCAATTTGCAGGAGTGGGTCACTCTGGCTATCAGCTCCCAGGACTTGCTGGCTGAGACGTTTTGCAATCCTTGCCCTCGGGTCATAGGTCTTGTACACCCTGTGGCCGAATCCTGAGAGCCTGAAGGGGTTCTCCTTGTCCTTTGCCATTGCAATTACCTGCTCAATGCTGAGTCCTTCATTATGGATTTTCAACAACATCTGCATAACTGCTTGGTTGGCTCCACCATGCTTGCTTCCCCAAAGGGCGCAACAACCTGCTGCAACGGATGCATAGAGATTCGCCTCACTGCTGCCTACCAGCCGGACGGCACTCGTGGAACAGTTCTGTTCATGGTCTGCGTGGAGGATCAGGAGGATGTTCAATGCCTTGGCATGCAAGGGGTCAGGAATATAGGCATTTACCGGTGTGTGGAACATCATGTTCAGGAAGTTCTCACAGTAGGAGTACTTATAGGAGGGGTCGACGAAATCCAGTCCATTCATCTGCCGATAACTGAACGCTGCTATGGTTCTCATCTTGGAAAGCAGTCTGCTGACTGTCAAGTCAACATTCTCTTCTGGATCGGCATCCTCCAACTCAGGATAGAACGCAGAAAGCGATGCAACCATTGCGGAGAGAATTGACATAGGGTGGGCTTCCTGTGGATAGTCACGGAAGAAATTCCTCATATCGACATGGAGCAGTGAGTGCCTGTTGAGCATGTCTGCATAGGTGTGACGTTGGGCAAGCGTTGGCAGTTCTCCTTTGATAAGGAGATGGGCAACTTCTACAAAGTCACAGTTTTCTACCAGATCCTCAATATCATATCCGCGGTAACGGAGGATACCCTGCTCACCATCAACAAAGCAGATATTGCTCATACAGGATCCTGTATTTACAAAGCCGGGGTCATACGTGATGAATCCAGTACTTTTTCTCAGGGCGGTTATATCGATAGATTTTCCACCCATGTTGTCCGTGATGACAGTGAGATCGAATTCCTTGTCCTCAAGGACCAGTTTTGCTGCTTTTTCTTTGATATCCATTTCATAGCCTCCTTTAGGGGGTCATTTCGTGTATTTTTTTGTGAGCAGGTGGGTGAAATGTATCCTAGATTGATTGTTTTGGAAATATACCACCCATGCATTCCTTTCTTTTCTTTCTCCCCGGTAATGGGTATACTACTAGGTATCAATCGGAGGAGATGCCCCATGGAAGAATTTGTATTGCCGTTGGATGAGGAAATTGTCGATATTGCAGACTTTTTTAAGGTCTTCGGAGATCCCACCCGATTGAAAATCCTCTTCCTGCTTGAGCAGGGTGAGAGAGGCGTCAATGCAATCAGCGAAGAACTGAATATGCAACAAAGTACCATCAGTCAACAGCTTAAACTCCTCAGGGCCCGTCGGTTGGTGCGTTTCAGGAAAGACGGGCGCAATGTTCTTTATCGTCTCAATGATGAACATATCCACGACATCCTTGCCATGGGTATCGAGCATTATCAGGAGTTGCTCTGATCAGTACCTCTGGAATTCGTCTTGTGCATATTCACCAAAGAGCTCCAGGCACATCTCCCTCTCTGCTTGGGTAAGGTTGAGTACTTCCTGATCCTTGCATCCCTCCTGTATATACCGATAGATGTAATCATCTCGAAATCCGATTGCCTCGGCATCCTCAGGTGTACACCCGTAATACACTTCCTTGATGTTTGCCCAGATGCTTGCAGAGAGACACATCGGACAAGGATAACAGGTGGTGTAGAGTATGCAACCAGAAAGGTCATGGGTCCCTTTCTTCAGGCACGCTTCGCGGATGGCATTAATTTCTGCGTGTGAGGTCGGGTCGTGGTCTGCCAGCACATTGTTGGAGGCAACATAGAGAGACCCATCCTTTGTGTCCACAACCACAGCACCAAAAGGACCACCTTCATCGTTGTTCATGGTCTTCCGTGCTTCGTCTATAGCCAATTGTAAATACGCTCTCGCATCCATAGTACTCAATCTCCAACCATCACTATAGCATACGTTTCTCTGTAGATAAAATACCGCCCTCAAGCTTTGAAGGCGGTAGCGATAAACAGCTCAACCGCGTTTGGAACTGGCAATCAAGCGGATTGCATTGATATTGATGAATCCCTTGCAATCAACCGGCTCATACCCGCCAGCCTTGTCCATGCTTCCCATCTCCTCGTCATAGAGGGAGAATGGGCTTTCCACGCCAGCGAAGATGACATTGCCCTTGTACAATATAACCTTGCTGGTCCCTGTGACATGCTTCTGGCTCACGGTGAAGGCAGAGCGAAGCATCTCAAACTCAGGAGCACCCCAGTAACCATTATAGATCAACTCGGAATACTTGGGCATAAGGCTGTCTCTCAGGTGCATTGCTTCCTTGTCCATTGTTATACCCTCAAGATTGTGGTGAGCCTTCCAGAGGATCTCGCAGCCCGGGGTCTCGTAGACACCGCGGCTCTTGATTCCGATATAGCGGTTCTCTACCATATCCACCCGTCCAATAGCGTTGCCATGACCCATCTTGTTGAGATAAAGAATCATCTGCAGTGGATCGGTGACAACAGTTTGATCACCCTCATTCTTCACTGATACAGGAATTCCGTCCTCAAAGGTGAAGGTGAGCAGTGTTTCCTCATCCTTGGCTTCCTTCGGGCTGAGGGTAAGGCTGTACACATCATCATCAGCGCGAAGAGAAGGATCTTCCAGGATACCAGCCTCGTGACTGATGTGGATAAGATTCTCGTCCTCGCTGTATGGCTTCTTGGTAGATGCCTTGACAGGAATATCGTACTTCTTTGCATAGGCGATCATATCGCTTCTTCCCTCGAACTGACTGAGCCACTCTGGGTCTTTCCAGGGACTGATGATCTTAACCTCAGGCATATGCATATAGTAACCGAACTCAAAGCGGACCTGGTCATTTCCCTTGCCGGTGGCTCCATGGGAAACATAGACTGTTCCTTCCTTGCGGGCAATTTCAATCTGGCGTTTTGCGATGATCGGGCGAGCCAGGGAGGTTCCCAGCATATAGGTGCCTTCATATATCGTATTGGCCTGGAGGGCAGGGAAAATGTATTCAGTGACCAATTCCTCTCTGAGGTCCTCCACATATACTTTTGAAGCACCAGTTGCCAAAGCCTTCTTTTCAATTGCAGCAAAATCTTCGTTCTGCCCGACATTTGCAACATAGGCGATCACATCAAACCCTTTGTTGGCAAGCCACTTCAGTATTACTGAGGTATCCAGTCCTCCGCTGTATGCCAGAATGATTTTTTCCTTATCCATATTCGTATCTCCCTGTTCGGTATTGTATTCTGTCGTTAGTGTAGTAATTCCTGTGTGGAATGACAAGTGGTTTATGCATAAATATTCGTAAAAATCGTATTATATACAATCAAAATCGAAAAAAACCAGAATTATACTGCATTAATATACATCAATACTAATTCGAAAATATTCGAAATAGTAATTGCAAAATCACATTTTCCACTCTATACTGCAGTGGAGGTAGTCAAATGCTGGTATGTGATCAAATAACCAAACGATATGGTAATCAACCAAGGAAAGCAGTTGATACACTGACTTTTTCCATTGCACCTGGACAGATATTCGGATTTCTTGGTCCCAACGGGGCTGGTAAGAGTACCACCATCAAGATGCTCACTGGCTTGCTCAAGCCAGACTCCGGTTCTGTCAGTTTTATGGGATACTCCCTTCATACGGATCCGCTCTCCTATAAACGATTGATCGGATATGTACCTGATGAACCGCTTTTTTATGAGAGAATGAGTGGGTATGAACATCTCTCCTTCATTGCAGATCTTTATGGGGTTGGAGTCGGGAAGCGCAAACAACGGGTCGATGAGCTGGGGGAGCGATTGTTGCTCTCTCACGCTTTAAAGGATGAGATCTCTTCCTACAGCCATGGGATGAAGCAGAAGCTTTCAATCATTTCAGCCCTGTTGCCCTCGCCTAAGTTGCTTATCTTGGATGAACCCATGGTTGGGCTGGATCCAAAAGCAGCCTTTATCCTGAAAACGCTCATGGGTGAGTTTGCTGAATCAGGTAATACGGTATTCTTCTCCACCCATGTATTGGAAGTTGCCCAGCAACTTTGTAGCAGTCTGGGAATCATCAAGGAGGGTCTGTTGTTGTACAATGGAACTTTACAGGAACTGCAATCGCGTACCCAAGAACTAGATGCAACCTTGGAATCGTTGTTCCTTGAGCTGACAGAGAGCGAGGGGTAAGAGCCATGAACATGCGCGTTGTATTCTTGCTGGTTCGCGCTTTCTTCTCGGGGAACAAGCCGATCAAGGATTTCATGGAGCGGATCAGTACCTCTCGCTCTCGAATCTTGAGCTTGTTGTCCACGTTCTTGATTGCACTCGTGTTTATCTATCTTGGTGTCATCCTGGGGGTGAACTACTTTAGTTATCAAACCCTTGGCCTGCTCTTGGGGTATCCCTATCTAGGCCTTGTCTTTGCTGCCCTTTTGGGTTTTGTATTCCAACTGTTCTATAGCCTTGCCAGTGGGACCAGCCTGCTTTATGGTGCAAAAGATATTCAGCTGGTTGGTTCATTGGCTGTACGTCATGCAGAATTGGGTGCGAGTAGACTACTGATCGCGTACCTTCTGCAAGCTCCCATGTACTGGTTCATTACATTTCCATCCCTCGTTGTTGGCCTCTGGATTGAAGGGTTCTCACTAGTATACCTCCTTGGCGGAATTTTCTTTCTTCTGATAGGACCGTTTTTTGCCCTCTCTCTTTCTGTCCTGATCTCCATGGCATTGGTCAGACTCACGAAGGGAAAGAACCACAAGATGGCAGAGGAACTGGTAAGCGCAGTCGCCTTGGTGTCCATGATTCTCGTGCTGACAGTCTCTCTTTCTAAGAATATGAATGAGGATGGTTCGTTGGTCTCGTTTAATTATGAGGCGATGTTGCAGGCTTATACTCCACTTATTGAGAAGCTCATGGGTATGATCCCCCTTTTCCTTATGCAGGCGAAGATGGTCACCTCCCTTGCAAGTCTGCTTACTATGCTTGGGCTGGGGGGGCTGCTCTTTATGGTTTTGGTTCTGTTTGTGGGATCCACCTATGCAGCTAATCTCTCATATGTACTGAGCAACCAATCGGTGGCCAGGAACCGGAAAGCCGAGCATTCTCTCCGTTCTGCAAGTCCCCAACAAGCGCTGATGAAACGTGAATTGCTCATCATCCGCTCTGAGAGTATGTTTGTGTTTGAGATAGTAGGAGAATTGGGAATTCCTGTCTTGCTGTTGGTCCTGTATAGTTTTATGGGTATTCTGGATGAGCTCTCTGAAGTTGCTTCTCAGCTTATTGAGACCGGGGTGTTTCTCCAACTGGTGTATCTGTTGTTGCTTTTGTTCGCGAATCTCAGCATGATCAGTTCAACCAGTGTTTCCAGGCAGGGAAAGCGTTTTAACCTCGATAAGCTGTACCCGCTTGATGCGAGTACATTTGTCGGGGCGAAGTTGCTGTTTCATCTGCTGCTTGTCTTCATTCCCCATGTAATCTATCTGGCAGCATCACTCTTGCTGCTCTCTCTTCCCTTGTGGCATCTTCTTTGGATGATACCTCTGTCACTAATGTGCATAGGTATGATTGCATGCATGCAACTTGCAATCGATTACCATCATCCGAAGCTCGACTGGAAGGTAAGTCAGCAGGCAATGAAAAGCAACCTGAATGGGCTCTTCGGCATGCTTATCGCTTTTTTGGTGTTGGTGCTCTTTGCCTTGATACTTCTGCTGCCAATGCTTATAGGTCTGTCAATGATGCTTTCCGTCTTGCTTCTGTTTGGATTGACCGGGCTTGGCTTCTCTCTTTCCTATCGTTTAGCACTAAATCAGGCTCGTCTATTGCTTTCCAAGTAACCAATGGAGTGCAATACTGCTGACTCCAGGGAAGGGAAGGTATCAAAGGGATACTGCCGATTCTTCCTGTTCCAAGCAACAATCATTCCATAGTCTGCTGCCTCAAGCATAGGAATATCGGTAGGACCATCCCCGATGGCGAGGATGGTCTTATAGTCTTCTCTCAGGGAATCTACTGCCAGAGCTTTGTCTCCCGGTCCTGCAATATCGACGAACAAGTGGAAGTTGCCTTCTTTATTTCTGACGAGTCTTTTTCCACGGATGAACGAGAAGGAGTCTTCCATCCCGAGCTTCTGGAGGAATGCCTTTGCAATGTTTTCCGTACCGCAGGTAAGGATACCCAGATCGCTGATCTGAGAAAGTCTGAGAAGTGCTTCTTTTTCCCTCTTGCCAATGGAAGAGAGAAGGATGTCTGCTACTTCATCTATCATGGTTGAGGTAGCTCGCTTAACCAGCTTCTCATAGCGGTGGTGGAAAGATGCATCGTCAAACACTCCCTTCTGGTCTTGTTCGATGAAGTGCTTGCCCCGCTTCTTGAACAGGACTCCTCGTTCTTTTGCCGCAGAAAGAATCAGCAGCTGTTCGCTGTCATAGGAGTTGATCGGGTAGAGTGTACCGTCAAAGTCGAAGATGGTTAGGCTTTTCTCTCTCATGCGATGAGTGTAGCAGGAAGGCAAAAAAAGAGGAAGGGAACAAATCCCTTCCTCCTTAATAAAGGCCAGTAGCCAATTTATTGTTGAGCGTCCCTTCCATAGATCATATCAAAGTACTGCATGTCAGTGCTGAGAATCTTGTCCAAACCAGGCACTGTCTTGCGGTATGACTCCAATGTTCTCCATAATTCGAAGAACTCTGGATCGACCTCGTAGGATTCTGCATAGACCTTTGCAGCCTCAGCATCAGCAATACCCTTGATCTTCTCACTCTCGGCATAGGCTTCGGAGAGAATCTGTTTCTCTTCTCCCTCAGTCTTTCCTTGCCACTGTGCAAGCTGTCCACGGCCGTAGGAGCGGTATGCCTCAGCAATCTGGTTACGTTCCTTGATCATCCTCTGATATACGCTTTCGGTGAGATCGTCACTATAGCGAATCTGTCGGATGACGATGTCTATCAATTCAATACCAAACTCATCGGTAAATTGTTTTGCTTGGGCAAACATCATATTGCTCAAGCCATCACGACCGATACTGATCGTCTCCTGCTTGGCGACGGTTGCCGTAAGGTTACGCAGTCTCTCGGCATCCTCGACACTCTCTACATTTTGCACCTGCTCTTCGACCTCGATGACATTGATCTCATTGCTGTTCCTTACCGCCTCATTGAGATAGTTCTCACTGATGATGGTACGAATGGAAGAGTCAAGGACATCGTTCAGCCTGAAGATACCATTGTTGAGGGTATTGACCGTTTCATAGTACTTGGCAGGATCTGCAATTCTCCATCTGGCTGTGGTATCAACCCAGATGAACTGGTTTTCCTTGGTTGGTATCCTCTGCGCAGCCCCATCCCATGAGAGTATTTTCTTGGGATAGATTACTACGTTGTCTACCAACGGCATCTTGAACTTAAGTCCAGCTGTCTGTGCTGTATCCACAATCTTGCCGAATCGGGTGATTACTGACTGTTGGCCTTCTGAAAGGATGTAGAAAGGTCCAAGCAAGATGAAGATGGCAATAAAGACAACGAGGACTACCAGGGTGGTAACTAGTTTCTTATTGGTGTTTGTACTCATTTTGCACCCCCTTCAACCATCTGCACCGGAAGGAAGTTGCTCAGGTTCTTGTCGACCAGAGTAACCGATCCACTTTCGGTGGGATTGATGACTGCCTCCATTGTCTCAATGTACAATCGAGTTCGAGTAATGGTCTGTGATTGTTCATAGACCTCTCGTACGCTGTTGAATCGTGCCACGTCACCTTCAGCTTGGTTAACACGTTCAGCTGCATATCCTTGCGCTTGCTGGATGAGTTTGTTTGCCTCACCTCGGGCAGAAGGAATAACCTTGTTGTAGTTCTGCTTTCCTTCGTTGATCAAGCGGTTCATATCCTGGATTGCCTTGTTGACATCCTCAAAAGCATCCTGGACTTCTCCTACCGGTGGTACGATATTCTGTAGCTTGACGGTTACAATACGGACTCCCAATTCGTAGGCATCAAAGATTTTCTGCATATTCTCTTGTGCTTCAATCTCGATTCGGGTACGTTCACTGGTCATAACTGAGAGAATGGGAAGATCTCCTACCAACTTGTTCATGACACTCTGGCTGATATCTCGCAGTGTTGTCTCCCTTGACTCAACCTTGAACATCCAGTTTACAGGGTTTTCAATTTTGTATTGAATGATCCATTGTACATCGATGATGTTCAGGTCACCTGTCAGCATGAGTGATTCAGTGGTGTAGTCGCTGTTTCCAAAAAGTGGGGAAGTAGAACTGTTCGAGCGATATCCGAATGTCATCGTCTGAACGACTTGTGTCGGGACATTGTAACTGGTCTCGATTCCTAGTGGGATCTTGGTCTGCAATCCAGGGCCTACTGTTCGGTTGTATTTTCCTAAGCGCAGGACAACCGCTTGTTCGGTTTGGTCGACAACAAAGAAACTGCTAAGAACCAGCATGATGAGGACGACGGCGACAATAATCCAGATCACCAGCTTGGGGCTGATGTTCTTTACTTTGCGCGCAGGCCTCGGTGGTTGCTGCATGGTATCCATGATAACTCCTCTTTGTACCAATATGGTACTCTTTCAATGTACTTAGCTCTCGGGGACTCGTCAAGGATGTAATAACACCAACATTGATTCGTTTGGCATTGAAATAAAATTCGGTGCGTTCTATTATATCCCTTATGAAAAAGAGACTTGTAACTTCTGCGCTCCCGTATGTGAACAATATTCCGCATTTAGGTAACCTTACCCAGGTCCTGAGTGCTGATGTTTTTGCCCGTTTCTGTCGATTGAAAGGGTATGAGACACTCTATATATGTGGTACCGATGAATATGGTACGGCAACTGAGACACGTGCTCTCAAGGAGGGCGTGAGCCCAAGGGAGTTGTGTGACCACTATCATGCCATACACCGTGACATCTATACGTGGTTCAATATTGATTTTGATTATTTCGGAAGGACAAGCACAGAGGCACAGACCGAAATTGTCCAGGATATCTTCAAGCGGATGGACAAGGCTGGATATGTCAGTGAGCATGAGTTGGAGCAACTCTACTGCCCTAAATGTGAAAGATTCCTTGCTGACCGCTTTGTTGAGGGAACCTGCCCGCACTGCCACGCAGAGGGTGCAAGAGGGGATCAGTGCGACAGTTGCCAGACCCTGCTCGATCCCATTGAGTTGATTGATCCTCACTGTGGTGTCTGTGGTACCACCCCAATTGTCAAGAAAACCAAGCACCTCTACATCAATCTGCCCAAAGCTCTTCCTATGCTGGAAGCTTGGATGGAAAAGACCAGCAAAGATGGCTTTTGGGCAAACAATGCCATTCAGGTGACCAAGTCCTGGATTCGTGATGGTCTGAAAGAACGTTGCATCACCCGTGATCTTAAGTGGGGTATTCCTGTTCCCAAGCCAGGGTATGAAGGCAAGGTGTTTTATGTCTGGTTTGATGCACCCATCGGGTATGTCTCCATCTCGGCCAATGCTACCAAGGATTGGAAGAAATGGTGGTTCGATCCAGAAAATACCGAACTGTTCCAGTTCATCGGTAAGGACAATATTCCTTTCCACACCGTCATATTCCCCTCCTGCCAGCTGGCGAGTGGAATGGATTGGACCATGTTGCATCATATGAGCAGCACCGAATACCTCAACTATGAGGGTGGGAAGTTCAGCAAGAGCCTCGGGATTGGAATATTTGGGAACGATGTTCAGGATACGGGAATCCCTGCTGATGTGTGGCGGTTCTACATGTTCTACAACCGACCGGAGAAAAGTGACGTGACGTTCACCTGGGCTGATTTCCAGGAGAAAGTCAATGGAGAGCTCATCGGTAACCTTTCCAACCTAGTCAACCGGACTCTGACATTCGTGAAACGGTTCTATGAAGATGGAGCCCTTTTTTCAGCACCCATCGATACTGAGTTGCATGCTCAGATCGTAGAGCGTGAGAAAAAAATTGATTCATTCATGGAGCGTGCTGAAGAGCGTGATGCTCTCAGGCAGATTATCAGCCTTTCCTCTCTAGGAAATAAGGCATTCCAGGATGGTGAACCTTGGAAGATGCGTAAGGAACAACCGGGGAAAGCGATGAGCCTGCTCAAGACTCTCGTCTACCTGATTCGTGACCTGGCGGTGATGGTCCAACCGTTCATGCCGGAGACTTCACTGAAAATGCTTACCTTCCTTGGTGCGGAGAAGACCAACTGGAATGATCTTGGAAACTGGGAAGGGATTCAGGATATTGGCGAAGTTTCCCTGCTTTTTACCAAGCTTGAGGATTCGCTGATAGAGCAGCTGCGTACTCGTTTCAGCGGCTCCCAGGAAGAGCGAGAACAGAAGAAAACCAAAGAATTGGAGAAAGATATGGATCAGAAAGAGGACCAGGTAAGCCTGGCTGAACAATTTGCGAGTCGAGTGATTCTCAAGGTCGCAAAGATTACCAATGTGGAGAGACACCCTCGTGGTGATAAACTCTATATACTTACCCTTGATGTACAGGAAGAGGAACCAAGGACTATCGTCAGCTCCATCGTGCCTTATTACAAGGAAGAGGAGTTGCAGGACCAGAACATAGTACTGGTAAGCAATCTCAAACCGGCAAATTTCCGTGGAGAGAAGAGCTACGGGATGTTGCTTGCAGCCAGCGATCCCGATGCTGAAGAACATTCCACCTGTGAAGTACTCTTCGCACCTCAGTTTGAAGTGGGAAGTATACTCACCCCAGAGGGATTTTCCCCGGTTGAGGAGAAACTTTCATATGTGAAGGCTGATCACTTTTTCTCCATGCCGATATATACTGAGTCTGGTGTGGTGAAGATTGATGGGAAGCCGATTGGAAAGGATGGGGTAGCCCTGACTGCAAAAAAATACTTGAATGGCCCGGTGGGTTAACCCCTGCCAGTAGTCTTCTTATGTAGATGAGGATTTTGGGGGCCATTTGGCCCCCAAATATGTTTTTAAGGGGAGAGAAGCATGAGCATGCGTATCCAGAAAATTGCAACCAGTGAGCTTTCACCGAGCAATACAGTGTTTCAAAGCAGCTTCTGGGCTGAGGTGAAACAACGTTCCAGGTGGAATAGCTATGCATTCTCTGTTGAGATGGAGAGTTCAGTCTTTACGTTGCTTGTGCTTGTCAAACAGATGGCCCCTTTCTGTTCTCTCGCTTACATTCCCTTTGGCCCCCCGCTCTCATCCCTCAAGCTCAGCCAAGTGGGTGTATTCTTGGAAGATTTAGCTAAACAGATACGGAGACTTCTTCCAAAAGGAGTATTTGCACTTCGCTACGACCTACCGTTTGAAGAGGTGAATGATCAGAATGTCATGACCTTTCATACAAGAAGGCTCAGGACATTGGAACAGAGCGTACAACCTGAAGGTACTGTCAGGATAGACCTCAGATGGGGATATCATGCCGTGACACTGGGGTATCGAGAGAGAGCAAAGCGTGCGCTGAGAAAAGCGGACCAAGCATTTCAGGTACGAGTGCATGAGGGGGACGAGGAGTCCTTTCTTGCTTGGTATGATGTGTATTTGGAAACTGCACGTAGGGATGGATTCAGCCCCAGGTCAAAAAAATATCTTCGTTCCCTGATGATGCTTTCCCATGATGAGAGTATGTTCACCTCTCAACTTCTGTTGGCCTATGAAGATAAAAAGATTGTCGGTGGGATTATCGTACTGTTCAGTCCGTCTGAAGCACTCTATCTTTATGGGGCTTCACTGCGCTTTGATGGTATTTCATGTTCCTATATATTGCAGGACTTAGCTATCAGGTTAGCTTGTGAGAGAAAGTGTGAGGTCTATGACCTGTATGGAATCCCCGGGCCTAAGGGGAGGGCAAGCCATCTTGCAGGATTGGAGATATTCAAACGATCATTTGGAGGACAACCGTACTACCGTTCACCCTCAACCGATTATCTTTACAATCGGCTAACCTGGCATTGTTATATGTTCTTTGAAACAATACGGTTTCGTTCAAGAAGGAGTATCAAGAGCCAAGCAGAAGCCCTACCAAGTTCTTGAACTGGTTTCCACGGTCGAACTCATTGGCAAATAATTCAAAAGAAGCACTTCCTGGTGAGAGAAGTATTGCCTGTACCAGATTCGGCAACTCCTGTTCCTTCACTCGAGCCATCTCATAACTCTGCTGGAGGGCATCCCCCATTGACTTGAAGGGACCGTAATACGAGATATGGTGCTTCTCAAGCAGAGGAATAAGCTTGCCTCTGGTGAAACTTCCGTCAAGCAAGGAGAGACTGCTTGCATGTTGTAGTTCCTCAAACATACCTTCTGCTTTTAGGTTCTTGTCTGTACCACCACAGATGAGGTGTACAGCCATGGTTCGGAACTTTGCATAGGAGAAGTGCACCGCCTCGGGAATTGTTGCTGCACTGTCATTTACAAACAGGATATTACCAAGCATACCCAATTGTTCTATTCGATGAGGAACTCCTTGAAAACTCTGCAATGCCTTAAGGATGCTTTTATATTTAAATCCCAATGCAAGCAGAATAGCATAGGCACTCCTAAGGTGTGGTTGTTCCTCAAGTACCTTAGCGCTAGCTCTGTCAATTCCACGGATGTGTCGTTTGTCCAGGTGGGTCTGGGTCCTTATTCTGCCCAGCATCACATCCGGGATGACCGCCATTTTGATGTTTCTGGTGAATAATTGCAGTTTATCCTCAAGATAGCGCTCTATGGATTCATAGGAGTTCAGGTGGTCAGGATAGAAGTTGGTAAGCGCACAGAGCTCCATCATCGGCAGCTGTCCGTGCATTGCCTGTACCGTGTCCCGAATTTGCCAAGATGAGAATTCGCAGACAAGAAATTCGGGAAGTGCTCTTCCTTGCTCATTCCGTCTTTCCCACTCTCTGAGAATACTGAATCCACTGATTCCCATATTTCCACACTGCATTGCCTCGTACCCATACTCCTGCAGTACATGGGCAACAGCTGCACTGGTTGTGGTTTTTCCTTTGGTTCCTGTGATGCCTATGATCTTCACCTGTTCACACCAAGGGGAGCTGAACAGCCAGGCAAAGTCATTGACTATCATGCGAGCATGTCTGAGCATGGGGTGATTGGGGGGGATGGCTGGGTTTTTGACTACAATGTCAGCCCACAGAAAATCTTCTGCTCGATGAGGCCCGGAGATGCATAGTGCCCCTCGTTGGTTGAGATCTTCCATCTCATAACCGAGATCACTGGTTCCCTTCAGATCCGTAATTCTTACTTCATCTCCATGGTCGAGGAAATACGAGGCTGCTGCGAAACCGCCTCCATGCATTCCAAGGCCGAAGATAAGTACCTTCATGTGCCACCCCCGGATGCATCTATAGTAAAAAGAAAGTGCAATTAGAGCAAGTGAAACGCAACTGAAAGCGCAGGAATTTCTTATAAGTGGATATAAGATTTTTGCCAAGTACCCTATTGACGTTGATTTATCTTCCCTGCATAATAGACCGGTAATTACAAAACCAGTCGTATTCGGGCTCTACCGAAAATAGAGACGGTTGGTAAGGAGCGCTATAGTGCCTTGTGGAAGAAAAAGAAAGAAGCATAAGATTGCTACTCATAAGAGAAAGAAGAAGCTCAGAAAGAATAGACATAAGAACAAATAGTCTGTTCAAGTAGACTTATACTTCGTACAAAGTACAAAACCGTCGGTCGCTCCGGCGGTTTTTCTATTGGAAGTCTTGAGCTGGTATAAAGCTTGATGACAGAATGAGATTTGTTGACCAATCCATACAATGTATGGTAGGGTATGCAGACACCTCTTTATCCGCTCTTGAGGGCGGATCATAAAGTCCGTAAGGAGGAACCATGAGAAATTATGAGTTCACTGTTATTTTCAATGCAAACGAAGATAACACACAGGCTGGTTTGGAATTCGTGACCAGCACATTTGCAGCTGCTGACGTAGAAATTACCAAGCAGGATGACATGGGCGTAAAATACTTGGCCTATGATATCAAGAAGCAGGAAAAGGGACACTATGTCTACTTCGAGATGAAGGCAGATCCCAGTAGCATCCTTGGCTTCGAGCAAAAGTTCTTGTTGAACCCGAACATCTTGAAGTTCTTGTTCGTAAACCCTGAGAAGTAAAGAAAAGAGAATGGGAGCAAAACCATGGCAAATGACCTGAATGTAGTCGCATTGGTGGGCCGTCTTACCAGAGATAGCGAGCTTCGCTATTCAAATGGTGGTATGGCAATCTGTCGTTTTTCCATAGCAGTCAACCGGAGAAAGAGGTCGGGTGACAATAAATGGGAGGACGAAGCCAACTTTTTCGACTGCTCGATGTTTGGCAAGAGTGCCGAATCCCTCAACCAATATCTGGAGAAGGGAAGGCAGGTTTCCATTATCGGTGAGCTTAGGCAGAACCGATGGGAACAGGACGGCCAAAGTCGGAGTCGGGTTGAGATTGCCGTGAATTCGTTGCAGCTCCTCTCGAGTCCCGGTTCTACAGATGGTAGAAACACCTCTCGTCAGGTTGAACAACCACCGACGAGAAACCAGGGGTCATACGGTTCACGACCTGCTCCCCAGGCTCCCGCCTCTCCCATGGATATAGGCGGACCTGAGCAGTTTGACGATGACCAGATCCCATTCTAAGACTCTGCCTTTTGGCAGATGATGTTGCAAGGAGAAACATATAATGCGCGATGACGATAACGATTCCATGAATAATGACGGAAGAAACGGAAGAGATAGAAGAGGGGGCGGACGCAAACCCAGTTTCAGAAAGAAAGTTTGCAAGTTCTGTACCCAGAACCTTACTCCCGATTACAAGAATCCTGATATGCTGCGGCGCTACATAACCGAACGTGGCAAGATTCTTCCTGCCCGTATCACCGGTTGCTGTGCAAAGCATCAGAGGGCTGTTACTACTGAGATCAAGAAGGCACGTGTGCTTGCGTACCTTCCATTTGAGAAGAAGTAACTTGTGTTGGGTGCCATGAACCAGCCAGATACAAAGATGTTGAAACAGGTGTTGTTCCTGACAGTGGTAAGCTATGCGCTTTCTCGCTTGTTGATCGGGAACCTGCTCTTCACCATCCCGCTGATGGTTCTCGCACCGAAGTTTTCCAATCGGAGAGAGGCGTTGTTTCCTGTTGGCTTGGTAGCTGCCTTGTTGGTGATTACTGAGTTTTTTAGGGCAGAAGGGGCCTTAAGCAGTCCCGAAGGACGCCTGTTGCTCGTGATTGGAATGTTCATCCCGATTGTGCTCTTGGTAGCCAGTGCAGTATGGATTGTGCTGGATGACAGGCGTACATTCTACCGCTATCTTGCATCATCCATGTTTGGGATTGTTGCTTCGGTTGTGGTGGTTATTTGGTTTACGAGACCTAACGAGGCGCTCCAGCGGGTAGACTCAGCAATGTTTGAGACCTTCCGTACGCTCCTCGGAGGGACAACTGGTGGAACACAAGCATCCCTTGAAACACCTGGTGTTGCATTGGAAAGTTTGTACCGGATGTCTGTTATGGCAATAGGGGCCATGTTGGCTCCACTCTGCATGGTATTGGTTGGGTTCACGTCTTTCATGGCGATGAGCTACCAAGCCCGGTTCGATGGTTCCTTCAATGTACGGGTTTCCCGTTGGAAGGTACCGGAAATCACCCTCTGGGTGTTTCTCGGTTCCTGGACTCTGGTCCTCCTGTTGATCTTGGCAAAAGCAACTTACCTGTACAGGGCTCTTGCGTTGCAAGCAGCACTGGCTAGTAGTGTGCTATATGCGGTGCAAGGAATGGCGATTGTAGTACATGTAATACTACGAAAAGGCATTGCCGTGAACACAACCCGGTTGTTCTCCACACTGTTCCTCTTGGCGTTCTTGATACCTGGGGTGAATGTACTGGTTGTCTTTGTTCTTCCCTTGTTAGGGGTAACGGAGACTTGGATTATGTATAGACGTAATGAGTAAGGAGTGTATCCTATGAAAATTATTCTGAATCAGGATGTAGTCAACCTCGGTGAAGAGGGAGACGTTGTAGTTGTAAAGAACGGGTATGCCCGTAACTATCTGCTTCCAAATAACATGGCTGTGATGTTCAACAAAACCAACCAAGCCATATTTGCAAGCCGTACTGCAGCTATCGAAAAGCGTAAGGAAGAGAAGCGCGCTGCAAGTGCAAGCATGAAAGAGAAGCTTGATAATGTCGAGATTACCATGGTTGTCTCAGCAGGGGAGAGTGGTAAGCTGTTTGGTTCTGTCACGTCTGCTATGGTGCAGGAAGCACTTGCAAAGCAAGGTATTGAAGTTGAACGCAAGAAGATTGAGGTTGCTACCCACTCCATTAAGATGGTTGGTACCTATTCTGTACGTGTCCGCTTGTATGAGGACGAGAGTGCAGAAGTCAAGCTTGTTGTTGAAAGTGAAAATGCCTTGAAGAGACGTCAGGCAGAAGAAGCCAAGGCAAAGGCCGAGGCTGATAAGGCTGAGGCTGTCAAGGCTGCACAAGAGGCTAAGGCTGCCAAGGCTGCTGAAGAAGCTGCTGCTGCAGTAGAAGAAGCTAGCAGTGAAGAGGCTGAAGCTGAGAAAGTAGAAGAGTAAGAGTTATGGCGTCGAATAACATGTTGGGGCGCGTTCCACCTCAAAACGAAGAGGCCGAGCGCGCAGTTCTTGGGGCAATCTTGCTCAATGAGAAGGTCCTTGTTGAAGTGACCGATTTCTTGAGCAAGGATGATTTTTATAAAGTCGCCCACCAGCATTTGTTCGCCGCTATTCTTTCATTCAGACAGGAGAGTACCGAGGCACTGGATCTGATTACCCTCAGTTCTTATCTGAAGCGTAAAAACGAGGTAGACCAGTGTGGCGGTCTCTCCTATATCTCTACCCTTACCAGTGATGTCCCTACCACGACGAATGCTGCTTACTATGCGAAGATTCTGAAGGCGTTAAGCCAGAGACGCAAGCTATTATTGTTTGCCTCGAAGCTTAAGGATAATGCTTTCGACGAGTCACAAGAAATCCAACAGGTCATTGACGAGGGAGAACAAATACTCTCTAAGCTGAATAATGAAACAGCTGGTAGTGATGCATATCAGTCCATCAAGGACCTAATCACCCAAACCATCAGTGATATCGAGTATCGCAGCACCCATGGGACCAAGAATGGGCTCGATAGTGGGTATACCTCTCTGGACTCTATAACCGGAGGGTTCAAGAAACAAGAACTTGTCATCGTGGGAGCACGACCATCGATCGGAAAAACTGCATTTGCACTTTCCATGACACTGAACATGATTACCAAGCTGAAATACCGTGTAGGTTTTTTTTCCTTGGAAATGAGTGCAGCAAGCTTGATGGAACGTTTGCTTACCGGGCATAGTCGTGTCGATTTCTCCCATATCCGTAAAGCTACACTGAAAAACAGTGAGATGAGTGCCATAGTTGATGCATCAGGGTTGCTCTATGAATCAGAGCTCTATATTCAGGATACTCCCAACATGAAGCTCATGGAGCTTAGGGCACAAGCGCGCAGAATGAAGTTGGAGCACGATGTCCAGATTCTCTTTGTTGACTATATTGGTTTGATCGATGCCCAGGCAGATGCTCGCATTCCACGTCATGAACAAATATCCATTATTAGTAGAAACCTGAAGCAGCTTGCCCGAGAGCTGGATATCCCCATTGTCTGTTTGAGCCAGGTAGGGCGTCAGGCAGATGGTGTTGAGCCAAAGCTCAGTGACCTCAGAGAGAGTGGGTCCATCGAGCAGGATGCCGACGTGGTTATCCTCCTTCACCGTGAGGTCGGCAAGAACCGTACCGATAGTGAGGAAGAACGTCAGAAGAATAATATCCAGGAAACAAAGATCATCATGGCCAAGAACAGGAATGGTGAGACTGGGGTGTTCTCTCTGGCCTTCGTAAGCAATATTGTTCGTTTTGAGGAGATGGAGTTCAGTCATAAATATGTGGCCGGGAATAATCCTAACGCCTAAGGGCAAGAAAATGCCTCACATCAGCAAGTGTTAAAATCAAGAATAGTACAATGACAAAAGCAACTCCCATGAGCTGGAGATGATAATAGGTTCTGGGTTTCATTTGTTTTCCAGTAATCCACTCCAGTCCTGCAATGACAACCTGTCCACCATCAAAGGCAGGGATAGGGAGTAGATTGACCACTGCAAGGGAGATGGAAACCACTCCCATGAGATACAACAAGCCTCGTATACCACTTACTGTACTGCTTTCAAACCCAAGCGTGGTGATATCCCCGATCATCAGTGCTGATCGAGCCATGCCTGTAACTTCCGAGCGGAGGTCTGCATCCCTTCTCGAGACCAAATTACGTAGAGATGCAATGGTCTCTTCAGCAACATTCCACCCCTTGCGAATTCCATCGATGATACTGAACTGTTTATTCTCGCCCTCTTTAGTCTCTACGGCGAGTGTAAAACCAAGGACGATTGACCCCCTCTCATTGCGACCTGGCGTGAAGTGTAAGTCCCTCTTCTGTCCGATTGTATCCTCAACGGTAATCGATATTTCATCCTCTGTATGGTCGTTCAGTACGGTGAGGAGATCGAGATGGTTCATGACAGGGATATCGGCCACAGAAACTATTACATCCCCTTCTTGTAATCCTTGGTTGTAGGCAGGGCTCCCATAGCGTACTGATCCTACCTCCAGTTCCTGTATCGGGGTTAATCCATAGCGGAATCCTCCCTCTGGTTTTGGGGTTCCCTGAACCATGAACATGATGGTAGCTTCCTCTCGCTTAATGGTAAACTGCTCAAGACCCTGGCTTTCCGTAAGCTGTGCCTCTAGTGCCTGCCAGTCTGCTACTGGTGACTCACCCAGGGCGATGATCTTGTCACCTTTACGTATTCCGGCTTCATAGGCTGGGCTTTTCTGGTTGTTGAATAGGGAAGGGTACTCAGCAGTGGTGGCAACCACTGCCTCATTGGTGATGACCTGTGTCGGCAGGCTGGTAAGTATGGCATACAGGAGGGCGGCAAAGAGAAGATTGGCTATGGGCCCACTGAGATATGTAAGGACTCTTCGAGCAGGGTGAGCGGAGAAGAGCGAACCTTCTTCAGTATGCGTAAATTGTTTCTGCTTGTGGATCAATGCTTGGCTCAAGTCATCAGATCCCTTGAGTCGACAATACCCACCTAATGGAAATAGGCTTATCCGGTATTCAGTGCCTTTGTGCTGGGTAGCCAACAGTTTAGGGCCAAGACCGAATGAGAATACCTCAACGTCTATCCCATTGAGTTTTGCGGTCACCAAATGACCGATTTCATGTATGACCACTACAATGGTTATTCCCACCAATCCTATGAGATACTTCATCAGGATGGCAGCTATTCCACTCATAGATAACTTCTTGCAATATTCCGAGCCCGTTTGTCAAGGGCGAGGGTCTCTTCAAAACTTCCCACCGTTTCATTCCAAGGGTGTTCCAGTGTCCTCTGGACAACCTCGATCATCTTGGGATAAGAAATAGCTCCTTTCAGAAAGGATTGTACTGCTACCTCATCCGCTGCATTGAAAGCAAGTGCAGAGGAGCCACCTCGTTTGAGGATGGAGAACGCAAGTGATAGGAGAGGAAATCGTTCATAGTCAGGTTTGGAAAAGTGGAGGGTGAGATTGGTGAAATCCAATGGAGAGACAAGCGATGCATGACCTGCTCCCATGGCATTGATGATCGGGAGTGTCATATCTGGATTGCCCATTTGTGCATATACTGCGCCGTCTGTGGTACGTACCATGGAGTGTACGATGGACTCTGGGTGGATTACCACCTCAATTTTGTCTGCTTCAACATTGAAAAGGTACGAGGCTTCGATTACCTCAAGGGCCTTGTTGGCCAAGGTTGCACTGTCAATGGTTATCTTCTTTCCCATATCCCAAGTGGGATGGGCGAGGGCCATTTCAACCGTAATGGAAGCAAAATCCTTCTTTGGCAATGTCCTGAAAGGACCTCCACTAGCTGTTAGGATCAAGCTGGAAACAGAACCAGGGGCTCGTCCTTTCAACAGTTCCCAGATAGCAGAGTGCTCACTATCCACAGGAATGATGGATGCACCATGCTGTTTTGCAGCATCGAAAAGATAGGATCCTGCACATACAACACTTTCCTTGTTTGCGAGGGCAAGATCAAAGCCACATCGGAGAGCAGAGAGGGACGCTTTGAGTCCCTCAAATCCTGCGATGGCGTTCAATACTATATCTGCCTCTATGGATTGCAGCATTTTCTGAAGGCCATCGAAGCCTGTAAAGGTTTTAACCCCTTCAATACTGGTAAGGGACGCACCGGTAGTGCAGAGGGCTTCTGCGTGGAATTCACGGGCTAAGGAGAGTAATTCTTTTGATCGGGTATTACTGGAAAGGCCCACCACACGGAAGGGGAGGGCTTTGCTGCGGATTGCCTGAAGTGTCGTGGTACCGATGCTGCCGGTACAGCCAAGGATTATTATCCGTTTCATACCATTAGAAGAGCGTAAGGAGCAGCCAGAAGATGGGAGCACTGGCAAGCATGGAATCAATAGAGTCCAGCAATCCTCCACGGCCCGGGATGAGAGAACCACTGTCTTTGACCTGTGCAGAACGCTTGAACGCACTCTCGATCAAGTCTCCAATATTGGCAGCAGATGAGGTTGCTAAACCCAACGCTAATGCCATCCAGATGGAAATATCCTCTTTGATGCCTGGTACGAACAAGCAGAAAAGTACTGCGAGGACCATGGCGCTGAGGGTTCCCCCGATAAATCCTGCCAAACTCTTATTCGGGCTTACCTTGATAATTCCCTTGTTGCCTCTTCCCATGGACATGCCGAAAACGAATGCAAAGATATCATTTCCGAAGACCAGCAGGAAAAACAAGATCAAGGATGCAGATGGATGGGGTAGTGTAAGAATTCGTTGAATGAATGTAATGAGTAGACCAGGGTACAGGATAAGTAGACTCTCCCCACCAATTCGTGAGAGTGATTTTGCAAAGGAGTCCTTGTCCCCGTGACGTAATTCAGTACTGAAGAAAAAAAGTGCCAGCAAGACAACTGTTAAATCCACCAAGGGAAGTTCTGGTGCATGAGCAATTTCAATCCACTGAGCAAGTGGAAGTAATCCAATAGCCCAAGGGGAAATATGAAGGGTGGTATTCTCTGCTTTCTCGTACAACACCTTCAATTCTTTTGCACCATAGGTTGCGGTCACTACAGCCAGTAGGGAGAGGGCAAGATAGGAGTTATGGGGTAACAAGAAAATAATGATAAAAAGTGTTGGAAGGGTTATTACTGTGGTGAGAACCCGCTTGCCCATTGATGTCATTGTATCCCCCCAAATTTTCTAACCCGTTTTCCATAATCCCTACAGATTTTTTGGATGTCTTCTGCATCCCAATCAGGCCATAATTTTTCATAGAATGCAAGTTCAGCGTATGCGCTGTCCCAGAGTAAAAAATTACTTAGGCGTTTTTCGTTTGCACTTCTCACTATCATATCGACTGGGGGGATGTGAGGCAAGTCCAAATTGCTGGCGAGCGAGGTTTCAGTAATCGCCTCTCCGGGATGGGTTGCAATGAATTGGTTGACCGCCCGACAAATTTCATCCCTTCCACCATAATTGAGTGCAATGATTGCAGTAATTGTTGTATTGTTACTTGTTTCTTGGACAGTGGTAGCTACTGCCTGTTGTACTTGTGCAGGGAGACCACTGAGATCTCCTCGTACCAGAATGCGGATTCCATGACGATTGTAGTAACCAATCTCTCCATGGAGCTTGGAAACAAAGAGATGCATTAGATAGGAAACCTCTTGCTCACTTCGTTTCCAGTTCTCCGTAGAGAAAGCGTAGAATGTGACGAACCTGATGCCCTGCTCAGAAGCTTCACGGATGACCCGTTTGACAGCTTTCAATCCTTCCAGGTGTCCGGCGGTTCTCGGCAGTGAGCGCTTTTGCGCCCAACGTCCGTTACCATCCATGATGATACCCAGATGGACAGGGACAGCAGGTTTTCTCTCCATTCTCTAGATCTCCATTATTTCCTTCTCCTTCTCATCGGAGAGGGAGGCGATCTGTTCGACATGGGAGTCTGTCATTTTCTGGATTTTGCTTTCGCCATCCTTAAGTTCATCCTCGCTGATATCGCCATTTTTCTGCAGCTTCTTCAACTCATCGATCGCTTCACGTCTGATGTTTCGGATAGCGACCTTGCTCTGCTCAGCAGTAGATTTAGCGTTCTTCACCAGTTGCTTGCGTCTCTCTTCGTTCAATGGTGGGAAATTCAATCTGATTAATTTCCCATCATTGTTCGGAGGAAGTCCAAGATCACTCTTAAGGATAGCCTTTTCAATTGCTCCAAGAACACTCTTGTCCCAAGGCTGGATAACTATTGTTCTAGCCTCAGGAATGCTGATGGTTGCGACCTGGTTGATCGGTGTTTCTGCACCATAATAGTCTACTCGAATCTTCTCCAGCAGAGAGGCTGAAGCTCGACCAGTGCGCAGACCGGCAAAATCCCTTGAGAGACTCTCAAGACTTTTTTGCATCTTATTTTCACATGTGTCCAATACCTGTTGCATACTCATCTCCAATAAAACGACCGCTCACAATGCGTGAGCGGTTCGTATCAAGCGACTACGCTCAGACGCTGCAGGAAGCAGCGCCAGCGCGCAGGAATGCATAATTAACGATTTCCAAGGAAGCACCAGCTGCCTTTCCAACCTCATTTGCCTTTTTCTCTACAGACATGGAGTCGTCCTTGACGAACGGCTGCTGCAGGAAGCAGATCTCACTGAGGTGCTTATTCAGCTTGCCCTTGACGATACCTTCGATAACCTTTGCAGGCTTGCCAAGCTTCTCTGCCTGTGCAGTGAAGATCTCAGTCTGTTCCTTGATATAGGTACCATCGACAGCTTCTGTATTGAGATAGGAAGGAGTGAACGCAGCAACATGCAATGCACAGTCGTTGGCGAACTCCTTGACCAAATCATTCTCGAAAATCTTCTTGTCATCAGATTTGAACATTACCAGAACTGCAAGCGCGCCATTACCATGTACATAGGTGCTGGCAAACTCATTCTCACCAATATCGAATACGTGGATCTGCTTGAGAGCCATGTTTTCCTTGATGATGGTGATCAAGTCAGTGACCATGCCTTCCAGTTCCTCGTTGATCTCGCTGTAGCCTTTCTCAAGTGCCACTGCACAGATGTTGTTTCCGAGTTCAGCGAACTGATCATTGCTGGCAACAAAGTCTGTTTCGCAGGAAAGCTCTACCATGACAGCCTTGTCTTTCCCAACTTTCACGAACACACGACCGTTATTGGTTGCGCGGTCCTGGCGCTTTGCAACAGCGGCAAGACCCATCTCTTTAAGAATTTTCTCAGCAGCGGCGAAGTCGCCGTTTGACTGGGTCAGTGCCTTCTTGCAATCCATCATACCTGCGCCGGTAATATCGCGCAGTTTTTTTACTACTTCAGCAGTAATTGCCATGCTTCACTCCTTAGTCTTTGTACAGGGTTTCTTCGTCAACGAGGATGTCTTCTGATTCAGTTTCGTCCTCCGTTTCTGTCACTTCTTCCTTCTCTGCGTTCTCTTTCTCTTCGAACTTGGAGAATTCGGCACCCTCTTCAGTGGAGAAGACAATTTCTTCGGTCTCTTCTGCCTTATCCTCGGTCTCTTCTCCCTTATCATCCTCATCTTCACCACCAAGGGCTTCAATAATCTGGATACCAGCTTCATTGTCAGCATCGACAACTGCGTTGGCAATGATTTCAACAAAGAGGCTGATGGCACGAATGGCGTCATCGTTTCCGGGGATGGGGTAGGTGATATCAGTAGGATCACAGTTGGTATCGACGACTGCAATAACAGGGATACCTAGGCGTTTTGCCTCAGTGACAGCGATAGCTTCCTTCTTGGTGTCGATGATGAACAGGGCTCCTGGAAGCTCTTTCATGTCTTTGATACCACCAAGGTTCTTTTCCAGTTTTGCCTTCTGTTTGGTAAGCAAGGATACTTCTTTCTTCGTAAGGGATTCGAAAGTACCATCAATTTCCATTTTCTCAATCTTCTTGAGTGTTGCAATGGACTTCTTGATGGTTGAGAAGTTGGTCAGCATTCCGCCGAGCCAACGGTTGTTGATGTAAGGCATGCCACAGCGCTTTGCTTCAGCTTCAATAGCCTGCTGGGCCTGTTTCTTGGTTCCTACAAACAGAATAGGCTTGCCCTGCTTAACAATTGCACGTACAGCGTCATATGCTTCTACAATGCAGGCAGATGTTTTCTGCAGGTCAATGATATGGATGCCGTTTCTCTGGCTGAAAATGAAACGGGCCATCTTGGGGTTCCACCGTTTTGTCTGGTGGCCGAAATGTACGCCTGACTCGAGCAGGCTCTTCATGGTTACTACGGACATAATCCTCCTGTCTGACAACACAATCGACCTATTGGCCTTGATTTGTGCGTCACCCTTCTACTATTACTCACCGCTAGGGTGGAGATTCCTCTGTCACTAAACGAACAAAGATGCACCTAGTATTTCAGAAATTTGTAACAATGGCAAGCCTATTACAGTAGCTTCATCACCATCGATTCTTTCAACCAAGTTCCGGCCTGCTCCCTGGAGTCGATAGGATCCAGCGGCTCCTATCCATTCCTCTGTTTCCAGATAGGGGTCAATCCTGTCTGGACCAAGGTTCTTGAAGGAAACCACTGCCAGATCTGTACCGCTAAATACCTTTTCTCGATACCACAGTGCCCAGCCTGAGTGCACTTCATGCATATTCCCATCAAGGAGGGACAGTTGGGAGAAAGCTTCCTGTCTGTCCTTGGGTTTCCCAATCAGGGTGCCTTGGAAGGAAATCATGGTATCACAGCAGAGTACGGGCATCTCATAGACTGGGTGAGTATCCTGAAAGGATGCGAGTTTCCGGTTTGCAAGCAGTTCTGTGACTATTGCTGGATCAGTTTCGTCGTGGGTTTCATCGCACCCGGTTCTAAATACCTTTACGGCCACTCCAAGTGATTCGAGCAAAGCCTTGCGTGCTACTGATCCACTTGCCAGTATCATAGACGGTAGTAGTGTAGCAAAATCAGCCAATTTCTGCCTCCAGCTCCTCAATTTCTTCGCTCAGCTCAAGCCAAGCATGCTCCTCAGCGTGCAACTGCTCGTTGAGTGTTTCCTTTTTTTTCACCAGACTGGTGATGGCCTCTGCGTCACTGTAATTCTCTTCTTTCGCCATTTCAGCCTCTACCATGGCGATTGATGCTTCCAATTTCTCATGGTTTTCCAGAAGCTTTTCGCTTTGGCGTTGCAGTGTGCCAAGCCGATTTCTCATCCTGTTAGCTTCCTTGTACGAGCGTGCTTGCTTGCTCTCTCTCTGGATGGTTGGAGAACTTTGTTTCTCTACCTTTTCTTTCTGTTCCAGCTTGAAGGAGAAATAGGAGTAGTCACCTTCAAAAAGTTCCGGGGGATTGTCATTTGTAAGGTAGAGAATCTTTGAGGCAATGTGTTCAATGAAATATGCATCATGGCTGACAAAGATCATGGTACCATCATATTGCCGCAGAGCCTTGAGCAGCATCTCCTTTGCGTTGATGTCCAGGTGGTTGGTTGGTTCATCTAAAATCAGCAGATTGACCGGATGCAGAAGGATCTTGAGCAATGCAAGACGGCTTCGCTCTCCTCCACTCAATATAGAAACCGATTTGAATACATCATCCCCACTAAACAGGAATGAACCCAGGTAGGTGCGTAGTTTTGGGAGATCGTTGGTTGCAGCGATACTGGAGACCTCTTCCAATACAGTATTCTTGGGATTGAGCGTTTTTTCTGTGTCCTGGGCGAAGTATCCGATACTTACCCCACTTCCCAGCCTGATTGTTCCATCATATTCACTGTCTTGTCCGCTGAGCATCCTTAAGAGAGTCGACTTACCGGCACCGTTCTTTCCGGTAACCGCAATTCGTTCCCCCTTGCTGGCAAGGAATGAGAAATCCTCAAATATGACCTGTTGCCCATAGCGTTTGCTTAAGTGGTCAATGATGATGACGTCATTACCGCTGTGCGGGGCAGGGGGGAAGGAAAAAGAAAGCTGCTTCAAATGGGAGGGGACTTCCACCAACTCCAGTTTTTCCAGCATCTTTATCCGGCTTTGTACCTGTTTGCTCTTGGTTGCCTTGTAACGGAACTTTTCAATGAATTGCTCAGTCTTTTGCAACTGATCCTGTTGAAGTTTATACGCAGCTTCCAGTTGCTTTATCTCCAGCTCACGCTGCTTGATGTAGTCACTGTAGTTTCCGCTATAGCGTTTAAGTGTTCCCCCAAACAGCTCATAAACCTCCCTGACCGTGTCATCGAGAAATCCTTGGTCGTGACTGACAATCATCAAGCCACCTTCGTAGACCTTCAGATAGTTCTTCAGCCAGTAGATGGCCTCGATATCGAGGTAGTTCGTCGGTTCATCGAGCAACATGATATCTGGATTTTCTACCAGGATTTTTGCCAGCGCGATACGCATCTGCCATCCACCTGAGAACTCGCTGCAAAGACGATTCATGTCTACCATGGTGAATCCGAGACCGAGCAGAACTTGTTCAATGGTCTGCTTACGCGAGAAATATCCCTGTGCGAGCAGGTATTCCTGTATTTCTGCCAAACGGTGCAGAAGAGGCTCGGTGGAATCAGCAGGATCGCTGTCAGCGAGTCGGATTTCAATTGCATGTTGCTCCCTGCTCAGTTCCTGAAATCTGGAGAACGCTTTTTCCACTTCCTGGTACACGGTTCCTGCATTGAAGACGATATCACTTTGGGGAAGATAGGAGATTCTCAAATTCTTGGAGGTGGAAACCTGCAGGTCATCGGCACTCATCTGAGCACTGATTACCTTCAGCAACGTGGATTTACCGCTGCCGTTTCCTCCTGCAAGTGCGCTCCGGCTCTGTTCATTCAGGGTAAAGGAGACATCCTTCAGGATATCCCTGTCCCCAAAAGCAAGGTGCACACGTTGGACTTGTAAGGTTGCCACACTCTCTCTCCTTATACTGAAACGGGTGTTGAAAAGCCCGGTGTTTGACGGTATGATTACCTTAACACATGCGTGTGTTCGGTGACAATCCACCAGAATCCAGGAGGTTTACAGTGCTTTGCCTAACTCTTACCGGCTCGACCTTGGAGGAGAACCGGGCCTTGGTGGAACGCAACCGGCAGTGGATTGCACTCGCAGAACTGCGGCTCGACCATCTGCTTCCAGATGAACAGAAGATAGCTTCCTCGTTTCCTTCCACAGTGGATCTCCCTGTAATGTTGACCATGCGCCGAAAAATTGACGGGGGAATGTGCAGCTTGCCTGAGAAACAGCGGTTGCAACTTCTCTATGAGGCAGCAAAAGGCGATTTTGCCTATGTAGATATCGAGGACGATGTAAAGAAGAGTGACCTGAAATTCAGGGATCCCCTTTTTGAGCAAAAGGTGGATCTGGAGAATATGCTCCGAACCCGCGGCATACGGATTATCAGGAGCTACCATAATTTTGAGTGCGTACCTGCAGACCTCTTTGGGAGAATCCATAAGTTGGCCGCCAAGGGGGATATCCCCAAGGTGGCTGTCACCCCTGGAAACATGATGGATGTCATTACCCTTTTTAGGGTACAGCAGGAACTATCCAGCCTTACCGAAAAAATTGTGATCGGTATGGGTTCCTACGGGGTCTGTACTCGTATCCTTTACAAGAAGTGTGGTTCTTTGCTGAGCTTTTGTTCGGATAGCCAAGCAGCTCCGGGGCACCTAAGTGCCCAAAGCATGAGTGAGCTGTACCGCTCTGACAAGCTTGATGCCAGGACCCATATCTATGGGATCATCGGTAATCCGGTCAGCCACACTTCCTCTCCGATAATCCATAACCCAGGATTTGAGGCAATTCGCTATAATGCTGTATATGTTCCGTTCCTTGTGGATTCTGTCAGGGCATTCTTCAAGCTGGCTGAGATGTTGCAAATCCATGGATTTTCGGTAACCGTTCCCCATAAAAGGAGCGTGCAACCATACTTGGGACGGATCACCCGAGAAGTGAAGCAAATAGGTTCATGCAATACAGTGGTCAGAATCCAGAACATGTGGAAAGGTATTAATACGGATTACTATGGATTCCTTGCCCCGATCGATGACCTAATTGCGCAAGGGGATATCAGGAATGCTTTGGTAATTGGTGCCGGTGGTGCGAGTAGGGCGGTTGTATGGGCCCTGCACAACCATGGTGTAAAGGTCACCATCCTCAACAGGAGCATCGAACATGCCAGGACCTTGGCCAATGAGACGATGAGTTCCTACGATACCCTGGATAATGCCCACCTCTACAGTGAGACCGTGGATCTGGTGGTACAAACAACCAATGTAGGGATGGGGGACCTGGAAGGCCAGGAGCCTTGCCCTTCCTTGCAGTTCTCTGGTAAGGAAATTGTGTATGAACTGGTTTATAAGCCAGAGGAGACAGCCTTTCTCAAACGGGCGAAGAGGGCAGGTTGTACCATCATCGGTGGCAAACAGATGTTGATGGAGCAGGGAAAGCTACAGTTTGAGGCATTCACTGGATACCACTACCCACACTGGGTAACAGTTGCACTCTGACTCAGGCAAAATGAAATCTGACAAGGCGAATCAAGAATAGCTTGCTCACCGGCAGGATCTTTACCTCCATCGAAGGCATGACCGCTGCCTTGAGCAGTGCCTCTTTCTGAGGGGTGAAGGCGAGTTCCAGTGCCTGGACGATCAGTTCCTGGTCGGGGAGTTGCAGTTCTAGGAGGATGTCCTTCTTTCCTGCTGCCTGCTTGCAGAGACTCACCTTGCCCTGATAGTCGAATCCTCCAGCCTCAAGGATTGGGTTGAGCACCTGGGGCACTATCTGAGATGGAAGGAGTATGATCCTGCTCTGGAAACGATGTTCCAGATCTTCTCGTTCTGCCTTTGAAAGATCCGCCTTGGCAATGGCTTGCCGTAATGATTCATCCAGGGGAGCTTTCTCCACCTGTTTCTTGGGGTGGCAGGTAAGCGTGGCAATCTGTCTCAGCGTTGCAGCTCTTCCGATTCGTTCCCGCAATATTGGATGCTCTTTCTTTTCCAGGACTTCGATTCTGTCGAAGCTCTTGGTAGCCCCGACCAACTGCCCTGCATTTTTCAGCACCTGCCTCCAGGTATCCTCACTGTCCCTGCGCATAATGAAAATGGTAGGGGAGAGTGTGGCAAGACGATGCTCTGAAAGAGAAGGAAGATTGTGAACAAGATTTGCAGTACGGTCATCACAGGAGAGAACCAGCCCGTCATAGATGGTCACGTTCTGGTAACGCTCACTGAGCATTTCAAGTTGCTTTGACAGGGATGTGTTCATCCCCCTCACGCTATTTCTTTCAAGATACTCCTTGATTTGAGGGTAATCCAATGAGGAATCGAATGCCCCCAGCACACTCTCCTTAGTAATATGATACTTTCTTTGATGGTCCAACACCTCAAGGTAAGCGAACCTATAGAGAATATCTCCAGCAGGTGAATTCCCCTGATAGCTGATGGTCTGGTCGCTGTCTATGAGCAGTCCTGTTCGCTGGCTCTCATTGCTGATAGCGGAGACTAGCCAGTTCTCATCCAGGGTCAAGACTCCCCATGTGGAGAGTTCATTGAGCAGGGAAGCGGTGTATGTGACCTGGTAGCGAATACATAGTCCCTTGATCAGGAGCTTGAGTGAGGTGGTGTCACAAGCTCCCAGTGTCTGCAGGGTCGAGAGAAGAGCATTGACAAATTCCAAGGGCGCCGTGCCTTCAAGATTCCTGGAAAGCAGGAGAGAGAGCAGCTGGTAATCGGATAGAGAGAGTAGTTCCTCTGTTTTCTGCCAATCGAGGGTACAACGCCGAGCGTCTCTCCGTATCACACCCATTTCTGTGAGATAATCGCCCAGTGCTTCATACATTTCCTTGAGCCGATCCCGTTCATAGGTGGGGAAATGCTGGCAGGTCCCCTCATTGAAGAGGCATTTGCCTTCCTTGGCCACCAATGAGAAAAATCCACGGAGAAACTCAGTGGAGCAGTAGGGCTTTTTCACACAGGATTGCTCCTTTTCCCCAAAAAGGGGGAGGAGCGAGCAATACTGGAGCAATTGATCTTCCAGCAGTGGGTTGAAAACCAATCTCCCTGCATCGCTGAGTAGTATCATGCGTTCCTGCAGGTTCCCCACGCGCCTGAGGAGATTTCCATAGCTGAATGAACCTTTGAGCAATGTTGTGACCTGCTCGACTGTGAGTGGCCCAAACGTGGCAATCAAGCTCAGGATTACTTGATCGAATGAGTCCAGCATTGAAAGAGTCTTATGCACCATCGATTCCTGGCTGAATAACTGACAGAGCCTCGCTGTCAGCTGTGGTTTGTGGAAAGGAGACTGGAGCTTCCCTATGTAATTACGTGCCAGGTAAAAATAGGTGTCTTCACTATAGCGACTCAGGAATGTCTTGAAAGCTTCTTGTGTTCTTTCGTTCACGTGTCCCATACCTCTATCTCATAAGAATAACCTTGCTCAGCAAGGAATTTCTGACGATTGGCGGCAAACTCTTCCTCACTTGAGTACCGTGTCACTACAGAATAGAAAAAGGAGGAGCGGTTCTTTGGCCTGAGAATCCTTCCCAGTCGTTGAGCTTCCTCACTTCTCGACCCGAAGGTTCCGCTGACCTGTATGGCAACCGAGGCGTCAGGAAGGTCAATAGCAAAGTTTGCTACTTTGCTGACGACCAGTATGCGTTGTTTCCCTTCCCTGAAATCCCTATACAACTCTTCACGTTTTATGTTTGGTGTACTTCCGGTAATGATTGGCAGCCCAAAATGGTTGGCGATGCCCTTGAGTTGGTCGAGATATTGGCCGATGATGAGAATGAAATCGTCGGGATGTCGGTCAACCAAAGCCTGTACCACTTCCAGCTTGCGCTTGTTCTCGCTGGCGATACGGTACTTTTCCCGTTTTGTCCCTATGGCATAGGGAATCTCATCTTCCTGGGGAAGGTCAATCCTCACTTCATGGCAATATGCTTCAGCTATGAAACCCTGCTGCTGCAACTCGTTCCAGGGAACATCAAAACGCTTGGGTCCAACAAGGCTGAATACCTCATCCTCACGACCATCTTCCCGTACCAGTGTCGCAGTGAGGCCTACACGGTAGACAGCTTGCAACTCAGCGGTGACTTTGAACACCGGGGCTGGAAGCATATGAACCTCGTCATAGATGATTAGGCCCCAGTTGCCTTTGGTAAGCAATTCAAGATGAGGGAATGGACCTTCCTTGTCTGGGCGGTAGGTCAGTACTTGGTAGGTGCAAACGATGACATCCTTGCTTTCCTTCCTTTCTCCAGTGTACTCCCCGACCTGTTCCTTCTCCAAAGTGGTCTTGTCCAATATCTCGCTGATCCACTGATGTACTGCTGCAACATTGGTTGTCACTACCAACGTCTTGGTGGTAAGTCGTTCCATGATATGCATTCCCACTACGGTCTTTCCTGATCCACAAGGAAGGACAATAGTTCCGAACCCGCTCCCCGGACCAAGGTCACCGAGCAAGGCATCGGCTGCATGCCTCTGGTAGGGGCGTACAGAAAATGGCTTTCCCCCGAGGGTGGTTTCCCTGAGCGCGAAAGGTAGCTTGGGACCATGTTTCAAGGGAATCCTGTCATCAACAGGATACCCAATCTTGATCAGTTGGAGTTTGATCTCTCCACGATTGTACGCTTCAAGGAGAAATCGTGATTCATCTTTTACCACCAACAGTTTTGCAATGGCCTGCCTGCTCAGCAATTCCGTCCTGATACGTCTATTTTCAACCCATAGCTCATAGTAGCGAGGATCTTCACTGCCTGAGAGAATAACTTTTCCCCAACGCGTTCCCATATCCTCAATATAAAAACGCACCGATTCCGGTACCGGGAACTTTGACCAGAAATCAAGGCGTGAGAGAATGAAGGATGCGTCCACCCCACAGCTTGAGGCGTTCCAGAGGCTGATTGCACTCAAGGCATAGGTGTGCATATGTTCTGGACTCTTGATCAGCTCACAGAAACGGACAAGGTCGTTTCGACATGCCTCGCTCTGTTCATGGTGAACATCCAGAAGCAAGGTTTTGTCACTCTGTACAATAAGTGGGGTATCTCTCATCATGCCTTCCCAAATGCAGTGTAGTAAAGGTCAAGCAGGGTGATTGCGACCATTGATTCGATGACCACCACAGCACGGCTGCAGATGCAAGGGTCATGGCGTCCTTCAATTTCCAAGTTGGTGGTCTCATTATCCTTGGTGACGGTCCGCTGGGATTTTCCAATGGATGCAGTTGGCTTGATTGCTGCCTGCAGGATGATTTCCTGTCCTGAGGAAATACCACCAAGGATGCCCCCTGCGTGGTTGGAAAGGAATCCTTCACTGGTTCTCTGGTCGTTGAACTGGCTGCCACGCATGGATGCACAGGCAAATCCATCGCCGAACTGGACTCCTTTGACAGCTCCGATGCTCATCACGGCATGGCTGAGCAATGCTTCAAGTTTTCCGAATACCGGCTCGCCGAGCCCTGGTCTCACTCCTTCTACGCGGCACTCAATGATTCCACCAATGCTATCTTTTTCACTTCTTATCTGTTCAATGAGAGATACCATCGATTGTGCAGCGTCTTTATCCGGGCAGGAGAGGGGATTATCCGTCTCATCCCAATCTCTCTTGTGGGCAACAATATCTCCCACCTGTACGGTGCCTGCCTTGATTGTGATGCCTCTCTTCGCGAGGAGCTGCTTGGCCAAAGCCCCGGCTGCAACCCTCGCGCTGGTCTCTCTCCCACTTGACCGTCCTCCGCCACGGATATCCCGGACCCCATACTTCTGGAAGAATGTCCAGTCTGCGTGACCGGGCCGGAATACATGTTCCAAGTGGGAGTAATCGGTTGAGCGCTGATTGGTGCTGTAGAGAATCATGGCAATCGGGGTTCCTGTTGTGATTCCCTCATAGAGACCACTGAGAATGGTCAGTTTGTCAATTTCATTTCGCTCGGTACCTGTTGGGTTTGCCCCAGGTCTACGACGGTCCATCTCTCCTTGGATGGCTTCCTCATCAATCCTGAAGCCGGGTTCAACCCCATCGATGATAACTCCCAAAGCAGGACCATGTGACTCACCAAAAGTGGTGACGGTATATGCTGTGCCAAAACTGTTGTGCCCCATATCAAACCTCGATTTTCAGTGTTTCAACAAGGAACCGCGCCGTATCGCGGACGTCCGGATAATTTGGTAATCGTACCATGATGTCACAAATGTTGCTATAGCGTGCATGTCTCCTCTCATAGAGCGAAGCGAAAGATGCCTCGATATGTAAGGGATCAAGAAAGGGTGGAACTCCTCCCTTGAGTATCCTCTGCAGGAGGACCTGTTTCTTCACTTCCAAATAGACAAGCTTCCCTGATTGCTTGATCACGTCGATCAAGGACTGGTTGTCCGAGGCTCCTCCCCCAAGACTGATGATGTATGGGGTTTCTCTCGTGTTAAGAAATGTCTTGAGTGCCTTCACTTCCTCTTTCATGAAGGCTTCCTTGCCTGCTTCCTGATAGAATTCACGGATGGAAGAGTATGGAGCAATGCCCTGGAGAACCAAGTCATCCAGATCGACCCAGGAGTATCCCAATGCTTGGGCGGCAAGTTTTCCCAGCGTGGATTTGCCGCTGTGCTTGATTCCGCAGAAATAGAGGTGTTTCATATTCATCTCTGGTCAAACAGGTCAGTCCAGGTGGAACTGTACGCATCCAGTGTGGGAGCTGAGGCAGGAGCCTTGGTGTAGTATTGTCTCCTACGTTTTTCCTTTCGGCCTTGGATCATCATCTCTACAGCCATCTGGTAGCGTGCTTCATGGAGGTTCTTTCTCACCTGTTCTTCATAGTGGTTCACCCTGATGGTTTTCTTCAGGGCGAAGTGGAAGGTGACAATCATGGCGTACCAGAACAATGAGAGTAGGAGCGGTTGCAGGTCAAGATAGGAGTAGGGAAGGCTTACCTGCGTAGCATTGCTTGCAACCTGATAGAGATTGAGCGCATTGGGCCAGAGAATAAAAAAGGTGAGAAAGAGTGGCACAATCCAATAGAGTCCCTGCCGTGAGAAGAGAAAACGCAGACAGGCTGCGAATGCAAGGAAGTTCAAGAGCAGGCAAACCAAAGGCAGTGCATAGATTTCAATCATGGTTCCTCCGCTATCCAAAGGGTCTTTTCCTATGATACCATAGGGCAACTCTTTGGGGAATAACTATGGAATTACAAAATCAAATCTCCAGTATACTGTTGAAAAAACGAAAACGAGAAAAGACTGAGGATGTTCGAGGCCCGTATTATCGTGATACGACAGCCATCATTCACTCTTCACCATTCCGTAGGCTCAAGCACAAGACCCAGGTATTCTTTGCTCCCAGCAATGACCATATCTGTACGAGAATGGAGCATTGCCTGCACGTCTCCTCGATCGCCTCCACCATCTGCAAGGGGCTTGGTCTGGATAGCGAGATTGCCTGGGCAATCGGTATGGGGCATGATTTGGGTCATACCCCGTTCGGTCATACTGGAGAGAAGATTCTCTCGGCAAAAATGCAGGAAGCAGGGTTTTTTCCATTCGAACATGAGGTCAACAGCCTGAGGGTCGTCGATTTCCTTACCTCACACGGGAAGGGGCTTAATCTGACCTATGCAGTCAGGGATGGTATTGCCTGTCATAATGGCGAGCAGTTGGTGCAGTCCATCATGCCGACATTTGCAGTGAGGGACCTTGAGCAGATAACCAGTAGAAAAGGTTTGATACCTGCCACCTATGAGGGAGCAGTGGTACGTTTCAGTGATACCATTGCCTATCTTGGTAGGGATTTCGAAGATGCCTGCAGGCTTGGGATCATCAATGAGGAACAGCTTCCACAGAAGGTCTCCCGCATACTTGGGAAAAGAAATGCTGATATCATCGACACCTTGGTAAGTGATGTCATTGAGCACTCCAATGAGACGGTGGGAATCAGCTTCAGTGAAGAGGTGTTTCCCGCTGTCCAGGAGATGATTAGTTTCAACTACAGGTCCATCTACAAGAGTCCCATGCTGGAAGGGTATGAGCGGTACTTCAATCGTTTGTTTACGCTTATTCTCGATTACCTCAACTTCTTACTGGGAACCTATGGCTATCGAGAATCGCTGTATGTACAGGAAAAGAACATGCTTGCAATGGGCTTCTACCATCATTTGATGGACATGCATGAAGCATACGAAGAGAGGGACGGGGATATTGGTCGCCTCATCTATGACTATGTGGCGGGCATGAGCGACAATTTCTGCCTCGATTGTGCAAATGAGATTCTCAAGCCTGAACATCTCAATGACAGTATTGAACACTCCTTGACCGGGAAATGGTTTGACGCCCGTTAGGCAAGTTCCTTGCCCAGCTTCTGGATTTCTGCGATGAACTGTCCCAAATCATTGAATGCCTTGTAGACAGCAGCAAACCGGACATAGGCAACCAGGTCAACTTCTCTGAGCTGCTTGAGCGTTTCATCTCCAATATCGCTGGATGCAATCTCCCGTTTGCTCCCCACCTTGAGCATGATGGCATCCTCGATGTTCTGTAATAGCAAATCAATCTCATTCTCGCTGATTTTCAGTTTCTCGGTACAGGAGCGTACTCCTCTACCAATCTTGTTCAAATCAAAGGGCTCCCTTCGCCCGTCGCGTTTAATCACCATCAGCGGCTTGTCCTCGATCCGTTCATAACTGGTGAATCGGTAGCCACAGATATTGCACTCCCGTCGTCGCCTGATCGAAGAACCGCTGGAATTTTGTCTGGATTCCAGGACCTTGTCATCCATTGATGAGCAGTGTGGGCATCGCATTGGTGTACTCCTTTGTTGGTAAAACATACCACAAACAATGTCTGTTTTCAATGAGATAGTGGTTAGAGCTAAGACAACTTCAATTGATATAAAGAAGAGTACACTATATGTGGTTTTTGCAGCAAAAGCATGAGTTTCATGAGTCTGTGCATAAATCTACTAATTTATGCTCTATTTGTTGTAATTAAAACTAATCTGTGATAATAATAACATATTGGAGGATCGTATGGCGGAATCAGTGAGTAGCTGTGTAAAAAGGATAGTTGATAAGAGCCCCTTTATCCATGAGATGTTGATCAATGGGATTCTCTCATTCAGCAACTATGCCTCCTCGATCCAGGATGATGTACAGAAGGTGTACGGCAAAGAAGTCAAGGCCAGTGCGATTGTAATGGCCCTCCGTCGTTATGGAGAAGAGCTGAAGAGGGAGAGTGCAAAGACCGATCATGGCAATGTCGAGTATGGGATTGTCATGAAAACCAATATCTTTGATGTCAATCTGGTTAGAAAAGACAACTTCATCAGTAAGTTGGGAGTTCTCTATAGAAATATATCGACCGAAAAAGGTGATTTCCTCAACATTACGCTTGGTAGCCACGAGGTATCCCTTGCGGTAAGTGAGAAATATCGTTATCTCGTTGATGAGTTGACCGAAGGTGAGGAGATTCTCAACCAGATGAATGACCTGGTTGCTCTCTCCCTGGTGTTTACTGGGGATTTTTTGCAAACCCCTGGCATTGTCTATGAAGCAGTGCGTCATCTGGCCTGGGAACAGATCAATGTAATTGAGATTGTCTCCACCATGAATGAGTTGACCTTTGTAATCAAGCGAGAGGACTCCATGAAAGCATTTGATGTGCTGCAAGGGTTCCTCCGTGCAAGCTAGACTGACAATCCATGCTGCTGGGCGTGACCAAGGAAAGACCACATCCTTGGTCCAACTGGTGAGGCAGTGTAGATTCCAGAAGATGCCTATCTGTGGGGTTCTTGCCCTTGCAAATCCCGAGAAAACCGTGTATAGACTCAAGGACCTCTTTTCCCAAGAAGAACGATTGGCACTCGCTGAGCAGCCCATCGCCCGAGGGAAGCGTATCGGTAGGTTCTACCTGGATGAACAGGCATTTGATTGGATCAATGCACAGATACTCCAGAGTCTTCCAATTTCAGAAGTAGCAATCTTTGATGAGATCGGGAAGTTGGAAATCTCCGGAGAAGGGCTTGCAACATCCTTCAGGAAAGCCTTGGAAACTCCCAGTCTGCAGATTTACGCTGCAGTGCGTATCCCCTTCATAGAAGAGGTGCTGAACAGTTTTTCCATCCCCAAGGAACGGGTGGAGATTACGTACGTCGGGTATAAGGAATGAAACACATGAATGAACTTTTCTGGATGGTAATGCTAGCTCTGAACTTTGTCATGATTCTCATCGCTTTTAGATTGTGGGGGAAACTGGGACTTTATATCTGGATACCCATCAGTGTCATCGTGGCAAATATCCAAGTGACAAAGAATGTAATGCTTTTTGGACTGGATGCAACCTTGGGCAATATTGTGTATGCCACTGGGTTCCTTGCTACTGACATTCTCAGTGAGCTCTATGGCAAGAAGGAGTCAGCAAAGGCAGTTGCCATCGGTTTCTTCAGCTTGCTATCAATGACGATCATCATGCAGGTGGCTCTGTTGTTTGAGCCAGCTGCATCGGATATTGCGCACTCCTCGCTCTCCTTGGTCTTTGGCCTGATGCCCCGTATTGCTTTTGGTTCCCTGGTAGCCTATGTGATCAGCAATCTGCATGATATATGGGCCTTTGATTATTGGAAACGCAAACGGCCCGGGAATCGTACACTCTGGCTGAGAAACAACCTGAGCACCATCGTCAGCCAACTTATCGACACCTTGGTATTTACATTTATCGCATTCTGGGGTGTGTATCCAACTGAGGTCTTGACCGGAATTGTCATCAGTACCTACCTGCTGAAGTGGGTGGTTGCTGTAATGGACACTCCATTCATGTATCTTGCCAGGTTCTGGTACGACAAGGACAAGATACCCACCCCTAGCATTTAGGGGGAAGTACCACCTTGAGTGCATCGATGCATGCTCTTGTCCCTATATAGAGGGAAGGGGAGAATGGCCTTCGATGCAGGAGGAAATCATCATCATATATGAAGGGTTTTCCATCCACATATTCCACCAGCATTCCTGCTGCGCGCAGTATTGCGTGGCTGGCACTTACATCCCATACATAACAACTTTGGTTGACGCATCCCTGGATGTGCTCATAGAGAACGGGACTGAGCATGTGGATGATGGAGGACCCGAAGATCCTGATCTTCCCTTCATACCGGGAGAAATCCATCAATCGTTGTCCGCTTGATCCCATGGTGATCTGATGAGGGAAGTTCTTTTCCCCTTCTACATTCAATGGCTGTCCATTTATCAGGATCTCCTTGCCTGGGTCAAGCCGTAGGAAAAGATCATCCTCACCGATTCCCCAGCGGGGGGCGCTGATCATGGCACCGACCGGCACCCTGTCCTTGTTGAGAATACCCAATGCCACAGCCCAGCAAGGAAGTCCCTGGGAGTAGACATCAGTGCCATCGATAGGATCAAGGACAAAGGTGTAGGGAGCACTCTCGCTGAAAGGGGTGAGTGTTTCCTCACTGATGATGTTGGATGAGGGGAAGAGTTCCTCAATTACGGATATGATCCGCTTCGAGATTGCAAGGTCCGTCTCTGTTATTACCGAACCATCCTTTTTGTAGGACCGACTGATATGTTGTTGTTGTGCCTTGGCATAACTCCCCGCATCCCGTACGGCAAGAGCGAGTGTATCCAGTGCTTTCTTATCAAGTGTGCTTTCCATTATCTTGCATAACCTTCTTGCTCATGATAGGGTAATGGCGCTTATGCAAACACCAATTTCAACCCTTGTCCAATCGTATATCAAAAACAGCACCGCTTACAAGGCGTATGGCACGACCACCCGACACCTACACCTGGAAGGGTTGGAAGGGTATCCCCTTGCCCAGTTCCTTCGGATGATCTCACGCAAGCATAAAGGCCGTATCTGGGTCATATGCCCAACTGAAGAGAGTGCAAAGGACCTGCTCAAGGACAGTGGAGTCTCTCATAATCAGGATGCACCTTACAGCAATGAACTCAAGACAATCTATCTTCCCAGCAATGGGAGAAAGCTCTATACAGCGTTCAGCGGGGACAATGTTGAGTATGACCAGCTCAATCGGTTGACTTCCATCACTGAGATGCGTCATGGGATGATCGTAACCCACCTGAGGGCTTTTGTAGGCCCCCTGGTCAGTCCTGAGACACTCTCAGCCTCTTCCCTATCGGTTAGGGTTGGCGGGGCTTTTGACAGCACCACCATTGCAGAACAACTCTCACGGGCTGGTTATATCAATACTGTATCAACCAATGCAATCGGTGAATTCAGCTTGAGAGGGGAGGTCATGGATATTTTTCCCTATGAGAGCGACCATCCTTTCAGGATCTACGCAGATTGGGATCAGGTGGGTAAAATTAGTAGTTTCGATCCCATCACTCAGGAAACACGGTCCTCGGTTGATCACTTCACCTTGTCCTTGGTGGATGCTACTGACAAGTTCATCACCTCTTCGATAAAGGGGTACCTCGATGACGATGACCTGTTCTGTTTCATCGGGGACAAGCGACTCGCTACCAGCTTCCATAGCTTGCAGCTTGAGGCAAAGTCACTCTATCGTCAAGCTTTCCTGGAAGATCGTGATGCACTCAAACCAGATGAGTTGTTGCTCGATTTTCCTCTCTTCCAGAGCTCCTGCCGATATTCAATCACTGTGATGGATCTTGCAGGTCAGGCCCCTGGTGCCTTCAAGTTCGATATAGAAGGACCTCGTTCCTACTTCGGGAATTTTACCCTGCTCAAGGAAGATCTCAAGAGTTTTGAGAAACAGGGGTGGAAGGTGACCATCTTTGCAGAGAACCAGTTGCAGCTGCAACGATTGAGCCAGATGCTCAGCGCTTTCCCCTTCCTGTCCTATGAGAGGATGGAACTCTCTGGAGGATTCTCCCTTCCAAGAGCGAAAATCATTGCCATCTGTGAGCACGAGATATTTGGACGAAGAAGGCAGGTAGTCAAGACCCTGCAACATACCCAGTCGACCCCCCTGGACTCATTTGTTGATCTGAATGAGGGAGACTATGTAGTCCATGTGAACTACGGGGTGGGAAAATTCGTCAAGATTGACCGGGTTTCCAGTTTTGACCGTGAACGTGATTTCATCAAGATTGCATATGCCGACAGTGAGATGCTCTATGTTCCCATTGAACAGGCAAATCTGGTCCAGCGCTACATCGGAAGCGACGGGGGGAGCCCCAAACTGGATAAGCTTGGTGGCATCAGTTGGGAGAACAAGAAAGCCAAGGCCCGAAAAAAAGCCGAGGACCTTGCGAAGCATCTGATAACCCTTTACGCAAAGCGACAGAACAGCCCAGGATTTGCTTTTCCCAAGGATACTGATTGGCAATTGCAGTTCGAGGCATCCTTCCCCTTCGATGAGACAGCTGACCAGCTGTCCTGTATCGAGGACATCAAGGAGGATATGGAGAAGCCGATGGTCATGGACCGTCTTGTCTGTGGTGATGTTGGCTATGGGAAAACCGAGATTGCTTTCCGCGCTGCCTTCAAGTCGGTTATGGGAGGAAAGCAGGTTGCGTTTCTGGCCCCTACCACCATTCTTGCAGAGCAGCATTACCAGAACTTTGTCAGCAGGTTGGGAAGTTTTCCTGTCCGTTGTGCACAACTCTCCAGAATCGTACCCAAGAAAGATCAGAAAGCAACCTTGTTGAGTGTTGCCGAGGGAAAGGTTGATGTACTGTTCGGTACGCATCGGATTCTGCAGAAGGATATCATGTATCGGGATCTTGGTCTCTTGATCGTTGATGAGGAACAGCGTTTCGGTGTCAAGGACAAGGAGCGTATCAAGGTATTGAGGAACAGTATTGATTCGCTTTCCCTCAGCGCCACACCCATTCCGAGAACCCTCTACATGTCACTTCTGAAGATCAGGGACATGTCACTGTTGGCAACCCCTCCCATCGCCCGCCGTCCCATTGAGACACACATCGGAGAGTACGATCAGGATGTCATTGTCCGGGCGATCAGGGAGGAAGTGGATCGTGGTGGTCAGGTCTTCTTCCTGCACAATCGGATTGAGAGTCTTGAAGAAGTGGTCCAGCAGTTGACGTCTTTGTTGCCGGATTTGATCATTGAGAGTGCTCATGGGCAGATGGACAGCCGAAAACTGGAAGACACCATGAGGCGCTTTGTCCATGAGGGAATTCAGGTATTGGTTTCTACCACCATCATCGAGAATGGTATTGATATTCCCAATGTAAATACCATGATCATCGACCGGGCTGATCGATATGGACTGAGCCAGCTCTACCAACTCAGGGGAAGGGTGGGGCGCAATGACCGTCAGGCTTATGCCTATCTCTTCTATCCCCAGGGGAGCGCCCTCAGTGAAATCGCAGTGAAACGGCTCAAGATTATCAGTGAACACACAGAACTCGGTTCTGGTTTCAAGGTGGCCATGAAGGATATGGAGATCAGGGGAACCGGGAATCTCCTTGGCCGTGAACAGAGCGGACAGCTCTCCTCCGTTGGTCTTGATATGTATATCCGAATCCTTGATGAGGCAATCCGGGATCTAAGGAAGGAAGGGTTGAAAGAAGAGGATAAGGAAGTATTCCTCGAACTTGATTACACAGGTTTTATTCCCGACACCTATATCAAGGCCCCTTCGGTGAAGTTCGATATCTATCGAAAGATTGCCTCCATAAACAATGAGGAACAGCTGCACTCTTTGAGCAGCGAACTCAGTGACCGCTTCGGGCCGCCTCCGGAGGAGGTTGCCAATCTCCTGTATATTGCACAGATCAAGATCATCTGCCGCAAGCTGTCAATCATCCATTTGACAGATCGAAGGGGAGTCGTCACCATTGAGTTTGGCAAGGTTGCAGATCTGAATGTAAACAAGGTGATGAATCTCATCGCCTTGAGTAATAAACGTGTGTGGTTGGATATGAGAAAGATGAATATAATGTACATGAAGACTGATGCAGTCTCCCTCAAGGACAAGGCCGTGTTCCTGATGGAGAAGTTGCAGCGGTTGCTGTAGGAGTTTGCATGCAGGTTACGCAAGATACAATCTTCCAGGATATTCCTGAGTTGCAGTGGGTGGAGAGCAGAAGTGAAGGGGCAAGGCGTCCAATCAAGAGCTACGTGCTCAGAGGGTGCTATCTGAAGACTTTCCAGGTAGAGGCAGTCAAGCGCTATTATGCAACCTATGGAATCCCGTTTCGTCAGGAACTGATGGACTACTCCCAGGTGTATGGGAATGAGAATCCCTTGGTTATTGAGATTGGTTTTGGCATGGGGAGTGCCACCAGCCGTATTGCCAAGGAGCGAAACCAGTTCAATTACCTTGGATTGGAAGTATTCCTCTCTGGATTCACCAAACTCCTGGATGTCGTGGGGCAGGAACAACTGGACAATGTGCGTCTGATGCGTTTCGACGCAGTGGAGGTGCTTCGCTCCATGATTCCAGATAACAGCATAGCAGGATTCCATATTTTCTTTCCTGACCCATGGCCAAAGAAACGTCAGCAGAAACGTCGGCTCATCCAGCTGCCTTTTGCCTCATTGCTTGCAAGCAAACTGGTACAGGGGGGGTATATCTACTGTGTAACGGACTGGGAAGAGTATGCCCACCAGATGCTTGAGGTGTTTGACAACACGCCATCCCTGGTGAATCCCCATGGGGGATTTGCTCCACCTATCCCTTGGCGGGATACAACCCGCTTTGAGCAGAAGGGGCTTGCAAAGTCCCATCCGATCAACGAGGTTTGGGTGGAAAAACGCTGAGATGAGGGAAGGGAGCCTGCCGCCGCATGCTCCCTTCCAAGGTTCCACAAATTCACTCTCAAGCAATCAGAAAAGCAATAATCTGATTGTCCACCACCTACTCCTCTTCCGCTAAGGAATCTTTGTAGGCCTTGATTACCTCATCAGCCAGTTTTCCACTGAGAGGCTCGTAATGGTCGAACTCCATTTCAAAACTTCCCGTACCACTGGTCATCGACTTCAGGTCGATTGCATAGTTGAGTAGTTCTGATTGAGGCACCTGGGCTTTCACCAACTGCAGATTTCCCATATCTTCCTGACCAAGTACCCGTCCACGTTTGCTGCTCAGGTCAGAAAGGATATCGCCCAGATAATCATTCTCTATATATACACTAAGAAGCATGATAGGTTCAAGTAGGACAGGTTTGGCCTTGTCCACGGCAATTTTCATGGCTCCCTTTGCAGCAAGCTTGAATGCCATTTCACTGGAATCTACGGGGTGCTCTTTTCCATCGACAAGGGTGATGCCTATATCCATCATCGGATAGCCGGCAAGATAGCCTTCCTCCATCAGCTCATGCAATCCCTTCTCAATACCGGGGACATATCCCTTGCTGACTGAACCACCCTTGATGGCATTGGTGAATGAGTAGTAGTCACCCCTTTCCAAAGGCTCAATCTCGATCAGGACACGTGCATACTGGCCATGGCCACCACTTTGCTTCTTGTGTGAATACTCAGCGATACCACTTTTCTTTGTTATGGTCTCGCGGTATGCCACCCTGGGAAGCTTGGTGATGATGTTGACCTTCTGCTTTTCCCGTACCTTGTCGAGGATCATGTTCAGATGAAGTTCACCCATACCGGCAACCACATTTTCTTTGGTCTCCTCATTGTACTTGATCAAGAAGGTCAGATCCTCTTCAGTGACCTTGTGCAGTGACTCGTTCATCTTCACTTCGCTCTTCTTGTCCTCTGCACTGATTGCAAGGCTGTAGATAGGCTGTGGGAAGGCGAGTGGCTTGAACAGGAACTTCGTATCACTCCCTTCCACCAAGGTTGAATTGGTGGAGGCGATGTTGCTTTTTGCAATAACACCGATATCTCCAGCGGCCAACCTGTCTGTTTCGATAAGCTTTTTGCCGACAAGGCGGTAGACCTTGCCCGAGCGTTCTTTTTTGTTGAGATGCGGATTGTACAGTTCTGTATCTCCCTTGATGGTACCCCTGAGTACCTTCAGGAAGCTTAATTTTCCGCTGAATTGGTCGATGGTTGTCTTGAAGACTACGGCTGCTGCAGGTCCTTCCTCGGTAATGGAGAATTCTGACTCACTACCATCTTCGTTGACAATCCAATCGAATTTACCGATTGGTTTGGGAAAATTGTTCCTGATGAAATTGAGCAAGCTGACCATTCCACTTCCTTGCTCAGCGGCACCACAGAATACTGGGATGACCCGGTTGTCATCCATGCCTTCACGAAGTCCGCGCCTAATATCCTCACTGGAGAGAGTTCCTTCATCAAAATACTTTTCAATGAGATCATCGGCTCCCTCAGCGGCATTTTCCACCAGGTCATTGTGATATTGTTCCTCGAATTCCTTCATATCTGAAGGTATCTCAGCCTCTCGCTCTTTTCCATCATCGCTCACCATGTAGGCTTTGTCTTCAATCAGATTGATTACGCCCTTGAAATCCTTGCCGCTGCCGATGGGAATGACAACGGGGACAAAGTTGGCCTTGAAGGTCTCTCGAAGGTTCTCGAGCACTTGTGTATAGTCTGCACGGTCCCGGTCCATCTTGTTGATGAACACCGCCCGTGGTTTATTGCGTTGATCAAGATGGCGCCAGAGCTTGATTGTCTCAATCTGGGCTCCATCACGTGCGTCTACAACCATTACCGCTGATTCACAGGACCGGAATCCGCAGATGGTCTCACCGATAAACCCTGCAGTTCCCGGGGTATCGATGATGTTCAGGTTTTTTCCTTCCCATCCCAGGGAGGCGAGGGAAGCATGGATGGAAATCTTATGGGAAATTTCCTCATCCGTGTAATCGCTTACAGTCTTTCCACTGGAGACATTCTCTGCCCGGGAAATCACATTGGCATAAAATAACAATTGTTCCACCAACGTGGTTTTCCCGGTGTCGTTGTGGCCGATGATGGCGACATTCCTCAAATCATTGCTGACAACGCTCATATTTCCTCCTTTGATCACAATATGCTGATCTAGAACGCATGCATGTATGGTACGCCCCATCAACTCATATGTCAAAAGAATTCTGTTTCAGCGCTCAATCACTGGAGGCAAAAAAGCAGACACCCTCCTTCCAGAGGATGTCCGCCGGTACATGTGTGAGAACAATCTGTGTGTCTCGCCTAACGGGTCAGGCTGACATTCACATCGATGATGTGGTTGATGTCCTGTTTGAGCTTATATGCGAATTGGTCCATGACAGTGACATCATTGGGAAGCTTGTCACCGTCCTCGCAAAAAAAGGTCCAACAGGGTACATCCAACGCGGCACTGATCTTCTCAATGGTGGAGAAGGAAGGTGCTTTCCTTGAGGTCTCGATCTCTGTCACAAATGAGGTGGAAACGCCGATCTTCTCAGCCAGTTGAGCTTGGGTTAGAGAGAGCTTTCTTCTGCGCTCCTTTAGGTTCCTTGCGAAAATGTCCTGCAAATTGTAGGTTCTAGCCATGTTGTACTCCTCTTATGAAATTGCAATGTAAAAAAAACAACCAAAAAGCGTGTAAATTACCTCCAACGGTGTAGTATTCACACCGCTTTCAATACATTTTAGGCATATTTGTCACAACTTCGCAAGATTGGTACCATGCCGTTTCGATGTTTTTCCATACCATTAGCGGGTTTTTTGCGCGTAGTGGTCGAACTCCATCGAAAAGGTTCCCCTGCCTTGAGTTGCAGAGCGTAGTGCTGTGGAATATCCAAACAACTGCGACAGCGGTGCCTGTGCATGGATATGTTCACTTGCTGTTCTACTCTCGATACTGTTCACCAGTCCACCTCTGCTGGTGATGCTGCTGATGGCTTCTCCTACATACTGTGTAGGCACGATTACCGTAACCTTCATCACTGGTTCCATCAGGATAGGGGCGGCACTCTGTGCAACCTTGTCAAAACACATTGCGGCACACGCCTCAAATGCGAACGGGGTAGCGGTAAGTTCATTATAGGTGATGCTGGTAACCTCAACCTCAAGATCAACAGTTTCATATCCGAACTGTATGCCACCCTTGAAAGCATTGGTAACACCCCTCTTCACAGCTTCGTAGTATTGCTCATCCATACCCCTTACCTTTGCTGAGCATGTATAGCGGTTCCCGCTGCCGGATGGCAAGGGGCGAATGGTAATATCGACACCTGCAGTATTTTCCTTGCCGGCAATAATCTTGGAAAATTTCTCGCTTCCACTGGTTTCCTTGGTAACCGATTCACGATAAGTCACCTGTGGGTTACCCACACGTGCTTTGATCTTCATCTCCTTGGTGAGCCTTGTTACCAATACATCGAGATGTAACTCACCCATCCCGCTGATCACCAACTGGCCTGTCTCCTCGTCATCACGGTAGGTGAAGGTGGGATCTTCCTGGGCAAGGACCCCAAGAGCGGTGCGTAGCTTGTCCCCGTCACTGAGGCTGTTCGGCTCGATGGCAACCGAGATGACAGGAATGGGAAAGTGCATCTCCTCGAGGAGGACCTGTGCTCCCTCACTGCCTACGGTATCACCGGTTCTTCCTTCCTTGAACCCAATGATGACACCAATGTCACCTGCTTCGAGCTCACTCAATTCTTCTGGACGGTCTGCGTGCATACGCAGAATCCTGTTGACTCGCTCCCGTTTCTTCTTGCTGATGTTCATCAAGGCAGTACCTTTCTTGATGGTACCATTGTATACCCTGACAAAACTCATGGGACCAGCTTCCCTGTCCACTTGGATCTTGAAGATGAGGCCGAGCGGGGGTTTGTTCTTGTCATAGGGAATTTCTACTTTTTTTTCCGTCTTCTGATGGAGTCCAACGATAGGGGGAACTTCAGAGGGGGAGGGAAGGTAGTCTATGACTCCATCCAGGAGAGCCTGGACACCGATATCCTTCAGTGAAGAACCTACAAACACCGGCAGAGCCTGTCGTGCAATGGTCGCCTTCTTCAAGGTTTTCTTGATCAGCTCAATATCGATGGGCTCGCCTTCAAAGTATAGTTCAGTGATCTCATCGCTGAAGGAGGCAACACTGTCGATCAGCTTCTCGTACCAGCTTTCCACCTCCTCCTGCATGGAGGAAGGGATCTCCTCTTCTGTATAGGTCAGTCCTTGGTCTTCAACGCTGTATACATAATATTTCTTGGTAAGCAGGTTGATGATTCCACTGAAGTTGTTCTCTGTTCCGACAGGGAGGAAGAGAGGTATAGGATTGGCTCCCAATTTGATTTTCAGCTCGGAGACTGCCTCATGGAAGTTGGCTCCCAGCCTATCCATCTTGTTGATGAATGCGATACGGGGGACACGGTAGGTATCTGCCTGTCTCCAGACTGTCTCCGTCTGTGGTTCCACTCCGCCGACAGCGCATACAACCATGACCGCTCCGTCAAGGACACGAAGAGAGCGCTCCACTTCTGCCGTGAAGTCAACATGTCCCGGGGTATCGATAATATTGATCTGGTGTTCTTTCCAGTAACAGGTGGTGGCGGCACTTGCGATGGTGATACCGCGATCTTGCTCCTGTTCAAGGAAGTCCATGGTTGCTTCCCCGTTGTCCACCTCACCGATGCGATGATTTTCACCCGTATAATAAAGAATACGTTCAGTGGTAGTGGTCTTGCCCGCATCAATATGTGCCATAACTCCAATATTTCGTGTTGTCTTCTCGTTCATGTACTTTTTCCTTCAAACAATCTGAGCAACATTACCATACATGTCTTTTATAATCAACGAGAAAGACGGATCAAGAGGATGCGCAGGGCATTGAAAACGGCTATAATGGTCACCCCAGTATCGGCGAACACCGCTAGAGCCATGGATGCATAGCCCAGTGCGCCCAATACAAGCACAACGGCCTTTATCCCAAGTGCGAATGCAATGTTTTGTTTCACAATACGTGAGGTTTTCTTGCTGATTCGTACCAGTTTTTCCAGCTTGGACAACTCTTCACTCAGAATTACGATGTCAGCGCTCTCGATGGCGGCATCACTAGCCTTGCTACCCATGGCAATGCCGACACGGCTGGCAGCAAGACTTGGGGCGTCATTCATACCATCCCCGACGTATGCAAGGTGTGGATTGGTTTTTTCTAATTCTGCAAGATGTTCCTGTTTCTGGTCAGGGAGGAGCCCTGCATGATATCCATCCAATCCTAGCTCAGTCGCAATAGCCTTGGCATGCTGTTCCTTGTCTCCAGAGAGCATGAGCAGATGCCTGAGTCCAAGGTTTCGCAGTGTTTGGATAAGCTGTTTTGCGTCCGCTCGGAGTGTATCCTTTAGTATGAATGATGCTGCATGGATATCATCAACGGCCAGGTGAATGGTTCCCTCTTCCTCATTGTCCAGGGAGAGCGGTATTGACTTATATGCGAACAGGGCTGCATTCCCTGCTGTCACCTGCTTCCCTTCTATCAAGGCAGAGATGCCCTTTCCTGCAATCTCTTGGATATTGCTTGCTTCAAAGGGAGCCTCAAGTGTATCAAAGGCCCTGGCAAGGGGGTGGTTACTCTGCCTCTCCAGGCTTGCTGCCAGATTTTCAAGGTAAGATTCATCAAGATCGCTCTTACCGGTGGAAATCATCTTCTCCAAGGAAAAGCTTCCGTGTGTAAGGGTTCCAGTTTTGTCGAAGATCATTGTATCGATGGTTGAGAGGGCTTCCAGGTAGTTTCCTCCCTTGACCAGGATGCCATTGGACGCACTCTTGCCGATTCCGGCAAAATAGGAGAGAGGGACGCTGATAACCAAGGCACAGGGACAGCTGACTACCAGGAATACGAGGGATCGATAAATCCAGGTATCCCATGCTCCAGTTATAAGCGAGGGAATGATGGCAAGAGCAAGCGCAAAGAACACAACGAAGGGGGTGTAGTATCTTGCGAAGGTGGTGATGAACTGTTCACTATGAGCCTTCCTGGAAGATGATTCCTCGACAAGACGCAGTATCTTGGTTGCCGTGCTATCCTCATATGCCCGGGTGGTCTGGATGTCAATGACACCAGAGAGGTTCACGCTTCCACTCAACACGGTCTTTCCTTCCTCTGCATTCTGCGGAAGGGACTCTCCTGTCAGGGATTGCATGTTCAGAGTGGAAAAACCCCTAATGATGGTGCCATCCAAAGGAATCTTTTCTCCTGCCAGTACTCTGATGATGCTTCCAACCGGTACCGATTCACTGGAAACCATCTCTGGCTGTCCCTCGCTGATGATCCTTGCTTCGTCTGCTCTCAGGTCAAGGACTCCCATAACCGCATTCCTGCTTTTCTGCACTGCACGGTCCTGGAAGAACTCTCCTACCAGATAAAGCAACATAACCGCAGATGCTTCCCCTGTCTCTCGGATTGCGAGAGCTCCAAGGGTGGCAATGCTCATGAGGAAGTTCTCATCAAACACCTTTCCGTGCAACAGGTTTGTCCCTGCCTTGATTAGCACTGAATATCCGGCTATGAGATAACTGGGTAGGAAGAGCCACGGTATATCGAAGAAGAATGCGAGGGCGAAGAACAACGCCGAGAGGATGATACGAATAATCATGCGTAAGGAGGTATGTTTCTCCTTGTATGGCTGGTTGGAGACCTTCAGAGCAGGTTCAACCCGCTTTGCCTCAGCTATAAGGGACTGGAAGAACGCATCATCCCTATCATCCTTACTTTGGACGTGAATCTGTTTTTTTGCATAGTCAACCCGTGCTCGTTTAACGCCTTCCACCTTATTCAGGTTCTCTTCAATGGTAGCTGCACAGGCAGCGCAATCAAGATTTTGTACATTCCAGATACACTTGTCGGCCATGTAAATCTCCTATCATTTCAATATATGAACATATATTCATATAATATGTTTCACTTCCTTTTGTCAAGAGGGGAAAAAGAAGATGAGCAAGCGCTGTTTATATGATAGAATTGTCATACCTGCGAAGGGGATTGGGGCTCTTTTCGTGTGGATTTTTTTTGGACAGAGGAAGCCTTTGAAGGCTCCTGAAGGAGTTATCATGTTGGAACAGCTGAAAGAAGAAGTGTGTGAAGCAAACCTATTGCTTGAGCACTATCGATTGATCACCTTCACCTGGGGTAATGTCTCTGCGGTTGACCCAAAGCGTGAGTTCATGGTCATCAAACCCTCCGGGGTTCCTTATGAAGACCTTACCGCTGACAAGATGGTGGTGGTGGAACTTGCAACCGGTAAGATTGTGGAAGGTTCCTACAACCCCTCTTCCGATACTCCTACCCACCGCTATCTATTCAACCATTTTGGAGAGATCAAGGCGGTTGTACACACCCATAGCCGATGGGCAACCATTTTTGCCCAAGCTGGACGGGGTGTCCCCGCTCTCGGCACCACCCATGCTGATTATTTCTATGGTGAGATTCCCTGCACCAGGGAAATGGAAAACAAAGAGATTGAGACGGCCTACGAGGAAGAGACCGGTAAGGTCATCGTTGAACGTTTTGCCTCTCTTGATCCTCTTTCAATCCCAGCAGTACTGGTTCACAGTCATGGCCCATTTACCTGGGGTTCCAGTGCAAAGAAGGCAGTGGAGAATGCAGTAGTACTGGAAGAAGTGGCCAATATGGCCTACCACACAGTGCTGTTGGAACAGAATCCTAAACGGACGATGGACCAGGTATTGCTGGATAAACACTATCTGAGAAAACATGGAAAGAATGCCTACTATGGGCAGAAGAACCAGGAGTAAGTTATGAATAATATTGCACAGGTCCGATTGGGTTTGGTAGCGGTAAGCCGCAGTTGCTTTCCCAAGGCCTTGAGTGAACGAAGACGGAAAGCAGTCAAGGAAGCATATCAGGATCCCATTTACGAATGCCCTATTACCGTTGAGGATGAGAAGGATATGCGCGCCGCGTTGGAAGATATCTCGAAGCATGGTGTCAATGCTCTGGTGGTATTCTTGGGTAACTTTGGACCGGAGACTGCCGAGACCCTGCTTGCTAAATACTTCGACGGACCGGTGATGTATGTTGCCGCGGCGGAGGGAGATGGGGATTTGCATGATGGGAGAGGGGATGCCTTCTGCGGTATGCTCAACTGTTCCTATAATTTGGCATTGCGCTCCCTGCGAGCACATATCCCTGATTATCCTGTCGGCACTGCCCGGGAGGTCGCCACCATGATCGAGGAGTTCGTCCCGGTTGCGAGAGCCGTCATATCCCTCAAGCAATTGAAGATTATCTCCTTTGGTCCAAGGCCACAGGATTTCATGGCATGCAATGCACCCATCCAGGGATTGTTTGACCTTGGGGTGGAGATTGAGGAAAACAGCGAGCTCGACTTGCTGGTAGCCTATAACAAACACAAGGATGACAAGCGCATTGAATCCTTGGTGAAGGAGATGGCAAGTGAGATCGGTAGCAGTCCCTACGAGGGAATTCTGCCCAGGCTTGCCCAATATGAGCTGACACTGCTTGACTGGGTTGAGCAGCACAAGGGGGAGCGCCAGTTTGTTGCCTTTGCAAACAAGTGCTGGCCAGCATTCCAGACGGAGTTTGGCTTTGTTCCCTGTTATGTGAACAGCCGACTTACAGCCCAGGGTATTCCCGTCAGTTGTGAAGTAGATATCTATGGAGCATTGAGCGAATATATTGGTATCTGTGTGAGTGATAAACCTGTAACCTTGCTGGATATCAACAACACTGTTCCCTCCACGATGTATGAGGAGCATATACGGGCAAAACGGTCTTATCGAAATGATGAGTTGTTCATGGGGTTCCATTGTGGAAACACCTCCTGTTCACTGCTCAAGAATCCCCATATGGGATATCAGGTAATTATGAAGCGAGATCTTGAGCCGGATTTAGCAGATCCAGATATCACCAGAGGGACGATGGAAGGCGACCTGGTCTCCGGTCCGGTCACCGTGTACCGCCTACAGTCTGATGCTCGGGGGCGAATGCGTGCGTATGTCGCCCAAGGAGAGGTGTTGGATGTTCCCAGAGAAAGCTTTGGAAGTATCGGTGTGATCGGCATAGAGGAAATGGCACGGTTCTATCGGTATGTGCTCCTGAGAAAAGCATACCCGCACCACGCTGCGATAGCCTTCGGTCATGTCGGCAAGGCACTATTCAATGTATTCTCCTATCTGGGAATTGAGGATATCGCCTACAACCAGAGAGAAGGGTTACCCTACGAGGGTGAGAATCCGTTCAAGCATTAATATTCTGACTACAATGAAATGCAGCCCCTGGAAAACCAGGGGCTGTAGTAATTATGGAGGATGGTCTAGGTCCAATCGTTCACGAGTTGCTTGATTTCCTCAACAATCACGGCATCACTCTCTTTCAGTGCTCCCAGTATATCCGCCTTTGCAAGAGCATAGGAGAGGACCATGACCGCTTCCTGTCGGTCACTCATCTTATCCAGGGTAACTGAAGAGTAGAACGGCTTGCTTTTTCCCCCATTCTTGCCCTCGTAGTAGCGGTATTTCTCAAGGTTGGTTGAACCTTTCTTCCAATCTTTCTCCATGCTCCGCATTTCCTTACTTCTCTTGGATGCACTCCAATCCCTTGCATAGAGTTCCTCTGCAAGTTTCTGGTAGTGACCAGGGTAGTAAAGATGACTGGGAATGGTATCCATGGCCATTCTCATATAGCTTACAGCCCACTCCTTGTTCCCGAATGAGATGAACCCACCGGGAAGTTCGTCATAGAGACTGGAAAGGACGTACCAGGTTTCACTGGATTCGAGCACCCCCAGGGTGTTTACGATTGTTGTCAGGTCCTCGAGCATTCCCTTCGCTTTGCCCAAAGCATTCAGTGGGCCCTTTGTCTGTCCCCATCGACCGATGTTCGAGCACTTCCAGAGATACCCTTGCCATGAGGTGTTTGCCTCAATGGATTGCAATGCGTATTGTTCACCTTTCTCATAAAAAGCAAACCTACCATCCTTATCATTCTCATCCAGCTCGTCACCAAGGGATACCTGCAGGCGTGCCAATCGCCAGAGGACCTCTGCGCGGTCTGCATCATTGGTCACCCCTGCTAACTGTCCCTCCAGATGTGCTTCAGCCTGGGTGAATGCATCAATCTCATACAGTTCATCTGCCCTCGCTGTGTCAACCGCTGCGGTTAGCGAAACGGTGGCAAGCAGGGAGAGAAACAGAGCAATATTCACTATCTTTTTCATGAACCCTCCTAAGAAAACAATCGTTTGATCAAAGCAAGCTTTCCCCGATAAGGGGCATAACGCAGTTTTATTTCGAGCCATCGTTTACTCTCGAGCACACTTTTCTGGTGGCTGAAGGTATCGAACCCCTGTTTTGCATGGTAGCTACCCATGCCGCTGGACCCAACTCCTCCAAAAGGGAGGTAGGGGTTGGAGAGATGCATGACCGTGTCATTGATGCATCCTCCTCCATAGCTGACGGTTCTCACCACGAGTTCCTGGTGTTCCTTGTCGTTGCTGAACAGATACAGTGCAAGGGGGTGCTCCCGTGCCTGAACATAACCGATGGCTTGTTCAAAGGTCTCATAGGTAATGATAGGTAAAATCGGACCGAAGATTTCGTCACTCATAAGTGTTCCTGATCTCAGCACATCGGTTAACAGGGTTGGAGCAATTTTCAAGTTCTTTGGGTTGATCTGCCCACCATAGGCAAGCGTCCCTTCCTCAAAAAGACTGATTAGTCGGTTGAAGTGCCTCTCGTTGATGATGTGGGGAAGGTCATTGCAATGCAGTGGATCGCTTCCAAACATGTTGGTGATTGCCAATTTCATCTCTTCTATTAATTGAGAAGCCGCCGAGCGTTCAACCAATACATAGTCGGGCGCTATACAGGTTTGACCTGCATTGAGACATTTTCCCCAGATGATTCTACGGGCGGCAAGGGGAATGTCACTATTTGCTTCCACAATTGCAGGGCTTTTCCCACCCAATTCCAAGGTGACCGGGGTGAGCGTCTTGGCTGCAGCTTCCATGACCACTCGACCAACTATCGGACTTCCAGTGAAGAATATATGGTCATAACGATGGGAGAGCAGTTCTTGGTTCATTTCACTGCCTCCCTGGAAAACGGTCACGTAATGGCTCGGATAAAGTTTTGCGATCAGGGATTCGAGAACCTGTGATGTATGGCTACTGTATCTTGATGGTTTGACAATCACACAATTGCCTGCTGCCAAGGCACTAACCAAGGGGGCGATGGTGAGTTGGAATGGATAATTCCAAGGGCTCATGATCAATACAATCCCCAAGGGTATGGAGATTGTGTAGGCTTTGGATGGAAACGAAAGCAAGGTGTTTCTTACCCGTCTTTTGCTGGTCCAGGAATCCAGGTGCTTGAGATGTTTGTCTATTTCCGTATAGACCAAACCAAGTTCTGTCGCAAATCCCTCAAAATCAGTTTTGCCCAGATCCTCGAATAGGGCATCAAGAATCTGTTTCTCATGTTCTTTGATTCCATCCTTCAGTTTTTTGAGTTGAGTTTTTCTCCATGCAACCGACTGGGTTGAACCATTACGGAAGAATGTTCGCATCTCAGAGATGCAGAGCTGCACTTCATTCATTAGTATTCCCCACTTTTATGCCAGTATGACACCTGGTTACCTGTTTGTCAAAATCAATACTTCAGAACCCAGTGATTATCTCCTCACTGAGATTGCTGAGAATTGCTCTTGCGAGGCGGATTGAACTCTCAACATCCTCCATACTGCTGATTCCCCAGTGTGTATGTGCATACCTGACAGGAATGCCGATCACGATGGTAGGAATACCTTGGCCGGATAGATGCAATGCAGCTGCATTGGTTGCGCCACCGTTTCTTACCCCTTGCTGTACCGGTATCTGGAGTTTCTCTGCAAGATCGAGTGCAAAGCGTTGGAATCTTGGATTTGTTATCATTTTTGAGTCAATGAATCGAAGCATGGGGCCCTTGCCCACGATGGTCTGCTGTTGATAGGGCGGGAGGAAGGTGTCATCAGCCGGACTTCCCTCAAAGCAGATCGCTACATCTGGATTGACTTTCTTTGCGGTGAGTTGTGCTCCTCGGCACCCCACTTCCTCCTGGCTGGCAAAACCAGCGACCAGGTTGACATCAAGTATCTCTTCTTGCAGGTCTTCCAGGACATCAAGAATGGTTGAACAACCAAGTCTGCAGTCAAAAGCCTTGCCGAAAAGCAACTTTGTTTCTGGGTTGTAGGTACAATTTGCCTCAGGAATAACCGGGCTCGCTACTTCCACTCCCATCTCTATCGCATGTTGCTTGCTGGATGCCCCGATATCGATAAACAGACTGCTGATGTCCGGGACGCTTTTTCGTTCCGCCTCGCTCTGGTAATGAGGGGGTTTTGATCCAACGATGCCGGCGATGGTGGAACCATCACGTTTTTGTACCCGTACCATATGAGCTGGGATATTGGTTGTGATCCATCCACCGATGGGAATGAATTCAAGCATTCCATCCTCACGAATGCATTTGACCATGAAGCCTACCTCGTCGGTATGTGCATCAAGCAGTACCGTTGGTTTTTTTTCTTGGTTCTGGGTTCTGTAGAGGTAAAGATTCCTCAAGGAATCTTCTTCAAAACTACCCAGATGTGCGCCATCCTTACGGATAACATCAAGTACTGCATCTTCAAATCCTGAAATGCCATTGGCATCACATATTCTTCGCATTCGATTTATATTTGTCATGGTTATTCTCCTAATATCCCCCAATATTATCCATAGATTGCACGAGTTGTACACCCGTCAAAGAACCTCACTTGACCAGAAAGCATGGCATTTCATATGATTGGGAAGGCGATGGGGTTCGCCTTCTCTCCCCACCCAAGAGAAAACCGCAGCCTACAATTCTGCTGATAACTCCTGCAACCTAATTATGGTCTGGAGGTGTGCCATGGCACTTAGTCTTGCGGAGTTGATAATTCTTTGTCTTATTGTTGAATATCTATTACAACGTATCCATATTCCCCCACTTATTGGGATGTTGGCAGTAGGTGCAGTCCTTGGTCCACAGATATTGGGTCTGCTCAATCCTGACCTGATACGAATCGGCTCAGACCTGCGTATGATTGCCCTCATCGTTATACTCTTGCGCGCAGGGTTGGAACTATCACGAGAGAGCCTCCATAAGGTAGGGATCCAAGCCATACTGTTAGCGTTTCTTCCAGCAGTCTTTGAAGCCGCTCTCATCATAGCCGTGGCACCTAGGATGCTTTCTATAAGCAGGGGAGAGAGTGTACTGCTCGCATGTGTACTTGCGGCAGTCTCTCCAGCGGTGGTTGTTCCTATGATGGTGCAGTTCATCAAAGAGGGCAGAGGGACAAAAAAGGCCATCCCTACTTTGGTGTTGGCCGGTGCAAGCCTGGATGATGTAACGGTTATCGTTGCATACAGTATTGTACTTTCACTCTATCTTGGGGATGCTGTGAATATTTCATGGATGATTGCATCCATTCCCTTCTCGCTGATTTTTGCAGTCATTGTTGGGTATCTGATCGCTCGATTCCTTATCAAGGTATTCGAACGGTACAATCCACGTGCAACCAAACGGGCAATGACCCTCTTGGCAATTGCAATTGCCCTGGTCCACATTGGCGATCTGCTTGAGGCAAGGCATATACCTTTTGCGGCACTCCTTGCGGTCATGTCCATTGGGTTCATTATCTTGGAAAAGAGGGAATCGATGGCTCACGAACTCTCCAGCAAACTGGGAAAAATCTGGGTTTTTGCACAGATAGTACTCTTTGCCATGGTAGGGGCACAAGTAGATTTGAATGCAGCAAAAGAAGCAGGCTTTGCTGCAATCCTGCTTATTCTCATCGCACTGGTGATTCGATCGGTGGGTACCTATCTCTGTACACTTGGATCTGGTTTCTCTCAAAAAGAGAAGTTGTTTGTAGTTATTTCCTATCTTCCCAAGGCAACAGTGCAGGCCGCAATTGGTTCTGCTCCCCTCTCAGCAATGGGCGAGCGTGGTATGGATACCCGTCCTGGTCAGGTCATCCTGGCTGTAGCCGTGATGAGTATTATTTTAACTGCTCCTCTGGGTGCGTTTGCGATCAGCTGGGGTGGAAGGCATCTTCTCACGGTGGATGGGAGTGAGGGATCAAGCTCTTCTGCGTTGGAAGCGAGTGAAGCTGAGTACAATCTGCTCAAGGATTGATCACAAAGGGAGCTGCAATCCAAAGCTTGCGGGTGTGGATACAAGTATATGGATTGCAGCCCGGAAGAAGGGTACATCACATGGATGGCTAATAGCGATTGGGAGATATGATGCTATCAGAAAACCATCCTGTATTTTCTTTGTATAACGGGTTCTATGAGAAGTCAATAGTGATGCCGGTCTTTCGCATGGTGTAGAGGCCCAGAGCTTCAAATTTCATGCTTGCAGTAGTAATACAGAAAAGGGAACCTACCAGACGGTAGGCTCCCTTAAGCATCTCCTAGGGGAATTGAACCCCTGTTGTCGGGATGAAAACCCGATGTCCTAACCACTAGACGAAGGAGACATAACAAGCATGTTAAAAAACAGAGGCAAGATGAGCCGCACAGGATTCGGACCTGTGACCCACGCCTTAAAAGGGCGTTGCTCTACCAGCTGAGCTAGCGGCCCTTGCAACGTAATGGACTATACCAGAGAGCTCAAAAGGGTGTCAACTACTTGAGCAGAATTATTGCTACATGACGTAATCTTTGCGCTGGATTTCTGTGAATAGGACTGCCTCTCTGATGTTTTGCCGGTCTCAAGCATACACTGCTGAAGCGATTATTACTGCAGCAATGGAGACAAGTGTGTCCAATGACAAGGTATTGTCTACATAATCGGATTCACCTTTCTCATCACTGCGCATATAAATTGAAATTACAAACGGTGGAGGGGTAAGGAACATCGTCATGAGCGCAACCTGGTACATCCGATCCATTCCCAACCAGGAGTCTACTACCAATGCATTCAGGAGGAGGGCAAACAGGGTAAGCAGTACCCTTCTTGCCAGTATGGTCTTCAAGGACTTTCCTATCAGCTCCTTCTTGATGTGGATTCCGTAACCGATGGTGATAGCAATGAGGGGAACCGTCAATTGGGCGAGCAGGTCAATCATTTCAGCCAGTGTATCCCAGATGGGAGAGCTTTGGACGTGGGGTGCGATTAAGCTGGTTGCAAGCCCTGCAACGATGGCAAGAATTACTGGGCTGGTGACGATCTTTCTCAGTAGTGCACTGCCTTTGGCGGTTCCATCGCGATGCTTGATCATCAGGGCCATCAAGATAGTAAAGACAAATACAACCTGTCCAAGATCTACCAGAGCTATCTTTCCCAGGTGTGCTTCCCCCTGGAAGGAGACAAATACTGCATAACCAAACATTCCCATCTCAAAACCTGTCATCATCAATGCAAAGTAGGGACTCTGTATTTTCAAAAGCTTCCCGATATAGTGCCCCAAGACAACCATGATCAGACACACAATAAAAATGAGGATAACCAGAATAAGATAACGACTTTCCAGTTCTATCGAAGAGAAGGCCTGAAACAACAATGCAGGCAAGGCAAGATCAGAGACAATCCTCTTTACATGAGTAAGTGATTCGGTAGAGAAAAAATTGGTTCGTTGCAGAGCATAGCCCAACAAGAAAAGCAGTAATAGCGGTACGACAGGCAGTATCTGTTCAATCATTGCATTCCTCTATGTATATATGATGGTAGTGACTTGTCGCTGCAAGGAGAATCTTCAACAAGTATAAAGGCTAATAGTCCAAACCGCTAGTGGTAATGACGGTCTTTGGGAAGTAGGTAGAGCGAGTATGCCTTCTCCATTATCTCCTGGGTAACCGATTCTTTTCCTTCCCAGTCTGAGATTACCTGCGCTAGGGTACAGCAGAGTTTTGCTCTCCTAAGACTCCTTTGCGTATGGGCCATCACCTTGCTGTAACGGGGAAAAAGATGGGCAACACCTTCGCTTTTGCGTTTTGTTTGCAGGGACCGGACATGCTCCATGGCTTTCCTGTCAACATGAAATGCCTGAACTGTTCCCGTCAGCAATGGTTCCGGCTCCAAGGCAAGGGCAATGGCGAATCGGTCAAGCAAGGGCCAGCCGAGCATTCCCCAGAATTGATCGATCTGGGTCTGTGTACAACGGCATACTCCATGAGGAGCACCCAAGTTTGCACAGCGGCATCCGTTCGTTGCAGCAACCATGGTGCAATGAAGTGGATAGTCTCCGACTTGGTATGTATCCAGAGACTGTGCAAGAGTGGTTCTCACTTTTGGTTTCTGGTTTGAAAGTTCATCTACAAGCAGTGCACCCCCATGAGCCCTGCTTATCCAGGGAGGGGTTCCTGCGAGTATCTTCTGCTGACTCATTCCAGCTTCCAGGCGTAGAAGAGGTGATATCTTGCTTTGTTTCCCGTGGATTGCCCAGACTTCCTGTGCCCGCTCTCCCCTAAGAGGTGGAAGTAGTGCTTTGGTTCTATTCAGCAATAAGCTTTTCCCACTACCTGGTGGTCCATAGAAAAGAAGTGGTATTTCTCCAGCGACAGCGTAGCAGAGTGCTCGCTTCGCTTCTTGCAAGCCAAGGATGCCGGAGAATGGCTCTTCCTCCGATGCATGCTTCTTGCCAGCCTCCTCAATCTGTATCTCGTTTTCTGGGTGACGTAATGCAAATCTCCAAAGCTGGCTCAGCGCCGAAGCGATGGAGGGGCAAGAAATGCAGTTTTTGTGGATAGAGGGGATGTTTTCTCCGGTCAGAATCAGAGAGATTCCAGCCTCTGTGCACAACTTTACCAGTTCTCTTTGTAATGGGGGTGGACTGACCAATGTGCCTGAGAGATCAACGGCCCCAAAGAGCAGGATGGAGTGATTGCTTATTTCCAGAAGGTTTTTCTCCACGCAAAGCAGTACAAGCAAAACCGGTGCAAGTATGCATTCCAGGGATGCATGAGGTGGTACTTGTATTGAAATTTGAGGAAGTGGGCCTTGATAATATACTCTCAGGTCCCGCTTCAAGCGTGAAGATTTATCCAGGGAAAGCCCACGGATGGAAAAGCTGGTGGAGGTTTTTGCAACTTGTACCCGAAGGAGGGTGCCATTAAATCCGGTTCTTTGGTATCCATATATATGCATACCACCTAAGAGGAGTTATCAGGCAGTCTGCTTCATAATACTGCGAAAATGTCGCATCTGGATCCGGTAGGCAAAAATCAGGAGGATGGCTGCAGCAATCCAAGCCAGCGGGCTGGAGAGGATGATTCCTTCATATCCCAACAAACCAGGAAGCGTGAAGGCAGCAAGTGCTCGGAATAGCAGTTCCTGGATGGATGAAAGCATTGGAATCAATCCAGATCCTAATCCTTGGCAGGTATTTCTGAAAACAAATATGAGACCCAGAGGGATGAAGAAGTAAGAGATAAGGGAGAGATACTGGTTGGTTTGTTCAATAACATGGCTTTGCGAAGAATCGATGAAGAGCATGGCAAGGAAATCACCGGCAAAGAATACCAAAAGAAATGCTGCCAGGCTGAAAAGTACATTCAACATGAGAGCACTCTTCAGTCCTTGGGAAATTCTGGGGAGATACCCTCCTCCTAGGTTCTGTGCGCTGTAGGTTGCCATTGCAAGCCCGAGGGTCATCAGTGGTTGGGTCACCAGTTGTTCGATGCGAGTTCCCACCGAGTAGGCTGCAACCGTATCGCTACCAAAGGAATTGATTACAGACTGGACTATCATGACCCCAATTGCACATACAGAGAATTGGAGCGCACTGGGCAAACCGATACGCAGCAGTCTGCCGATCATGGGCCAGGCAACTCTCCAGTCTTCTCTCTTCAGGTGTAGAATCGGGTATCGCTTGTAAATATAGAAAAGACAGAGCAAAGCAGATATCCCTTGGCTTGAGATGGTGGCAAGCGCAACGCCCTTGACCCCCATATCGAGGATGATGACAGATACAAGGTCGCCGATGATATTCAATACACTTGCTATCAGAAGAAAATAGAGAGGGGATCTGCTGTCTCCCAACGCACGTAGGATGGCTGCCAAAAGGTTGTAATAGATGGTGGCTACAATGCCAAGGTACAGGATAACTAGGTAATCTTGTGCATCCTTGATGATGTTCTGTGGTGTATTGAGTACCTCCAACAAAGGTTTGACGGAGACTATCGCGAGAAATGAAACAAGTATAGAGAGGAATAAAGCTGAGAGGATGCTCATGGCTACTGCCTTACGCATGCTCCTCTCATCCTTAGCCCCAAACTTCTGGCTGATGATCACCGAGAAGCCTGCATTGAGCCCAATAACAAATCCAAGCACAAAGAACGTAATCGGTCCGGTAGAACCGACTGCCGCCAATGCGTGGACGCCGATGAATCTACCGACGACAAAGGTATCTACCATCGTATAGAATTGTTGGAATAAGTTGCCTCCAAGAATGGGAAGCATAAAAAAGAAAATCAACCTAAGGGGATTACCTCTGGTCATATCCTGCTGCATGGGAACGTTGCTCCTTCGATGGGCAATCATATTGCCAACGAATGGTTTGGGCAAGCATGTCAAGAACGATACTTTGCACAATATTTTTCAAAACCTACTGGACAGTGAGTGGGAAGTCCTGTATAGTCGCTTCTTGTCGGCCTACGCCGGCCGCCGGAAAAGCTTCCTTGGGAGCTTGGGAAAAAAGGCTCACAAGGGCCTTGACGGACAGGCGGCAAATCGGGTAAGTTGACCGAGCGCCACCCGGGAGGGTGGAGCGGGAAGATTTATGAAAGCAGAGCGCAGGGAAGAGATGAGAATAGGAAGGAAGCAACCCTTGAGGGGCTTCCCAGTCAATTCACAAGAAACAGAGAACGATAGTTGAAAAGCTACGTTCGTGCGAGAATTACAGGGAAAACTTATAAGTAAGTAAGCCGGGCCCTCGGGCCCGGAAATGCTATAACGGAGAGTTTGATCCTGGCTCAGAACGAACGCTGGCGGCGCGTTTTAAGCATGCAAGTCGAGCGGCAAGGGCCTTCGGGCCCCTAGAGCGGCGGACGGGTGAGTAACACGTGGACAATCTGCCCCCCGGCCGGGGATAGCCCAGGGAAACCTGGATTAATACCGGATGAGACGGGACGCACACAGGTGCGATCCGGGAAAGGCGCTGCGGCGCCGCCGGGGGATGAGTCCGCGACCCATTAGCTAGACGGCGGGGTAAAGGCCCACCGTGGCGACGATGGGTAGCCGGCCTGAGAGGGTGGACGGCCACATTGGAACTGAGACACGGTCCAGACTCCTACGGGAGGCAGCAGCTAAGAATCTTCCGCAATGGGCGAAAGCCTGACGGAGCGACGCCGCGTGAACGAAGAAGGCCGTGAGGTTGTAAAGTTCTTTTCGGGAGGGGGAATGACCGTGGCAGGGAATGGCCGCGGGATGACGTGAATCCCGGAATAAGCCCCGGCTAACTACGTGCCAGCAGCCGCGGTAACACGTAGGGGGCGAGCGTTGTTCGGAATCATTGGGCGTAAAGGGCGTGCAGGCGGCACTGCAAGTCCGGCGTGAAAGACCCCGGCCCAACCGGGGGGGTGCGCTGGAAACTGCGGTGCTTGAGTACAGGAGGGGATGCCGGAATTCCAGGTGTAGGGGTGAAATCTGTAGATATCTGGAAGAACACCGATGGCGAAGGCAGGCATCTGGCCATGTACTGACGCTGAGACGCGAAGGTGCGGGGAGCAAACAGGTTTAGATACCCTGGTAGTCCGCACAGTAAACGATGTGCACCAGGTGGCGGGGGTAGAACCCTCGGTACCGTAGCAAACGCATTAAGTGCACCGCCTGGGGAGTATGCTCGCAAGGGTGAAACTCAAAGGAATTGACGGGGGCCCGCACAAGCGGTGGAGCATGTGGTTTAATTCGATGGTACGCGAGAAACCTTACCAGGGCTTGACATACACCGGAAGCGCCGTGAAAGCGGCGTGCCGCTTGCGGCCGGTGAACAGGTGCTGCATGGCTGTCGTCAGCTCGTGCTGTGAAGTGTTGGGTTAAGTCCCGCAACGAGCGCAACCCCTGCTGTCTGTTGCCACCACGAAAGGTGGGGACTCAGGCGGAACTGCCGGTGACAAACCGGAGGAAGGTGGGGACGACGTCAAGTCATCATGGCCCTTATGTCCTGGGCTACACACGTGCTACAATGGCCGGTACAGAGCGCAGCGAGGCCGCGAGGCGGAGCGAATCGCTTAAAGCCGGTCCCAGTACGGATTGGAGTCTGCAACCCGACTCCATGAAGTTGGAATCGCTAGTAATCGCGCATCAGCATGGCGCGGTGAATACGTTCCCGGGCCTTGTACACACCGCCCGTCACACCATCCGAGTCGGGGGTACCCGAAGTCGCCAGCCCAACCCGCAAGGGGGGGCGGTTCCGAAGGTACGTCTGGTGAGGAGGGTGAAGTCGTAACAAGGTAGCCGTACCGGAAGGTGCGGCTGGATCACCTCCTTTCTGATGAAGAAAGGCCGGGCCCGGCCCTCACAGCCGGACCCAACCAACGGTCGTCGACCAGCAGGTGCAAGTCCTGCAGCAATGGCCCTGAAGGGGGCGTGGACTTCCTGTTCTCATCTCTTCCTTGTGTGATGGTGCATAGGCTTCAGCGGGGGCATAGCTCAGCTGGCTAGAGCATCGGCTTTGCAAGCCGAGGGTCAGGGGTTCGAATCCCCTTGCCTCCAGAGAGAAGAGGATTTTTGAAACAAATTAGCGCAGGGATTGGAAGAATGATATGGTCAAGCGAAATGAGGGTCCACGGAGGATGCCTAGGAGCTGCCAGGCGAAGAAGGACGTGACAAGCTGCGAAAAGCCGCGGGGAGGGGCCAATACCCAGTGATCCGCGGATGTCCGAATGGGGTAACCCGCAAGTCTGGATGACATGCACATGCACGTGAATACATAGGGTGCATGGGAGATACGCCGGGGAGTGAACCATCTAAGTACCGGCGGGAGTAGAAATCAAACGAGATTCCCCTAGTAGCGGCGAGCGAACGGGGAAGAGCCCAAACCGCGTGCCCTCGGGTGCGCGGGGTTGTAGGGGTGCGGCGGGGGTAACCCGTGCAGTAAGAAACCACGAGTGTAGCGGAACGGTCCTGGGAAGGCCGGCCAGAGCGGGTGAAAGCCCCGTACGCGAAACGCCCGTGGCTGCATGGCCGCACTACCTGAGTACGGCGGGACACGAGAAATCCTGCCGGAAGCAGGGGGGACCACCCTCCAAGGCTAAATACTCGGCAGCTACCGATAGCGCATAGTACCGTGAGGGAAAGGTGAAAAGGACCCCGGGAGGGGAGTGAAAGAGAACCTGAAACCGTGGACCTGCAAGCGGTCAAAGCCCCTCAGGGGGTGATGGCGTGCCTTTTGTAGAATGAGCCTGCGAGTTACCGTATGCGGCGAGGTTAAGGGAGAGAAGTCCCGGAGCCGCAGGGAAACCGAGTCTGAACAGGGCGTTCAGTCGCGTGCGGTAGACCCGAAGCCAAGTGATCTAGCCATGGCCAGGCTGAAGCAGGAGTGAAATCCTGTGGAGGGCCGAACCTAAATCCGCTGAAAAGGGTTGGGATGAGCTGTGGCTTGGAGCGAAAGACTAAACAAACTTGGAGATAGCTGGTACTCTCCGAAATAGCTTTAGGGCTAGCGTCGCACCGATTGTCGCGGAGGTAGAGCACTGGATAGGTGAGGGCCCGTCACTGGGTACCGAGCTTAACCAAACTCCGAATACCGCGATACAATGTGCGGCAGTCAGACGGCGACTGATAAGGGCCGTCGTCAAGAGGGAAACAGCCCGGACCGCCGGCTAAGGTCCCAAAGTCGTGCTGAGTGGGAAAGGAAGTATGATTGCACAGACAGCCAGGAGGTTGGCTCAGAAGCAGCCACCCCTTCAAAGAGTGCGTAACAGCTCACTGGTCGAGTAGTCATGCGCCGATAATGTAACGGGGCTAAGCACGGCACCGAAGCCGCGGGACAGCACTGCAAGGTGCTGTCGGTAGGAGAGCATTCCGTGTACGGAAGAAGCAGGGGCGTAAGCCCCTGTGGACGGGACGGAAGAGAGAATGCAGGCATGAGTAACGAAAAGACGGGTGAGATCCCCGTCCGCCGAAAGCCCGAGGTTTCCAGGGTAAAGGTAATCTACCCAAGGGTCAGTCGGCCCCTAAGGCGAGGGCGAGAGCCGTAGTCGATGGGAAGCGGGTCAACATTCCCGCACCTCCCAGGGTTCCGATGGGATGACGCATAGGGCGAAACGCAGCCGGGCGACGGTAGTCCCGGCCGAAACGGCGAGCCGATGAGGCACCCAGGCAAATCCGGGTGCCGAGGTGAGCCGCGAGCGAGTTGCGCCTAGGTGCAGCGAAGTGCGCGTAGTCGTCGTGCCGAGAAATAATCCCTAAGGAACGGCCCTGGGGGACCGTACCGAAAACCGACACAGGTGGGCGAGCTGAGAATGCGAAGGCGCACGGAAGAATTCGCGTTAAGGAACTCGGCAAAATGCATACGTAACTTCGGGAAAAGTATGGCCCCCGCAAGGGGGTTGCAGAGAAACGGCCCATGCGACTGTTTACCAAAAACACAGGTCCATGCGAACCGGCAACGGGAAGTATATGGACTGACACCTGCCCGGTGCTGGAAGGTCAAGAGGAGTTGTCAGAGCAATCGAAGCAGCGAATCCAAGCCCCAGTAAACGGCGGCCGTAACTATAACGGTCCTAAGGTAGCGAAATTCCTTGTCGGGTAAGTTCCGACCCGCACGAATGGTGTAACGATATGGGCGCTGTCTCAACGCGAAATCCGGTGAAATTGAAGTCCAGGTGAAGATGCCTGGTACCCGTGGTTAGACGGAAAGACCCCGTGAACCTTTACTTCAACTTGGCATGGAGACTTGGACAGGGATGTGTAGGATAGGTGGGAGGCCGCGAGGCGTGGGCGTCAGCCTGCGCGGAGCCGCTGGTGAAATACCACCCTTGCCTGTCCAATTTTCTAACCGCGGCCGTGATCCGGTCGCGGGACAGTGCCAGGCGGGAAGTTTGACTGGGGCGGTCGCCTCCCAAAGAGTAACGGAGGCGCGCGATGGTCACCTTAGGATGGTTGGGAATCATCCCTCAAGTGTAAAGGCACAAGGTGGCTTGACTGCGAGGCAAACAAGCCGAGCAGGTACGAAAGTAGGTCTTAGTGATCTGGCGGTAGCGAGTGGAAGCGCCGTCACTTAACGGATAAAAGGTACTCCGGGGATAACAGGCTGATCTTGCCCAAGAGTTCATATCGACGGCAAGGTTTGGCACCTCGATGTCGGCTCATCGCATCCTGGGGCTGGAGCAGGTCCCAAGGGTTTGGCTGTTCGCCAATTAAAGCGGTACGCGAGCTGGGTTCAGAACGTCGTGAGACAGTTCGGTCCCTATCTGCCATGGGCGTTGGATGTTTGAGGGGTTCTGCTTTTAGTACGAGAGGACCGAAGTGGACGAACCTCTGGTGTACCGGTTGTCGTGCCAACGGCAGCTGCCGGGTAGCTACGTTCGGAAGGGATAACCGCTGAAAGCATCTAAGCGGGAAGCCCTCCCCAAGATGAGACATCCCACCCGCACAAGCGGGCACAAGGAAACAGGGAGACTACCTGTTCGATAGGCCGGGGGTGCAAGCACGGCAACGTGTTCAGCCCACCGGTACTAATCATCCGAGAGGCTTGACCATATCATTATTCCAGTCCCTTGGGCTGCCAAGGCCGGTCGTGCGAGAACCTCGCGCTCCCAGGCGTTGGCCGGCCCGGTGGCCACAGCAGGGTGGACACACCCGTTCCCATCCCGAACACGGAAGTTAAGCACCCTCACGCCGATGGTACTACGGTTAGCCGTGGGAGAGTAGGTAGCCGCCGGGCCTTTTTCTTTTTCCCTTCATCCCCTCCTTGCCGGAGGGTATTTTTATTAAGAGAGAGTTCTCCTCCCCATTTTGTACCTTTCAATTGCCAAGGAATCCGGCTATACTTGCCCGAGGAGGAACCTGTGGCTTTAATCCCATTCTATAAACCGACCCTACGTAGGAAAGACATGGATGCAGTATTGCAGACCATGGTGGATGAACGTATTGGGCCGGGAGAACGCAAGAATGAGTTTCTGAAACAGTTTTGTACCTATATTGGAGCCGGTGAAGGGGTTGCTCTTCGCAGTTATCCTGATTCATTGCGTGCAGCATTGCTCACGCTCTCTCTTCCTCCAGGGGCAAAAGTAGGGGTGAGTGTACTCTCGCCTTCACTCTACGCTTTAATAACGAATGAAATGCAGCTCGAATTGGTACTCGGTGATATAGATGAAGACAGTGGTTGTCTCAGTCAGGACGAGGCGTCTCGCCTTGTAGGGGAAGGGGCACAGGCACTCTTGATTCATGAGCCCATGTGCCAGATACCGTTGCATTGTGAATACCGATCACTCGGAATTCCAGTGATTGAGGACATCAGCCAAAGTCTAGGCAGTTGCTATGACGAAGAGAAAGCCGGTGGGTTTGGAGACCTGGTTGTGTGTGCATTGGAAGAAGATGCTGTGGTCAGTGCAGCTGGCGGGGCAGTATTGGCCATCAAGCATGGTGATTACCAGAAGACACTCAGTGCACTATTCCGTGAATATAGGGAGTATGTGGAACTTCCCGATATGAATGCCGCACTGGGATTGATCCAGCTTTCCAACCTTGATGACCATCTTTCCAAGAGAAGGGAGTTCTATACGCTTTTTTCCAATGCACTTCTCAAGACTGAACACAAGCTGTATGGAATTGGGAACATAGATTTCAAGCCCAATGGATATGGGTTTTGCGTTGTCTTGGACTCTAGAGCCGAGGATGCCATCAAATTTGCGAACAAGTATCAGGTGTCTGCACAGAAAACATTCGTAGACGCCTTGGTTAAGGGGTATAGCGACCGATTTGATCTTTTCCCCAAAGCCCTACCTCCCCATCTGAGAGGAATATCGCTTCCTCTTTATCCATTCCTGAAACAATCAGATACTGAGTTATTGATGAAGGTCATCAGCCACCTACCGTAAGGAGTCAACTATGGAACAGAGACAGGTACGTCATGTATTGATCATTGCAAACTGGAGCAAGAAGACATCCCATACCCTCTCCCAGACAATTGTCGACTACCTTGCAGAGAAGGGGATTGAAAGTAGTGTAAGCAGAACGAACAAGGGAAACGAACCCTTGGTCGTGAATAAGAATACCGACTTGGTCATTTGCCTTGGAGGGGACGGTACGGTCCTCTATTGTGCACGCTACCTTCAGGATTTGGGTATCCCCATCCTTGCCATCAACGTAGGAACCTTCGGTTACATCACGGAGATTTCGGTAGAGGAGTGGCAGGAAGCTATTGATTACTTCCTGGAAGGCAAGAACACCATCAGTAGAAGATTGATGATTAGGGTAGGGGTATTCAGGAAAGGCAAGAAGGTATTCACCGCTCACGGATTGAATGAGATGGTGGTCTCCTCCAGTGGTATCAGTAAAGTTGTCAGTCTCTCGCTGCGTATCGGGTCAACCGAGGCAGGATTCTTTCGTTCAGACGGCATGATCATCGCAACACCGACTGGTTCCACGGGCTACAGCCTTGCAGCTGGTGGCCCTATACTGGATGTGGATCTCACCTCCTTGATCATAACTCCGATTTGCCCATTCACCCTGTCCAACAGGCCATTGGTGGTAAGTGGGGATTCAACCATTACTCTGACCATTCCAAAAGGACAGAGAACCGGATTGATGCTCTCTGTAGACGGACAACAAAATTTCTGCTTGCAGGAAGATGATATGATCATCGTGGAGAAATCCCAAAGCAAGGCACTGTTAGTCGCAAGCGAAAGGCGTAACTACATAGAAGTATTACGTGATAAACTAAATTGGTCCGGGGGAGGATTGCATGCTTGAGCGGCTTGAAATACACAACTATGCACTGATTGAAGACAGTGTCATCGATTTTCCTGATGGATTTACGGTGATAACTGGTGAGACCGGCGCAGGAAAGTCAATAATCCTGGGAGCCCTTTCCCTGCTGCTCGGGGAGAAAACTGAAGTACAATCCATCCGAAGTGGACAGGAGAGTGCAACGGTAAGAGCTTCCTTTGCCATAGATTCTCCCTATCCACCCAACTTGGCAGCGTATCTTGAACGGGAAGGCCTTTCCATTGAGAATGAGAGCCTGATCGTAAGCAGGACCATCAAGAGTAATGGACGTTCCTCGGTATCCTTGCAGGGACGTCTATCCAGCCGTACAGAATTGGCTGCGATCAGCAAGGAACTACTTGATATCAGTGCACAAAGGGATCACCAGAGTTTGCTCAGCGCGTCAAACCAGCTTGCGGTGCTTGATGTATATGGAAATTGCGAGGAAGAGAGGACTGCTTACCGCTCTGCATATGTATCATACCAGACTCTGAAAGATGAACTGGTTAAGAAAAAGCAACAGCTTGAGCAATCTCAGAAGGAAGAGGATTTTATTCGGTTTGCTGTTGATGAGATTGCTAAGATAGCCCCTAACGTAGGGGAAGATGACGAGATTGCTGAGCAGGTAAGGGTGATTGCTAGCTATGAACAGATCCATGAATCGTTGAGCTCTGCCATTGGGGCATTGCACGGTGGAGAGGTGGGAACCAGTGCCCTTGCATCGCTCTCCCTTGCACGTACCGAGATTTCCAATGCTGCAAAAGCCGACCAATCCTTGGCAGAGTATGTTTCCCGTCTTGAAAGTGCTACCATCGAGATTGAGGACATCTATGAAAGTATCCGCGATTACCGCTCATCCATGAGCTATAGTGAGGAAGAACTAGACAGGTTGCAAGGCAGGCTTGCCTCCCTACAACGGTTGAAAAAGAAATATGGACATACGCTTGAAGCAGTCTGTTCCTTCTACCAGGAGAGCCAAAGCCGTCTCAATCTTAGTGAAGAACAGGAAATCTGGCTAAGTAAACTGGAAAAACAGATTGCTTCTGCAGCAGAGCTGGTTGCCAGCAAAGCCGATGTGCTCTCACAAAAACGCCAAAAGACTGCACAGATGCTTTCCTCTCAGGTCGAACAGAAACTCAGGACACTGGGGATGAAGGAGGCTGTATTCTCTATCGGCTTCACCCAGATACAACCTGGACCACAGGGAATTGATGAGGTAAGCTATGATATCTGTGCAAATCCGGGGCTGGAAATGCGTTCCATCAAGGATGTAGCCAGTGGAGGGGAGCTGTCACGTATCATGCTTGCAGTGAAAACAAGCCTGGCAGAAAGTGATGCGGTACCTACCTTGATCTTCGATGAGGTTGATGCCGGTATCGGAGGCAGCGTGGCGCTCTCTGTGGCTGACCAGCTGATGAACCTCAGTCGTTCCCATCAGGTCATTGTCATCACCCACCTTGCTTCCATTGCAAGCAAAGCAGACACCCATCTTTTGGTGCACAAGGAAATACGGAACCAAATGAGTTATACCATGATCAGAAGTGTGGAAGAGGAAGAACGTCAAAAGGAAATTGCAAGGATGCTCAGTGGTGATGATTCCAGTAGCGAAAGCCTTGGGCATGCGAAGAAGCTACTGCAAGCAGGGAGGAACTGATGGACTATTACAAAGCAGAAAATGGATTTGCCTACGGTGAAGAGAATGAGATTCCCATGGCCAGAATCACCATGCGCTCCCTTGGTGATAAACGAATCGCAATAGATCATACCTATGTTTCTCCCAGCCTAAGGGGACAGGGAATCGCAAGGAAACTCGTGATGCTTGTTGTAGAGCAGGTAAAGAATGAGGGGAAACTTATTGTTCCCCTCTGCTCCTATGCTCAGATGGTCCTTGAGGAGGACCCTGAGCTAGCCAAGCTTATTGCCGATTAATTGATATAGATATCGAAGTTCAATTCCTTCGCCAATGCGTTGATTGAGGTGATGTCCTCTTCCTTCGGTTGCTTTTGCATGCTTACATATGGATATACAGCATTCTGCAGTGCTGTCAGGTCAGGCTGGAATCCTCTCTCCCTGACAATCTGCAAGAACTCCAGAATGAAACGAATATTGTCCTCATACAGCCCATGTTCCTGTATCTTTTCTCCTAGGTTGGTCATCTGGGTGTGGAAGATGGTAGCGACCAGATCAATATCCGGTTGTTTTCCATACTTCTTGAGGAACTCAAGCATCAAGGCGAAATCCTGTTTGTATTCATCCCATTTATCCAAGCTGCCATACATGAACAGACTCTTGATGGAACTCAAGGATGAACCGATCAACTCTTCATAGAGGGACCCCATTGGTAGATATGGAACATGCTTCGCCAGTGTGGCATAGTGGAAAATGTTTTTTGACAATCTCCTGAGAGCATCATAGTCAAGCGAGCATACACTTCTGTCAATCTGGTCGAATAGTTGGTCACGCATGCGCAAGGGAATCTGCTTATGTCCGATTTTCGTGATCCTTACTGTATCGGACCCTTGCTCTTCTACTTCCATGATATACTCGAGCGTGGCTTGTTTGGGGTTTGGGTCACGTGCCGTACAAATGTATTGCGTCAGCGTTTCTGTATTGGCGACATGAAGCCGCTCATTGTGTTCATCTTTCTCAGCGTATGATTCCAAGTGGAACCACCCATAGGTGTCCTCATGATCCGCTTGTTCTGCGATGCGGCGATTGAGTGCGAAGAAAAGTGCTGCCTCTACCTCGCCGGGAAGTGTATTCATGAGTTCCTTGGCAATGGTCTTTCCATTTCCGTCCTGTTTCCTGTTAGCCTTTGCCTTCTCCAGATCTTGCAGAAGGTTCCCCAGCAGGTCTTTTTGGCTGAACTGATTGTATAGATTGACGGCCATGAGAGCATAGGCAATATTTTGTTTCGGTTCCAATCCAGCTAGGTCATTGAAGAACCAACCGCAACTGGTGTAGGAGAAATGCTTGTATTTCTGCCCCTCCAGCAACATCGCCAACATATGTTTCTTCGCAGCATCATTGGTAAATGAAGAGAGGAAGCTGTCCATATCCTTGAGCTGGCTGGCAACTGGAGAGAATTGGTAGAGTAATTCTCTGGAATCAACGTCTTTGCCCAAGATTCTCTGCACTTCGTCAGCAAAAATAACATCGATTTCTCTTGAGAGATTATCGAAAGCAAGACGAAGAGGATTTCTCCATGCTTGGTTCCAGCTCTCTTCACCGCCTGTATGACAACCACAATCCTTGTACCATCTAGAAACACCATGACTGCATGACCAACTGGTTCCCTTTTTGCCTTCTCCGTCATGCAAGTAGGCTAATTCCATAGCCGGATGTTCTTTGAGATAGGCAGCATAGTTGGTGAACCTAAAGTCATCTCGCTCTTCGACCTTCTTGATCAGGGCGGAGAGAGCCATATCCCCATAAGGTTCATGATGACCGTAAATCTCTCCATCGGTAGCGGTATGAATCAGGCTGGGTCTCTCATCTTTCCTGATTGCAACCAGACGTTGGTAGAGTGAGTCGGCGTCTCTCAGGTAATGCCCAAAGCTGATACCTTCAGCCAATTGGGGATTATAGAAGAATGCACTGATGGTCTTTCCCTTGGCACCTTGCAGGAGAAAGGGTCTGTCGTATGGGGCTCCTTTGCCTTCCAGTTCAAATCGCCCCTTCTCTTTGTCTTCTATTGCTTTACACTGCCAAGGAGAGAGGATGACATAGGAAACACCTTCCTCAGCAAGGATGTCGATGACCATTGGATTGATTGCAGTCTCTGGCAGCCAGATTCCATCAGCTTTCCTGGAAAAACGTTGTGCAAAGTCCTCCAGTCCCCAACGGATTTGGACCCTTGCGTCCTCTTCGGTACACAGAGGGAGAATGGTATGGTTGTACGCTTGTGCGATGGCATTACCAAAGCCGAGACGTTCTTTGCTTAATCTGTCTGCTTCCAGTATGAGCTGATAGGTGTTCTGATGATGCTTTTCCATCCAGCTAAGCAAGGTAGGCCCAAAATTAAAGCTCAGGTACTCGTAGTTGTTGGTAAGGCTGAGAATTCTCCTGACTCCGGAGAGATATCGAGAGAGGCTGTTTGCCTTGTAGCAATCTGCATGTATTCGTTCATTCCAGTCTGGGAACGGACTAGCAGTGAGCTGTTTGCCGATGAGTCCCGTCTGGGGGTTTTCTCTTGGTGGTTGATAGAAATGTCCATGAAAAATCAGGGACGTCTTGTCCAGTTTATTTGTTTTCATATAGCGTTCGTAGTATATCATAATACTGAGAGGACGGACTACCGGTTGGCGACCTATCTTGCACATTGTTGCATTCTGGTGAATGATACAGTAGGAGGAAGCTATGAGTATTCATATTGTTTCAGATAAAAACAGCATTGCTGATACCGTTTTAATGCCTGGAGACCCACTCAGAGCAAAGCATATTGCACAAACCTACCTGACTGATGTGGTGCAGTACAACGAAATAAGGGGAATGTATGGTTTCACTGGTCTCTATCATGGTCAACGCGTTTCTGTACAAGGAACAGGGATGGGCATGCCTTCTTTTTCCATCTATGCCCAGGAATTGATCGACAGCTATGGAGCCAAGCGCCTGGTACGTGTAGGTACCTGTGGGACCATGAGTGAATCACTCAAACTCAAGGATGTATTGATTGTCCAGGGAGCAGACTCTGACAGCGGGATGAACGTGAGTCGTTTTGGAACCTACCAATTTGCACCGACAGCAACGTTCCCTTTGCTCATGCGTGCCTATGAGAATGCAAAGACGATGGGTATCGGGTATGCCGTGGGGAATGTCTTCACCAGTGATCAGTTTTATGACATGAAGGGTAATGAGAAAAAGGCAATTGCTCAGTCAGTGGGAACCATGGCCGTAGATATGGAGACGTGTGAACTCTATACTTTGGCCCGTCTCAAGGGCATCGAGGCCCTGACATTGCTTACTGTAAGTGACTCCCTGCTTACCGGTGAACAGGTTGCTCCAAAAGAGAGACAGACAACCTTCGATTCGATGGTTGACCTTGCCTTGCAAACCCTCTTTGACTAGGGGAAAAAGAGCCATTGGTTGACTAAGCGCTGTGATTCTTTTACGATTGCGTAGAAGAACGTCCGTAAGGATACTTTTTGGGAGTAAGCATGATTCTCATCAATATTGATTCCTTGTCTACTACCGAGTTGCAATATATCGCCCAACAGGAATGTTTGGAAGATTGGCAGATACTCGATCGGGAGGAGCTCATCGACGCCTTGGAGGAAGCCTTCGGCGAACAAGAAGATGAAGTCTCTTCGGCACAGAAGGGAAAAATCCATAGAAACAGATTTTGCAACTCCCTTACCGACTATCGGGGAGACAAGCAGAATCTGAGTGATCTCCCAGGCGTTGAACAGTTGCCTGAATCCTATCTGGATACATCCATCCATCTCCTGCTTCGTGACCCTCAGTGGGCGTATGCCTATTGGTCCATGTCGCCGGCTTCCCAACAGATGGTTTTCGGTGAGGATGGACAGGCGCCCAGCAGCTTGTTCCTTCGGGTTCAGGAAACCAGATTTGAGACCGGGGAAGTGTTGTCCTTTGATATCTCTGTAGAACGTGAAGATACCCAGTGGAATATCAACCTGCCCAATATGGGCTCTTCTTATTTGGTTGATCTTTGCTGGCGTGACCGTAAGGGGAATGAGATGTCCCTGGCACAGAGCAAGAGTATCGAAACCTATCCTGCCTACTGGCAGAAGCATAGCGAAGAGTTGGTGGGAGATTATTCCTCCTTCCTGGCAAACTTTTCCTCCTTGGTAACGAAGGAAGGGGAGATTGTCGATAATCCGGTAATCAGGGATCTCGCACAGAATCTGAGCAAGGGGGTACTGTAATGGCCAAACCATCAATCGCATTCATCCTGAACGCACATCTCCCCTTTGTCAGACACCCTGAATACCCGCGATTTCTTGAAGAAGATTGGCTCTTTGAATCCATCAGTGAGAGTTATCTTCCCCTGCTGAGGATGTTCAACCGACTTGTTCAAGATAAAATTCCTTTCAAGATGACCATAAGCCTCTCTCCCACACTTTGTTGCATGCTCACCGATCCCGTGCTTCAGGAACGGTTCCTCGAGTATCTTGAACGGCATATTGAGTTGGGTGAGAAGGAGGTGGTACGCTGTACCAAGGAACAACCGGAGTTCCTTGAGATGGCTCAGTTCTACCTAGACCAGGCACGTGAGAACCTCGGTGATTTCCAGGACCGATATCGTGGAAATATTCTCGATGGATTCAAGGCACTGGAGATGAGTGGGCACCTGGAGCTTGCAACCACCGCTGCAACCCACGCATACCTCCCGCTATACAAGGATTATCCAACTGCGATCAATGCGCAGGTGGAACTGGGGGTACAGTCCTTTCTTACTACCTTCGGCCATCTTCCAAAAGGATTCTGGTTGCCTGAATGTGGATATTATCCCGGTCTGGAGGAATCATTGAAGTATCATGGTGTCTCATGGTTCCAGACAGCAAGCCAGTCCATGTTGCTCTCTCCTGACAAGGTGGAGTACGGTACCTATCGTCCTGTACAGACCCCTAACGGTGTAGCTGCCTTCCCGAGGGATTTCCAGACTACCAGTCTGGTTTGGTCCAACGCATCAGGCTATCCTACCGACCGTCATTATCGTGAGTTTTACCGTGATATCGGTTATGATCTCCCGATGGACTATATCAAGCCCTATATCCATGAACCCTCGGTAAGGGTGTTCACCGGGTACAAGTACTGGGCGATCACGGGGCAGACTGACCAAAAAATTCCCTATCGTCGGGATCTTGCCCAGAAACGTGTGGCAGATCATGCAAGGAATTTCCTGTACAACGTCAACAATAAGGCCAAGACACTGAAAGGTGTACTGGATAAGGATCCCGTTTTTACTTTGGGTTATGACGCTGAGCTGTTCGGCCACTGGTGGTTTGAGGGCATCGATTGGATTGAACAGGTGTTCCGCCAGAATGCAAAACTTGAACAGAAAACTGCTTTTGTCTCTCCCTCTTCTTTCCTCGGACAAGAGAAAGATACTTTACAGAGGGTCAGGCCTGCCTTTTCCTCATGGGGACAAGGTGGCTATAGTGCAGTGTGGCTTGATGGTTCGAATGCTTGGACATACCGGCATATCCATAAGGCCATTGAGAGGATGGAGGAACTGGCTGTTCGGTTCAATGACCAGATCAGCCTGAAGCAGAGATTCCTTAATCAGGCTGCGAGGGAAGTGCTGCTGTCCATGGCAAGTGACTGGCCATTCATCCTGTTCAACAAGAGCAGTACTGAATATGCACAGAAACGAATTGGAGACCACCTGAGGAACTTCAATGTTGTCTACGGCAATATGTGTAAAAATGCCGTGAATACTGAATGGTTGGTAAAGGCTGAAAAGCGAGATATTCTCTTCAGCGATATCGATTACAACATATTCAACCCTGAACGATAACTTGGAGCTATGCATTTTCGGGTCCCCTTCCTTTTTGGAGGGGGCTTTTTTTGTATTTAGGCAAAATCCTCAAAATATCTCTAAAAGGTCTACGCCTGTTAAGCAGTGAGTGACATTTTTACCTATCATACCGGTGGAAAGATGGGCAAGTTCGGTTGTGCTGTGGTGGTAAGAAGTGTACATTTATGGATGTAAGTGGGAGAAAATCCCAAATAATAAATAAGGTGAGGAGCCTGGTCATGTTGACTGGTGAGTTTTACAACACCATTGACGACAAGGGTCGTATACTCATCCCTTCCCGATTGCGGAGCGCATTGGAAGGGGAGGCCCTCTATGTGACCAGAGGTCTGGAGAACTGTCTCTGGCTTATGCTTCCCACCGATTTTGAGAAACTCAAGAACACAATCATGAACGGTCCTGGTGCAATGTTCGACCGGAAGCTCAGGATTCTGCAACGCGGTATGATAGCTCCGGCGCAGTTGTGTGAGTTTGACAAGGTTGGGAGAATCAACATCCCACAGAGCCTCAGGGAGAGTGTCTCCCTTGCCGCCAAAGAGGATTCGGTTCTCCTTGGCACCGGTAATTATCTGGAGCTCTGGAACCGAAGTGCCTATGAGCAATACCTGCATGCAAGCATGGATGAGTTCCTTGATGCTGCACAGTCGCTCAGCGAAATGATCAGGGAGGACTTCTGATGGAGTATGTTCACTACTCGGTAATGACCCAAGAAATCCTCGAGTACTTGGTGCCACCAAATGATCGGCCGTCCAAGATGGTCGACTGTACCTGTGGAGAAGGTGGGCATACGTTCCTATTCCTCTCCAAATACCAAAACCTGGAAGTAACAGGGCTGGATCGTGACCGTGAAATCCAGAAGAAAGCGATCAAGCGTATGGAATCCTTTGGAGATCGTTTCACCCCCAGGAATATCTGGTTTGATGATTTCTTCTCTGAATATGGGCAACAGGACTTGGATCTGGTTCTCTTTGACCTAGGCATTTCCAGTTTTCACTTTGAAGAGTCCGAACGCGGTTTTTCATTCAGGAAAGGTGAGGAGCTGGATATGAGGCTGGACAAGGATGCCCCCATCAGTGCCCAGGATGTGGTGAACGGATACCAGGAAAAACGTCTAGCCGATGTCATCTATCAATTTGGTGAGGAGCGATACTCTAGGCGTATTGCCCGGGCAATCGTAGAGGCACGGAAGCTGCATAGGATAACTGGTAGTGAGGAACTGGCTTCCATCATCTACAAATCAGTTCCCCCCAACTATCGCTATGGAAGGATTCATCCAGCTACCAGGAGCTTCCAGGCTATTCGAATCGAGGTGAACCGAGAGTTGGATAGAATTGAACCGGCACTCAAAGGTGCTGTACGGGCCTTGAGGAGTGGAGGAAGACTTGCCGTCATAAGCTTCCATTCCTTGGAGGACCGGCCGGTGAAGTGGCTGTTCAAGGGAATGGCAGAGGGGAGTGAGGCAACCATAAGGATCCTTACGAAAAAACCCCTGATACCCAGTGAGCAAGAAGTAAGTGAGAACCCAGCAAGCAGGAGTGCAAAACTGAGAATCATCGAAAAGCTGTAAAGGAGGCGAGCTATGGTACATGACTGGTACACAGTGGAGATTGACAGACAGCCGTCTGCTAAACCTCGCTACGCTGAGCGTCTTCAGCACGCCATGATCCTGGTCATGTTGCTTCTCCTGATGGTAGCCATCTTCCTACCGCTCTGGCAGCGGGGGATCAATCGCTCGCTTGAAGTGGAATATCAGACACTCCTGGAGAATCGCCAGGCATTGGAAGAGGAACAGCAGGTCCTGCGTGCCAGCATTTCCTCACTTAGTATGCCCGAGTCGTTGGCTGACGGTGCATGGAGAGCGGGAATTGTTTTCCAACCCATCAAGGCCGTGGCAATGCTACCCCTTTCAAGGAGTAGCCAATGAACAACTACCAACATATAGACCAGTTCTTCTTTACTCCTGTATCCATTGCTCCTCTTTGTCAAGCAATATGTATCAGAGGTAGTTCCATACGAATTGCTGATGTGCAGATTGACAGCAGGCTCTGTAGAAAGGGAAGCCTTTTCTTTGCCTTGAAAGGGGAGCGTACCGACGGTTTCGAGTATATCAATTCAGTATCAGATAAAGGGGCTGTTGCAGTTGTAGTGCCTACTGAACGAGCACACGAGGCACTACGCTCATGTAATTGTGCTGTTCTTGCCAGTGATGACGTACTCGCTAGTTTGCATGCGCTATCCCGTTCCTACCTCTCCTTATTCCCCCAGTTGAAAACGGTGGGCATCACCGGTAGTTGTGGGAAGAGTACCACCAAGGAAGCTATCGCATGTATTGCAGGACAACTCGGCCCGACAGCAAAAACTCCTGGAAACCTCAACAGTGAGTATGGACTACCCTTGAGTACCTTCTCTTTGGAGAAGGAAAGCCGCTATGGAATCTTTGAGATGGGTATCGACCATGTCGGGGAAATGGATAGAATGGTTTCAATCCTCAAACCCGATATTGCACTTCTCACAAATATTGGGATTTCCCATCTTGAGAAATTTGGGAGTCAGGAAATCATCGCCCACGAGAAAGCAAAGATTTTCCATTCAGGGATCGAAGCAGGGTTTGTAAGTCGATCCTGTAAATATCTGCCAAGCATTGAGAAACAAGTCTCAAGAAGGCTGTATCGCTATGATGGTGATGCAGTGAAGGCTGTTGACCTGGGGTTGGAAGGCTGGATGGTGACCTATGAAGGGGAAACCTTCCAGATCAGGGCAGTAGGTAAACATTTGCTCGAAGATGTCTTTGGAGCTATTGCTATAGGAGCTTATCTTGGGGCAAGTCCAAGGGAAATCGCCCAAGCTCTGGAGGGGTTCACCCCGATGCAGGGAAGAAGCTCGGTATACCGCAGTGACATCACCATCATCGATGACTCCTACAATGCCAGCCTGGATTCCACAAGAAGTATTCTCTCATATATTTCAAGCCTCAAATGGGAGGGGGAGAAGAAAATTGTGCTCGGCCCTATGAAGGAACTGGGTAACCAGTCTCGTATTGCACATCGCTCGGTTGCGCATCTGCTTGCAAAATCCTCTTTTGCCAGAGCTTACCTCTATGGAAGTGAAATGGAAGAGGCGGCAAGCCAGCTTAGTCGCCAGGGATATGCAGAAAAAATCTCATTTACCGAGAACTTCGAGGAGTTGGAACATACTGTTGAGAGACAGAGCAATCGTGGTGATCTGTTCTTACTTAAGGCCTCACGCTCAGTTGGTATGGAACGGCTTATCCCTTCTCTTACTGAATATGCTGCAAGGAGGCCGATGAGGTATGCTTGATAGGTTGCTGTTCCTGTTTGTACTCTCCTTTGTCGTAACCTTCGTTATCTCGAAGGTTCTGTTGTCTTTTATAAAGAAAAGCGACATTGCGGTCAAACCGGAGTTGAAGGCCTTCCAGAAGCAAAAGGCAGGGACTCCCGTCCTCGGTGGCTTGGCATTCACCTTGGGAACTTTGTTGGTATCTTTCTTTGACCCATTACTTTCCAATCCACAGGTGTTGTTTCCCTTGCTTGCCTTGGTCATATTTGCCGGTATCGGGTTCCTGGATGATCATATGAAGAGCAAACACTCCAATGGCGATGGCTTGCCATCGGTAGTGAAACTGTTATTGCAGATGCAGGGAGCCCTGTTTCTTCTGGTCCTGGCCAAGGGACAGAATTTGCTCATCACCCATATTGATCTGGTAATATTCCAACTTGATCTGGGTGTTGGCTACTACCTGTTTGCCCTGCTGTACATTCTCTATTTCGTGAATGCGGTTAATATTACCGATGGGCTTGATGCACTGGCTGCAGGAAGCAGCCTTCCGATGCTTCTCTTGCTGGTGATGCTTTCCTCGAAGACTGGGAGTACAGCTTCCAGTGCATTGCTTGGTTCCTTGCTTGCCTTTCTTTTCTTTAACCTTCCTCCCGCCCGCTATTTCATGGGGGACTGTGGGAGCCATGCGCTTGGGGCTTATATTGCAATGTCAGCTTTGCTGATGGGTTCGGAGCTGGTACTGTTTTTTTCCAGCGGATTATTCCTGCTTGAACTGGCTTCCAGCCTGATACAGATTATTTCCATCAGACGATTTGGCCGAAAGGTATTTACCATTGCGCCACTGCACCATGCATATGAACTCAAGGGAGTGAAAGAGAGCCGTATAGTGGTTGCTTTCACCCTTGTATCCTGGTTGTTTGCAGCAGTCTCACTGTTGATTAGTAGGTGAACGCGATGGATATACGAAGGGATTTTGATGATTGGCGGCAAAAAGAGGAACCACTTGAGGAAGGCGGAAGGAACCTGAGTGCCTTCACTTTCCTTTGTATCGTCATCCTTGTTACCTCTCTTGGGCTGATCATGCTCTACAGCGCCTCATACAATGAAGCCCTGATACATGGACTTCCCCATCACTATTTCTTTACAAGGCAACTGATGTTTGTAGCCTTGGCAGTGGTTCTCTGGTTGGTCATCCGTTATATACCCCTTCGCTGGATTGAGAATATCTCCTATTTCGCATTGATAGTATCCATGATTCTCCTCCTGATGACGCTCTTCAGTCCTTTCGGGCAGGAGCGTCTGGGTTCCAAGCGTTGGCTGCAGATCGGGCCGATTCCATCCTTCCAGCCTTCAGAGTTTGCGAAGGTAGGCATAATTCTATTCTTTGCTGCCTACCATAGGAAGGACCGTAGCGATCAATCCATGTTTCTTCGTCATGGACTGCCCATAGTGATCAGCTTGGTGATTACCTTGCTGATTCTTCTTCAGCGAGACTACTCTTCAGCAATTTTGTTCCTGTTTATTTGTTTTGCCATGTTGATCGCCAGTGGGTTTAGAATTCTTCACATGGTTATTCTTCTTGCATTCCTGCTTCCCCCAGCGATTGTTGCGATGTTCAGTCAATCCTACCGTGTCAAACGAATTTTCTCTTTCCTGTTTCCTTCCCTCGATCCTAGCGGGATGAGTTATCAGGTAAGTACCGGGTTGAAGGCAATTTCTTCAGGGGGGCTGTTTGGGGTAGGCTTGGGCAATGGGGTCTACAAACTTGGCCTTCTTCCTGAAGTCCAGAGTGACTTCATATTTGCCTCGGTTTGCGAGGAGTTGGGACTTGTGGGCGGAGCTTTTATTCTTGCACTCTTTCTCATGTTTGCGATTCTTGGATACCATGCAAGTAGAAGGATGCAGGACAGGGATCGGTTTCTTAGCTTGATGGCCTTCGGCCTGACCAGTATGGTGCTATTTCAAGCTATCCTAAATCTTGGAGTGGTAACTGCATTATTACCGCCCACCGGTATTCCTCTACCGTTCTTCAGCCAAGGGGGAACCAATATTCTGGTGGTGTTGCTGAGCTGTGCTATGCTTTACCGAATTCTCCTGATCAGCAGTGGAAGGATACCACTGTGCAAGAGTTCATTGGGTAAAGAGGAGCGAGCATCGATTCAATTCACCTCCCAAGGGGGCGTTGAATGAGACGCATACCGCTTGGGGTGAAGTTGACCATGATGATTCTCCCCTTGGTTGTGTTCCTGGTATTCATTGCACTGCGCACAGTTCCGCGGTTCAAGATCACCACAATCAAGGTTGTCGCGGAAAGAGGGAAGGAGAGAATTCCCGTTTCACTCAAGGAACACCTGGCAACCTATGTGGGACTCTCTCTTTTTGAATTGAATCTAAATCGTATTGAGCGGGGGTTGGGCTCATACCCGACAATCGAATCCCTCGAATTAAAAAGAGTCTTTCCTTCCTCTCTGGTAGCAACTGTATCCTTGGTGAAAAGTCCTGCCCTTGTACAGACCACTGATGGGTTGGAGACTTATCTGGTTGAGGGAAATTCATTGGTGAGATTACCTGTCGAAGATATTGATGCATGGAGACAGGAAATAGTGACTATCTTGGTGCCTCCATCCTATGCGCAAATGCTCAGAGCATATGGGCCTGATCGCTCATTCCATCAGGTTATGGAATTGGCAAATACCCTTGGAGAGAAAACTACCTTGATAACAAGTATAAAATACGATAATAATAGTAGTAACAGCTTTGGAAAGATGGTTTTGGAAATCTCCTCTCTCAATGCCCAGATTTGGGTGAGAGAGCCTGTAGGGGTGGCTCAGATACAAGCGGCCGTAGCTCTGGCCCAACAGGACCAGAAGGATACACTCTCCTTCCTCAGCTCTGAAGACAAGCGTTATGACCTCTATCGAGAGGGTTTGGTGCGCAGGTAATGAGACCGACCAGAAGGGGGTTGCTGTAATGGCTGGTGATAAGATGTTGATGGGACTGGATATAGGTTCAAGCCGAACTAGATGCGTTATCGGCTCAGTGAGCCGGGATGGCCAGTTGATGGTAGACAGCATCTGTGAGCACTCCAGTGAAGGAGTTCGAGCCGGTTCCATCGTAAATATTGAGCAGACCTTGAAGACCATCCAAACGGTGATCAATGAAGCGGAGCTTCAGGCCGGAGCTGAGATGAGTGAAGTCATTATCGGAATCGGTGGGGAAAATATCGTTGGTATTCCCAGCACCGGGGTGGTCGGGATCAATAGCAAGGACCAGGAAATAAAAAGAGAAGATATTTTTCGCAGTCTTGAGGTCGCCAGGGCGTTCGAACTGCCCCAGGACCGAGAGATTCTCCATACCTTGGTCCAGGACTTCCAGATTGATGGACAGATAGGCATCAAGGATCCCATCGATATGCTTGGGCATCGGCTAGAGAGCCGAGTGCTGATTGTAACTGCTTCTTCTGCAATTTGCCAGAATGAGCGAAAGTGCATCCAGCGATCTGGTTTGAGCGTACAGAGAATGGTATTGCAGAGCCTTGCAGATGCTGAGGTTGTCCTCAGTAGTGAGGAAAAAGAGATGGGTACCATCCTTATCAATATCGGCAGCGGTATCACGAATATGATAGCTTACACCAATGGAGCTCCCGTCTACACAGGTGGGGTCAATCTCGGAGGAGATGCTGTCACTAACGATATTGCTTACATCCTGAACAAGACACGGGGAACCGCGGAGCAGATAAAGTGTGAAAGTGGGCATAGTTATGTACCTTCTGTCAGTAGTGAAGATATGGTGCTTATTCCCCAGGTGGGAGGACTTCCTCCCATCAAGATGCCGAAGAAAGAGCTCAGCAAGGTTATTGAACCGAGAATGGCTGAAATCTTCAGTAGATTGCAGAGTGATTTGGAAAAAGCCCAGGTACGTGGTTCCTTCGGGGGTGGGGTTGTATTGGTTGGAGGAGGGGCCCTGCTAAGCGGGGTTACCGAACTGGCAAGTGAGATTTTCCAGCTTCCCGCACGCCTCGGATTCCCTGAGGCTATCGGGGGCTTGGATCGGAGTTATATTAGTCCCCAATACACAACGGTGCTTGGCTTGATGAAAAGTGAAGCCCGTAGGGTCCGGGATACTGCTACCGGAACACGTTCACGCAAGGAGCGGACCCGTCGCAAGGAAGGTGGGGCAGTCTCGAAGCTCCGTGGTTTTTTCAGGACACTGTTTTAATCGTGCCGAATGGCAAAGGAATAGAGTATGGATTTTGGAATGTTTGAAGTTGAGGATATGGTTCAGGATGAACAAACCACTGCCACGGTTATCAAGGTGCTCGGGGTAGGAGGTGCTGGGGGGAATGCGGTTAATCGTATGATTGCCAGTGGCCTGAAAAAGGTTCAGTTCGTTACTATGAACACCGATATGCAGGCCTTACAGCGATCCAACGCACAGGTCCGTCTTCCCATCGGCAAGGAGTTGACTGGAGGTCTCGGTGCAGGAGGTGTGCCTGAGGTGGGTGAGAAAGCTGCCCAGGAGAGCAAGGAAGACATCCGCCGCGAGATTGAGAACGCCGATATGGTTTTCATTACCGCCGGTATGGGAGGTGGCACTGGTACCGGTGCTGCCCCGATCGTCGCTGAGATTGCCAAGAGCTGCAATGCCCTCACCGTTGCAGTGGTAACCACCCCGTTCGCTTTCGAAGGGAAAAAGAAATTGCTGTTGGCACAGGCAGGAATTGAAAAACTGCGAAAGCAGGTGGATACCCTTATCATAATCCCCAACCAATATTTGCTGAAGGTAGTGGAGAACAATACCCCTATCAAGCAAGCCTTTTTGATGGCGGATGAAGTCTTGTATATGGGTGTACAGGGAATCAGTGAGCTTATTACTGAACCAGGTGAGATCAACATTGACTTTGCAGACGTCAGGACTGTCATGAAGGGCAAGGGAGATGCTCTCATGGGTATTGGGTTTGGAGAAGGGGCGAACCGTGCAGTTGATGCTGCTCGCCAAGCCATCAACAACCCCCTCCTGGAAAATGCCAGTATAGAGGGAGCCAAGAGTGTTCTGGTCAATCTTTCCGGCAGCGACAACCTTACGCTCCAGGAGTACCAGGATGTCGTTGAGTTGGTAACCGACAAGTGCAGTGATGATGCCCTGATTATCGCAGGTCAGGCTTTCAATCCTGAACTGGGTGACCGCATCAAGGTCACGGTGGTGGCTACTGGTTTTGAACGGAAGGAGGAAGTCGTTGGTGCTGAAGTGCCAGAGATGGATATGGTCAAGCGCCACTATGCCGCTGTAAAGGTTGACGAAAAGAGGCAGGAAGAAGAAGCCCCTGCAGCAAAAAACACCCAGGAGGACGAGGAACCAATCCCCGCGATCCAGGTCAATCGTTGGCAGGATTTGCAGAAACAGCTGGGAAAGGGGCCGGGTAGTAATTCCAACGACTATTCCATCCCTGCCGTACTGAGGTACTCCAGGAATAAAGCAGAAGAGAAATAACTATGGCTCTCCCTGTTGACCAGCTCTTGCTCGAAGAGTACGAGGATTATCTGATGATACAGCGTCGTCTATCCCAGGCGACGCTGTCGGTCTATCTATACGAAGTTTCTCGTTTGCTGGAAACAGAACTCCCCCTTGAAACGGTGGATGCAACCCAACTGGAAACCTATCTAATCGGGGAAAGAAAGGAGCGTAACCTCGGTCCTGCAAGTCTTGCCAAGGCGCTTAGTGCTCTCAGGTCATTCTTTTCCTTTCTGCAACTTCAGAAGATAAGGCAGGACAACCCTGTACTCCTGATCAGTCATTCACAGAAACCGCTCACGCTTCCCCTGGTGGCAAGTGTTAAACAGATAGATGTACTCCTTGAAAGTATTAATACAAGCTCCCCTCTTGGATATCGGGATCGTACCCTGTTTGAATTGATCTATTCCTGCGGATTGAGAATTAGTGAGGCTTGCAACCTTGAGGTTTCCGATTATCAGGATGGAAAACTACGGGTGCTAGGGAAGAGGGATAAGCTTCGTATTGTTCCTGTAGGGGATATTGCAGCCCACTATCTGGATGTGTATCTCAAGGATATCCGTCCAGAACTTGTTGGTATGCGCTTGGTCAACAAGGCCCTTTTTGTCGGACGTAGGGGAAGAAAGCTCACGAGGCAGGCAATCTATAAACGTTTTATCAGCTACTGTGGGGAGTGCGGCCTTGATGCAAAGGTGCATACGCTTCGCCATAGCTTTGCAACCCACCTCCTCGAGGGGGGGGCTGACCTAAGAAGTGTCCAGGAGTTGCTTGGCCATGCAGATATCAAGACAACGCAGATCTACACCCATGTAGATACTGCCTCCCTGCAGCATGCATATGATGCGTACCATGACGAGCAGGGGAGTGAGGAGTAAGCGTGAGTGTATTATGGATTCTCTGTCCCATCATCGCCTTCGGTTCTGCTGTGGATGCTATCGCTGGTGGGGGAGGCCTGATCACCCTGACTGCCTATGTAGCGGTGGGGCTTCCTCCAACCACCGCATTGGGAAATAATAAATTTGCCTCTGCAAGTGGGACATTGGTTGCAACCATCCAATATCTGGCCAATAAGCAGGTCAGCTTTTTGGTAGGGGGGATAGCCATCGTGACAACCTTCATAGGTTCTTCCTATGGATCCTACCTGGCAACACAATATGCCTCGACCTATCTCTCCTATCTCCTGATCATCCTGGTACCTTCCCTTGCCGTATTCATGTTGGTTAACCCAAATTTTGGGAAAGCGCAATCTAGGGCAAAGGCGTTCACCCTAGTCCTCAGCGGGATCACAGGACTATTCGTTGGGATGTATGATGGATTCTTTGGGCCTGGGACGGGAATGTTCCTCACTATCATTTTTACCGCTGTGCTTGGTCTGGATCTGCTTAAGGCATGCGGAACCGCTCGGATAGTGAACCTTGCCTCCAACGTAGCAGCCTTGTCCATGTTTCTCTATCATGGGGTGATTGATTTCTCCATTGCAATTCCTTGTGCCATCAGCGCCATCATTGGTGGGTACATAGGCAGCCACTTTGCACTGAAAATCGGGCAGAAGGTAGTGAAGCCGGTCATGTTGCTGGTACTCTCCCTCTTGCTCATCAAGGTTGTCGTTGAACGGTTTTGAAGCAAGTTTCCTGGTTCTCCGCCTTTAGGAAATATGAAACTTTCAATACTACTGGCGCTCAGTCTCCTTCCGCTCTCCTGTGAGAAGAAGGTCGAACTGGCCCAATCTGGTGTTACTTTACAGGAACTCGTGAACCGTGGAGCAAGCATGGCCCGGGTGAAGCGGATGCTCAGTTTTCTTCATGATGAACAATCACTCAAAGTCTGTTTCTGGGGAATGGAAGGGTATCCTTCCTCGCTCTACCAGATGGAGAATCCTCCGTTCAGGCTCATGTACAACAATCTTCTGCCTGACCCGTCTTCTCAGCTGCTTACCCTCTGCGGAACCCGCTATCCCGATGGCCTCGGCGCTCAACGGGCATACCGGTTTGCCCTGGAAACCTGTGCCAACAACACTACGCTGGTAACAAGCAACAGCCGAGGGATTGACAGGACTGCGCTCTATGCCAGCCAGGACCTAAAAGTCAATGCATTCGTCATCTGTGACTGTGGATTGGCAGCACCTCGCATCAGGACGTATCATACTTTACCGTTCGTCTCATTGCTCTCCCCCTATGAACCTGATGATGCAGCTTTCCCTTCCCGTTGCCTGAGCCGTAACATGCTCTCGACTGCGATTGGGAACGCTACTATGGTCATACAGTCTCCTGAGAAAAGCGGATGCCTGCACTGTGCCACCTCTGCATTGGATCAGGGAAAGGATGTGTTTGTCCACACAGATGGCCTCTATGGTGGCTCTCTGGATGGAGGCATTGTCTCTCTAGCACAGATGGGAGCCCCTGATGTTGCCTCATTTCGTAATCTTGCTTCAATTCTTGGTTGGGAGAGTCCATGCAAGGTGGAAGAGAGAAGAGGGGGAGCAGATACGTTGTACCGCTTTGGACGGGCATGGTATAGTCTGGAGTATGCATGAACCCTTGATCCAGGAGTTCCTGGAAACCCAGAAACAGATACGAAATCTCAGTGATCATACACTGCTTGCTTATGGGCGTGACCTGGAACAGCTAGCAGCTTATTTCTCTTCCCTTGGGATTGGCCTGAAAGAGGCTGGAAGGGAGGATGGAAGAATGTACCTTCGGTACCTGAAATTCGATAATCACTACAGTGAGACGACCGTGAACCGGAAGATCAGCTGTGTAAGGACGTTCTATACCTCATTGTGTAAACGTGGGGTATGTTCGGCAAACCCATTCTCACTCGTGGCAACACACAGGAGAGAGAACCACCTTCCCACTGTTCTTAGTGTCAGGGAAGTGGCACAACTGCTCAGCCAGAGCTGTGATGATTTCCGCTCTGCTCGCTCTATTTCACTTTTTACCCTGCTCTATGATACTGGGTGCAGAATCAGTGAGGTTCTTGGTATTGAAGAAGTGGCGATTGAATGGGAGAAACGACGTATACGAGTCTTGGGAAAGGGGTCAAAAAGCCGTTATGTCTTTTTCACCAATCATTGCAGGAAAGTCTTGCAAACGTATTTAAGTTTAAAAAGAGAACGATTCGATTGTCCCTTCTTGTTCTGTTCAATACAGGGAAAACAGTTGCCGATGAGCACTGTTGGTAGTATGTTTGCTACATATAGAAGAAGGCTTGGGTGGCAGAAACAGTTTACGCCCCATGTGCTGAGGCATACCTATGCAACCCATCTTCTGGACAACGGGGCAGACATCCGATTGGTACAGGAATTGCTTGGTCATGCCAGCATCTCTACCACACAGATTTACACCCATGTATCGAAAGAGAGGTTGGCAAGGGTCTATGCATCCTGCCACCCCCATGGAAGGAAGCAACATGAGTAGTTTTAAAGGAACAACCATCGTGGCAGTGAGAAGAGACGGACATGTCGCCATAGCTGGCGATGGACAGGTCACTGCAGGAGATACGATTCTGAAGTCAAACGCACATAAAGTGCGAAGACTGTATGACGGGAAGGTAATTACCGGCTTCGCTGGAACAACTGCCGATGCATTCACCCTCTTTGAGCTTTTTGAGGGAAAATTGAAACAGTATAATGGGGATCTTACCCGCTCTGCAGTGGAACTGGCAAAGCAGTGGAGAACCGATAAACAGTTGCGTCAGCTCGAGGCAATGATGCTTGTAAGCGATGGGAAGAGAATTTTCCTGATCAATGGAGCAGGGGATGTGGTCGACCCCGAACGGGATGCAATCGGCATTGGAAGTGGGGGTAACTACGCTCTCAGTGCTGCATTGGCATATTTGGAGGCGGACTCCACCATGTCAGCGGAGGAGATTGCCAGAAAGAGTGTACAGATAGCAGCATCAGTCTGCATCTACACAGATGATCAAATTAATGTAGAGGTACTATAAGCATATGGGATATTCAGCAAGCAGGAAGCTTGATGAGCTCAAGCCTTCTCAGATTGTTTCAGAACTAGATAAATATATCATTGGCCAGCAGAAGGCCAAGCGAACCATAGCGGTTGCAATTCGCAACCGGACTCGCAGGAAGCGGCTTCCTGAGGAAATCAGGGACGAAGTCTCTCCCAAGAACATCATCATGATCGGTCCAACTGGAGTGGGAAAGACCGAAATAGCAAGGCGTATCGCAAAACTGTCCAATGCTCCTTTTATCAAGGTAGAGGCTACCAAGTACACTGAGGTAGGATACGTTGGCAGGGATGTTGAATCAATCATCAGGGATCTCATGAGTATCGCTGTCCAGCAAGTAAAAGCTGAACTTGCCGAAGCTGAGAAGGAAAAGGTGGCAAGCAGGGTTGAGGAGCGTCTGCTCGATATGTTGCTTCCCCAGGCCAAGGGTGAGGAGAAGAGTGAATTGGTACCGGCAGGCACTAGCTTCACCGACAGCCAGAAGGCTACCCGTGAACGCTTCAGGGAAATGCTTAGGGACGGTAAGTTCGATGACCGTGAGATAGAAGTCAATGTCCAGAGCAGGAAGCGGGTCGGTATTGAGGTCCTTGGTCAGCCTAACATGGAAGAGTTGCAGGACGCTATGCAGAGCCTTGGCTCAATCTTTGGGAACGGCCGCGGACATAACAGAAAGTTGACCGTTAAACGTGCCCGGGAGATTTTTACCGAGGAAGAGACCGAGAAGGCGGTAGACAATGATCGTGCCATTGATGAGGCTAAGGAACGGGTCGAGCAGATGGGGATTGTATTCCTCGATGAAATCGACAAGGTCGCTAAAAGTGGTGGTGGTGCTTCCAGCATAGATGTAAGCAGGGAAGGCGTACAACGTGATATCCTGCCTATCGTTGAAGGTACCAGTGTTTCCACCAAATGGGGTGTGATTGATACTACCCATATCCTGTTCATTGCCAGTGGTGCATTCCATGTTTCCAAGCCCAGTGACTTGATTCCTGAGTTGCAGGGACGTTTTCCGCTTCGCGTTGAATTGGATGACCTGAGTGCTGACGATTTCTATCGGATTCTTACAGAGCCTGCTAATGCGATGACCATGCAGTATCATGAGTTGCTCAAGACCGAAGGTGTGGAGATCATATTTGATGATGCAGCCATCAGGAAAGTCAGTGAGATAGCCTATGAAGTGAATGCAACGAATGATAATATTGGTGCAAGGAGACTGTTCACAATCATGGAAAAGCTCTTGGAAGAACTCTCCTTCAGTGCAGATGAACTTTCAGGACAGACCATCACCATCACGGCAGCATACGTTGATGAACGGTTGCGTGATGTTCTCCAGGACCAGGACCTCTCCAAGTTCATTCTCTAAGGGGGCAATTTGGAATTCCTAACGCTCGAGGCAGAAGACTATGAACACGCATTGAAAAAAGCCCGCTCGCAGTGGGGAACGGCAGTGCGTGTTCACACGCGTAAGGATTTCCTGGTGAAAAAGGGGATGCGCAAGGAAAAACGTTGCCGCATCACCTTCTTCCTGGTTGAGGAAACAGAACCCGTTGAAGAAAGAGTGGCAGAAAACCCTGTTTTCCATGCAGGATACCATTTATCTTCTCTTATGGAACAAAATGAGATTCCGCCAGCCAGAATCGAACAAATCAAGGGCATGTTGTTGCCCGATGGGAAGTCCTTGGGGCAAGCAGAGCTTGAAGTCCAGTTTTTCCAGTATCTACTTGAAGGCCTGCAGTTTGAAGATTCAGTCCAACAACGGTACGTAGTGTTGGTAGGACCGGCCGGGGTGGGGAAGACCACCAGTTTGGTAAAACTTGCTATCCATCTCCGGGCAAAAGAAGGAAAGAAAGTAGCCTTGCTCAGTTTCGATGTCCATCGCCCTGGTGCGTTGGAACAGGTTAGATTCTTTGCAAAGGAGTACTCCCTCCCGCTGTATGAGGCAACTGATGCAGGGGTGTTGTCAGGGTTGCTTGATGTCCTGGAGACTTATGACCATGTCCTGGTCGACACCACCGGCCATAGCAGCAAGGATGTGATGCTTAGGGATTCTCTTTCCGACTTATTTTCCTCATTTGATGATAATGAACGAGAATACACCTTGGTGGTCAGTGCAAGCAGTAAATTCACCGACCTTATTGCACAGTATGAACTGTTCAGTGAATATAACCTGCGAAAATTGCTGGTGACTAAGTTGGATGAAACCCAAGGAATAGGCAATATTCTGTTCTTTGCCAAGGAGGCTGGGCTTCCTCTCTCTTTCCTTGCTGATGGACAGGGCGTGCCTGAGGATTTTCATCGTGCCGATGCGTCGGTATTGGTTCCCCGATTGTGTGGTTTTACTCTTGAGCTTGATCAATTCTTCCCATCACTCTAAAGGATGGGGGTATCGCTTGTAATCAGTTTTCCCTGGCTCATGAGTGTCCTGACGATGGCTCCAATCGCTGGCGCTGCTACATTTGATCCATACAGCGAAGCCCCTTTCGGATTACCCGCCCCTACATAGAGTATGTACTGTGGGTTCTCAATCGGTACCAGGCCAAGTGTAGATACGAGGATGGTTCCATCCTCATAACTTTTTGTCTCCTCATTGAAAAGTTGGGCTGTTCCTGTCTTAACCCCAAGGTCTACACCTTCAACGCTTGCCTGAATTCCTGTGCCTCCTGAAAGTGAAGCGCGGTACATTCCTTCACGGATACGTTCAGTGACCGAAGGTTCCAGTACCTGTGAAATCACCATACGCTCCCGTTGGTAGCTTTTCTCTCCAGTAACAGGAGAGGAACGTGAGAGGATAAGATGTGGAGCAATGAGTTCCCCACTGGGAGAGAGTGCTGTAGCTGCAGTACAGAGATGCAAAGCACTTACCAAAAGCTCCTGTCCAAAGGCAATGGTTGGCAGGGTTCTTCCCGACCACTGAGAAGGGTTGGCGATATATGCCTTTGCCTTGGATGGAAGCGAGATATCATAGCTGTTGGTGAATCCCATTTGTTTCAACATAGTATAAAAAGAAATGGGGTCAGTCTGAAGTGCCCAATGCGAAATTGCCCCATTACATGATTTTGCGAGCATGGTTTCCACATCAACCTCCCCATGGACTGAGGTACAGTTGATCGTTACATTGCTGGATCCTGTAGAGAAGGAATAGGAACCATCACAAAGGAATGGTTCTTCAGTCTGCGCCTCTCCAATCTGTAGGATGGAAGCTATACTGAAAAGCTTGAAAACTGATCCTGGCTCATACAATAGATTCACTGCATTGTTTCTTCTCTGTTCTTCCTCACTACGTCCCAGTGCATTGATATCGTACCAAGGGTAGCTGGACATGCCAAGAATATCACCATTTTGGGCATCGAGGACGAGTGCCATTGCATAATCAGGGTTGAATTCATCGGCAATTTGCTGCAGCTGCACATCCAAGGCGTATTGAATATCTACATCCAGGGTGAGTATGATATCCTCCCCATAGGTAGTGCCACGGTTTCCGGTTTCTGGATAAGGATTGAGGTATTCTTCCTGACTCAGCTCAATTCCTTCAATTCCCTCCATCTCTACATTGGTGAATCCAATGGTCTGCGATGCATGAAATTGTGCAGGATAGGTACGTCCTATCCGTTTCTCCACGTTTACTTGGTTCTGTAAGCCATGTTCCTGTAATATGCTGCGTAGGGGTTCTACCTGCCTGTCATCTATCGCTTTCTTTATCTGCGCATAGGTGGTGTAGTTGCTTGCTTTCTGTTTTATCTCTGATGGGCTCATCTCCACAAAAGGGGCAATGACCTCGCTTACCTGATCAAGGTCCTCGATCTTATTTAGATGAAGGTAAACACCCCAATAGGGACGTTCAATTGCGAGAATTCTTCCATTTCGGTCATAGATTGTACCCCTTACCACACTTTCAGCTACCTCAGGATTGTGGTATGTTTTTGTCTGTGGCTGGCCAAAAAGCATCAGAGAGGCCAATCTGATGAAAAAAATCCCAAGAATGAGGGAAATAAGAATAGTGAAGAATTTGATATATGTATGTTTTGGACTGGTAGCCATGATTGATTTATACTACTATGTAGGAAAGGTAATGTCGAGCTATGGGAAAAGACTACTACGATGACATGCAAGAGCGGCCTTCTTGGCGTTCAGGAAGGGATGCCTCAGAAAATAACCGACCGAGCAAAGGGCTGATCTGGACGATTGCACTGGGTATCGCTATCTGTGTGGTGGTAATTGTAATCTGGTATCAGTTTTTTCCAGCGCAGAATCAAGGTTCTGATAACCAATCTACGGTGATTGAGGAAGTGCTGCCTGAGGTGAAAGAAATTGTTGATGCACCGCAAATCAGTAGTGATGAGAATCCAAAAGGAGCAATATCTCCATCTGATGCACCAGTAGTGGATACGGAGAATGCCAGGGCAATCGATGACACTTCCCCGGTTCGGAGAGCTCCCACCACCAGCAGCGCTTCAATCCAGTATGCAGAGCATCTGGTCAAGGAGGGTGAGGATCTTGCGTCCATCGCAGTTTTGTACAATCTCAAGCCACAGACCCTGATCAGTGTGAACAAAATCCGGAATATCCAAGCTGTCAAGGAAGGGGTTACCCTTACTATTCCCGACCGTGATGGGCAGCTCTATACAGTGCGCGAGGGAGATATGCTCAGCACAATCGCCCGGAAGTACAGTCCCTCCCTGGGGTGGAAGACCTTACAGGAGCTCAATAGCCTGAAGAATGAGAGAATATTCGTTGGCCAGGAGCTTTTCATTCCTGATACCTCATCATCCTCACTTGCCCAGCTCACAGATATTTCTCCCATCCAGTTTCAGAAACCTTCCCCTGGATCGATCAGTAGGCTCTTTGGACAGTCCTTTGAGAACCCTATAACCGGGATCAGTGAAATCCTCACTGGCATCCTCATTGAAGGAGAGTGGGGAGAGGCTGTTGTAGCTTCAGCCAAGGGTGAAGTGGTAGATGCAGGATATGAGCAGAAGGGCAGGGGTAGATTCGTAATCCTCAGTCATGAGGGTGGCTACCGAAGCAGCTATTACCATCTGGAGAATGTAAGCAGTGATGTGCGCATCGGTGCAAGTCTCAAAAAGGGACAGGTTATCGGGAGTATCGGAACCAGTGGCACCGATTATGAGCAACCGACGCTCTTCTTCAGCATCGAACAATCTGGAATTGCGCTTGATCCCATGCAATTCTTTTAAGATCGATCGTTTTCAAAGCATAACAAAAAAAGAGACCGCAAATGCAGTCTCCTTTTTTGTTATTTAGGCAAATCCTTAAGCATTCTTTCCGCAGCAATGCTTGTATTTCTTGCCGCTTCCACAGGGACAAGGGTCGTTCCTTCCCACTTTGGGAGACTGCCTTCTCACCGTTACCGGTGTGGTGTCTCCACCCCCTTGTACTCGTCTGGGGCCTTGACTTGCACTACTGAAAGCACCCTGTGCCTGGTGACTCTCCACCGTCTTGGCTTCCTTGGCCTTCTGTCGGTACTGCTGTTCCGGTTTGGTAATCTTCACCCTGACTAGGGTTTGTGCCATGAAAACCTTGATCCCTTCAAGCATCTCGGTAAAGATCTCAAAACCTTCAACCTTGTACTCTACCAGCGGATTGCGTTGTGCATAGCTTCTCAGGCCTACGGCATCTCGAAGATCCTCGAGAGCTGTGAGATGGTCCTGCCATCTGAGATCGATCTGACGGAGGTAGTTGAAGCGGAGGAAATCGTTGAATGGTTTCTCACCAGTGAGGGCGACTTTATCATCAATCTCCTTGTCTATATACTGCCGCAGTTGTTGTTTATACTCTTCAGCAGAAGCTTGTTCGGGAAGGGGAGGAATCTCGAGGTGGAACGTGGCGAGCATCTCCTCAAGCAACTTTATTCCCTTCTTGTCATCCTTGCCATCGGAGAATACCTGGTCAACCATGTCATTGCTGATATCGTGGCAGATACCCCTTACACGTTCCAGCAGATGTTCTTCACTTAGAATTGCATCACGCTCGTCATAGAGATAATTTCTCTGTTCATTGAGTACATCATCGTAATCAAGAAGGTGTTTCCTGATTTCAAAGTTGCGATCCTCTACACGTTTCTGGGCTTTCTCGATTGCATTGCTCAGCATACGGTGTTCAATGGGCTCTCCATCTTGCATGCCAATCTTGCCAAGCATGGTTTTTAGGTTCTCAGAGGCAAACAGGCGCATCAGGGGATCATCCAGGGAGACAAAAAACCGGCTTGCACCAGGGTCTCCCTGACGGCCACTTCGACCACGCAGCTGATTGTCGATACGTCTGGATTCGTGCCTTTCAGTGCCAAGGATATAGAGCCCACCGAGCTCCTTTACCTCCTCATAATCATGTTTCCATGTGGGATATACTTTCTTGATTGCTTCAGCAAGCTCCCCTGCAGTAGCATCAGCCCCACAGAGGGCTCTTGCTCTACCATCGAGGCTGCCACCAAGCTTGATGTCGGTTCCTCGTCCTGCCATGTTTGTGGCAATGGTAACAGCACCTTTGGCACCAGCATTCTCAATGATCAAGGCCTCTCGTGCATGGTTCTTGGCATTGAGCACTTCGTGCTTGACGCCCATCCTGCGAAGCAGGACTGAGAGCAGCTCGCTTTTCTCAATGCTGATGGTACCGACAAGAATCGGTTGCCCCGTATTATGGACCTTTTGAATTTCCTCACAGATGGCCTTGAACTTGAACTCTTCATTATAGTAGACCAGATCCGGGTAATCTTTTCTGACGATCGGCTTGTTGGTCGGGATGACAACAACATCGAGGCCGTAGATCTTGAGGAACTCAGGAGCTTCGGTATCTGCGGTACCGGTCATGCCGCTGATCTTGTCGTACATCCTGAAGAAGTTCTGGTATGTGATTGTGGCGAGAGTCTTGTTCTGTCCAAGGATCTTGATTTTTTCCTTTGCCTCAATTGCCTGATGGAGACCCTCACTGTAGCGCCTACCGTGGAGTATACGGCCGGTGAATTCGTCAACAATCTGTACCTGTCCTTCGACGACCACATAATCGACATCGGGGGTATAGAGACGAAGTGCCTTTACTGCCTGGGTTACGTAGTGGACATACTCGAAGTTCTCATCCTCATAGAGTGAACCGTTGATGACGTGATACTTGTTCAGCAATTCCTCAATATGGTTCATTCCTTGGTTGGTGAAAGAAACCCGTTTTTGCTTTTCGTCCAGCTTGTAGTCCCCATGTTCCTCGAATACGGGAGCCTTGCGATCGAAACGTGCAAGTGGGTCTGGTTCATAGTAATCACCGGTATCAGGATTTTTTTCACACTCAGTGAGTAGAGGTGCAATCTTTGCTGCTCCCAGTACCTGTGCTGAGTCATCCTCACTCTGCCCGCTGATGATCAAGGGGGTCCTTGCCTCATCAATAAGGATTGAGTCGATCTCATCGATGATACAGTAGTGGTGTTTTGGCTGTATCTTTTCCTGTTCAGACCACTTCATGTTATCCCTGAGATAATCAAATCCAAACTCATTGTTCGTACCGTATGTAACATCCTTGGAATAGGAACTCCGTTTTGCTTCATTGTCCATGGATGAGAGGATGACACCAACGGAGAGTCCTAGGTATTCATAGACGGGGCCCATCCAGGAGGCATCACGACCCGCGAGATAGTCATTGACGGTCACAACATGAACGCCTTTTCCCGTGAGTGCATTCAAATATGCAGCAGGAACACAGGTGAGGGTCTTTCCTTCACCGGTTTTCATTTCCAAGATTTTTCCTTGATGGAGCACCGCCGCTCCCATGATCTGCACATCGTAGTGTCGTTCACCCAACACTCGTCTTGCTGCTTCTCTAGCCAAGGCAAAGGCCTTGGGCAAAAGTGAGTCAAGGCTTGCACCTTTTGCCACCTGATCCCTGAAGCTTTGGGTTTGCTGGCGCACCTCTTCAGCACTGAGGCTCTCTGCCCAGGCTGATTCCTTGTTGACCAGCTCTACGAGTGGTTTAAGGGATTTGAGGTCCTTATCTTGTTTGGTTCCGAACAGTTTGGTAAATAGTGAGGTGCCCATGAATTTCTCTCTTGTTGCAAATATAGGGGGTTGGCCCCTTCTTGTAAGTATACTCATACTCGAGTTGCAAGAAAAGTAGAAGTGTCTGGAAAAGATGGGACAATTATACCCATGGTGTATCAAAGTGATACAATTCTGCTGGAGCAACTGCTTCCATTGTGTTATAGTAAAGTCATGGTAGTCTGTTACACAGGGGGAGGAACCCTCGGACACGTTTTTCCAGCCTTGGCTGTCCATGAGGAGTTGGCTCTCTTGCCGGACTACCGCAGCTTTTGGATTGGGCGTGATGAAACTTCCGAGAAGGAGGCTGTTGCACGATATGGGATTCCATTTTTTGCTATACGGTGGGGAAAACTCCGTCGATACTGGTCTTTCAGGAACTTCCTCGACATCGGAAATGTTTGTATTGCATTCTTCCAGGCGCTTTGTATACTCAGAGACCAGAGACCTGATGTACTCTTCTCCAAGGGAGGGTTTGTATCAGTACCCCCGGTCTTGGCGGCGGCAGTCTTGCGTATTCCGGTAGTGAGTCATGAGAGCGATGCAACTCCCGGTCTGGCGACCAGGATAAATGCAAGGTTTTCATCACGTATCTGTGTTCCTTTTTCCGAGGGGTTTGCATCACTGAGGAAGCATAAGCTGGTGGTCACCGGTAACCCTGTCCGCCAGTCTCTGGTGCTTGCATCACGACAAGAAGCATTACCAAGGCCAGTGTTCTTGGGATCAACTGAGCCCTTGATTCTTGTACTAGGTGGCAGCAGTGGTTCCCTTCAGATCAATGAGTTGGTGCGAAAGACCCTCGATCACCTCACGGAGATGGGCTATGTCTATCACCAGTGTGGGGAAAAGGATGTACAGCATTTGGCTCATGCTCACTATCAGGAGGTGCCGTTTATTGATGAGGCGTTGCCCATCCTGTTGAAACATGCCACAGTGGTAGTTAGCCGCTCAGGAGCGAATACCTTGGCTGAACTTGCGTTGTTTGGCTGTCCATCCCTTCTCATACCCTTGGGTGGGGCATCAAGCCGAGGTGACCAGATAGACAATGCTCGGCTGTTTGAGCAGAAGGAAGCGGCAACAGTGCTCTATCCAGACACAGTGGATGTGAAGCAATTTCTGGAAGGTGTATCTTCCTTGATTACTGACGAGAAGCTTCGATTGAGGTTGCGCGGCAACCTGGGAAAGCTTGCTCATGAAACGAGTGCACAACATATAGCAACTGTGCTGAAAACAGTGAAGGAGTCAACATGCAGTGGGGTTTGACCATAGGTTCTGTATATTTTAATTCGATCGATATTATCGTTTTTTCGCTAGCAATCATTGGAGGAATCGCCGACACCCTTAGTGGGTTTGCTGATGCGTTCAGCCATCGTAGTGGCTATATCGTAGGTTTTTTCTCTGCGCTGATGTTCACCAAACTGATTGCTGCATTATTGGTTCAGTCATTTGCTCTTCCCCTCCTGCTTGCAAGCCTTATCAGTTTTGTAATCCTGTTCTTGATTGGTTATGCGTTGATGCGATTTGTAGGAAACCTCTTGGAAACAGCACTGAATGCAACCGGACTCCGTTCGGTCAATGGGCTGCTTGGTTTCCTATGGGGAGTCCTTGAAGTTTGCATTATATGTGCCTTGGTGATTTATGTGCTGGAACTCCAAACGGTTTTTGATCTTTCGCAAATTTTTGATAAAAGCCAATTTACCCTCAATGTAGTGAGGCCATTGGTTCCCGAGACAGTAAACTGGTTCGCTTCAACAGTGCAGGCGCCGAATGTTTGAAGTATTGAGTGAATACCAGAGGGGAGTGGCTGATCAATTACGGGACCAGATAACCTCTGGTACGCTGAGCCAGGTAAACCTGTTTGGAGGCAGTCGGTATAGCCTCAGAATGAGTTTTGCCCTTGAGACTGCAAGGGTGCTTTCCTGTGATCAAGGGGGCGATGATTACTGCAGTTGTGATAATTGTCGGAAATTCAGAAACCTCACTGTATCAAATGTGGTCATTATTAGTCAGAGGGATCACCGAAGCGTCATTGAAACGAGTCTCTCCACCTTTGAAAGGCTCTATAACGATTTTTCCAGGCAATTCGTCATACAGAGTATCCGTCGGATGTTGCTCCAGTATCATTCAGCCTTGCTTTCGGGTGCGCAGACTCAGAGTCAGAATGCAGCAGCTGCCCTTGCGGGTCAGGTCAATGACCTCTTGGTGGATTTTGCACGAATGGAGATAGTGAATGCCTCCCAGGCCAAGAAAGCAGTCAAGGAACTACGAGGTGCTCTTAAAGGACTCTTTACCGCAGCCAAGAAAAATACCACGGTGACCATCTCTCAGGTGCGGGCACTGGAACATTGGAGTGGGCAGACCAGCATGGGGGATGGGAAGCGATTCATCATACTGGAGGCGATGGAGATGACAAACAGCTCTGCCCGCAACAGCTTGCTGAAGATGCTTGAGGAGCCAGCGAAAGATACTTACTTCTTCTTGGTCAGTGAGTATCCAAACCGGATTATGCAGACAATCCTTTCCAGGGTGCGTAGGTACGCATTCCCTCCACTCTCAAGAGAGGCAGTTTGTAAGTACCTGCAACCGTTCTATCTTCGCGACAAACAGTACGAATCATTGGAGTCTTTTTTCCTTGAAGGTGGTGGTATGGATCTCTCCCGCGCCACGCAGATTGCGGAGCTTCTCGTTGCCTCAATACAAGAGCAGCGATACCTACAAAGTAGTGAAATTGCATCACTACTCAAGGAAATTGATGATATGCAAGGGTATGAGTTTGTATTGAAGGCAATGCTTGAATCGTTTAGGCGGGTGATGCCTTCCAAGTCACTGCTTGCGCTCTCATCGCTGGTCAATACTACCTACAATAGGGCGCAGCTTTACAATCAGAACAACCGACTGATGCTTGAATCCTTGTACTATCGAATGATGGAGGAAGCATGAAAAACTTTGTCCAACGGGCAATCCAGAAGATTGACCAACTTGATACCAATCAGATAGTGGAGATCCTAAAGAGTCAATCCAGTGATCTTGAGATGCTGGAGAGTGTGCTTGAGTCAATCCAAGATGGAGTAATCCTGACCGACGAGAGAAAAATCGTTCATTATGCAAACAGCAGATGCCGTACCCTTATTCCCATGGCAAGAATGCGGAACTATGAGGGGATGGCCCTCTCCAGGGTCATTGAGGATGAGCATGTCTTTCACTATATTATGCTGGCACTCAAGGGAAAGCATCAGGATGAAGAAAACGAGTTCACGTTCCAGAAAGGAACCAAGATGCAGACCATCGCTGTTACGGTCTATTCCTACTTGAACAGCTCTGAAAGAATGAGGTCTTCCTTTGTGATCATGTTGAGTGATGTCACCGAGCATAATGCAAATGAAGCACGGCTTCGCAGGAGTGAGAACCTTGCATCGATGACCACCATGGCCGCAGGGGTAGCCCATGAGATCAAGAACCCTCTTGCCGCGATGGGAATCCATTTGCAACTCCTGAAAAAAGCGTTTGAAAGGAAGGAGTCACTTACCTTTGGTGATGCAGAGCGGTATCTCTCTGTTTTGGAGGAGGAAATCAGCCGGCTCAATGGTATTGTGGTGGACTTTCTCTTTGCGGTACGGCCCATGGACACACGGCTTCGCCTTGCACAGATGACCAAGACATTGGAGGATATCTGTTCTTTTATAGAGCCGGAACTGGAAGAGCATAGCGTATATCTAATCAAGGACTTTGCGTCTTCACTGCCCCGGTTGGAATTTGATGAACACCTGCTCAAGCAAGCAGTACTCAACCTGATAAAGAATGCTATGAACGCCATGGAGGGTGGGGGGAAACTCATTCTCCAGACTAGGCTGGATGGGGATCATGTGGTGTTGAAGATCCAGGATACTGGTATTGGTATGGATGAGGAGACGCAACAGAAGATATTTGAACCTTACTTCACGACCAAGGCTACCGGTACGGGGCTTGGCCTGACTGTGGTCTACAAGATTTTGAAAGAACACAAGGGAGATATTACGGTGCAGAGCAAGCTTGGAGAGGGAACTGTTTTTGCCCTTACATTCCCGGTTCCCAAAAGTGAACGGCTTGCACTGAAGTGGGATACGGTAGCGGAGGTGCATTATGAGTCGTAACATCTTGATATGTGATGATGAGAGAAATATCCGAAACGGGTTAGCCTTGGCCATGGAGCTTGAAGGTTTTGAAACCCTTGAGGCAGAGGATGGGAAGGTAGCCTGGGATATGGTGAACAAGCAGTCGGTTGATCTTGTCATCACTGACTTGAGAATGCCGAACATGAGTGGAGAGGAACTGCTGAAGAAAATCAACAGTGCCTATCCCCGAATGCCGGTCATCGTACTCACTGGGCATGGGACCATTGAGACAGCAGTGGAGGCAATGCGTTCGGGAGCCATCGATTTCTTCACGAAGCCGGTGGACCTGGACCGCCTTACCCTGGTGGTTAAGAAAGCACTCTCCAACAATGATCTCTATGTAGAACATGAGCGACTGAAAGAGGAAGTTGCCCAACTCAAGGCTCGTAATCGGTATGACCGAATCATCGGCAAGAGCCAGAAAATGGTGGAGCTGATGGACATCGTGAGCCAGGTTGCACCAACAAAAGCCTCGGTACTGGTTACCGGGGAGAGTGGAGTAGGCAAGGAGCTTGTTGCCGATGCAATCCATGAGCTGAGCAATAGAAATAAGGGTCCCTTGGTGAAAGTACACTGTGCTGCCTTGTCTTCGAGCTTGCTGGAAAGTGAGTTGTTTGGACACGAGAAAGGGTCCTTTACCGGGGCGGTGAAGGAGAAACGCGGTCGGTTCGAACTTGCTGATGGGGGAACGATCTTCCTCGATGAAATCGGGGAGATCGATGCAGCCACCCAGGTGAAACTACTGAGGGTGTTGCAGGAGAAGCAGTTTGAGAGGGTAGGTGGAGAGAAACCCATTTCTGTCGATGTGCGTATCGTGTGCGCAACCAACCGGGACCTGCTCAAGGAGATTGAGAAGGGTAATTTCCGTGAGGATCTATACTACAGACTTAACGTTGTTCATCTCGAGGTTCCCCCACTTAGGGAACGGAAAGATGATATTCCACTCCTGATGACCTCATTTCTCACTCTGTTCAGCAAGGAGAACAATCGTAGTATCGAAGGGTTCTCTCCTCAGGCAAAACGTGCCCTGCTTAGTTACGACTGGCCGGGAAACATCAGGGAACTCAGGAATTGCATAGAGAGTGCTGTTGTGCTTGCCCGTGGGTCAGTCATTGAGTATGATGACCTGCCCCCAAGTGTCACCAAGGCGGAGAATGCACAGAATCTCTCCCTCGATGTCGGCATAACCTTGGCTGAGGCGGAAAAGCAGTTGATCATCAGCACCCTTGCACAGTGTGGGGGGAATAAGACCAAGGCAGCAGAGGTCTTGGGTATTGGAAGGAAAACATTGCATAGAAAAGTACAGGAATATCACATTGACCAAGCATGATATCTATCAGATTTTTGATAAGGATGGGTTGTTGGAGCAGAACTTTCCCTCTTATGAGTATCGCGAGGGACAGCTCAATATGGCTGACCTTGTCAGGGAGAGTTTTGAACGTAATGCAATAGCGGCAATCGAGGCGGGGACCGGTATCGGTAAATCATTTGCCTATCTTGCTGTTGCTCTGTATGCAGCCATGCAATCCCCTGATGAGCGCACGGTGGTTGCAACCAGTACGATCAACTTGCAGAAACAGTTGTATGAGAAGGATATTCCCATGCTATTCAAGTTTCTTGGCTTGTCCTGTAAGATTGCACTTGCTGTGGGCAGGGGTAACTATCTCTGTATCAACCGCTTCATGCAGGCAAAGGCTGATTCTTCCCTGCTTGCCCAAGACCCGGCCAGTGAGCTCTACCAGGTTGGGCAGTGGATCAAGGAGAGCGAAACAGGCCTATTTGCCGACTTTCCTGGAAGACTGAGCGGAGAATTGAAAGGGGAGATCTGCAGCGACGGGGATCTCTGCCAGAACCACGCCTGTGCATACTTTCGTGACTGTTTCTATTTTAAGGCAAAGGCAAAGGCAAAGGATGCGAAGATCATTATCAGCAACCATCATTTGCTCTTTACTGATGCCCAGAGCCGATTCATCAGTGATGTAGGCTATGAAGAGGAGATGATTCTTCCTCCGTTTAATCGCTTGATCATCGATGAGGCTCACAATATTGAGTCGAATGCAACCGAGTATTTCACCGAGGTGTATGATTCCCAGCAATTGTTGCGCCAGATCTCGAAGATTCAGCGCTCTGGCCGGTTCCGGGGGAAAAGTCTCTTGGAGCAACTGGGAGAATACAGCAGCGAAGCTGATATTATTGACCGAATCCAGGATGACATTCATCTTTTGACCCAGAATGTGGGCACGCTCGACCAGTACCTGCTTGGTGTTTTTCAGAAGAACGACTACCAGCCGGTGCTGATAAAAGCGGAACACCAAGGTAGGTTGCAGCAGTTTGTTGAGGCGGCCACCAGTGTATCCCAGGCAAGCGGGAGACTTGCTGCGAAGATTAATACCTTTCTGGAACAGAACAAGGCTCCCCAGGAGCTGGATGCCAAGATTAATGAACTGAAGGTACGCGGTACACGGATTGCCATGATGAGCGAGGTGCTGACAAAATTCTGTAATTTTACACTCTGGCAAGATGAAGTACACTGGTTCAATGCTGAATCCTACGGTACCCACCGGCAGGTGCAGGTATGCATAACTCCCCTTTCCATAGCTCCCCTGCTTGTAGAAGCTGTGTTCAGGAAACTCGATACGGTGGTATGTACTTCTGCAACTCTTGACCTGAATGATGAATTTGCATTTTGGTCCAGTCGGGTTGGTCTTCCCTATGATGAGGAACGTCCCTTTCTCAAGGGAGCTTTTTCCTCCCCCTTTGATTATAGAAACCGATTGTTGCTTCTCACTCCATCCGATGCTCCCTTGTACAGCAAAGATAAGGAAGAGGCATATGAGGCATATCTTGTAGATACCATCATGTCCTCAGTACTTTCAGCAGGAGGAGGCGTGCTGGTATTGTTTACCAGCTACTCCATGCTGAAGAAGGTCCACGAGAGACTCAGTGAAACGTTCGAGAAAGAGGGTTTGACCTTGCTCTGCCAAGGGGAGTATGACCGGTATACATTGCTCAACAGGTTCATCAGTGAAAAGGACAGTGTTCTCTTCGCCACCTCCTCCTTTTGGGAAGGGGTTGATGCACCAGGGGAGACCCTTCGCATGGTCATCATCGTGAAACTGCCATTCACCGTTCCCTCTGACCCGGTGTTCAAGGCACGTTGTGAGGCAATTGATGCCAATGGGGGAAGTGGGTTCTACCAACTTGCCCTACAATCGGCCACCATGAAACTGAAGCAAGGATTTGGGCGGCTGTTGCGTTCAGCCTGCGATCGTGGTGTGGTCCTTATTCTGGATAGCCGGGTAGTGAGCAAGAACTATGGTATATACATGATTCGTTCATTGCCTGAAAGCTATCACCCCGAAAGTGAGACTTCAGGATTATCAGATAAGGTAGAGAATTTCCTCTATGGAGGATGATCCAAAAAAGCTGCTTCCTGGCAGATGCCTGGAAACAGCTTGTCTGATTTGATGCTATCAACTACTCGATGATTGCCAGAATATCCTTCATGCTGAGAATCAGGTATTCGGTGCCATCGGCTTTTACAGAAGTTCCGGCATACTTGTCATGCATGACGCGATCCCCTTCCTTGACGTTCATCTTCACGTCATCGGTTCCTTCGCCGACTGCCACGACCACTGCGATCTGGGTCTTTTCCTGTGCTGTCTGGGGAATGTAGAGACCGCTTGCGGTCTTCTCCTGCAGCTCTTCCATCTTTACCAATACTCTGTCTGCCAAAGGCTTAATGGTCATTGTATCTTCCTCCAACCAAATATGAATGTGAAAGTGTAATAGAGAGGGATGTACCCTCGCTGGAGATAATATAGTCAAAAGAAGGAGAAGGGGCAAGCTGATTCTTCGTAAGTGTGCAGATCCTTCTCACTGTGCAAAAGAGGCTTGCCGCTAGTAGGAAGTATTACTATATTCAGTGCGAAGCAAAAAATGAAGGAAACAGGTATGGAGAACAGGCAAAAAGACAGTAACTATCCTCTGGCCCTCAAAGATAATCCTGCAGATTGGGGAACCCAACAGGTTTGGAGGCATTTTTATCGTCTGGCTTGTCTATTCGCCCGTTCAAAGGATCTGGACAGGAGTCTCAATTGCTTTGTTGATGTGTTTTTGATCAGGGGGAATGAAATGCACAATCCAGACAAGGATTGGTTGGATTTCTTCAGGCGTCAGTTTGCCATTTATCTTTTCGGGAAAAAGAGAATTTCCTGTTCCCTCAGTGAGGGTGACATGATCCATGATTTCTTGAAAATGGAATATGAACAGATTAAGAAGGAACTCAGTGAAAGTGAGATCCCTTTCCAAGGAGAATGCCTTTCCCCATGGTTTGCTTCACTCGAGATTGATTTTCCTTGGTTGGTTACTGAATCTGAGCCAAAATGGTCAGTTGGGTAACGATGGATTGCCCTATTATTCTTGGTTCGAGTCAGAATGTCCCGGAAATCCTGGGATATTTTTTTTGTGAGTCAAAATGACACTTATTTCTGGAAATCTCTGCACAATGGAATCTTTGTTTGTTGACAATATCTGGAAGAGAATATGTAAGTATATAAAATATATGCAATTAAAAAACTTTAACATAAGTTGGCACGCTAGTTGCATTTACCTTTCCAACGACCAAACAGGAAGGTACATAATGAAAAGAAACCAAACGATGTTGAATGCAATTGAAAAGTCTTATGCGTATGATGACGCAAACATTCTGAGCATGTACCTCAAGGAAATCAACAGGATTCCCTTGCTTTCTCCTGAAGAGGAAGTTGAACTTGCAAAACGTGCACAGAACGGCGAAGAGTTTGCACGAAAAAAAATGATTGAATCAAATCTCCGTTTTGTCGTCAATGTGGCAAAGAAATACCAGAACCAGGGACTGCCATTGGTTGATCTAATCAATGAGGGAAACATTGGCCTGATGACTGCACTTGAGAAATTTGACGTTGAGAGAGGATACCATTTCATCAGTTATGCTGTGTGGTGGATCCGCCAGTCGATTATGAAGGCAATCAATGAAAAGAGTAGGGCAGTTCGTCTCCCACTCAACAGGACCAATGAGTTGTTGCAGATCCAGAAGGCCCAGAAGGCACTGATGAAAGATATGAACTCAGAGGATGTGAGTGCAGAGGAAATCGGAGCACTTACCGGTTTCGATCCTGAACATGTGGGCAACTTGCTTGCCATCAGCAGGGATATGGTTAGCCTCGATGCACCCATCTTCAATGATGGAAGTGCAAGTAATATTGGTGATTTCATAGAGGATGAATCACAGATGAGTCCTGAGGACAGTCTGCTTGAGCACTCCTTGGAAGAGGATGTCCGTTCGCTGCTTTCCACCTTGAGTGACAAGGAGCGTGAAATTATCGAGTTGCGCTTTGGTCTTGAAGGAAAGAACCCTATGTCTCTCAAGGAAATCGGGGAACTATACAACCTAACCAAGGAAAGAATTCGCCAGATTGAGAAGAAAGCAATCGAGAGATTGCGTAACCCCTCCCGTTCAAAGATTGTTGAAAGTTACATCGCATAACAGCACCAAAAGGGTGTAATCTATATATATTGGAAAAACCGGGCACAAGCTGTCCGGTTTTTTCCCTCTATAGCCCAATAAGACAGTAGACTAGGTATTGTATGAGCGTATCAAGTGGATAGGTGAGTCCGACAATAAGGACATACGAGATAGAAATACTTCCTCTCCAGCTTCTTTCTTACTGCATTTTTTATTCCTAGAGTTCTGGACGGTTTGATTTTCCCGTATATCCCATATTGTAGCTGATGGTAGCTGCACAACGCATAACCAGCGTTGCCATTGTCTCGGGTCTCATCTCTGGGTGCTGGGCCAGTACCCAGGAAGTAGAGACAGCGGCAATGACTTGTCCACGGTAGTCATGGATAGGGGCAGCCACGCAGTTGATGGCAGGTTCAGCCTCCTGGTCATCAAGTGACCATCCTCTTCTTCTACATTCACGAATGTCCTGGAGAAGACTCTCAATATTGGTATGGGTGTTCGGTCCTTGACGAGAGAAGTTCTCATGGGCGAGGAGTGAGCGAATTTCTTCGTCACTCAAACCGGTCAACAAGGATTTTCCAAGTGATGTGCAATAAAGGGGCTTTCTCTGTCCCACGATAGCGTACTTACGAAGGCTGTTGATTTGTTCCTTGCTGTCCACATAGACCATCTTGTCCTCCTGTCGGATGGCAAGAAAGACCACATTGCCTGTAGAAACGGAAAGTTCGTCCATGGCAGGGGAACTCTCAGTCTTCAGTTCAAGGTTGTTGAGATAGTTGCTACAAAGAGAAATGAATCCTGGGCCGAGACGATATCGGCCGGTATCTTCTGATTTTCTCACATATTCCCGTTGAATGAGCACTCCAATAAGACGGTGAACCGTACTTTTTGGGAGCTTGAGCATCTCAGAAATCTGTATCAGGTTATAGCCATACTGTTCATTACCCAATAACTCCAAGATGTCAAAGGCTCGATCAAGTGATTGTACTTTCAATTCTGATGGCACCTCTCATCCTCCTTGTTCTTGCAATATATTCCATTTATTTCCCCTTGACAAGAGAGACAGGTATCTTATAATGGAATAGTATTCCACCATGTGGAACAAAGATGGAAATATTGAGAAATATGTGTACTTAATCATATATTAATTCTTCAATATGAAAAAAGGTTCCACGATATGGAACAAAATTTAGGAGGAAAGCATGAAAAAAACTGTGTGTTTGGTGCTTTGTATGTTGCTTGTATTTTCTGTAGTCTTTGCACAAGGACAACAAGAGGCAGCAGGGGAGAAGACGTTTACCTTGAAATTGGGGCACGCTTCAACAACGGAATCAACAAGGCATAAGGCCCTTTTGGTAATGGAGAAGTATGTTGAGAAAGAGTCTGATGGTCGCTTGCAGATAGAGATCTATCCAGCAGGAACCCTCGGAAACGAATCTGACATGATTGAGGCGATGAAACTCGGTACCCAGGAAATGTTCGTTGGTGGTGTCTTTGCTTCACAGACTCCAAAACTTGAGATTTTCCTGATGCCGTTTTTCTTCCCTACGCAGGCTGACCTGATGAAGGTTTCCCGTAGTGATTTCGGTGCTGAGGTCATGGCAACTGCTGAAGAGTATGGGATTAAGATGTTGGCAGTTGGTGATGGTGGTTCCCGCCAGATTACCAATAACGCTCGTCCTATCAAGACCCCTGCTGACATGAAAGGCTTGAAGATCAGGACCCCACCGATTGAGTCCATCATCAAGAGCATGGAAGCATTGGGAGCTAATCCTGTTTCCATTCCCTATGGTGATACCTATATGGCACTCAAGACTGGTGTTGCTGACGGCCAGGAGAACCCCTTGGCAAATATCGGCGACATGAAGTTCTTCGAAGTACAGAAGTTTATGACCATGATCGACTATCAATTCCATCCAGAACCAATCGATGTAAACCTTGATGTATGGAACTCCCTCCCTGCCGATCTGCAGGAAGTCCTGCAAGCTGGTGCATGGATCTATACCGATGAGCAGAACAAGCTTCGCCGTGAGCTCAACGAGTATTACTATGACATGATTGTTGATGGTGGTGTGACTGTATACACACCTACTGATGCAGAGATCCAGAAGTTCATCGATGCTTGTCAGCCGGTGTACTCCTATTTCGTGAATAAAGGCATTTTCACCCAAGCTGAACTGGATGAGATGCGTAGGATTGTCAACGAAACATAATGCTATGGGCCCGTCTTCTTCGGGGGACGGGCGATTTCTGTCTAAAGGATAAGTGTGGTTTTGTATGAAAAAACTCATTCTGGGAATCGATCGGTTCCTTTCAGTGGTAGGCATTGCCCTAACCGCAATTCTTGCAACAGGAGTAATCATCTCGGTGATACTCCGCTATGTGTTTTCTATTGCCTTCGTCCAGTCTGAGGAGTTGTTGACGATGGTCTTTGTGGCCACCACGTTCTTTGGGGCTGCCCTTGGTCTCAGGGAATCTGAGCATATTGCAGTCTCCAATTTTGTCTCGGCAATGCCTGCAAAGCCTCGTAAGGTTTTTGCTGTCATTGGTCAGGTAGTGATTATCATGGTTTCCATGGGAATGATCTATTACAGTTACCGGATGATCATGAAGGTGGGGAAGGTTCCTTCTCCCGCAACAGGGATCCCTCGTGGGTACTACTACGCGATGATCCCTATTTCCTTTCTCTTTACCGCCTTCTATGGTGTGGTAAATATCCTAAAAGAGTTTATTGACATCCCGCAGCCGGTGAAAGGGTACAAGGATGATTATGAATTGGGTATGGCTGATGCCGAAGGAGGCGTGTAATGGAACTTTCATTGATGTTTTTTGCCTTGATTGTCCTCCTCGTCATTGGTGTGCCGATAGCATATGCCATTGGAGCCTCTGGGATTATCTACATGCTCATGAGCAACCCTACGTTTCTCTTGACGTTTCCCCAGCGGGTATGGTCGGGAACCGAAAGTTTCATCATCGTTGCAATGCCATTGTTTATGCTTACCGGAGAGTTGATGAACCATAGTGGGCTGACCAGGAGACTGATTGATTTTTCAATGCTTCTGGTGCGTCCTGTTCGTGGAGGGCTCGGGGAAGTAAATGTTGTCGCATCGATGATATTCGGCGGTATCTCTGGTTCATCTGTTGCTGATACCTCCGCCCTCGGTTCCATTCTGATTCCTGATATGGTGAAGAAAGGATATCCCAAGGGATTTTCAGCTGGTATCACGGTAGCTTCCTCGACCATTGGCATGATTATACCTCCTTCAGTACCCATGCTTATGTATGCCATGGTCAGTGGTGCATCGGTTGGAAAGCTGTTCCTCGCTGGGCTCATCCCTGGTGTTCTGGTTGGTGCAACACAGTTGATTATGACCTTTGTGATCTCCCGGCGCAGGGGCTACCATCCTGAAAAGGAGAAGATTGAGTGGAGACAGGCTTTGAAGGTGACCAAAGATGGCTCGCTTGCCATTGTTATGCCTCTCTTGATCATCGTCAGCGTCTCCTTTGGTATTGCAACGGCTAGTGAATCGGCTGGTCTTGCTGTTCTCTATGCAACCATCCTTGGATTCTTTGTTTACAAGGAACTGAAGTGGTCTGAAGTGAAGAATGCATTGAAGAAGACCTTCATGATGTCTTCCTCGATCATGATCATTGGTGGATTTACCATGATCTTCACTTGGATTCTTGCAGTTGAACAGGTTCCTGCAGCCATCGGAGCCTTTTTGATAGATTCAAATATCCCAGCTTGGATGGTGTTCCTGTTCCTGGATATCATCATCCTTCTGCTAGGTACCTTCCTTGATGTGACTCCCTGCATTCTCCTCATCAGCCCAATCCTGCTGCCAGTAATGCAGCAGTTCGGGATGAATGAATTGCAGTTCGGAGCTATCATCATCGTAGGTTTGGCAATTGGATTGGTGACCCCACCGGTAGGGATGTGTTTGAATGTTGCAAGTAAAATATGTAGGATGGACATTGTAAGCGTGTTCAAGTCTGCTGCCCCATTTATCATCTGTAATGTGATAGTATTGGTGGGTATAACTTTTGTCCCCGCTTTGAGTTTGTGGTTGCCATCCATCATCTAGATGGTGGTATTGATATAAGAAAAATTAATTGTAAGGAGTTACGATATGGATACAAGGTATTCGACTGGTAAAGAGGCATTCAAGCATATGACAACCCAGGAGCTCAGGGATGAGTTCTTGGTGGACGGAATATTTCTCGCTGATGAGGTCAGTGGTGTTTACTCACACATCGACAGGATCGTCACAATGGGTGCAATGCCGGTGAAAGGGGAGCTGGACCTGGAAAAGAACATCGATCCTATGAAGGATTTTGGTGTCGATTACTTTCTGCAACGCCGCGAAATCGGCCTGATCAACATCGGTGGCGATGGCTACGTGGTCGCAGATGGCAAGCGCTATGAATTGGTGAGCCTTGATGGATTGTACCTGCCGATGGGAACCAAAAAGGTGACCCTTGGAAGCAATGATGGGAATAAGCCTGCAAAGTTCTATATGAGCAGTACTCCTGCACACCATGCCTTTGAGGCAAAGCATATCGTCTTTGCCGATGCAAAGCATGTACCAGCAGGGAACAAGGCAGAGAGCAATGAACGGGTGATCAACCAGTATATTCACCCCGATGTATTGGATACCTGCCAGCTTTCCATGGGACTGACCCAACTGAAAGAGGGCAGTGTGTGGAATACGATGCCGGTACATACTCATGAGCGGAGGATGGAAGTGTACTTCTACTTCGACATCGATGCAGAGCAGACACTGTTCCACTTCTTCGGGGAACCGAGTGAGACAAGGCATGTCATAGTACACAACGAACAGGCTGTTATCAGCCCGTCATGGTCGATCCACAGCGGAGTCGGTACGAGCAACTATACGTTCATCTGGTCGATGTGTGGTGAGAATAGAACCTACACTGACATGGATCATGTAGCAACGAAGGATTTGAGGTAAATTGTATGGGATATATTGAAAAGCAGTTCTCCCTTGAGGGGAAGGTGGCCTGGGTGACCGGGGCAAGTTACGGCATCGGGTTTGCCATTGCAAGTGCCTATGCATCTGCTGGTGCGAAGATTGCGTTCAACGATATCAACCAGGATATGGTGGACAAGGGCCTTGCTTCCTACAGGGAAGCAGGCATCGATGCCAAGGGCTACGTGTGTGATGTCACTGATGAAAAAGCGGTAGCTGAGACCACGGAGAAGATAATCAATGACCTAGGAGCGGTTGATATCCTGGTAAACAATGCCGGGATCATCCGCCGTGTTCCGATGCACGAGATGAGTGCAGAGGAGTGGCGCAAGGTAATCGACATCGATCTGAATGCCCCCTTCATCGTGAGCAAGGCTGTCCTGCCTGGGATGATGGAGAGAAAGAGCGGTAAGATCATAAATATCTGCTCAATGATGAGTGAGCTGGGCCGAGAGACGGTGGCAGCGTATGCCGCTGCAAAGGGTGGCCTGAAGATGCTGACGAGAAATATCTGCAGCGAGTACGGCAAGTACAACATCCAGTGTAACGGGATTGGACCTGGCTATATTGCGACCCCGCAGACAGCTCCACTTAGGGAGAGACAGGCTGACGGTAGCCGTCACCCGTTTGATTCGTTCATCGTAGCAAAGACACCTGCAGAGCGTTGGGGAACAACCGAGGATCTCACCGGTCCTGCCTTGTTCCTTGCCTCTGGTGCAAGTGACTTCGTGAATGGTCATGTCCTGTATGTCGATGGCGGCATTCTTGCCTATATTGGCAAACAGCCCTAATTAGTTCATTCTGCTCGCTTTGCCCATATTTCCTTCGGGGAATGTGGGTGTTTTTTTTTTGGCTCAAGGCTTTGATAGAATTTCTTATTGTTGCTGTTTGTTGTAAAAATAAGGAATACAAGCAAATATCAGTTATGAATTGCGTTAACACGTAAAATCCAATTGTAATCCGATGGAAAGAAGCAAAATACGAATTGTCTTACCTTTTGCTCAATACCTAATGCAAAGTCCAAATTGGAATAATGTTCCAAAAAGGATATTAACAAATATTTATCTAATAAGAAGTTGGAAGTCCCCAAACTCCACCTTTTACGCTCTGGATTCATTGACAGTCAAGAGTTAAGCAGGTAGGATTTGCACGTCTAGTAATAGTGAAAATTTAGAGGAGTCTTGTATGGCAACAAAGAACACAAAGTATGTCTATTTTTTTGGCTCCGGTAAGGCAGAAGGAACTGCCCAGATGAAGGATTTACTCGGAGGAAAGGGTGCAAACCTTGCCGAGATGACCAGCATTGGGCTTCCTGTCCCACCGGGCTTTACAATCAGCACTGAGGCTTGCGCCTTTTATAGTGCCAATAAAGGTACCTATCCTGAAGGATTGAGAGAGGAAGTGCTGGAACACCTTGCCAGACTCGAGGAAACGATGGGTGCGAAACTGGGAGACAATAATGATCCCTTGCTTGTTTCCGTAAGAAGTGGAGCTGCCCAGTCCATGCCCGGTATGATGGATACCATCCTCAACCTGGGACTTACCCCCGATTCCGTTCAGGGATTGATCAAGAAAACAAACAATGAGAGATTTGCCTGGGACAGCTATCGTCGTTTCATGCAGATGTTCGGTGACGTCGTCATGGGTGTTCCCCATCATGAGTTTGAACGAGCACTGCAGGATGTAAAGGATACTCGTGGTATTGAACTCGATACTGATCTTGACAGCAAGGATCTGCAGGAAGTGATTGCCCGCTACCAGAGACTGTACAAGCGATTCACAGGTGAGGAGTTCCCCACCGATCCCCTCGACCAGTTGTTCAAGGCCATCAATGCCGTATTCAAGTCCTGGAACAATGAACGTGCAAATAAGTATCGCCAGATGAACGACATTCGTGGTCTTCTGGGTACTGCAGTAAACATCCAGAGCATGGTATTCGGCAATATGGGTGAGACCAGTGGCACTGGTGTAGCCTTTACCCGTGACCCTTCAACTGGTGAGAACCAGTTCTATGGCGAGTACCTGATGAATGCACAGGGTGAGGATGTTGTTGCAGGTATCCGTACCCCGCAGTCGATCTCTACACTCAAGAAAGTCAATGAAAAGGTCTATAACCAGCTGGTTGATATCAGAGGCATCCTGGAAAAGCACTACAAGGATATGCAGGACCTTGAGTTCACCATCCAGGAAGGCAAGCTGTACATGTTGCAGACCAGAAATGGTAAGAGAACCATTTTCAGCTGGTTGCGTACCCAGGTCGAGATGGTCGAGGAAGGCTTGATTGACAAGGAGACAGCAGTAAGTCGTGTTCCCTCTGGGGAGTTCGGTAAATTGTTTGCCCCGATTCTCGATGGTAAGTACATCAGGGACAACTCCCTGGAAGTTATCACTCGTGGTTTGAACGCAAGCCCTGGTGGTGCATGCGGCCAGATCTACTTCACTGCTGAGAAAGCAGAAGAGATGGCTGCAGAAGGGAAGGACGTCATTCTCGTGAGAACCGAGACCAGCCCTGAAGATATTGGGGGCATGGCAGTTGCGAAGGGCGTCGTCACCTGTCGTGGTGGTATGACAAGCCATGCAGCCGTAGTGGCTCGAGGCATGGGTTGTCCTTGTGTCAGTGGTGCAGGAGAGATTAGGATCAATGAACCTAAGCGTTTCCTGGAAGTAAACGGGACCAAGCTCAGTGAGGGAGACTTCATCTCCATCGATGGTTTTACCGGTGAAGTGTATGGTGCAAAGATTCCTGTCCGCGCTTCTGAGATTGTACAGGTACTCAATGGGGCCATGGAAGAGAGTGAGTCAATCCTATACAAGGATTACAAGGCCTTCATGGGATTCGTCCAGGACCTGAAGGTATTGGGCGTCTACACCAACGCCGATACACCGCATGATGCACAGATGGCTGTTGCTTTCGGCGCTGAGGGCATTGGCCTCTGCCGAACAGAACACATGTTCTTTGGTGGTGACAGGATCATGTCGATCAGAAAGATGATTCTCGCCAACAATATTGTGGAGAGAGAGAAAGCCCTTGCTGAATTGCTTCCCATGCAGAGGAGTGACTTTGAGGAGATTTTCCTTGCACTTGATGGCCGACCGGCTACCATCCGCTTGCTTGATCCCCCGTTGCATGAGTTCCTTCCCAATGATCATACCAGTAGGCATGAACTTGCCTTGCAGATGGGTATCACTGTTGAAGAAGTAGCTCAGAAGTCATCTGCCTTGCATGAGTTCAACCCGATGCTTGGTTTCCGCGGTTGTCGTCTTGCGATCATCTATCCTGAGATTCTGAGAATGCAGGTAAGGGCGATCATCGAGGCTGCGATCAACGTGAAGCGCAAAGGTGTGGACGTACTGCCTGAGATCATGATTCCGTTGGTAGGCAACTACAAGGAGTTTGTGTTCACCAAGAAGCATGCCCTCGAGGTAATCGAGAGAATCTTTAGTGAACAGTCTCTCAAGGTGCATTACAAGATCGGTACCATGATCGAGGTTCCTCGTGCTGCCATCACCGCAGACGAGATTGCCAAGGAAGCAGAGTTCTTCAGCTTCGGTACCAATGACCTGACCCAGCTCACCTGTGGATTCAGTCGTGATGATGCGGCTTCTTTCCTCGGTGCATATGTCAATGATGCTGACAAGCAGTTCTATGAGTATGACCCGTTTGCCACCCTCGATGTGAATGGCGTGGGCAAGCTCGTGGAGATGGCCGTCAAGCTTGGTCGATCTGCTAATCCTTCTATCAAGTTGGGTATCTGTGGTGAGCATGGTGGAGACCCGAAGACCATTGCCTTCTGTAACAAGGTAGGCCTTGATTATGTCTCTTGTTCTCCGTTCCGTGTTCCCATTGCCCGTCTTGCTGCAGCACAGGCTGTGATTGAGGCAAAGAAGAAGGCATAACAGCTTTATTCATGTCAATTTGTATGCCTCCCATTGGACTTGTTCCAATGGGAGGTCCTTTTAGGGTAAGCTCCACATCTCTTTATCCTTAGCTGGTGAATCACTTTTTACAAAATCTGTAACAACTAAATAAATTCATTAAAATCTCATAAAAATTAAAATTAAATTAGTCATGCAGAAATGATATTTGAAAAAACAAATGTAATAGTCAGATTCCTGCTATTGCAAGCAGAATACAACCATAGTATTTGTTGATACTCCGTAAAATTTATCTTGTAAATAGTATGGCCTGAAAGCAATAATGTTTACATATGTATTATTTTGGAGGGCTTGTATGAAAAGACTGACTGTGTATTTGTTGGTACTCCTTTTTGCTTCTTCCTTCATGTTTGCCAATGGTTCATCTGAGCAAACAAGAGACGTCAAAGAAGTGGTAATTGGAGTGTTCGAGCCTCAAACCGGAGAAAATGGTGGAGGAGGATATCAGGAAGTACTGGGAATGCGGTATGCGAATGAAGTCTATCCCACCGTGCAAATCAATGGGGAGACCTACAATGTAAGACTGGTCGAAGCAGACAATAAGTCTGACAAGACAGAAGCTGTTACTGCTGCTCAGAGTCTGATTTCCAGTGGAGCTTCTGTGATTCTCGGGTCCTATGGGTCTGGAGTTTCCATTGCTGCTGGAGATATTTTCCTCGACAACCAAGTTCCGGCCATTGGTGCCTCTTGTACCAATCCACAGGTAACCTTGGGCAATGACTACTATTTCCGTGTATGTTTTCTTGATCCCTTCCAGGGGACGGTGATGGCAAACTATGCTTGGCAAGAAGGCGCGAAGAAAGCGGCGGTCATCACGCAATTGGGTGATGATTATTCATCCGGTCTTGGAAACTTCTTCAGCAGGGCATTCTCTGGTCTTGGTGGTCAGGTTGTTAGTGAACAACGGTTCCAGACCAATACCACAGACTTCAAGTCAATTCTTACCAATATCAAGGCAGCTGACCCTGATGTAATCTTTGCCCCTTCATCCATTGCTACTGCTCCGCTCATCATTAAGCAGGCAAGAGAGCTCGGCATAACCGCAAAGATCATGGCAGGCGATACCTGGGAAAATTCATCAATCATTGAAAATGCAGGTACAAGTGCAGAAGGTGTTGCGCTCTCCACATTCTTTGATGATGCCGATCCCGCTACTGCAGAGGCAGCCAAGTTTATCGAGGGTTTCAAGAAGTACTTGGTTGCAAACAAGCAACCCGATATAATTCCAGCTGTTTCCGCTCTTGGCTATGATGCGTATATAACCGCAATCAAAGCCATAGAAGCAGCCAACTCTACAAAAGGACCTGCCATTCGTTCTGCTTTGGTAGACGTGGATGTTGAAGGTGTTACAGGGCGAATCGTATTCAATGAAAATGGTGATGCTAATAAAGATATGGCATTCATCAAGGTAGTTGAAAACGGGCAGTTCAAGTTCTTGAAAACTGTCAGTATCGCAAAGTAATGTATTTTTCTCTTGGCCGGAAATTGGTTTCCGGCCAATCCCATTTTTCGATGCCCGTTTTCTCATTTTTACCAGCAACTTTCAGTTGCTTAGCTTGGACATGGAGAACAGCTGATGAGTATGACGACTATCCTGCAGCATTGCTTGACAGGGATCTCTCTAGGAGGTGCATACGCCTTGATAGCCATTGGCTATACCTTGGTATATGGCATTCTCCGATTAATTAATTTCGCCCATGGGGATATCTTCATGATGGCCGGGTATTTTATGATTTTTGCCTTGGCAAGTTTTCCATGGCCCATCGCCATCATAATAACCTTGACAGTTACAACCTTCATGGGTATTGGTATCGAACGTGCTGCCTACAAACCCCTGAGAAGTGCTCCTAGGATGTCAATCATGATAAGTGCCATAGGAGTATCGTATCTTCTTCAGAATGTATCGACGTACCTCTTTACCGCAATCCCAAGGGGATATCCCGAAATTCCTTTTCTTAAGCGTATATTCCAGTTAGGAACACTCAGTGCCTCCCTGGTAACGTTGCTCACTCCTGTACTTACGTTGTTTTTGGTGATCATCCTCATGATTTTGGTCAATAAGACAAAGACTGGTATGGCAATGAGGGCTGTAAGTAAGGATTTTGAGACTGCTAAACTGATGGGTATCAATATCAACAGGATTATTTCAGTAACTTTTGCCATTGGTTCATTTTTGGCTGGTGTAGGTTCGATTCTCTATTTTACCGATCGTATGTCGGTAACTCCATTCTCCGGTACACTCCCGGGTCTTAAATGCTTTGTTGCAGCAGTATTCGGGGGTATTGGCAATATTCCAGGGGCGGTGATAGGAGGATTCTTCATAGGAATTGTTGAAACATTGCTCGTTGCCTTAGGATACTCCACCTATTCGGATGCCTTCACATTCCTGTTATTGATTGTGATGTTGCTCGTGCGACCGACCGGTTTGTTCGGCGAAAAAACAGTGGAGAAAGTATGATGAAAATTCGTCGGAACCAGATACTTACATTGGTAACATTGGTGCTCATAACACTATTTTTATACTGGCTGGATGCACACCGAATGCAGAATGGGATGTTGGTCTCAGTTCTTACTAAAGCTGTGATTCTCTCTCTTGTTGCTGTTTCCATGAACCTTCTCAATGGATTTACCGGTTTGTTCAGCCTGGGGCAGGCAGGATTCATGTCCATTGGTGCGTATACAACGGCAATACTCTTGATTCCTGTAAAGAATCTTGATGGGGTTTATTACATGAATGGGGTACATCCTGCGATCAGGGCATTAAAGGAACTGATGGCTGCAAGCCCTACTTCCTTGCAGATTATCTACCCATTCATCGCGTTGTTGCTGGGCGGACTCTTGGCTGCATTTGCTGCAGCACTGGTGGGAATTGCCGTGCTGAGATTGAAAAGTGATTATCTGGCAATAGCAACCCTTGGGCTGTCTGAGATTGTAAGGGCGATTTTTTCGTCACCACAGTTTGACCAGATAACAAACGGATCCTACGGATTGAATAAGATTCCCAATTTTCCCGCCATGCTCTGGGGGCTCGTCCCTTCCTTGATCACACCCTTCATTATTGTAGCTTTTTGTATAGTATTTATGGTAATGCTTATTAAGTCCTCATATGGACGTGCTTTCAAAGCCATCAGGGAGGATGAGATTGCTGCAGAAGCAATGGGTATAAACCTATTCAAGCATAAGGAGATGAGCTTTATTATCAGTTCATTCTTTTCTGCTATAGCTGGGGGGCTTCTGGCGATGTATATGCGTTCCATAGAAGCCAAGACGTTCTCGATTACTTTAACTTACGACATTTTGCTCATTGTGGTGATAGGGGGTATCGGGAGTGTTTCTGGTTCAATACTCAGTGCCTTCCTGGTAACCGCGGCCAAAGAGTGGTGGTTGCGCTTCTTTGACCAACCGCTGGTCATTGGTGGATGGCAGGTTCCTCTGTTTAAAACTGGCTTTAGAATGGTGATATTCTCCTTCTTGTTGATGATGGTAGTGCTTATCTATCGCAGGGGATTGATGGGTTCCAATGAGTTTAGTTGGGATCGTCTGTTTTCCAGGTTCAGCAAGAAAGCACGTACTGGAGGGAATTTAAAATGAACGATGTGGTCTTGAGGACTGAACATATAACGATGCAATTTGGTGGTGTTGTGGCTGTTGATGATCTCTCTATTGAAATCCAGAAAGAGAGGATCACCGCGCTCATCGGACCCAATGGAGCAGGAAAGACTACCGCTTTCAACGTAATAACAGGAGGCTATCAACCTACGAATGGAAGGGTGGTTTTTGAAGATATGGTTATCGGAGAGAACTTTCCCCGTGGTAAGATGAAAAAGATTTACAACGGGACGTACAAGACCCCATATGCAGAGCAAGTGGTGAATACACCTGATAAGATAACACGTCTTGGTATGGCTCGCACATTTCAGAATATTCGATTGTTCAAGGACCTTACGGTCTTTGAGAATGTACTGATCGCCAAGCACTGCCATATCAATGCAGGCTTGTTGCGTTCAACGTTCAGGCTGAATAGATCTGAAGAGTTGAAAATGCATCAGGATACAGAAAAGCTTCTGGATAGGGTGGGGTTACTGTCCAATCGTGACGAGATTTCTTCATCTCTACCCTATGGGAAACAGCGAAGGCTGGAGATTGCCAGGGCACTGGCAACCGGGCCCAAGTTATTGTTGCTTGATGAACCTGCTGCAGGCATGAATCCAAAAGAAACGGAGATGCTTTCAGCCTTCATCAAGGAGATACAGGATTCGTTCAACCTTACTGTTTTTCTTATCGAGCATCATATGAACTTGGTCATGGAGATTTCAGACCATATCTATGTATTGGATTACGGGAAGATGATTGCTGAGGGAAATGCCACTGAAATCCAGAACAATCCCAAGGTTATCAAGGCCTATCTGGGGGATGAAGAGATATGAGTTTGCTTGAAGTACAGAATCTGAAGGTGTGTTATGGTGGTATCGTAGCGCTCAACGGTATTTCTTTCTCTGTCCAAGAAGGTCAAATAGTAACCCTCATAGGTGCAAATGGTGCGGGTAAATCTACAACCTTGCGCTCCATCATGGGTCTGGTGCCTGTCACCAGTGGAACCATTACCTATAATGGGGAAAAGCTCAATGGTATGGATACCCGTAAGATTGTTGAGCGAGGATTGGTTCTCGTACCCGAAGGTAGGCGCGTATTTGCCAATCTGACTACGTTGGAAAATTTAAAGATCGGTGGGTACTTGCAGGATAAAACAGAGGAACAACAAAACCTCGAACGGGTATATGATTTGTTTCCCAGACTCAAGGAACGGCATTGGCAACTTGCTGGAACGCTATCGGGAGGTGAGCAACAAATGCTTGCTGTGGGAAGAGCCCTGATGGCAAGTCCCAAGATGATCATGATGGACGAGCCCTCGCTTGGACTTGCGCCACTGGTGGTAAGGGACATATTTACCATCATTAAACGTGTAAATGAAGCGGGTGTAACAGTATTGCTCATTGAACAGAATGCGAATGTGGCACTTCGTACAGCCCATGAAGGCTATGTTATGGAGACAGGAAATATAACTTTGTCAGGACCTGGTATGACACTCCTGGAGAATGAAGATATCAAGTATGCTTATCTGGGTAAATCAAAGTGAGATTACCTTTGTTCATATGAACGTTATGATTACCAGTAGAACGAGTACGAAAAAGCGGTCCCGAGGGGACCGCTTCTTGAGCCAAAAAAGGGAATTGAACCCTTGACCTGCTCATTACGAGTGAGCTGCTCTACCGCTGAGCTATTTTGGCAATAAACGCATGAAAACAGGAGCATTCTACCCGAAACAGGGAAGAAGGTAAAGACGGATTGTGTATAAAATACCTGTTCACCTTTACCTTGACCTTAAGCGCTAATGTCGAGTAGGCTTGCGGGTGAAGAGGGATACGGTGAATAGAGAGAGACGGTTCAGACATGCTGTCGCCCAGGAGGTGGTTGTCTTGCTGAATACAGAAAAACAAGCAGTACGAACCAAAGTTGGGGTGGGGTGGCAGCCGGATGTCGCCCAATTTTTGTTGGATATGTTTCCTAATGCCTTGGAGTACGGTTTTGAACTCAAGGATATTGCACCGTTGGTCAGTGAGAGAGTAATCAACTTCACAGCGGAGGACTATGCATTGCTTGATGATGATTATGACTTGGAGGATTTATGATCGTCCTTGGTATCGAGACATCATGTGATGAGTGCAGTGCTTCCCTGGTGGAGGATGGGCATACCATTCTCAGTAATATCATTGCAACCCAGATTGAACTCCATAAACCCTATGAGGGCGTTGTCCCTGAACTGGCCAGCCGGCTCCACACTGAATGGATTGGTCAGGTTGTGCAATCGGCCCTTGATAAGGCCCATCTCACCGTCAATGACATTGATGCAGTAGCTGTTACCAGCCGACCGGGACTCTTGGGATCCCTGCTTGTAGGGGTAAGCTTTGCCAAAGGGTTTGCCTCTTCCCTGAACCTTCCCTTTATCACCATTGATCATATCAGGGCACACCTGTATGCATCCCAGATCGAGCATCCCCTGGACTATCCATATCTTGGGGTACTGGTCTCAGGGGGCCATACGGTAATCTGTCGCGTTGATGATTACGATACCATTGAGGTCCTAGGGACAACAATCGACGATGCAATCGGCGAAGCCTTCGACAAGGTCGCCAAGCATTATGGGTTTGGCTATCCTGGAGGTATTGCCATTGACCGTCTGGCAAGGACAGGCAATCCTGTTGCTTTTCTGTTTCCCGGCCCAAAACTCAATGTCATGGACCATCCATATGATATCTCCTACAGTGGCCTGAAGACAGCAGTGATCAACCAACTGGATAGCTTCTGGGATGGGGAGAGTGAGAAGAGCCCTGAGAATATTGCAGCATCCTTCCAGCGAACTGCTGTGAACATGCTGATGAAACGGGTACGTCAGGCATTGAAGGAAACAGGGCTGAAACGATTGAGTGCTGGAGGAGGCGTTGCAGCCAACAGCTACCTGAGAAGTGAACTACTCTCCCTGCAGGAGGGTGGCTATGAAGTCTCCTTCCCCTCACTGAAGCTTTGTACCGACAATGGTGCCATGATAGCTGCCCTTGCCTACCGGTATCTCCAGGATGGAATAAGAAATGATTTTTCCGAGGCGCCAAGTGCCCGGGTTACAGCATTTAAGAAACAATACGCCAAGTGAGAGGTTCTATGGACACTAACTATGATTTGGACAGTGTAATCAGAAAGGTTCCCGATTTTCCGAAGCAGGGAGTTCTGTACTATGACATTACTGGGATTCTTGCAGTGCCGGAGGCTTTCCGTTACTGTATCGATCGCCTGGAGGAACTCTGTAAGGGACGGAAGATTGATGCCATTGCCGCTGTTGAAGCTCGTGGATTCGTTTTCGCAGCCCCCTTGGCCGAACGGCTCTCCCTTCCCCTGATTCTTGTCAGGAAGCCCGGGAAGTTGCCGAACAAGACCATTAAGAAACGATTTGATCTCGAATATGGCTCTGACATGGTATGTGTGCAGGAAGTGGATATTGAACAGGGTTCCCATGTCTTGTTCGTTGACGATTTGATTGCAACCGGGGGTACCCTGCAGGCTGCCGCTACCATATTCAAGGAACATGGGGCTCATGTCGAAGGATTCTTGGGAGTGATTGGATTGCCGTTCCTGAACTATGAAAAAGTCCTGGAAGGGCATCCTGTGGACGTTTTGCAGGAGTATCACGGAGAGTAGGAAGAAATTCCTGCATGTACTTGACAAAGTAAACACATTTCCGTATCCTACGACAGGATTTTGACATTGGGATGTAGTGTAATGGTAACACTGCAGATTCTGGTTCTGCCTTTGGGGGTTCGAATCCCTCCATCCCAGGCACCGGTTCCTTCGTCTAATGGTTAGGACAGGAGATTCTCAGTCTCTAAATAGGGGTTCGATTCCCCTAGGAACTATAGTTTATATGGAAGGGGCAGCCTTGCAGGTTGCTCTTTTTTTTCGGATACTATTCAAGAGGAACCACAATCATGATTACAGCTGCAAACATCGGTCTCGCCTACGGGACGCAAGTACTCTTCAAGGAAGTTAATATAAAGTTCACCCCAGGAAACTGTTATGGGGTAATTGGGGCAAATGGGGCAGGCAAGTCCACCTTCCTGAAAATTCTCAGTGGTGAGATTGAGGCTGATAGCGGGGAGGTCATCATCTCCTCCGGCCAGCGCATGGCCGTGCTCAGGCAGGATCACTTCGCCTTCAATGAGTATTCCGTGCTTGAAACTGTCATCATGGGGTATGAGCAGTTGTATTCTATCATGAAGGAACGCGATGCCATCTACTCGAAGGAAGATTTCACTGAGGAAGATGGACTGAGGGCTGCTGAGCTCGAAGGAGACTTTGCAGACCTTGGTGGATGGGAGGCCGAAGCTCAGGCAGCACAGATGCTTGACGGGCTTGGCATCAACACAGAGATGCAGCAGAAGATGATGAATGAGGTTGAGGACAACATCAAGGTACGTGTACTTCTCGCACAGGCACTGTTCGGCAACCCGGACATTCTCTTGCTTGACGAGCCTACAAACCACCTTGACCTTGAATCCATCCACTGGCTTGAAGAGTTTCTCTCCAACTTTGACAACACCGTCATTGTAGTAAGCCACGACCGTCACTTCCTGAACACTGTGTGTACCCATATTGCAGACATTGACTTCGGCAAGATCCAGCTGTATGTCGGTAACTACGATTTCTGGTATCTCTCAAGCCAGCTTGCTGCGAAGCAGATGAAGGACCAGAAAAAGCGCAGGGAAGAGAAGATTTCTGAGTTGAAGGAGTTCATCCAACGGTTCAGCAGCAACGTGGCAAAGGCAAAACAGGCAACGAGCCGAAAGAAACTGATCGATAAGCTCACCATTGATGATATAAAGCCGTCCAGCAGAAGATTCCCTTATGTGGCATTCAAGCCAGAACGAGAGGTAGGAAAGAAAATCCTCGAGGTCAAGGGCTTGAGCAAGACCATCGAAGGCGAGAAAATACTGGACAACTTCTCCATGGTACTCAACGCGGATGACAAGGTAGCCTTTGTCGGACCGAACCACTATGCAAAGACGGTCCTCTTCGAGATTCTCAGTGGAAACTTGGAACCGGATGAAGGGAGTTTTGAGTGGGGGGTAACCACCAGTCTCTCATACTTCCCCAAGAACAACGCACACCTCTTCAATGAGCACGACTCCATTACCGATTGGCTCAGGACCTACAGCAGTGATAAGGACGATACCTACATTCGCTCCTTCCTTGGCAGGATGCTCTTCAGCGGGGATGAGGCACTGAAGGACTGTACGGTTCTCAGTGGAGGGGAGAAAGTCCGCGTCGTGCTTGCACGCATGATGCTGGAGCAGGCCAATTGCATGATCCTGGACGAACCGACGAGTCATCTGGACCTGGAGGCAATCACCGCCCTCAACGATGGATTGATTGAATTCAGCGGTGTCCTGCTCTTCAACAGCCATGACCACCAGTTTGTTGAATCGATTGCAAACCGCATCATCGAGTTCACCCCATCCGGTGTCATTGACAGGTTGATTGGATTCGAGGACTATTTCAATGACGGATCCATCAAAGCCTTGCGTGATGAGATGTACAGTGGTTCCCATCATGCAATGGCCTTATAAGGAGGTCTCATGCTGCTTGCTGTAGATATTGGAAATACGAATATCGTGATTGCTGTCCATGATGGGCAGAAATGGATACACTCCTACAGGATTTACAGCGACCAACGAAAGACCAGTGATGAGTATTTTGTAGTCTTGGAGAGCCTGCTGAGTCATTCCCAGCTCTTCAAACATGATATAAACCGGGCTGTGATCAGCTCGGTTGTACCCAACCTGACCCGGTCAATGCAGAAAAACATCATCAGGTTGTTTGATGTTCAGCCCTTGATGGTAGACCATCGGGTGAACAGTGGTCTGAGAAAAGAGACCATCCCTGCTGAACTGGGAAGTGACTTGTTGGCAAACCTTGCCCAGGCACATTTTGCATGCCCTGATCATGCGGTGGTTGTGGTGGACTTTGGTACCGCACTCACCCTTGCTACGGTTGACTGCGACGGTTCCGTCCTTGGCGTCTCCATTGCTCCCGGTCTGGTTACTGCGGTGAACGCCCTCTTCGGGAATACCGCACAACTTCCCCAGGTAGAGCTGAAGATTCCTCCCTCTGTACTTGGCCAGAACAGCCAGGACTCGATTAGGAGCGGAATCATGTACGGCTACGCGGGCATGGTGACAACCATGATCGAGCGAGTTGAGCAGGAGATAGGCAAGGAGGTCTACGTCATAGCAACCGGTGGCCTGAGCAGGACCATCGCCCCGCTCATTGACCGGATCAACCAGATTGCCTCCATGCATACCCTCGATGGTCTGAAACTCATCCAAGAACTCAACTAGAAGGTAAACATCCCGTTTTCCATGATCACTACTTGCCGTCCATCACGAGTATGGGCGGTTATGTTCATGTCCGGGGAGCCGACCATGAAGTCTATGTGCATCAGGCTGGTATTGCAATGTGCTTGTTGCAACTGTTCCTTGGTATCCAGGGTTGCCCCCTCCTTGAGTGCAGAGGGATAGCCTTCTCCGAGAGCAAGGTGGCAGGAAGCATTCTCATCAAGCAGGATTGAGTTGAAGACAAGATTGCTTTTTGCAATCGGGCTGGTCTCATCCACCAAGGCAACCTCCCCGAGACTACGGGTGCCCTCATCAATGGCAAAGAACTTGTCCAGTGCATCCTGACCCTTCTTTGCCTGATACTCAACCACCTTACCATCCTTGAAAACGAAGCGGACTTCCTCTGTGGTGGTGTTCAACACCTCCACCGGCTTGGTGGTGGTGATATACCCATCTGCACGTAAATTATCTGGAGTGGTGAATATCTCCTCGGTGGGGAGATTGGCAAAAAATTCCCTGCCATCGGGGAGTGCCTCGCTGCCTCCCGTGAAGCGCGCCTTATCAGTAAAACCGATTGTCAGGTCACTCTTGCTGCTCTGGTAGTGCAGTGTGTCGATCCCAAGCCCGTTGAGATATTCCTGGCGTTTCCTCAACAGAGAGGCTTTCTCATTCCAGGCTTTGATAGGATTATCTGCATCGAGAAGCAGGATAGGGGCCAGGACCTTCATGAGGTCATCAGTGGTTGCATCCTCTCCCAATACCTGTTTCGCCCAGAGCGGGCCTGGGGCTACACAGACACACCAGGGGAGCTGGTGACGCATCAGCTTCTTGGTTTTCGCTTCACTGAACTGACGTTTTGCCTTTCCCAGTATCTGGTTCTTCGCTCCGTCAAGTGGAGCGTGGTCAAGCCTCTCCTCGGTGCTGTCGATCCTGATATGGGACCAGCCCTCACTGACAAACTCGTAGTCGAATGCCTTGAGGAAATGTGGGTTGAATTTCAATGCATCTTCATCCTGATACTTCAACCTCTCTGAGAGCACATCAAGGTCATCAAGCAGGACCTGCACATAGCTTGCTCCATGACGATAAGCTGATTTGCTCAGCTCACGGGCAAAATAATAGGTGCCCGGCCCTGTGGTGATGACAACACCTTTCCCACTCTGTAGGTTAATCCCTCCTTGGATGATCAGGTCCGCATATCTCTCAATTACCTGTTTGTTCATACAAGTCCCTCCTCTGTGAATATTCCCTCTTCCATTACTGATGACTTGCTTCCATCCTCGCTGCTCAGTGTTACCGAGAGATGGCTGTCCCCGATAGGTACTGCCACTCTCACCAGGGAGGTGCAAAGAGCACTGTCTTCTATATCCCCTTCATTCTGTTGAGTGGTAAGATTGTCCAGGGAGAATCCTCCCAGCACGATTGTGCTGGTCATTTCCCGGGCAAAGTGTGGATGGATCGATTTTTCCAGGTAGTGGCTTTCAACGGTGTCATGGTCGGCAAGTGAGATTTCACTGACTCTCTTTGCATGTTCATCAACGGAGAAGAGTGCCGTGAGCGCTTCTTCTCCACTCTGTGCTGCATACTTGCTCACCAATCCATCTTCCACGGTAAAACGTGCTCCCTTTACCTCCTGTCCAAGGACATAGAAGGGCCTTGAGGAGGTGAAGGTCCCGTTGGCACTTTTTCCATCAAGGGCTACATGAATTGCTTGCACCGGGAGGGAAGAGAAAAACGAGCGCTGGCTGGGCAGGATTTGTCTGCCACCGGCCCAGATGGTTTTCTCGGCCATGGTAGCCCCCATCTCCCAGAGGTCTCCGGTCAAACTAATCTTGCACCGCCCGCGTTCATTCAGTTTCTGTTTCCTGTATGCTAGGAGGTTTCCCTGTTCTTCCCAGAAACGGAAGCCGTGCTCATCTTCGATGCGATAGAGTGTGGTGAAAAGTTTCCACATGTCCTCTTCAATTGCTTGGGTCCCAAGCAACTGCAACGCCCAGCGAGGACCGGGGTAGGGTATATTTGCCCAGGGAACAGCAATCCTCCGGTCAAGAAAGACAGGATCGGCGAGTAATCCATATTTCCCCAGGGTGGTTACTTCCTCCGCTGCTGTGTTGAGGTCGGTTGGCGTAAGGTATGGGTGCTCGTCCAGGTCGACAATGTGGCACATGACTGCTCCCTGTACGGGGGGTCGGAAGATTTCCTTCTCTGTCGGCTCGATGGGGATGGCGTCCACTACCTTCCCAAGGTTGGTATGTACGATGGTGACCGTTTGCCTGGTTGCAAGTGCGGCTTTCTGTGCGAGCAGTCTGGCAAAAGTCAGGGTGCTTGCCTCACTGTTGATGGAGAGACTGTCCCCTTCGCGTAATTTCAATTGCACCTCGATGACAAGACGTGCATAGCGTGTAAGCAAATTTTCCATGAATCCTCCGTTCACGTTCTCAATATACCAAAAAATTGCAGGGGAACATACCCTCGGGGATCAGAAGGTTTTTAGACTACCAAAACCGTAACAGGTAAAACAAAATTGATATTAATGCAGTATATTTAACACAATTCTCATAATTCGACGTGGACAGGAATTCATGGAGGCCCGTATACTGGTTTTATAGGAAAGTGAAACTACGTGGAGCAAAGCGATGGGTTCAAAAAAAGAATATGTGAATCGCGAACTGAGATGGCTGAGTTTCAATGAACGGGTGTTGATGAGTGCCGAGAATCCGAATATTCCCTTGATGGAACGCATGAAGTTCATTGGTATATTCTCATCGAACCTGGATGAATTCTATGCAGTACGGGTTGGCTCAATTCACCGTGCTCTCCTCGACCCAGAGCACTACAAGCTCAAGGAGAGCGGGAATCCCAAGACCCTGATCAAACAGATTCTTAAGGAAGTGAAGCGGCTCAATGACCGGATGGATCGGGTGGTTGAACAGCTCTTCAGGACTCTGAGGACTCATCATATCTCCATCGTAGATGAATCATCGCTATCTGACGAACAGAAACGCTATCTGCAGGACTTTTTCCGCCAGACACTCCGCAACCGCCTGTTCCCGATTCTCCTTGATCCAAAATTACCGTTTCCTTATCTCAAGCATGTAACCCTTTATCTAGCGGTACATATGTACCACAAGGGTAATATGAAGGATTCCCGCTATGCATTGATCGAGGTTCCCAGTGATTTGGTCCAGCGGTATGTAAAGCTCCCTTCCCGGGGCGGTTGGAATCACTTCATTGCCCTTGAGGATGTAATCAGATTCAAGTTGGCAGACATCTTCAAGGCATTCAGTTATGACTGTTATGATGCCTATACCATCAAGATCACCCGGGACGGTGAGTATGACTTGACTGATGAGATCACGAGAAGTCTCTATGAGAAACTCTCTTCCTCCATCAAGCAACGCAGTCAGGGGGACCCGGTCAGGTTTGTCTATGACCGTGAGTTGCCCAAGCCGATGCTTGACTACATCATGGAATATGCACAGCTGAAACAGTGCCGGATCATTATACCGGGTGGCAGATACCATAATGCAAGAGATCTGTTGCATTTTCCCAAGATAGGAAATGAACAATTGTATTTCGAGGAACAGCCTCCCTTACCTCACCATACCTTGAAGGAGGACCGAAGTCTGCTTGACCAGATTGATGAGCGTGATCATCTGGTGACTCTCCCATACCAGAGCTATGACTGTATCATTGACCTGCTACGTGAAGCAGCTTTGGATAGGACGGTCCAGGGGATCAAGATGACCCTCTACCGCGTACCGGAAAACTCCAATGTGATCAACGCGCTGAGAAATGCTGCACGGAACGGGAAGGAGATCGTGCTGTACCTGGAACTCCAGGCTCGCTTTGACGAGGAGATCAACATGCAGTGGACCGAGACTCTCACCCGTGAACGCCACATCAACCTGATCAGTGGGGTCGAGGGGATGAAGGTGCACAGCAAGCTTGGACTCATCACCCGTTACAGTGGCAAGAAACAGAAGAAGATTGCCATTATAGGTACTGGGAATTTCAACGAGGTGACGGCAAGTCAGTACAGTGACCATCTCCTGCTTACCTCAAATCCAAAGCTTACCCAGGAGATCGACCTGCTCTTTACGCTTCTGGACCGTGGGTTTGCAGATATCAAGTTCAAGCACCTGATCGTCTCCCCATTCCATACCCGTAAGCGTTTCATCTCACTGATCAAGAAGGAGATGGAAGAAGCGAAGGAGGGCAGGCCTGCAGAGATTACCCTCAAGTTGAACAACCTGGTTGATGAGGGAATGATCAAGCATTTGATCAAGGCAGAGAGAAGTGGTGTCTCCATTACCTTGATGATCAGGGGAATCTGTTCGATGGCCCTCTTTCCGGAGCAAAGCAATGTGAGGGGGAAAGCCTTGATAGACCGCTATCTGGAACATACCAGGGTGGTGAAGTTCCACAATAAGGGAGAGCCTCTCTATTTCATTGGGTCTGCAGACTGGATGGAACGCAATCTCGATACACGTATTGAGGTCATGGTTCCTGTCTTCGATGATAGGATCAAGGAGGAGTTGGAGTTGTTTCTGCAGGCGCACTGGAACGATACAGCCTCTTCTTTTAGCCTCCATGAAGAAAATTTCAATCAACGTCTGCAGAAAGGTGAACCGAATGAGAAACGAGCACAACGGGATCTGTATCTCTGGTATCAGCATCAGTTGGAGGTAAACCTATGAACAACAAAGGCCCGTACTACCTGCTATTTGAAACCCAGTCTGCTCCTGAGACATGGGAGCATCTATTTACTCCCTACCGAATTCTCTGGAAGCAGGCATCTATTCCGCTTGAGGGTACTCTATTTCTGGATGAACAGCCTGTAGGGGAGGTACGATACTTCCCTGAGGAATTGCGCCTTGAGCTCTTCCCTCTCCCGGGTTCCCAAGACCAAACGGAAGGACTGCTTGCTGTCTCTGCATTCAGGGAGATGTGCAATAGTCCCATCATTGGTTGGTGTGAGAAGCAGGTAGCCGTTTTCTCTGAACATGCTGCTAATCTGGAGGATATGAACTCCTTGCACGCATTCAGGACCGCAATTTGCAATCTCCGTCTCATGGTCCCGCTCATCTGCGCTGGACTCTCCAAGGAGAAGCGGAAGGAGATCAAACAATTACTGAAGAGACTGGTCAAATATGCAGGGAAAGTCCGTGATGACCAGGTACTTATCCAGCTGTTGGAGGAAAAAGGATTAGAGGAAGAGAAAAAACATTTGAAGATGGAGAGGCACCTTTCAGATCTTAAGGAAGCGTTGCCGGCTTCCTTTGCTTCTGATATTCGCCAGCTACTGGAGGAGAACCGATTCGCCTTTTCGGGGTATCACCCGAAGGTTATGGTGGCGAAGGTCCACAGGCGTTTGGTGAAGGCAGTTCACAAGGTGCACTCAGCGAGGGATGTGAAGGCGATGCACAAGGTGCGTAGAAGGGTCCGGTCTCTGCTCGCTGTGAGCGGGATGGCTTCTGTTAAGCAGGACAAGAGGCTTTATGAGCTTGAGAAGATTCTTGGCAAGTGGCACGACCTCATACTCTTGCAGGATCTGCTCCTGAAACAGAAGAAGCCACCGATTGAGGCCTTGAGGGTATTGGTCGATGTAGAGAAGGAAGTGCAGCACCTGGTAGGTGAGTATCGTCATCTGAGTAGCGAGTACTGGGAGGAGATGACATGACAACACTGGCTGTGTACAGCATCAAGGGGGGAGTAGGGAAGAGCACCATCAGTGTGAATCTGGCCGTGCTCTCTGCGATGGCTGGACAGCGGACCTTGTTGCTCGATCTTGACCCCTTGGGATCCAGCAGCTACTTGCTGGATGTACAGCCAAAGAAAAGCCATGATGCAACTGCGTTGGTGAAGGGAGGCAAGCAACTGACAAAGCAAATTCAAGCCACCATTTTCTCTTCCTTGGATGTGCTTCCATCTTCAACGGCATATCGCTATCTTTCCATCCTTTTTGATGCAAAGAAGCACTCCCATCATCGGCTGGAAAAGCGTATGGAAGAGTTGAGTGCAACCTATGACCTCATCATCATTGATGCTTCCCCAACCATGAGTTTGGTTAGTGAAAATGTCCTGTATGCATCCGATATCCTGTTGGTTCCGGTCGTGCCCACTCCCTTTGCAGTGCTTGCCTATGACCAATTGCTGGGTGAGTTGGAACGTTTGGGTCAGAGGGATACACAGGTGCAAATGGTTGTCTCCATGCTCGATAGAAGAAAAAAGCTGCAGGTAGAGACTGCACGGGAGTTGTTGCAGAGAAAAGGGGCACTGCAAACGGTGATTCCTTTTGCAAGTGAGATAGAGAAAATGGGTGAGATACAGGAACCGGTAGTGACAAGCAATGCAAAGGGAAGAGGTGCACTTGCTTTCCGTGGTCTGTATGAGGAGTTAGTGCCATATCTACGACAGTGTTCACCGAGTGAACGCACTGGGAAAAAGGAGTAATATCGATGAGTAAGTTGATCGGGATCCTGACCTCTGGAGGAGATACCCCTGGATTGAATTCGGCGATACGCGCAGTGGGCAAGACATTGCTTCATGAGGGTGGTTACACCTTGATCGGTTACCTGGATGGGTACCGTGGACTGATGGAGAATCGGTTCGTCGAGCTCAATGATGCATACCTCTCGGGTATCATCACACGGGGTGGCACTATTCTGGGCTCCAGCCGTGATAAGCCCCACAAAATGCCGGTAGGCGGGAAAATCATGGACATGACTGATGTCATTGTCGAAAACTACCACTCCAATCACCTTAGTGGTCTTGTGTGTCTTGGGGGTGGTGGAACCCAGAAGAACTCCTACCGCTTGGCCAGCGCAGGGTTGAATGTCCTGACGCTTCCCAAGACCATTGACAATGACGTCATGCATACAGATGTCTCCTTTGGCTATGATACAGCGATGATGATTGCAACCGAGGCAGTCGACCGGTTGCATAGTACCGCAAGCAGTCACCATAGGATCATCATCCTGGAGACCATGGGCCACAAGGTGGGTTGGCTTGCACTTGGAGCAGGTCTTGCCGGTGGAGCTGATGTCATTCTGCTTCCTGAGATTCCCTATGATGAACAGGTGGTCGCTGATGCAATTCTCAGACGAACAAGGGAAGGAAAGAAGTTCAGTATTGTGGTGGTTGCCGAGGGAGCCATGTCCAAGAGTATGGCAAAGGTTCTCGAAGAGGAGGGTGGCAAGGAAAAGGTAGAGGAGATGCTCAAGACGCGTACCCCGCAGCTTGCTGCCAACTTGGAGCGTCTCACGGGACGGGAAGCCAGGGTGACCATTCTTGGGTATGTGCAACGGGGTGGTACGCCTACGCCATATGATAGGCTGCTCTCTACCTCACTGGGGTGTCGTGGTGCCCAGGAGATTATGAAGGACAAGTGGGGAAATATGATGGCTGTCCAGAACAACAAGATTGTGACTGTCCCTTTGGAGAAAGTCGCAGGACCTGTCAAATACATATCCAAGGACCACTACCTGATTACCTGTGCCAAGGATATCGGGGTGTGCCTGGGGTCTTGAGTGCCAAGAAAAACAACATAGTGCGACGAGACAGTACCGATTTGTTTTTCTGGCATAGTAAGACTCGGAAGTTTTGGAAATGATCCGAGCCTGCTCTCAAGTAAAATGCTTGGAGGAAGGGTTCATAGTACCAGTATTCTCCCATATGAAGCCCCTCTATGGGAGAATAGCTGTATTCGTGGGTGAATATTCACAAGAACGGCAAAATGCATTCCACGCCGAGATACCACTCCCTATCAATTTCAATAAAGTCTGTAGCAGAGATAAAGATACTCTATGACGATACGAATGGTAGATCTGGCTGTAAAGCGTTCCTGGATTGTGCATCTTTTCTTTCATGGATGACATCATTCTTTGTGATCTTGCTATACAGCAGGGGAGAAAATGGATCGTAGTTCCCACGATTGTATAAAAGTACTTCGTTGCTGAAAGAGGCATAGCAGTATTTACATCCATGAGTACATGTATTGTACATACCGATATCAACACTCTGCACACAACCACATGCTGCTCTTTGGTTGGTATCCTTCTTGAGTGTTAGAGGTTTTCCGGAGATTCGAGAGATCAAGGCATCATCAATGCATTTTCCATGGGCAATACCATAGGCTGCCAAGTCTATGTCTTCTGCGCAGGTTGCAAGGGTAATTCCATTCTCTTGTGCGATTGCAGAAAATGCTCTTGCAATCGTATGCATTTCATTGAAATCAGGGGAACGATATCCTAGGTCACTCATTTCACTGAACTTTCTTGTAGGAAAATCGATAAAACTGATAATGCATTGCTCGGTTGCATCCTTCAGTAGTGAGGCAAAATCAGAAAATGCTTGTATATGATGCGAAATCGTGTACGTATCGGTAAGCAGAATTGGGTCGTATCTCCAAATTACGCGTTCTTTTCCAATGCGTTCAGAGAGGTGCAAGAAGGTTTCTACCAGCGATGTGTGTTTACTAGGTAGGCCAGGTTCTACATCTTGTCCATATGGTGTAAGCGTAAACTGGAAATAGTAGTGATACGGGTCCAGTTCTTTCAGTTTTGGAATAAGTGGTGCAGGATTCTTCGTCCAGAATACAATGCAATCAATGAGTTCTGGTGATAGATCGATCCTACTGACCTGACTTGGATTGATGGGATTTCGATTAAGGACATACCGCTCTCTGATCCTATTCAGGAACCAATCTGCATAGAGGGCTGGAATATCGGTTCTTCTGCTTGCGCTGAGTATCATGCATTAATTATGTAAACACTCTTTGTCGAATTTGCAAGGTTTAAAGTAATCTATGTATTAATACTATTTGATGTCATATCTGATGGAAGCAAAGAATAACTGGAGCCAAATAAAACCCACACTTAATAGTGTGGGTTATCTAAATCTTTGTAGCGTAAGTGTTTCTTTTCTAGAGCGCCCTACGGGAGTCGAACCCGCTTCTTCAGCTTGGAAGGCTGAGGTAATACCATTATACGAAAGGCGCTTGCTCTGTATCAATGTATATAAAACATTCTGGAATTTCCGTCAAGTACCTCCAGTTGACAGAGGGAGCATAACACTGGTACAAGTACCTTAGAAATAGTTAAGCGAGGATTAAAAGCGTGGGACAACGTGGAGAAGTGTATTCAACAAGACTTGTCAAAAATGACAGGACTTATTTCTTTAATGTAAAAGAGAACATCTATGGGGATATGTTCCTCAATATGGTGGAAAGCAAAGGTACTCCTGAAAGTGAGCGGTTTATCAGACAATCGATTATTGTGTACCAAGAAGATTTGGGAGAATTTTTGAAAGAACTGCAGAAATCATTGGATTTCATAAAACAGAACGCTAAGAAAGACTAATAGAAGGCAGCCGATAGGCTGCTTTTTTATTGTGCGCCGAGCATGGTGCTTATCTAGGAGGTGAAAGTTCTCTGTGGGGGTTGCAGTGCCTACCACTAGCTGAAGGCAAGGGTGTTCATCGCGAGGTGGAATCTGAAGGAAGCCGGAGGCAAAATCCCGAGCCAAGGAACACGAACTGAATATGAGGCTGTTTCAGGTGGCTGAGTTTGCAATACAGAACGAAGTCCAACACTGTACGGAGCCTGAGGCGGTAAATTCAGTGGCTACATGGGAGGAAAGATAAGCATCTTACCTCGGGAGGTCTCTACAGCGTACGAGGCTGCAATATCGCTTATGACGACGTAGTAACAACGAATGTAGAGAAGTCAGCAGAGGTCACAGTACCATCGCTTGTACTAGTGGAGAGATGGGAAGGACTGAACCGGAATGGAGGACCGGAAAATGGAAGTACCCAAACAGAACGTAAAAGACAGCCAACTTCAACTCGAAGGACTGTTTTCTGAGGATAGCCCGGAAGGCGAAGGTAGGAAAACAGCGTCTGTGTCTGTGAGGAAGAACCCAGAGGAAGGAAATCAACCAACGATCACTAGTGAAGAAGAGAGTCTCCTGACAAAGACACTGGACCACATTGTCAGTCTCCAGAATATGCGGACAGCATTCATGAAGGTTGCGGGCAAGAAAGGAGCAGGCGGGGTAGATGGGATGAAGACTGAGGAACTCACTCAGTACCTCCAGAACAACTACAGCATGGTACGCCAGAGTCTATTGGAAGGGACGTACAAGCCACAGCCGGTACGGAGGGTGGAAATACCTAAAGATAACGGCAAGACAAGGGACCTTGGAATTCCGACTGTCATAGACAGGGGAATCCAGATGGCAATCGTGCAGGTACTCACAAGGATCTATGAACCGAAATTCAGTGAATCGAGTTTTGGTTTCAGACCCGGAAGGAGTGCACACGATGCATTGGAAAAGTGTATCGAGCATGCCCGTGAAGGATACGTATGGGTGGTGGATATGGACTTGGAGAAATTCTTTGACACCGTTCCCCAGAGCAGATTACTGCAACTGGTGAGCGAGACGATTAAGGATGGACGAGTCATATCTCTGCTGTACAAATACCTGAAAGGCGGAGTCATGGTCGATGGCATCAGACAGGAAACGACCATCGGAGTACCTCAGGGTGGACCGTTGTCACCACTGTTGAGCAACATCATGCTGAACGAAAGTGACAGGGAACTTGAAAAGCGAGGTCATCGTTTCGTTCGGTATGCGGATGATATGATGATACTGTGTAAGAGTGAAAGGGCCGCATTAAGGGTGATGGAGAGTACCACGAAATTTCTTGAGAAGAAACTGAAGCTGAAAGTGAACAGGGAAAAGACCGTCGTTCGTAGAATTACCAACGACATAAAATTCCTTGGCTACGGATTCTACAGTAGTGGAGAGGTGAAACTGAAAGTCCATCCTCAAAGCTGGAAGAAACTGAGAACGAAACTGAAAGAGATTCTGAACAAGAACAACGGGTGGTCGTACGAATTCAGGAAGATGCGACTTGCATACCTTGTGAGAGGATGGGTGAACTATTTCCGACTGGCAAACGCTAAGCAGAGACTGTTACAGCTTGATGAATGGATTAGACACAAGATTCGGGCAGTGATTCTCAAAGCGAATTGGAGAGTACGGTCAAGATACCGGCTTTTCAGACAACAGGGCGTAAAACATGAGGAAGCACTCAGTGTAGCCAATGCGAGGCAAGGAACCTGGGCCCTGTCTGGATATTGGAAAGTGTCACGGTGGTTAAGTGTGGATGTGCTACGAGCACACGGATATCTCTTTTTCAGTGATATGTATGGGAAATTACACCGAGTGATGTAAGTAATTTCGGAACCGCCCGGTACGGAACCGTATGCCGGGTGGTGTGGAAGGACGGAAGCTAGGGGGTGTTCCCTAGCTCCTCCTATCCGATTGCCTAGAAAAGTGACTGTTGCTTCTCCTGTTTTCTTGACCCTTCCTGTTTGATGGAAAATGTTTTCCGATGAATGGGAGAGAGTCCATAGAGTAGACAGGCATCCCTGTGTTCCTTGGTAGGGTAGCCCTTATGCTTTGCGAAATGATAGATCGGCCACTTTGCGTCACAAAGCACCATATAACGGTCACGTTGGTTCTTTGCCAAGATGGATGCTGCCATAATCTCAGGAATCGTGGCATCCCCCTTTACGATTGCCTGTACCGTACAATCAAGATTAGGTCTCTGGTTTCCATCCACAAGTGCTGTATCGATTGAAATGTGCGCTTTGACTTTCTCGTAAGCACGTTTCATGGCGAGCAGGGAAGCCTGAAGGATATTGATCTTATCGATCTCCTGTGCAGTTGCACAAGCAACAGCCCAGGCAAGAGACTGCTCCTTGATGATGATTTCAGCGTCAAGACGTTGCTTCTCAGAGAGTTGCTTTGAATCACCTAGGATTGCAATGGGAAAATCTGCAGGAAGTACTACTGCAGCAGCCACTACAGGACCAGCTAGGGGACCTCGCCCAGCTTCATCCAAGCCACAGACAACTCCCTTCTCATCGTTCATGTCAAACAGCATCGGTTCCACACACCACCTCCTACTTTTTCCCAAAGCCAACTTATGCTATAATCCCACGGAATACTGCGTCAAGCAAAAAGAGGGTGTAATTTGTTTCTAAAAAGCTTGGAACTATATGGCTTCAAATCTTTCCCAGATAAGGTCAGCTTGGATTTTGCCGATGGAATCACCAGTTTGCTCGGTCCCAATGGATGTGGAAAGAGCAATATTGTCGATGCCATCAAGTGGGTATTGGGAGAGCAATCCACCAAGACCCTGCGTGCTGGGAAGATGGAGGACGTTATATTCAATGGAACAGACAATCGTAAACCACTCCAAGTTGCAGAAGTCTCCCTGGTAATCTCAAATGAAGAACATCATCTTCCTCTTGATGCACCAGAAGTGGAGATCAGACGAAGAATTTTCCGTACAGGGGAAAGCGAGTACTACCTGAACAAGAATCGAGTCTTGCTCAAGAATATCAGGGAACTTTTCTTTGACACTGGAGTCGGCAAGAGCGCCTATTCCATTTTGGAACAAGGCAAGATTGACCAAATCCTCTCATCAAAACCTGAAGACCGACGATATATCTTTGAAGAAGCCGCTGGAATAAGTCGTTTCAAAGTCCAGAGCCAGGAAGCAGAACGTAAACTTGCACGAACTGACGAGAACATTATGCAAGTGGAAACCATCCTCAAGGAAGTGAAGAGAACCTACGAGACAAAGAAGAATCAGGCATCGAAGGCAATCAGCTACCGAGAGCTCAAGACTGAACAGTTCTCTTTGGAAGTCGATGTGCAGTTGTCAACACTAAAATCTTTTCTCCTGTTGCGCGAGAATAAAATTGAGCAGAAACAGCGCTCAGAGGAAGCTTATGCAGCGCAGAGAGGATCACTTACAGAGTTTGATCAGGAGATTGAACAGCTACAGGAAGAGCTTCGTGCCCTTGGGGCACAGCGAATCAGCAAGCAGACTGAACTGCAGAGGCTGGATGAAGCTACCAAAGGAAGGTCGGATAAGCTTGATTTGCTTACTCAACGATTCCGTGATTTCCTGCAGCAGAAAGACCAGGCTGGTGCAAGAGCAGAACTGATTCAGGAACACATCGAACGAGACACTGAGGAAATAGACCAGAAACTCACCGATATTGCAGGCCTTGATGACTCGATCGAACAACTGCAGGCAGAGACAGAGCAAAACCAGCGATCCTTGGAGCAGACAAAGACCCTGATCACAAACCAGAATCAGGAAATGCTCGATCTTGAAGATGCCAATAGCCATTATGAAGCAGAGAGTGATACACTTTCCCTGAGGATCAAGGAGCTGGGGGACGTTATCGTTGTCCAACTGGAAGAGAAACTGAAACAGAGTGGCTATACCCTTGAAAACAAGGAAAAGGCGAGAACTGCGCTGCTTAAGAGTATAGAGCATCTGAAGGGTCGTATTGCTGATGAGCAAACCTTTCTTGCGACGCTGAAACAGAAAGGAATCTCTTCAGAAGATCTTCTGGACAGACAGACCCAGTTCCAAGGAGGGCTTTTGAAAGAACTTGCCCAGGTCCAGGCTCTCTTTGATTCCTATGAGGCAATGCAACCAACCTTTCTTGATGAACTCATCTCTGATGAGGGGACCATCAGCGAGAAACGTAAACTCGATCAGGAAATGGTCAATCTGAGAAAACAGATCCAGACCAACCGTGAAAGAATTGCCTATCTCAGGGAGGAGAATAGTATACTCACTCAGGCTTTGGAACGTTACCAGGAAGCCATTAGTGACCAGAAGGTTGCAATGAATCAACTCCTCACCCAAAAACAGGGAGCCAAAGAGTGGGTAACAAAACTGCAGCGTTCTCTTACCGAGCAAGAGTACCAATATAAGGATGCGCTGAAGCTCAGCGAGACAGCCCAAGAGAGAATCTATGAAACCCAGGAAGATATCCGCAGCGTTGAAGCTGAAGTAGGGCAGATAAAAGAGCGGATAGCTATCCTGAATGCAGAGCTCAAGGATCTAGTTGTAGTCATAGATGAGCAGAGCAGGATTATCCGGGAAAAGCAGGAACAGAAGAACACCTCGTATGAGCAATTGCAAACGCTCCGAACAGAGAAAGAGAAGCTGGAATTGCAGATTGACCAGCTTGCTACCAATATCACAGGAGTGTACACCACGTTCTTTGAGAACTACGGTAAGAGCTTGAAGGAGTTTGAGAATCGTCTGGACGAAGAAGTTCCGGATATTCCTGTACTAAAAAGCCGCCTGGATGAAGTCAGACGGAAGATTGATGGAATGGGGTACATCAACCAGATGGCTGAGGAAGAGTATGCTGAGGTAAAAGAACAATACGATTTCCTGAGCAAGCAATTGGATGACCTTTACAAGGCCAAGAACGATTTGGATACCGTCATCACCCAGATCAAGACCCGTAGTGAAGAACTCTTCATTGCTTCCTATAAGCAGATTGCACATAACTTCCAGGAGATGTTTCGTCGTCTATTTGGTGGGGGCAAAGCTGAGCTCACTCTGGTGGAGCCTGACAACGTTTTGGAAAGTGGCATTGACATTCTGGCTCAACCTCCAGGGAAGAAGCTTACCCACCTCTCGCTCTTGAGTGGAGGGGAGCGGTCGATGACTGCTGTAGCACTGCTGTTTGCCACCTATCAGGTCAAGCCTTCTCCTTTCTGTGTTCTCGATGAGATTGACGCAGCGCTCGATGATCGGAATATCGGGTATTTCCTCTCCGTATTGGATGAATTTGCCATGAAGAGCCAGTTCATCATCATCACCCATAATAAGCATACTGTCATGGGAAGCCAGACCCTTTTGGGGGTAACCCAGATGGAACCAGGGGTTTCCAGCATGGTCAGTTACAAGATCGGCAATGTGGCCGGCGAGGATGTAATCCTCAACGACGACCAAGAACTGGTAACCATAGAAGAATAGGTTGCATATTGCACCACTCCTTGACAGGAAAGTCTGGTGTACGGTATAAGATGTAACTTGAGCGAAAACGACAATAGAGTAAGGTAATGTTTGATTCAATAAGCGATAAGTTCTCCGGCATTATGCGTAGTCTTGCCGGAAAGTCCAAGATAACAGAGAAGAACGTTCAGGAAGCCGTCGAAGAAATTAAGATGGCATTGCTGGACGCTGATGTGAACCTTCGGGTTGTCAGGCGCTTCATCAATGGGACCATGGAAGAGGCCACAGGGGAGAAAGTCCTCAAGGCTGTCGACCCTGGTCAACAATTCGTGAAGATTGTCTATGATCGGATGGTCACTCTGCTTGGGGACGAGGAGAACCAGAAACTTCTGCTCAAGGGTCCTGATACCACTAGTGTAATCCTGATGATGGGTCTTCAGGGTTCTGGTAAGACCACAACATCAGCTAAACTGGCTTCACGCCTGAAAAAAGAAGGCCGTCGAGTCATGCTTGTTGCTGCAGACTTGGTAAGACCGGCTGCTATCCTGCAGCTTCAGGTTCTTGGTGAGGCAGTAGGGGTTCCCGTATTCAGTATTGAAGGGGAGAAAAACCCGGCAAAAGTGGCCAAGGCAGCACTTGCGCAGGCAAAGAAAGATCAGAGAGATGTATTGATTGTCGACACCAGTGGACGCATGCACCTTGACGAGACGCTGATGGATGAGATTCAGAAGGTCCGTGATGCAATTTCGCCTGATGAGACACTCTTTGTTGCCGATGCAATGACCGGACAGAATGCTGTTACCATTGCCAAGGAGTTCCAGGAGAAAGTTGGGATCAGTGGGGTTGTCCTCAGCAAGTTCGATAGTGACACACGTGGTGGTGCTGCACTCTCCCTTCGTTCTGTTGTGGGCAAACCGATTAAATTCATTGGTGTTGGTGAGAAGATTGAGGATCTTGATCCCTTCTACCCAGATCGTATTGCTAGCCGAATTCTCGGGATGGGCGACATTGTCTCGCTTGTTGAGAAAGCACAGAGTGTTGTTGATGAAAATGAAGCAATCCGCATGCAGGAGAAGATGGCAAAGAACACCTTCGATCTGCAAGACTACCTTGATCAATTGAACTCGATGGATAAGATGGGTTCAATCGACCAGCTTCTGGAAATGATTCCCGGTGCAAAGGGTCAGGTCAGCGAAGATGACATTAATACAGAGGAAATTCGTCGAGAGAAAGCAATTATCCTTTCAATGACCTATGCGGAACGAACGAATTACCATATAATGGGACCGACGAGACGTAAACGTGTTGCTAAAGGAAGCGGTACCACCGTTTCTGACGTAAATCGTTTGCTGAAAAAGTTTGAGAAAATGCGACTTACGATGAAGAAGTTAGCAAAAAATAAAAAATACCAGGCTGCAATGCTTAAACAGATGGGTATGTAGAGTTGAATTCGTAGGAGGAATTGACGTGAGCACAAGCATGAGACTGAAGAGATTTGGTACAAAGAAGAGACCTGACTACCGTATCGTGGTGATGGACTCCAGGGCAAAGACCCAGGGCAGGACCCTCGATGAGGTTGGTCAGTACCATCCTCTGGCTGAGAAAGATCAGCAGGTCATCTTGAAGGTTGAGAAAATTCAGGACTGGCTCGCTAAGGGTGCACAGCCTAGCGATACCGTAAGAGCCCTGCTCAATAAGAATGGCGTGACGGTGACCAGAACTGTCCAGGAATAACTTCCAGGAGATGGTTGTGGAAAAAGATCTTGTTGAATACATTGTAAAATCACTAGTTGATGTCCCTGACGAGGTCAGTATCAATGTGATCGAGGGTGAAAAATCCACGATTCTTGAGCTGAAGGTAGCCAGTGAGGATGTCGGCAAGGTGATCGGCAAGCAAGGCCGTATTGCAAAGGCGATCAGGACCATCCTGAGCGCCTCAGCCACCAAGGGTGGCAAGCGTGCCGTGCTGGAAATACTGGACTGAACTATGGAAGAGTTGCTCTGGACTGCTACCGTGAAAGCTCCTTTTGGAGTGAACGGTGAGGTGAAAATTCATCCTCACAATGAGGACTGTGCCTACCTTGCGAAAATCAAGGAGGTTGTGTTACGTGCGAAGGATGGATCAGAGCAAACTTTCTCTATAGAAAGTTTTCGCATGATGGGTTCACAGCCCTTGATGAAGTTCGCGGGATTCGATAATCCCGAGGATGCAAGGGTGCTTAATGGTCGGCATCTGATGGTTCCCAGAAAATGGGCAGCCCCTTTGAAAAAGGGCCAATACTACGTCGCTGATCTCATTGGTTGTGCTTTGATGCATGATGGTGAGCATCTGGCTGAAGTCGTCAGTAGTGTCGATGGTGCACAGGCTGTGATGCTTGAAGTCCGTAGCCCTGATGGTGCGCTTTATATGGTTCCCTATCTCAAGGAATTCATTGGCGAAGTTAGCCTGGAGGACCGGACGATCGAGTTAAAGACTCCCTGGATTCTTGCGTGAAGATTCAGATAGTCACCCTATTCCCAGAAATGCTGGAAGGGTTCTTTGAAAACTCGATCATGAAAAGGGCTGTGCAAAGCGGTTCAGTTGAGTATGAGTTCATAAACTTCAGAAGCTTTGCGACAGACAAGCATCAAAGCTGTGATGACGTTCCCTATGGTGGTGGCGCTGGAATGGTGATCAAATGCGATCCCCTGTGCAAGGCGCTTGATTCCATCAATGCAAAAGAGAAGCGGGTGGTGTATGCTTCCCCCTCTGGAAAGCGTCTGAATCATGCATATGCCGAAGAGCTGAGCAAAGAAGATGAGCTGGTCTTTATCTGTGGCCACTATGAAGGTATTGACCAACGTGTGATTGACCTATATGTTAATGACGAGATTAGTATCGGGGATTATGTAATCAGCAGCGGTGAGGTTTCCACCTTGGTAATCATAGACGCTGTTTATCGTTTGATTGATGGTGTGATCAGTAGTGATTCACTCAGTGAAGAGAGTTTTCACGGTGGTTTACTTGAATATCCCCAGTATACTAGGCCTGAGACCTATTGCTCAAAAGATGTCCCTGATGTATTATTGAGCGGGCATCACGCCAAAATTGGCCAGTGGCGACTACAGAAACGGTTGGAAAAGACCTTGTTGAACCGACCGGATTTGTTGGAGACGGCATCTCTTGATGTGAACTCCAGAAAGATTTTAAATGCATTGAAAGAACATAGTGCGAAGGGGACCGGAGACGATGGATGTAATTAAGGCTATTGAGTCGGAACAGATGAAGGAAAATGCAGAGAACTTCTGCGTTGGTGATACCGTTAAAGTGTTTTTCAAGATTGTTGAAGGCACCAACGAACGTGTCCAGGTTTTTGAAGGCCTGGTCATTGCAAAAAACAATGGTGGAATTCGCAGGACTTTTGTGGTTCGTAAGATTTCCTACGGTGTAGGTGTGGAAAGAATTTTCCCCTTGCACTCACCTCGTGTTGAAAGAATCGAGGTTGTTCGCAGAGGTCGTGTCAGAAGAGCTAAGCTCTACTACATTCGCAAGAAGGTGGGCAAAAAGGCAAAAGTCAAAGAGCTCATCCGCAGAAAGAACGCCTAAGGCGTATATTAAGCGAATATCTGGAGGGGACGGCATACAGTCGTCCCTTTCTGTGTTTCCTGAGTGCTTGTCGCTTGGTGAAAAACAGGATAGTCTTGCAGACACGAGGTAGGTAATGGAAACGGAAAAGAAACAATCAGGAACCCCAGGACGACAAAAACGACGTAGCCGTTCCAAAAAGCAGTCCAAGGCCAAGGGATCTCCCAAGGAGAAGGCAAAGAAGGGTAGTGGTAAGAGTAATCTGCTCCCTGAACAACGTAAACCCTATCATAGTAATCTTCCCCAACTTCCTGTAAGGAAGGTGCTTGAGCCGAAGGAGACCTGTGCCCTGTGTGGAGAGGTCATTGATGGCATTGCAAGTGCCCTAACCCATCCTGATGGGGGATTCTGTCATTTTGATTGTGTGCTCAACCAGATCCGGGAACAAGAGAAGCTTTCACCTTCCCAGAAAGTCAGCTATATCGGTAAGGGCACCTTTGCTGTGGTTAACCAGGAAGAGAATGGATCGTTCAGTTTTGCAAAAAAAATCGCTTGGGAAAGTTCTGAGGCTTTTGCCAAGATGAAGCAATATGTGGAGGAAATCAAGAAATGAACAGAAAAGAGCGTATTGCGATGCTTCCCGGTTCTTTCGATCCTCCCACAAACGGGCATATCGATATTATCGAGCGTTCTTCTCATCTCTTTGAGAAACTCTATGTGGTGGTTGCAGACAATGTACAGAAGCAGTGTTTGTTTACCGCTGATGAGAGGATGGATATGCTCAAGGATATTCTCAAGGAACATGATAACATCGAAGTGGTGAGTTATCGTGGGCTGGTGGTTGATTTTGCCCGTGAGCATGGGGTTGGGGTCATGGTACGAGGTGTTCGAGCTTTAGTAGATTTTGGGTATGAGTTTGAATTGGCTATGACCAACAAGCAGCTAAATCCTGACTTGGAGGTACTATTTATGCCGACGAGTCCCAAATATTTTCAACTGAGAAGCAGTGCAATCAAGGAAATGGCGGCCTATGGGGCTGATATTTCCCCTATGGTTCCCCCTCTTGTCGTACAAATGATGAGAAATCGAATCAAGTTGTTGACGCTTTAGTGCTTTTCCGTTATTCTTCCATACGTGTCAAAAATTAGCATAGTGTAAGAGGTTATCAACATGGCAACACCGAAATATAAGACTTCCAAAGCAAGCGCAGCATCAAGAAAGGCTGCTAACATGCGTCTTGCAACCCCGACACTCTCTCGTTGTAGCACCTGTGGGAATATGGTTCTTCCTCACCGTGTCTGCCCGAAGTGCGGTTTCTACCGCGGCGTGCAGGTCATTGAGTTGCAGGATAAATAAATACGACGATCAGAGGAGTTAGATAATGGATAGTAAAGAAGTATTTGAAAAAGTTAAATCATTGATTGCAGAGAAGCTCGAGATTGATGAGGGAAAAATCACCATGAACGCTTCCTTCAGAAAAGATCTTGGCGCAGACAGCTTGGATACATATGAGCTGGTATACGCTATCGAGGAAGAGCTTGGCATTTCCATCCCTGATGAGAAAGCTAATGAGTTCGAAACCGTTAAGGACGCAGTTGACTTCCTTTCCGCACAACTGTAAGGATTTCCTTGTCTATGGAGAGTAGCCTCTTCAAAAGAGCTCCCGCAATCTCATCAGAAAGAGAGCGGGAGCTTCTTATATTCATTGAAAAGAGTGAGATTGAGATCAATGATCTCTCCTTGCTCAATCTTTCATTTACACATCGCAGCTTTGCCAACGAGACCAATGAACTGGTGGACACCAATGAACGTTTGGAGTTTCTCGGCGATAGTGTGCTTGGTATGTGTGTGGCTGACTGGTTATTTAGAAATTTGCCTGCAAAAGCGGAGGGAGATTTCTCAAAGATCAAGAGCATTGTTGTCAGTGAAGATAGTCTAGCCATGATCGCGCGTTCCCTTGATGTTGATAAGTATTTACTTATCGGAAAAGGGGAAGAGATTAGTGGAGGAAGGAATAAAAAAGCCTTGCTTGCTGACTGCATGGAGGCAATCTTTGCAGCCTGCTATCTTGATAGTGGATTTGAGGCTGCTAAGAAATTTATTATGCGGTACCTTGAAAACCAGATCAGGGCTGTGCTGGAAGATGATTACCACCGTGATTACAAGACAGCACTGCAGGAATACATGCAGAAGAGATGGCGCATGGTTCCTACCTATACACTGATCAAGAAGACCGGTCCTGAACATGACTTTACTTTTTTTATGCAAGTGGATGTAAATGGTCAGGTTTTTGGTCCTGCACAGGGACGAAACAAGAAACAGGCTGAACAACGTGCAGCAAAGCTTGCTTATGATCAGCTGGTGAAAGTAGACAAGGACTGATAGTGTCTTGCTATCTCCAATAGTTGCTCTTTCGTATTCTGTCTAGGGTCATCAAGTACTGTTTCCAACAGGTATTCAAGAGTTCTCCCAAGTTGTTTACCCTTAGGAATTCCCGCCTTCATCAAATCATTGCCATTCACTGCCAAGTCCTTGATGGACAAGGCATCCTGGGCATCAAGGATACCCTTGATCCGCTCTCCCAATTCTTCGAGCAATCTGATATCTGCCTTCCCGTGGATAGCTATCTGGTCAGCTATCCTAAGGCTGAAGAGCATTCCCACATGTTCCTTGCCTACGCGGGTGAGAAAACGCCTGACAGCGCTGTCACTCCAGTTGCTCTGGTAACTGAACATATGATGGCGGACCAAAAGGCTGACAAGTCGGATCTGCTCATTGCTTGCTTTCAGTCTTTTCAGGATCGTGATGGTGAGTTTCTCCCCAACTAGATCATGGTTGTAGAAGGTGTTGCGTTCTTTTCCTTCTTCCATCACCTCACTCTTGCCAATATCGTGGAACAGTGCAGCAAGGCGTACCTCAAGACGGTCTGAGAGGGCTACGGAAGCTTGACAGGTACTGATGGCATGAGAGAGCACATCCTCATGATGCATACCTCTCTGGTCAATCTGGTCTCCTGCTGCAAGCTCGGGAAGGATAATCGGTAATATGCCACACTCCCTCAGGTAGTTGAGTCCCACCTCAGGATGATTGGAGAGAACTAGCCTAAAGAGCTCTTCACGTATGCGTTCGCTACTTACTTTGCGAAGATTCTCCCTGCAGGTGTGCATGGCTTTGAGTGTATCTTCTTCAATAATGAAATTGAGCTTGCCTGCAAAGCGGCATGCTCTCAGTATTCTCAGGCCATCTTCCTCAAATCGTTCTTCAGGTATTCCTATTGCTCTGATAATCCTGTGTTTCAGATCTTCCTTTCCACCACAAAGATCGATGATCTTGCTATCATTCAAGTCAACCGCAAAGGCATTGATGGTAAAGTCTCGTCGTTTCAGGTCCTCTTCAAGATTTGTGATAAAGGTCACACTGCTGGGGTGCCTTCCGTCCTGATAGGAGCCTTCACTGCGAAAGGTGGTTACCTCGAAGCTGTGTTTCTCGTAACGCACCGTAACGGTGCCATGGTCAATACCAGTGGGGATGACAGCCTTGAAGAGACGCATGACCTCCTCTGGTTTTGCATCAGTGGTAAAATCGAAGTCCTCGTTCTCGATACTCAACAGATGGTCACGAACGGCACCCCCTACAATATAGAGGCTGAAACCCGCTTGCTTGAACTGTTGTGAGAACCTCTGGATCACAGATGGAATCGGGAATTGCTGCATAACAAGACAGTATCGCGACAACGGAAGAAGGTCAACGGAAAAACCAGTCACAAAGGTTGTCATGAACACGTATTCTGAATAGAATGACATCTATGCGATAACCCGATAAGGGTAAGTTGAAGGAGTGTGTATGTTTCGTCCAGTAACCACCAAAGTGGATTTTCCTGCGATGGAAGAGAACGTTCTCTCTTTCTGGGAGACAGAGGATATTTTCAAGAAATCAATCGAAACGCGGTCTGAAGAGAGTGAATATGTTTTCTACGATGGACCTCCGTTTGCGACCGGGCTTCCCCATTTTGGGCATTTGGTTCCAGGAACCATAAAGGATGCCATTCCCCGGTATCAGACCATGAAAGGCAAACGGGTCAGACGTGGTTTTGGTTGGGACTGTCATGGGCTACCAGTTGAGTATGAGATGGAGAAAACGCTGGGAATCAGCGGACACTCCGCCATTACTGAGTATGGTGTGGCCAAGTTCAACGAGCAGTGTCGTTCAATCGTTTTGCGTTACACCGAGGAGTGGAAGCAGACAATCAATCGTATGGGTCGTTGGGTTGACTGGGAGCATGGCTATCGCACCATGGACACCAACTACATGGAGTCCATCTGGTGGGTATTCAAGACACTCTTTGAGAAGGGTTATATCTATGAGGGGTACAATATCCTTCCATACAGCCCAGCCTTGGCTAGCCCTCTTTCCAATTTCGAGGTTAACCTGGGAGGCTACCAGGATGTAGTGGATCAGGCTGTCACCGTTCGATTCGCAGCTGATGGCCAGGAGAATACCTATTTCCTTGCTTGGACGACTACACCTTGGACGCTTCCAAGCAACCTTGCGCTTGCCTTCGGCCCAGACATTGATTATGTGAAGGTCAAGGATAAGAGTGATGGAAATTACTACATCCTGGGTAAAGCACGTCTTGATCATTACTACAAGGATGAGGACACCTATGAGATTGTTGATGAGCAGAAGGGTACCTTCTATGAAGGTATGCGTTATACACCCTTGTTCCCATACTTTGCAGATCTCAAGGAGCAGGGTGCCTTTGTCTGTGTAATGGGTGATTATGTAACCACCGAAGATGGTTGTGGTATTGTCCATACGGCTCCCGGTTTCGGTGAAGATGATTATCAAGTACTTAAAGGAACAAACATTCCTGTTGTTTGCCCTGTGGATTTAGAGTGCCGTTTTACCGATGAGGTACCGGACTTCTCTGGTCGTTTTGTCAAGGACACAGATAAGGATATCATTGCTTATCTGAAGGAGCATGAACTGCTGGTGAAGCGGGAGAACTACCTTCATTCGTATCCTTTCTGTTACCGTACCAAGAAGCCGTTGATCTACCGTGCCATGAGTTGCTGGTTTGTAGACATTCAGAAGATCAAGAAACACATGCTTGATGCAAATGAACAGATTTACTGGATGCCTGAACATCTTAAGTATGGCAGATTTGGCAAGTGGCTTGAAGGAGCTCGTGACTGGGCAATCAGCAGAAACCGGTTCTGGGGAAACCCGATTCCGGTCTGGAAGTGTGATGGAAGTGAATATCTTGAAGTTATTGGCAGCAGGGAAGAACTGGAGTCCAAGTGTGGGCAGAAGGTTGAAGATCTCCATAAGCATTATGTTGATGATCTGACCTGGCCAAGTCCTGACGGCAAAGGAACGATGCGTCGCATCGGAGATGTCCTTGACTGCTGGTTTGAGTCAGGTTCCATGCCCTATGCCCAGCAACATTATCCATTCGAAAATAAAGAACATTTCGAGAATAACTTCCCTGCTGACTTCATCTGTGAAGGATTGGACCAGACTCGTGGTTGGTTCTATACCTTGACGGTTATTGCAGCAGGACTCTGGGAGAAACCAGCGTTCACCCACTGTATCACCAACGGTATTGTACTCAATGCGGACGGGAAGAAGCTCAGTAAGAGCGAGAAGAATTATACTGATCCAATGGACATGGTCGGAAGCTATGGTGCTGATGCCCTGCGCTTCTCATTAATGAATAGTGCAGTTGTCCGTGCTGAGGATTTGAAGTTCAGCGAGGATAATGTAAAAGAAGCCATGAAGTCCCTGATTATTCCTCTCTGGAATGCTTACTCATTCTTCGTTACCTATGCAAATATTGACGGGTACGAGCCATCAGAAACAGCATTTGAGGATCTTACGAACCCGATGGACCGCTGGATAACCAGTGCAACACAACGGTTTGTCCAGACTGCCACCGAATCATTTGATGCCTATGATATCCAGAAGGCATGTGCCTCTTTCATTCCGTTCATTGATGACCTGAACAATTGGTACATCCGCCGAAGCCGAAGACGTTTCTGGAAGGGTGAGAACGATACGGATAAGAAGCAGGCGTATGATACCCTCTACAAGGTACTGATGACTTTCATCAAGGTTGTTGCACCGATCATCCCCTTTACAAGTGAGGAGATTTACCAGAACTTGAAACGGGGAGATATGGCACAGAGTGTGCATCTCTGTATGTATCCTGACTATGATGAGAGCCAGAGGGATTGGACCCTGGAAAGCCAGATGACCCTGACCCAGAAAGCTATTGCCATGGGTCGCTCTCTGAGAGCTTCCAACAACCTGAAGATTCGCCAACCTTTGCAGAAGTTATTCCTCGTCGACCGGGAAGAGGATGAACGGGAAATTCTGGCAAGCATGGAGTCAATCATTGCAGAGGAGCTGAATGTCAAGGAAGTACATCTGCAATCTGATGAGTCCTCCCTTGTGGAGTATAGTGCAAAGGCCAACTTCAAGGTTCTGGGAAAATCCCTGGGCAAGGATATGAAGGAAGTTGCATCCATGATTGCTGATTTCGAAGGAGAGAAGATTGCTTCCATCCTTGACGGCACACCACACACAATCTCTTACAGCAACGGCGAGATTGCAATCTCCAAGGATGAAATCATTGTTCAGAGGACTGAGATGGAAGGTGTAAAGGTACTGAATGATGGATCACTTACTGTAGGCTTTGACACCAAGGTTACCCAGGAACTCGCAGATGAGGGAATTGCACGTGATATCATTCGCTCTGTGCAGAACCTCAGAAAAGAAAGTGGGTTTGCCGTATCTGACCGGATTGTACTGACCTACGATGGTGATGAGGTTATCCAGCGGGTCTTCGACCAGCATGGGCAGACCATTGCCAAGGAGACATTGTCCAATACCTTGCGCTCTGGTACACTGACTGGAGAAGGTATTGATTGCAATGATCATATGGTGAGGTTGCAAGTAGAGAAGGATTAAGCGTGATGAAACATTTTGCCAGGCTGGTTCCTATCGGGTTTCTTTTGGTGCTCTTCCTCTCTTCCTGTGCCACAACGGCAAGGAAGGAGGTTCCCTATTTTGATTTCCAGGGAATGGCCGACAGTGGTGTCATTGTTGTAACCGTGGATGCCCAGAAGGAGAGCGAACTCATTAAAGGTGTTTTTACCGATATGCAGGAGTTTGCTGATCGAGCCGAGCGAATATCTCTTTCGCTTTCCCCTAGAAATGATACGTACCCGTTGGAAGTTGAGGAGTTGGATGCCTATGGGGTCATCGAGGGAGATTATCCCAAGTGGTTGGCAAACACTGCCATGATGTACTCCAGAGAACTCAAGAGGCAGTATACCCAGGACGATCTTACGTACTTCCAACAAAAGGAAGGGGAGTTGAGCATCTACACTCCCAATAATGATAAGATACTCTTCACCAACAGGGAGTACCCAGAGGTGTATGAGCTTTACGATGCTGAGAGGAAGTTAATCGATTTGCCCACGGCAAATGATATGGCTTCCTCAAACATCGCGGTCTATTCATTGGAGCCTGAGACGTTTTTTGATCTTGGTCTGGAATTACCGGATACAGTGATTACCCAGGCAAAGGTGATGCTTTTACTGATAAACGAGAAAGCGGATGGGGGGTACAGCCTGGATGCCTACATTACGATGGACACTCCCAAGCTTGCCACTACGCTGTCCCAGATGGTAAGAACTGGGTACTTGGCTCGGCTGAAGAGGGAGAAAATTCCCTTCAAGATTGCCGAATTGATGAAGATGTTCTTGATTGAAGATGATCTAGTTACGATCAAACATATGGATTTGGGTGAAGAGCAAATGAACGATCTCAAGCAGAGCTTGAGTGGTCTGCTGTAAACCTATAAGAGGAGATACCACATTATGCCTTCGTATGAATATGAGTGCCAGCTTTGCAAGGCACGGGTTGAATTGGTCCAGTCCCTGGATAAGCATGAGCCTCCTGCAGTCTGCCCTTCCTGTAATATGGAACATACCATGAGGCGGGTGAATAAGCCCTCTTCATTCCATGGCGAACATGACGGGCAACCTGCTGAAGTTGAGCAGGTAGACGAGAAGGAGTAGTCTTTTGGAAACGAAACAGAAACGAATTCTAACCGGTGATAGGACAACAGGTAAACTGCACCTCGGCCACTATGTAGGATCTCTCAAGAGTCGGGTCGAGTTGCAACATACGTATGAGACATTCATTCTCCTCGCTGATGTACAGGCTCTTACCACCCATTTTGAAGATCCTGAGTTGATCAACAGCAGTATCTATGATGTGGCAATCGACAATCTCTCTGTGGGATTGGATCCAGGGAAAGCCACCCTGGTACAACAGTCACAGATCACTTCCATTGCTGAACTGACTGTTTTCTATTCAATGATTGTAACGGTAAACCAACTCCGTCATAATCCTACGATCAAGACAGAGGCAAAGAACTACGGGTATGCAGACCTAACCTATGGTTTTCTTGGATATCCTGTGAGCCAGACTGCTGACATTACCTTCTGTAACGCAGATTTGGTACCGGTAGGGGAAGACCAGGTTCCGCATATTGAGCTTGCCCGTAAGATTGTCAGGAAGTTCAATGATATGTATGGAACCAGTATTGTTGAGCCTCAGGTCAAGCTCAGTACTGTAGGCAGATTGGCTGGACTGGACGGGAATGCAAAGATGGGTAAGAGCATGGGCAATGCAATCTACCTCTCGGATACACCAGAGGCAGTATGGGAGCGGGTACGCAATGCTGTTACCGATCCTGCGCGTGTTACGATCAAGATTCCCGGTACTCCAGAAATCTGTAATGTGTACAAGTACCACTGTGTGTTCAATGAGGCGGAAAAGGACAATATTGCTGAAATGTGCAGAACTGCTCAGATTGGTTGTGTCGCCTGTAAGAAACGACTCAATGCAGTACTCAACGAGATGTTGGATCCCATCCGTGAAAAGCGTGCCTACTATGAAGCCCATCGCGATGAGGTAAGAGACCTTATCATTGAAGGGACCCGTAAGGCAAATGCTATCGGTAATGAGAACATCCATGCCATCAAGGAGAAGATGCACGTCCTAATCTGAGGATATTGATTATCAGTAATAGGAAGGCCACCGACAGAATCGGTGGCCTTTTTAGGGTCAATCAAACCAGGTAAACCCGTTCTCCTTCGCCATGGTTAATGCGAAGCGGGGGAGGGTTCTTATCGGATAAACCTCCACTGGAAGGTTCTCCTGAAGCATCGGCTCCACAATCCGCCATGACTCATTGATTTCCTGCATGGTGGGGAATACACTCTTGTCTCCCTGTAGGATCTTCTCCACAATCTGTTCATATGCCTCTGGGGTATTTGCTCCGAAGGTCTCACTCTGGTTGAAACGGAACCGAACAGGTTTTGATTTCCAACTCGTATTGGGCATTTTCAGATTCATGTTGATGTCAATGGTAAGCTCTGGATGAATGGTGATGATCACCGCATTCTCTGCAATCGAATCATCATGCATTACCTGCTTGGTGGCGTTCTTGAACTTGATGTATATCAAGCTTTTTGCCTCGTTCTGCATCTTTCCAGTTCGTACATAGATGGGAATACCGGAAAAGTAGTACGTGTTTACAAACAACTTGAATGCAGCATACGTTGGAGTATGTACCACATGACCACTACCAGAACCCAGTGATTCATATCGTCCCATATGGAATTCCTGAATAGGGGATATTGCCCTGAGAACCTTCTCCTTTTCGACAGCGATATCCTTCGGAGTTAGGCTTGCTGGCTCGCTCATCGTCAAGTAGGTGATGATCTGCATGATATGATTCTGGATTGTGTCACGTACCACCCCAATCTTCTCATAGAATCCTAAGCGCTGATCTACTCCATGGGTCTCGTCAAAAATAATCTCTATGGACTCAATGGTCCTGTTGTCCCAGATCCTTCTGATTATGTCATTATGGAACCGCATCAAAAGCAGGTTCTGCATGAACTCCTTACCCAGATAATGGTCAATGCGGAATATTTCCTCATCAGTGAAGGCTTTCTCCAGGATATCGTTGTAACGCTGGGCGCTCTCTAGGTCGAATCCAAAGGGTTTTTCAACAACAATCTTCTTCGTCAGGGAACAGATGCAATCCAGCTGGTTATCCACCTGTTGGATCTGTTCAATGGCAATCTCATAGAGAGAAGGCTGCAATGCAAGATAGTAAATGAATTCCACTTCATCACATTCATCACACATGGATTTCAAACGAGTGGAAAGTATGGTAACAGCATCCGTGTCACTCATGTCGTAGTACAGGTAATCAAGGTTGTCGGTGAAGGAGGATGGGGCATATTTCCTGATAATCTCAGAGAGGAACTCGTCCCTGGTGGTAAACCGTCTTCCTAATGCGAGAACCTCGAAAACATCTCCCTTTTCCATGAGGTGTTCATAGGCTGGGTAGAGTTTCTTCAGGGCAAGGTCGCCTGTACCGCCGTATTGTATGATAATTCGCTTCATAGTGTGTTCTCCCTCAAGTCTGTTACTATCGTACCATGGAATGGCGGGTGTACAAAGAAGGAGCAGGGCAGAGTATGTGCATCCTCCTTGCCAGACATCAACCTATCGAGAGCCTTTCTCTTTCCCTCGCCTAGGAAGAGCAGATACACTTTTGCCTCTCGGGCAAGAGTGAGAAACCCATGGTAGGTGAGTGTGACTCGCCTTTTGGGTGGTTTGGGACTATCGATTACAACCATGGTTTGAGCCTCTGCACTATTGGGCCAGGGGCCAGGGAAGAGGCTTGCTATATGCCCATCCTCCCCTACGCCGAGATAAAGACGGTCAAAAGGCTCATCGGAAAGAGTTTTTCCTTCACTGACAACAGTGAGTGTTGTCCCCTGGTCCAATGCTTTCTGCAACCCAGCTTCCCTGAGCGTATCCTCATTTCGTTCACCCTCAAGGCGTTCGTCAATAAGGTATAGGTGCATTCTTTCAAGTGAATCACTTGGAAGCGTGAGCATGGCATTGATGAGATGGGAGGCACTTCTTCCACCTGGTAATCCAATGTGCAAGGAGCCGGATTTTTCCTGGGCTAGTGAGAGCAAGTCATCCCTGACCATCTGTTCAAGTCCCTTGGTTGCATCAATTCTTTCAATATTCATACACATAATGTACCCAATAAAATGGAAGTAGAATAGTAGGAAATAAAGGTGGCTCAGGTATTTTCTTATTGATTTCCCAGCTTTTCGCGTGCTATTGCAAGCATAAGCTTGATTCTGTTCTCCTGATTCACCCCTGTTGCAGAAGGATCGTAATCGATTGGTACGATATTGGCATCCTTATTCCGCTCTGTCACTGCCCTGATCATCCCCTTTGCACAGATATGGTTGGGTAAACACCCAAACGGTTGGGTGCAGACAATATTGTGGTATCCACTATGGACAAGATCGAGCATCTCGGCGGTAAGCAACCAGCCTTCTCCCATCTTTACCCCATAGTCCAGCAGCCCTTCATCAAGTTTCTTCATCTCGGTGTAGGGGATGGGAACCGTGAATTTGCCACTTTTCATCATTGCTTGCCGGCTCATCTTCTCCACCTTGTAGAGCTGACGAAGTATGAACTGGGTGACCTTCGCACTCATAAATCTTCCCCCGTAATACGCCCGGTCAGTGATGGCATTGTCCGCACCATAATAGAGAAATCCCATCATGGAAGGAACCATGACCTCACATCCCTGTTCCTCAAGATATTCCTGGAGGTGGTTGTTTCCCAAGGGAGAATACTTCATATAGATCTCCCCAACAATTCCTACCTTGATACGTTCTTCTTCTCGCGTCTCGATCTCAGCGAACTCCGCACAGATTCTGTTGAGGTTCCGCTTCATGGCCCATCCAATGTATCCACGGTTATGGGCAAAACAGTCAGAAAGGAAGGTGGTCCACTTGGCCACCAGGGCCTCTGCCTCTCCTTTTCGTACCTCGTAGGGGCGTATCTGGTTACTGAGTGCCATTAAAAGATCACCATAAATAAAGGCACTGTAGGTTTGCAGCAACATAAAGGGAGTTATCTTGAAGCCTGGGTTCTTCTCCATTCCCTTGAGATTGAGACTGATCACGGGAATATGGGGAAGATTGCATTTTTCTAATGCCTTCCTAAGGAGGAAGAGGTAGTTGCTTGCCCTGCAACCACCCCCAGTCTGGGTGATGACCAAGGCAATCTTATCAGTATCGTAGCCTCCATGTTTGATGGCATCGATAAACTGACCGATTACCAGCTGGGCAGGATAGCAGATGTCATTGTGGACATACCGAAGCCCTTCACGGATAACATTTGGGCCCTGGTTCTCCAGAAGCACCACATTATAGCCATGGTTGGAGAACACCTCCTTGGCGATATTGAAGTGGATTGGGCTCATATTGGGGATCAGGATGGTGTAATCCTTCTTCATCTCTTTTGTGAACGGTGTGCTCATCGCTGTTCCTTGGCCTCCTGGAGTGCTGCAAGCAGACTGCGGATGCGAATTTTGACTGCCCCGAGGTTTGCAATTTCATCAATCTTGATCTGGGTATAAATCTTATCAGTCTCTCGAAGGATATCCCTGATTTCATCGGAGGTTACCGCATCAAGTCCACAACCAAAGGAAACAAGCTGAATTAACTGCATATCATCCTGTCCTGTAACATATCGGGCAGCATCATACATCCTGGCGTGGTAGGTCCACTGGTTGAGTACCTTTCTTGGTTGCTTCTCCACCAGATGGGAAATAGCATCCTCACTGATGACTGCACAACTGCACTGCAGCAAAAGACCATCGATTCCATGGTTTACCTCTGCATCTGTATGATAAGGCCTACCCGCAAGGACCATAATCGGCCAATTTCTCTTGCGTGCCTGTACAATGATGAGGTTCCCCTGTTCCCTGATTGCTTTCTGGTAGGCATCAAGTCTTGCGTACCCTGCTTTCACTGCAGCCTTGATCTCCTGTTTCTTGACAGGGTAATACTGGCTGAGAACCTGATGCATCCGTTTTGGAAGAAATGCTCTGTCAGCAAGTGAGAGGTAGTCACTGATGAAGGTAACTGAGCCATCTTCCAACTCACTGATATTATGCCGAAGCACCTCAGGGTAGTAGGCTACCACTGGACAGTTGAAATGATTGTCTCCTTTCTCTTCGTCGATGTTGTAACTGGAACATGGATAGAAGATTGCAGGAACCTGTTTCTCAAGCAGATCCTTGATATGTCCATGCATCAATTTTGCTGGATAGCAGATGGTATCGCTGGAGATTGTAGACTGTCCCTTGAGGTAGGTTTCCCTCGTGGATGGGGATGAGACCACGACCTCAAAGCCCAGGTGGGAGAAGAAGGTATGCCAGAAAGGCAACTGTTCATAGAAATTGAGTTGCAATGGCAATCCAATCTTTCCCCGTTTCCCCTTCTTTGCTTTCAGATGCGAGATATATTGTTGCTTGAAGGCATAGATGTTCAGCTGCTCCGGGTGGCTTATGAATGTATCAGGGCTGACGATACGATCACATTTATTTCCGCTTACCAGTTTACGACCTTCATCAAAGATATTGATCGTCAATAAACAGTTGTTGGTGCATCCTTTGCAATAGGTGGTCTTGGTACGATGGGTAAAGTGTTCCAGTTGCGTGAGAGAGAGCGTAGTTTTTTGCTGTGGAACTTTGTGGTGCAGGTCACGGGCATGCAAGGCGCAGCCATATGCTCCCATAAGTCCTGCTTCATGTATTCTGATAACCTCGCTTCCCAGCTCCGTCTCGAAGGAACGGAGCACTGCATCATTCAGGAATGTTCCTCCCTGCACGACGATATGCTTGCCTAACATTGCAGGGTCGGTGGAGCGTATTACTTTATACAATGCATTCTTAACGACGCTGATGGCCAATCCTGCAAAGATATCGGAAACACTTGCCCCATCCTTCTGTGCCTGTTTGACTGAACTGTTCATGAACACTGTGCAACGGGAACCCAGGTCGACAGGATTCTTTGCCTTAATGGCAAGTGCTGCTGCTTCCTGAGGAGAATAACCAAGTGCATTGGAAAATGTCTGCAGGAAGGAACCACAGCCGGATGAACATGCTTCGTTGAGAAAGATATCATCGATGGTGCCATCCTTAATCTTGAAGCACTTGATATCCTGCCCACCGATGTCAATGATGAAATCGACATCTTTCTGGAAGGTCTGTGCACTCTTATAGTGGGCCATGGTTTCCACAAGGGAGTACTCAAAAGCAAAGGCATTCTGCAGTAGATGCTCGCCATATCCTGTGGAACACGATTTTTCAATCGATATATGGGGATAGGTTGTATAGAAATTTCCCAGGAACTCCTTGATGGCCTGTACTGGATTGCCATTGTTTGCCTCATATCGGCTGTACAACAGTCTTCCCTCAGGGTCGATGACGCAGGCCTTGATGGTAGTGGATCCTGCATCCACACCCAGAAATGCCGGACCAGCATAATTTGTCGGATCAATTTTGGTTAATGTTGCCTTTGCATGACGGTCCTTGAATGCTTCATAAGCTGCTGGGTTCTCAAATAGGGGAAGAATAGAAGTAAAATTTTTTCCAGTATCATAATATTCAAGGTTGTAAAGCAACTCTTCCAGCACAATATCCTGTTCGTCAGCACTGAGTGCTGTTCCCAGAGCTACGTAGTAAAGGGAGTACTCGGGACAAATACCCTCAAGGCCAAGGGTCTTGTCGAACGACTTTCTTAACTCACTGAGGAATGTAAGAGGTCCCCCAAGGTAGACTACTTGGCCTTTGATGGGGCGACCTTGAGCCAGTCCACCGATACTCTGGTTCACGACTGATTGGAGCACAGAGAGCGAAATATCACTCTTCTCTGCTCCCTGATTAACCAAGGGCTGTATGTCACTCTTGGCAAATACACCACATCTGGATGCGATGGAATAGCTTTGCTTTGCTCGTTTTGCAAGTTCATTCAGTTCCTGTTGGTCGACATGCAACAAACTTGCCATCTGGTCAATAAAGGAACCCGTGCCACCGGCACAGGTCCCATTCATCCTGACTTCCATGTTCTGGGAAAGAAACAGGATCTTTGCATCTTCACCCCCGAGTTCGATGACAACATCGGTGTGGGGGAGGAATCTCGTTATTGCTATCCTGGTTGCGTATACTTCTTGGACAAAGGGGAGGCCCAGGTTCTGGGCAAGCCCCATGCCTGCTGACCCAGAAAGTGCAAACTTGGTAGGGTGTCCTGCACAGATTTCCTTGATATCGGTAAGCATGGTACATGCTGTCTCAGCTATCTGAGAATAGTGACGCCTATAATCCGTATGCAGTATCTGCATCATATCATCAAGCACGACACATTTCATGGTCGTGGAACCAACATCCAAGCCGATCTTCATCAAGAAAGCCTCCGAATACCTAAACCATAATGATTTTTGGGGTTATGGTACAGCGAACACAATCAGTATTTATACAAAAAGCTAAATCTGTATATTATCTCATAATACCATCTGCACCAAAATCGACAATTTCAGTGTTTTTAATCGCTTCTTCCAGCAGTGGTTCAATACCCATGGAACGATAATGCTCCTGCTCAACCAATTTGTCTGGATGTACCAATGGGTGTTTAGGGCTGAAGATGACACAACAATCTTCATAGGGAAGGATTGAAGTCTCATAGGTACCAATCTTCATGGCAAGATTCATGATTTCCTGTTTGTCCATACCGACTAGCGGGCGGAGAACCAACTGTTCACTCATGCTGTCAGTAAAGGCCATCGACTCCAGGGTTTGGCTTGCCACTTGGCTGAGTGCTTCACCGGTGACGATACAGGTCCCTTCTTCTCTTTCACTAATGGCATTGGCAACGTGCATCATTGCTGCACGGAACATCAAGGTGGTCTCATCTTCCCTGCTGTGTTGCTTGATCCAAAGCTGTGGCTCAGTGAATGGGACTACATACAGCCTGGTTCCTTGGAGATATGGGGCGATAAGACTCGCCAATGTTTTAACTTTTTCCAGGGCTTGGTCACTGGTGTAAGGGTAGGCGTGGAAGTAAATACAATCCATCTTCAATCCCCGTTGTGCCATTCGGTAGGCAGCAACTGGACTGTCGATACCTCCACTCAAGAGCAACATTCCCTTTCCTGCTGTAGAGACGGGCAATCCCCCCGGTCCCGGTTTTGGGGAAGTATAGAGATAGGCCAGGTCCCTGATTTCACAATGGATGGTCAGATCAGGATGCTTCACATCAACGGTCATCTTGGGGTACATTTCATGGACTATCTCACCAAGAGAGCAGTCAATCTCATAACTGGTCATGGGAAAACTCTTGTCAGCGCGTTTGGCGATTGACTTGAAAGTCCCCCTGCCTATGTTAAATGGTTCGTCAGCAATCAGCTTTTTGGCAGTCTCCCTGATAACAGAGATATCTTTCTCACAGCGTAGACAACGGGAGTAGCCTACCACCCCAAAGGTGGTTCCCAGTGCCAATTCAACAGTTTTTTTAGGACACTCGTTGCTGATTTCAAAGAAAATCCGGCCTTTTTGGCGATTAACCTGTGTTTTATATCCTTTCAGTTTTTGCTTGATGTTCTGTTTCAGGCGCTTTTCAAAGGAATCGCGGTTCAGACCTTTCAGGGAGATTTCTCCCAATCGTATCAAATAGAGAGTGGAATCTTTCATGCATGCTCCTGGATGAGTGATGTGATGGCTTCGGCCAAGGCTTCAGCTTCTTTGGTAGTGGAATCAGCACTGAATGAGATCCGAATGCTGCTTTTGGCAAATGAAGGAGGAACCTGCATGGAGTCAAGGACGCCCTCTCCCTTCTGTTTGGCATTATTGCTGCAGGCGGAACCGGATGAGACACAAAATCCCTTGTCATACAGCATCCGTGTGAATACTTCACTTGGTAGACTGTTCGTAGCAATGTTGAGGATATAGGGTGAACAGGAATCCACAGGGCTGATGGCCTGCAAGGATGAGAGACGTTGCCTAAGCAGGGCGTTAATCTGCTTGACCTGTTGTTCGTGATTGGAAAACTGCTCCATGGCTTCTTTCGCTGCTTCAACCATACTGACAATCCCCGGTAGGTTCTCTGTTCCCGGTCTCAGCCCATTTTCCTGTCCGCCTCCCCGTGAGAGGCTCTCGATCGCTGGATCAGTGTTATAGAGAAACCCAACTCCCTTCGGTCCATGGAATTTGTGTGCGCTGAAGGCTGCGCTATCAACTCCTAGCTCTTCAAGGGAAAAAGGAATCTTCCCGAGCGCTTGGGTTGCATCGGTGTGGAAGTGGATTTTCCTTCCTCCCTGTTCCTTCTCATAGGCACGAACTTCAGCAACCAGAGCCTGGATGTCCTGGATGGTACCCACGACATTATTCACGAGCATCAGGGAGACCAAGCGTGTCTGCTTAGTCAAGGCACCACGGAGATCTTCTGCCTTGATGAATCCACCCGGTGCATTAAGGGTTGTGACCTTCCACCCCAACTGTTTCATCAGCCGAACATACTCCTTGATGGAAGAGTGTTCAATGTTGCTGATGATTACATGTGGTTTCTGGAGTCTCCAAACCAAGCTGTTGAAGACAATGGCATTTGCCTCGCTAGCCCCGCCAGTGAAGGTGAGGGTCTCCTTGGGGACAGAAAGAATCCCCGATAGATCCTCCCTGGCTTGTTCGAGCTTCTCCTTTGCCTTGATGCCCTCAGCATGAAGACTGCTTGGGTTGCCGATGTATGTACTTGCTACCTGTTGGTACACATCAAGAGCGGTTCTGCTCATGATGGTGGTGGCAGCACTGTCAAAATAGCGTATTTCTTGCATATCGGTATTGTGGGATAATGGGTGGATTTTTGCAAGTATGTAGGCTCAAGAGAGCGCTTGTCTTGGACCCCTGCTCTAGGGTATAACAGTACTATGAAAAGCATGGTGAGTACGCAGTTAGATAATGGTAAGCAGACAGAAGTATTGCTTGCTGATGACTTGAAGGACCTTTCAGCCCATCTTGGAGAGTATGGACGCTTGGTGTTATGGGTATTTGATACGAATACGGCAAAACTGTTCAAGCAGCTTCCGCCGAGCCATGTTGTCCTGGAAAGTGGAGAAAGTGCAAAAAATTTCTCTTCCTTGGAACGTATTCTCAGTGCAGCTCTCGATGAAGGACTTGCACGCGACGGCCGAATCATCGGGTTCGGAGGGGGCGTGGTTTGTGACATGTCCGCCTTTGCTGCATCGGTGTATATGCGTGGTTGCCGTCTTACCTTGGTCCCCACTACCTTGCTTGCCATGGTGGATGCTTCGGTTGGAGGAAAGACCGCCATCGACTTCAAGGGAATGAAGAACATGGTCGGTTCGTTTTATCCCGCCAGCGAAGTGCTCATCTCCATCGATACCCTGAGAACCCTCAATGACAAGGAGTTTCTCAATGGACTGGCCGAGGTGGTCAAGCATGCTTTACTCAGCCAGGATGAGGAACTCTACAAATTTCTGCTGGTTCACAAGAACGAGATTCTCAGTAGGGATCCAAAAACATTGGCTGCCTTGGTGGAACTCTCTCTCAAGGTAAAGCAGTGGTACATAGAACAGGATCCAACAGAGACCATGGGTATCCGGCAGAGCCTGAACCTGGGCCATACGTTTGGGCATGCCCTGGAGTCCTCCTCCCACTATCTGATGTGGGGCCATGGTGCCTGTGTTGCGTGGGGAACCTGTCGAGCACTGGAGGCTGGCGTTGCCCTTGGTGTTACCGACAAGGCCTATGCAAGTGGAGCGACGAAACTCTTCAAGAGTTTTGGGTATGACATTGAGTACCGAATTGGCCGTGGTGACTGGATTGAATACCGTGACCACCTGCTCAAGGATAAGAAGAAAGCGGACGGGAAGGTACAATTTGTCCTGTTGGAAAAACAGGGTTCAACCGTCCTCAGTCCGCTTGATCTACAGCTCATCCAGCATTTGGTTATAGCAAAGCCAATTTTCTAGGGAACTACTCCACCAATTTCAACAGATGGCCATAGATCTTGGTCACCTCTTTTGCCTGCTTCTTCATCTGTGCCGCCTCCAAGGAGTCAGCGAGAGTGAGAAGGGTGTACAGCGAGGTGTCCAAGGCATCAAAGCAATCATCATCGGCAGTGAAACGATAGTTGCCGTTTCCACTCTCTTCCAATGCCACAAAGTACAAGTGTTTTCGTTGTTTTTTGCTCTTGGTCAACGCGAGCAACCAATGCAGGTTGTCGATGAGGGTGCCCGCATCCTCTATGGTGTAAATTCCTGATGGAGGATTGTCTAGAATACCCTTACTAGGATTTACTTTCCCTTGCAATTCAAGTGCAGAGAAGAACTTATCTCCATAATGTATATAGAATCCCCTGTAGAGAATGGCTACCGGGAAGTTCTTCGGTCTCTTGGGGGCCTTCTCGTTCATCTGATTGAGGTAGTTCAAATCCTCAAGCGGGATAAGGGCAACAAGCTTCTCTTTCTTCTTCTTTCCACCAAGTACCAGCGTAGGATAGGTTCTCTTGTACACTGTGATGGTGGCTTTTCCCTTCTCCTCTCTTTCCTTGATAGCTTTTTCTCGCATTTCCTGCTTCTGCAATTTGCCTGAAGGGCGTTCCTTCTGCACCAAAGCGGTAAGCTTGGGGTAGAGTTCAGGGGAGATGTCGTCCAACCATGCCTTGTCCAAGGGGCTGACACTGCGGGCATACAGCCTGCTGGTCTGAATAATCTCACCGGCTATGATGAACTGGGGAAGACTCTTGAAGTAGGCACTTCCCGGGTGTATGAATACCTGGTCTGCGGTAAGACTCTTATACATGTTTCCCCGCGCCTTGATACACACATACTGCATCAATCCACTGGCGATGCAACAAAGATACTCCCTGACACTTCCTCCACTGGCAAGGGGGAATCCTACGTCTCCGCAGATTTCACCGAGTTGCTCATTTACATGGACTATCTCCTGCATTCCTTGGAAATCGAGATAATTCTTCTTGCAGAAGCGTTGCTTGGCATCCTTGCCGGTGTTGGTCGTATACTGATGGTAGATATTCAGGTAGGAAGCAAAATCCCCATACTCGGTGTTGTTGAACCTGCGGTGTGCGGCTCGACTCAGATCCTCTTCACCCGCGGGGAACAGGAATGGTGTCTTGGTAGAGAGGAAACTCACTGCAATCAAGACCTCCTCCAGGACGTCTGGATGATTCATCATCGCTTCCACTATGACGCGGGAGTGTCGGGGGAGCAGGGGGAATCTGCACATCAGACTGCCGACAGTGGTCAGTTGACGCTTCTCATCGATTGCCCCGATGAACCTGAGTGTCTCCTCTGCACTGGTGATGGCACTATGCTTCGGTCTGGTGATGAAAGGAAAATGCTCATAGTCGGAAATTCCCAAGTCACTCATGCGTAGGACGACTTCACTCAAGTCAGTCCTGAGTATCTCTTCGGTGCCATAGGTCAGCCTACTCTTGTAGTCATCTTCACCGTAGAGACGATAACACACACCGGGACTGGTACGTCCAGCGCGCCCCTTTCTCTGTTCACAACTTGAACGGCTTGTGGGAAGAGGAACGAGGGAAGAGGTGAAGTCCTTCTGGTTGTAGAAGTTAATTTTTGCAATCCCGCAGTCAATTACGGTGGTAATACCATCAATGGTAACTGATGTCTCGGCAATATTCGTGGCAACAACCACCTTGGTTTTTCCGTGGGAGGTATCGTTGAAGACCGATTCCTGCTCTTCCTTGCTGAGCCTACCGTACAACGGATAGATTTCCAGTCGCTTGTCAGTATCAGCCATATACAGTGCATTCACACAGTTGGTGATGTCAAATTCACCGCTCATGAAGACCAGGATATCACCACTCTGTTTCTTGGCTTCTGTGGTGACAATCTGGGTAATTGCTTCCACCTGATACTCAAGTGATTCTCGTTGCAGCGGCTTATAAATAACCTTTACAGGATAGACTCGTGCATCAATGCTGATGATGGGAGCTTTGTCAAAAAAGTCACTGAACACCTTGGTATTGATGGTTGCGCTTGAAATGATGACCTTGAACTCCGGGCGCTCCTTCATGACATGCTTAAGAAGCCCCAGAATGAAATCGATATTGAGCGAACGCTCATGTGCTTCATCAACAAGAATGACAGAATAGGAACGAAGCAGTGGGTCGGCTTTGAGTTCCATCAGAAGGATACCGTCGGTCATGACCTTGATACGGGTTCCTGGGCTGGTAGTGTCCTCGAAGCGCATCTTGTAGCCCACAAATTCATCATCACGGGCTACCTGTTTCTTGATAAACTCACTGACACTGAGTGTGGCGATTCGCCTTGGTTGGGTAATGCCGACCTGCAAGGCATCTGCATAGCCAGCTTCATGAAGAATGAGGGGGATCTGAGTGGTTTTTCCACTTCCCGTTGGGCTTTCGACGATGATGACCTGATTTTCCTCAAGGCCATCAAGAATTTCCTGCCGGTGCATATAGACCGGCAAATGTTTCATGTCTTTCAAAGTAATTCCTTTCTAATAATTGCAATAGCCGCCTCAATTGAGAGATTGTTGTGCATCTCTCTATTCCGTAAGTTTTTCAAGGTGAGGGTTGAGTATTGTACATCCTCATCTGAAAGCAGGATAGCGAACGGTATTGCGTTTGTTTCAGCCCATTTGTATTGGGCTCCTTGTTTCTTGTTGAGCAGATAGATGGCCACCCTCAGTCCTTCCTTGCGCATTGCTCGTGCAATACGGTCATAGGTGGAAAAATTTCTTACATCGGTATTAAAGATTGCCACATCAGCGGAACTTGCTGAGGCTACGAGAGGGCTACCTAGCTCCTCGAGTGCTGCAAGTAGACGATCCAGGCCAATGGAACTTCCCACTCCAGGAAGTTCCTCCTTGGTATACAGACTTGCAAGATCATTGTACCGACCACCACTGCAAACAGAACCGAAATGGGGGAGTTCGGTAAGGAAGGTTTCGTAGACAATGCCTGTGTAGTAGTCCAGTCCCCGGGTTATTGAAGGGTCGAAGGTGAAGTGTTTCTCAATCCCAGCCTCACAGAGGTAGGAATAGATAGTTCTCATTCGCTCACTGTGCGGGTTCTCTCCACCAGAGAGAATGGTAAGCCTATCCAAGGTGGTGAGAAAGGGTTCACTCTCGTTCTCTTTGCTGATGTACTGTAGTATCGCATTGGCCTTCTGCAGGTCTCCTATGAGTTCTTGCAAGAGTCTCAGCACTTCTTCTTTTCCTATCTTCCTGAGTTTATCTACCATCCTGAGAATCTCGACGCTCAGTTCAAGTAATCCATGATGAGAAAGGAAGGTGTTGAACAAACCCCGGTGTGCAATACAGAACTGGTAATTCTCAACACCCATGACTGAGAACGAACTATCCATCATGGAAAGGATTTCAAAATCAGCCTCCGCGTTATCTACACCCACGATATCAAAGTCACACTGCGTGAATTCACGGTAGCGACCTTTCTGGGGATTTTCTCCCCGCCATACCTTATCAATATGGAAACGTTTGAAGGGGAGGGATAGTTCACTCTGGTGTTGCGCGAGAAAGCGAGCGAAGGGAACAGTCAAATCGAATCGAAGGGCAACATCTCTTTCCCCGTTGTCCTTGAAATGAAAGATTTGCTTGTCTGTCTCGCCTCCACCCTTGCCTAGAAGGACTTCTGTATATTCAAGTACCGGAGTGTCAATGGGAACAAATCCATAGGACCTAAAGTGTTTCTCGAGGTTGTTGGTAATTGCTTTCTTTGGGATTTCCATGGAGGGCAAAAAGTCTCTGAAACCCTTGAGAACCCTAGGTTCTATAATGCTTCTTGCCTTCGGTTCCTTGCTCATTGATTCATACTCCTGTTGTGTTTTTGATGTGGATGGTGTACAAAGAGTGTATAACGAATCGCTTGTGCACTGCAATATGCGGTTCTTTTACACCCTATACTTCTATGAGAGCGATATGCTGATACGATACAAACAAGACGAACATGGAAAAACGTTGCCTGTTGCAAATATTTACACCCAGACCGAACACAAGATTCCCAATCATTTAATCGATCGTGATGCCCTTTGGGCAATCCGAAAGCTGCAAAACTCCGGTGCTGAAGCGTATTTGGTAGGAGGAGCAGTCAGAGACCTGTTGCTGGGAAATATTCCCAAGGATTTTGACCTCGCCACCAGTGCCTCTCCACGCCAGATCCAGCGTTTGTTCTGGAATGCAAGGATCATAGGTAAGCGTTTCAAATTGGTGCATCTGGTATTCAAGGACAAGGTATTGGAAGTTTCTACCTTCAGGAGCGGCGAGGAAGCAATGGAGGGAAACAATAATGTGTTTGGTTCCATAGACCAGGATGCCAAACGCCGCGATTTCTCAGTCAATAGCCTTTACTATGATCCAACCAATGGACAATTGCTTGATTTCAACAATGCCATGGAAGATTTCAAGAAAAAGCGTATCAGCTCTGTCATTCCCTTGGATGAGACATTCAATGAAGATCCTGTTCGTATGATCAGGGCCATCAAGTATGCATCCACCACTGGGTTTGCCCTTCGTTGGAGTGTCCGCGTAGCCATCCGCAAACACTCGGGAGAGTTGTCAAGGGTATCCACAAGCCGCTTGACTGAAGAGGTGAACAAGATTCTTGCCAGCGGGCATAGTGTCAAGATTTTCAATGAGTTGAATAAATACAAGCTACTTGTCTTCATGCTTCCTGCTTTCTCCATCTATTGCAATTTTCCCCAGGTACAGAAAAGTCTGGAGGAACTTGATGAGAAGGTTATGCTTGCCAAGCGTGGCAAGGGCGATGAAGTTGAACTTGCTGATATGATCAAGGCTCTTGTAGACCCTTTGGTGATCTTTGCTGATGACCATATGAGCCCTGATGAACGATTCAAGGAAACGTTCCGCCAGATCAAGGTTTTAATCAGTCCGATGACCCCTTCCAACTATGATATAGAGTTGGCCAGTGAACGGCTGTTGACTGAGCGTGGATTCAAGACTCCGAGAAACTGCGTGAGGATGCGCAGGCCGGCAAATAGAGTTCCTCAACGCAGGAAGCCCAATCCAAAGAGAAAGGGGAGAACAGAAGGGACTGTGGAAGTGCAGCCTGGTTCACGAAGAAGGAATAACCGAAGGGGTCCCAAAAAAGGGAATCCCGCCCAAAAGGGTGGAGGGACTTCTGGTGAACAACCGAGAAACAGTGCAGAGGCACACGATCTCTAACCCCACTCCTCTATCTCAATATTTACGCTGGAGACAAAGATGCCTCCATACTTCTCAAGGCTGTCTGCAATATATTCCTGAAGTTCTCCAAGGGTGGTTGCTATCTGGTGTTGCATAGGTACGCGGAGCTTCACCGTGAGCGCGTACCCCTCTGCTTTCACCTGTACCTGTACCCGTTTCACTTTTATCTGACTGTCGAACTCGTCAAGACAGTGGGCAACCATTTGGGTAAGTGCAGCCTCACTGACAGTGGTCTTGCCATATTTGCTGAATTCAGGACGTACAATGGTTTTCTCGAAACTTACATTCCTGCGTTGAAAAGGGGCTTGTCTCCCATGCTTGAAGAATACTCGCATAGAGTCATATGCAATCTGTGGGTAGTTGCGGGTTATCTCAATTGACGGGACAGGGATTACATGCTTACCTTCGCTGTAACGGATACGCATGGCAGTATCAATCTGTTCCTTCGTTGCTATGTCCTCGATGCGCATGAGTTTTTCAGGCTGGGGAAGATTAAGCCGGGCTGCTATCTTATATATCATTTTTTCACTGGTCCCAATGATTAGGATTCTATGATATTTTTGCTTGTTGAGAGCCTGTTTTACTTCCTTTTGGTGTTCAGCATCATCGAAGACAGCGGTCCTTACGGCAGAGAGCATGTTCTCCTCTCGTTTTGCTGATTTGCCTGCAATGATGCGATCCCCGCCGATGAGGAGTCCGTCGTCAATAATCAGATCTATACGAAATTTCTGGGCTATTAGCTTTGAACGGAAGCTTTTTCCTGTTCCGCTCTTGCCTACCAAAGCATACACTTTTATGCCCTTTAATTTCCAGAACGCATATTTAAATACTCGATTCATGGTTTTCATTATACCGAAATTCTTGTACAATAGAACAGCATTTGTTAAAATATGCATTCTGTACTATTAATCACCTACATAAGGAGCGTTATGCATGCAAAGAATACCTACGTTCAGTAAGGGTGGTGTGCATCCAGACGATAGAAAGGTATACAGTCGCTCAGAGGCTATTGAACGATTACCCATGCCTTCAGAATTGATTGTTGCTTTATCCCAGCATCTCGGTGCCCCTGCAAAAGCTTTGAAAGCAAAAGGGGATACCGTAGTTAGAGGTGAAAAGATTGGGGAAGCTTCAGGCTTTATAAGTAGCGATGTTCACTCTCCGGTATCGGGGACTATCAAGGAAATACGCAAGGTCACCCTTGCCAATAGCGTCCAGTGTGACGCGTTTATCATTATTCCTAATGAAGAACAGCCTTCCATTACTCAGGAAAAAGTCGATTGGCAAAGTCTTGATGGTACCACGTTGCTCAGTAGCATCAAGGATATGGGAGTTGTTGGTATGGGAGGGGCTACATTCCCTGCCCATGTCAAGTTCTCCATTCCCAAGGACAAGAAAGTAGATAGCTTCGTGGTCAACGGCGTGGAGTGTGAGCCCTATTTGACAGCTGACTATCGAATCATGCTCGAGAAAGGTGAGCAGGCCCTAGAAGGAGCGATGATTGCTGCGAAGATTGTCAAGGCTGAACGGGTCATTATCGGAATAGAGATGAATAAACCCGATTGCATTGCCCATCTCAAGGAGATAGTCGAGGAGAAGGGGTATCCAATCGACATCGTTGGGCTTCAGATGAAGTATCCCCAAGGTGATGAAAAGCAGTTGCTCAAGGCAACGCTAAACCGCGAGATTCCCTCAGGTAAGCTCCCTCTTGATGTAGGTGCAGTTGTAGCGAACATTGGCACGTGTAATGCTATTTACGAGGCAATTGTCTTGAAGAAAAGTCTCTATGAACGGGTTATCAGTGTTACTGGTGAGTGTATTGCCAATCCTAAGAATATTCTTGCCCCGGTAGGGACGAAAATGAGTGACCTGCTTGCTTTCTGTGGGGGATTCTCCAGTGAACCAGAGAAACTGGTCAGTGGTGGTCCTATGATGGGGTTCTCTTTCTTCAATACAGAAACGCCGATGACCAAGGGCTCCAGTGGTCTTCTTGCTCTCGGTGCACAGAAGAAATTTCGTTCGACCGCTTGTCTCAATTGCGGTCGATGTGTGGCTGCCTGCCCAATCGGACTGATGCCTGCAAAATTGTATCGGTATATCACTAATGGTGAGTACGAGGAAGCAATGAAGACCTCGTTGATGGATTGCAAAGAGTGCGGGTGTTGTTCCTATGTCTGTCCTGCACATCTTCCGTTGGTTCATACGATGAAGACTGGAAAAAAATTGGGGAGAAAGAAGAAATGAATAAACCTACCATGACAGTTTCCTCTTCGCCGCATCTCCATGCGAAGACTGATACCGCGTCCATTATGTGGAGTGTTTCACTCGCTCTTGCTCCTGCAACCCTGTGGGGTGTGTATGTGTTTGGTTTCAGGTCTCTTTTAGTGCTAGGGGTTTCTGTCCTCACAGCCTTGTTGTCGGAATTCTTGCTTGGCAAGTTGTACAAGGAATCAACCCTATGGGATGGTTCAGCGTTCCTTACTGGTTTGTTGATTGGAATGAACATGAGTCCTTCGGTTCCTCTGTTTGTTCCATTCTTAGCAAGTGTGTTTGCAATATTTGTGGCAAAATGGGTGTTCGGTGGCCTAGGGGCCAACTGGGCGAATCCTGCACTCGCTGGTCGTGTATTCGTATTCTTCTCGTTTACCACACCAATGAGTAGTTTTGTTGCTCCCAGGACCCTTGCCTCGTCTCTCCCTGATGCACTTGCATCAGCAACTCCTCTTTCATTAAGTAAGACTGCTGTTTCTGGAGGCACTTTGGGCCTCGATAGTAGTTCCTTGCTCTCATCAATGGGATATCCTGCTACTGAATTTGCACAGAATCTTTCTGCGATGACAGGTATTTCTGCCTTTACTATTGACACCTTCCTTGGTAATGTTGCCGGATGTATCGGTGAGGTTAGTGCACTGGCCCTCCTTATTGGTGGACTTTATCTGCTTGCAAGGAAGATCATCACTTGGCATATTCCGGTTACCTATATATTCTCTACTGCAGTATTATCCTGGATGTTTGGTGGAGTCCCATCAGGACTGGGAGTTTTTGGCGGTAGTTTTCTTTCTTCCATCTTCAGTGGCGGCCTGATGCTTGGAGCCATCTTCATGGCAACAGACTATGTAACCAGCCCGATTAGCCATAAGGGACAGATTGTATATGCCATTGGATGTGGATTCTTTACCTTCCTCTTCAGATATTTCGGGAGCATGCCTGAAGCGGTCTCTGTCTCCATCCTCCTGATGAATATCTTCACACCGATGATAGACAGATACATCATACCCCGTAAATTTGGTGATACGAGAGAACTGAGGAAGAAGCAGAAGGAGGCTAGGGCATGACAAAGAATCTGAAATATTCACTGATACTGCTTTCCCTCTGTGCAGTCTGTGCGTTTGCCTTGGCACTTACCAATAATGTTACTGCCCCGGTCATCGTACGACTTGACCTGGAAAGAAAGAACCAGGCACTTGAGGCAGTAAGTGCTGGTTACATCTTTGGCGAGCAGGAAATGGTTGAAAGTAACAAGTATGTTACCTATTCAATTGATCTTACAGACAACAATGAACTGGTTGGTTACATCATCGGCTTGCAGAGTGCAGGTTACGGTGGTCAGATGACCTTGGTTGCATCTTACGCTCTCTCTGGTGAATTGCTTGCCGCCCAGGTCCTGAACCATACTGAAACACCCGGTCTTGGTGCAAAGGCAGCGGATGCTTCATACATGGACAAGTTCACGGGAACTGGAAGTGATAAAGCAGTTCCCACTTCAAAGGATATGCTTTCTGACAGTGATGCGCAGACGGTAAGCGGTGCCTCTGTCACATTCACTGCGGTTGGAAAGGCAATTGACGCCGGTAGTGCATATGTGAAAGCGCTTGGAGGTACGAAATGAGTAAGAGGTCAAAAGAACTCACCAAAGGATTTTTCAAGGAAAACCCGATTTTTGTCCTCATGTTGGGACTCTGTCCGGTACTTGGTGTCTCCACCCAGGTCTCCAATGCCATCGGCATGTCTGCAGGTGTCTTGTTTGTGTTGCTGTTCAGCAATATCATCATCTCAGGCCTAAGACATGTAATTCCCTCTTCCATTCATATTCCGGCATATATCGTTGTTATTGCCACCTTGGTAACTATAACTGAAATGGTCATGCATGCCTTTGTTCCTGCTGTTTACAGTGCTTTGGGCGTGTATCTACCATTGATTGTGGTAAACTGCATCATTCTGGGAAGGGCTGAAGCGTTTGCAAGCAAGAATACGATAGTGGATAGCATCCTGGATGCAATCGGGATGGCAATTGGATTTGCTTTGGGACTTACGCTAATTGCATTGATCCGTGAGCTGTTTGGTTCGGGTACCATCACCCTGTTCCCTATGGGGAACTTTAGTGGTGTCATCAATATCCCTTGGTTCTATGATAATCCAATCAGGGTTCTCTCCCTGGCTCCGGGTGCGTTGTTGATCATGGGATTCCTGAAGGCGTTCTTCGATTGGAACTCCTCAAGAAAGAAGGACAGGTAAGATGAGTTATATTGCAATACTAATCACATTTATTTTCATCAATAACTTCATTCTTGTACAGTTCTTGGGTGTTTGTCCCTTCATTGGTGTTTCCAAGAACAGTGAGAATGCCATCGGTATGGGTGCCTCTGTCACCTTTGTAACCACCGTTGCATCTGTGGTAACATGGGCGATTTATTATTTCTTGTTGGTTCCTTTTAATCTGCAGTACCTGCAGACGTTGACATTTATTCTGGTTATAGCAAGTTTGGTACAGTTGTTGGAGATGGTGATCCAGAAGATCAGCCCAGCCTTATACAAGGCTTTGGGTATTTATCTTCCCCTGATTACCACCAACTGTGCAGTCTTGGGTATTGCAATTATCAATATCACCAATGAGTACAATGTCATGGAGGCATTTGTTGGTGGTATCGCAGCAGGCCTTGGTTTTACCTTGGCCATTGTATTGATGAGCAATATTCGAGAGAAACTTGATCTACAACCGGTGAGGAAAGCATATCGTGGCGTTCCCATCGCTTTCATTTCTGCTGGGTTGATGGCTCTGGCCTTTATGGCATTTGATAAGTCACTGCTCACCAATCTGCATCTGGTATAAGGGGGATCGTTGTGAATATTGTTATGGCAATCATAGTAGTCGCCGTGTTGGGTGGCCTCTTCGGATTCGGTCTCTCCTATGCTGAAAAGAAATTGGCGGTCAAGAAGGACCCGAAAGCCTTGGCTCTTGAACCTATCATGCCTGGGGCGAACTGTGGTGTGTGTGGGTATGCCGGTTGTGCTGCCTATGCAGCAGCTGTTGCCCTTGGCGAAGCTCCAATTGGTCTATGTAGCCCTGGTGGTCCCGATTTGGTGACTAAAATGGCTGAAATTATGGGACAGAAGGTTGAAGCTTCTGGTGAAACGAGAAGGAAAGTGGCTCACGTCATGTGCCGTGGTAATGTTGATGTGAGTTCACAAGACTATAAATATGAAGGTCTTGAAGACTGTAACGCAGCATTCCTGCTCTTTGGTGGGGATTACGGTTGCAAGTCAGCCTGTTTGCATCTTGGTTCATGTATTAAGGTTTGTCCAACCGGTGCCATCAGCAGGGATGAGCAGGGATACATCATCGTTGATGAAAAGAAGTGTATCAGCTGTGAAAAGTGTGTGCAGATTTGCCCAACGGGTGCTATGCACATGATATTTGAAGATAGTGAATATGTAATTGAATGCAACAACCATGAACCGGGTGGAAAAGTTCGAAAAGTATGTACAGTCGGTTGTATTGGTTGTAAAATCTGTGAAAACAAGTATCCTGAATCAGGATGTAAAGTTGACAGTTTCCTTTCTGCCTTCGATCAGACACTCCCACACAGCCAGATTGCTGATGCTGCAGAGGCGTGTCCGACCAAGTGTATAATTAAGCGGTAGTGCATGAAATTATTAGTAGGTGCGTACAGTCAAATCACAAATGCTGAGCCAATGCCCGTTTACGAACGGGCATTGGAAGCTGTATGCAAACCTTTGCTTACTTATCTCCATGCACATGAAGATGCGATCATGCAACTTTCTTTGAGTATTCCTTTGCTCGATTGGCTTGATGCTAACCATAGTTCAGTGAATCTCTTGATATCCGACCTTGCAAAGAATGGGAAACTGGAAATGCTTACAGGTTCATTCAATCAGAGTATTCTGAGTTTGCTCTCTCCCAAGGACCGTTCCAACCAGATAGAAATGACGACCACCTATCTGAGAAAGCGATTTGGACAGCGCTCCAAGACGCTTTTCAGTTATGGGCAGGTTTTCAACCCGCTATACATCAATACAGCAAATCTTTGCTTCATAGATTCAATAATTATATCCACCTCTGACGAGACAGGGCTCCAGCAATTTAATGAGCCGTTCATCATGCAGGAAATGGGGAAGTCCGTCTCCATCATTCCCATGGATGGTACCATCAGTGATCTGATAGCCTCTTTTGCAAAAAAAACTATCAGTTTTGGAAATCTGATTGAACATATCAGGAACTATTTGGAGAGTGAACCTCCCTTTGTCATGGCAATGATCAACCTTGATCATTTGTTGCAGGCAGGTGTAACTGCACAGCAAACCATACAACTGTTCGATCTTTTCTTGGGGTATGAGACCAGTTCCATCGAGGAATCATATCTCCATAACGATCCTCCGAAGAAAGGGTATCTGCAAGCAGGGTGGTATGGTATTGATGCAAACAAGGGAGCTTTGAATTGTATCAATGAATTGTTTGTAGAGGATGAAAGTCTTGCTTATCTATATGGACGCTATACCACCATGGTGGAAACGGCACGTATGTACAAGAAGGACAAGGATGTACGGAAACGCTTGGAAGCCTTGATCCAGAAGATTTCATGTGGAAGTATGTATCTTTGTGATGCCAACGCACCAATGCTGCGTTCATCAGTCAGAAAATTGTTCTGGCGATATATCAGTGAAGCGGACAGTGTTCTCACTGCACTCAAGGATTACAGCTATCCGGTGAACAATGACTTTGACCACGATGCCTTGAGTGAATATCTATTCTTTGGTAAGTACCTGAGTTGTGTGGTAGATCCAAAGGGAGGTTCTCTTTCTGAACTTACCTATTTGCCTTCTTTGTATAATTATGGGGATACGTTCAGTCCACTTTCACAGTTTGGTAGTTGCAGTGGCAATCATCACCAACTTCCTCCTGGGCAAAAACAGCGATTGTTCAATGACGTTTTTCTGAGAGAAAACTTTGTCATGGATGAATACACCAAGTTGGATGAAAAGAATTGCTTGGCTATGGGAAACCAGATCTATAATCTTGAGGGAGTTGACCGTAGAAATACTGAGTATTTGGCAACCTGCACAACTGGGGACAGTCCGATCATAGGTGGAAGCTTGCAAATTGCCAAACATTTCAAGCTTAGGCAGAATACTATTTTAGTAGATATAACGCTCACCAACATTGGTGAGGAACCAATAAGCTGTATCTATGGCTGTGAGATTCCTCTCTCAATTGACTCACATGGTCTTCCCATTTCCTTTATCCAGTTGGAAAACAAGAAAAATCTGACATGGCAAGAGAAAGAAGTGGTTCTTGAGCAAGTCAAATCACTGAGAATCTATGATGAACCCAATAGCACTTCTCTGACCTTGGTAGGCGATACCCGCTTTACCTTGCTTAAGGAAGATTATACTATTGAGAGCGAAACAGTCCTTGGGAATGAAACGCTTTACCAGCACACCCTGTTCATGGCCTCATGGCCGATTGTCTTGGCTAGTGGTGGAGAGAAAAAGATTACCTTGGGTCTTCGTATTGAACGAAAATAGGAGTACAAAGATGTTTTTCCAGAATAAATCTCAGTTTGAATCAGTAAAAGAAGAAGCCTATACCGTATGGAGGCGTCTTTGACCCGCAAGGGATGGAAAAGAAGATAGCAGAACTCGAAGCAAAAACGCTTGAACCGGGATTCTGGGATGATCCAAACAATGCACAGGCTCTGTTCACAGAACTCAACAGCCTGAAAGATACATACAATACTTGGAAAGAGTTGATCGATAAAATGGATGAAATGAGCGAGCTCATGGAAATCTATGCAGATGAACCGGATAATGCGGAGGAAGAATCTGAGATCAACGAACAGATTGAGACATTGCTTGCCACATACCAAAAACTACGAGTCAAGACCTTGCTTGATGGTAAGTTCGACAAGAATGACTGCTTTCTCACCATTCATGCAGGAGCCGGTGGAACTGAAGCCAGTGACTGGGCCAATATGTTGATGCGTATGTATCTCAGGTATTGCGAGCGTAGTGGTTTTAAAAGCCAGATTCTTGATCTCCAGGAGGATGAGGGTGGTATTAAGAGTGCCACCATCAAGGTTTCTGGGGCATATACCTTTGGGTACCTGAAAGGAGAGGCTGGTGTTCACCGATTGGTGCGTATAAGTCCTTTTGATTCCCAGAAGCGTCGGCATACATCGTTTACCAGTGTCTATGCATCCCCGGTGATCGATGACACTATCGAGATTGACCTGAAGCCTGAGGATTATCGTCTTGATACCTATCGGGCCGGTGGCGCTGGTGGTCAGCACGTCAACAAGACCGACAGTGCGGTGAGGATAACCCACTATGCCACAGGAATTGTTGTACAGTGTCAGAACGAGCGTAGCCAGGTGATGAACAAAGATGTCGCCTTCAAGATGCTCAAGAGTCGTCTATACGAGTATTACCGTGAAGAAAAAGAGAAAGAACACCAAAAAGATGCCATAGAGAAGAAAGAAATTACCTGGGGAAGCCAGATTCGTTCTTATGTGTTCCAACCGTACACCATGGTCAAGGACCATCGTACTGGGACGACCATCGGTAATATCCAGGCAGTTATGGATGGGGAGATCGAGCCTCTTATCGAAAGTTATTTGCAATGGGGGCAGAAGGAGGAGTAGGGCATGGGCAAAAACATGGCCCTTCGTACAGTATGTATTGTGCTGTTTCTCCTCTGCGTCTCAACGCTTGCTGCACAAGAGGGAACGATGTCTTTTTCTATCGGCATCGTTCCGCTTGATGCAAGGCTTGATACACTCACTGATATGGTTGGAAACGTAGCAAAACGTTATGGAAGCCATATTTTTCTCGATAAAGATGAGAAAATGCTTCTTTTGGAGCAATGGGAAAAAGACGCTCAGATACAAAGAAATAGTGAGCTTGGTAAAGCCTATAATTTACTTGATCAAGAAAAAATACAACAGATATTTAATACAGAGCATCAGGCGACACCTCTTGATTTTGATTCCCTCCCGGTAACATACCACCTTGAACAATTTGATCAGAATCTTGCAAGCGCATTGCAGGCCAGCGATGATGCTCTTGCATGGTTCTGTTCCAAAAACACATTTGATGCATTGTTCCTGCTTGACTCAGAGGAGCTCGCAGGATTTCAGCGTATACGGATTCAGTATTATCATCCCAAGTTGACAGAGAAGAAAACACTCTCTGACTCATTGGTGCAGAACTCCTACTTCCAACCATTGGAAGAGCCATTGGAGAAAGCTCTATTTGCACTTGCCAGCAAAGGAAATCTCGGGATTATTACCCTCAACGATATTCCTCCTGGACTAGCTGTCTCCATTGATGGGAAGCCAGCAGAACTACTCGATACTACACTCATCCTCTCCCCAGGACCTCATATACTTGGTTTGAATGCTCCTGGATATCAGTCGATGGAGATGGAGATTGTGAGTAAAGCTGATGTCATTCAGCCTTTTCAGTTCTCGTTTGAGGAAGTAACGTTTCCTTCCTTGGTCGTCCATAGTGAAACAGCCAAGGTGAACTGGTTCCTCGATGGAAAACCATTGGGAGAGCAGCTTTCCATATCTCTTTCTGATCCAACATATCCAATGGTTCTTACCTTGAATAGGGAAGGCTTTGCCCAGAGGGTCGTCCATCTGGATAGTCCCCCTTACAAGGAGTTGACTGTTACGCTGAATGCAAAGGAACTTGCTTATCCTTCCCTGCGCGATGATGCACAGAAGGACTTCTATAAACGGCTGAGAAATACTATTCTGTGGTTCGGTACCTATATCGGGTGTGCCGTCCTAAGCCAAATGTATGCGACTGACAATCCTCTTTGGCAAGTAGGTTTGGTTGGAACCAGTTCGGTTGCACTGGTAAGCTCGATTGCAATGGCTGTAGATTTTCTCTCCTATGAATCCATGGCTGATGCAGGTATCTGAATATGATGAGGAGCATTCTATGTTGAAAGGATTTGGGGCGAAGCTGAAAGCCCTGTTTGGAATCAATACGTTTGATGATTCGTACTTTGAACAACTTGAAGATTTTCTTATTGAGGGTGATTTGGGAGCCAAGCTGGCCTTCACCATCAGCGATGAAGTAAGGAAACGGGCAAGAAGCGAAAAATCGAAAACCACACAAGATTTGCAGTTGTTGGTGAAAAATCACCTACATGAAAAGATTGAAGCTTTCCAGCCTACCCTTGAACCTGGGAAACTTACAGTATTTCTTGTGTTGGGAGTCAATGGAGTGGGAAAAACTACCACCATTGCAAAACTTGCAAACATGTACAAGAAGCAGGGAAAACAGGTTTTACTTGCTGCAGCAGACACGTTCCGTGCTGCTGCCATAGATCAGCTGGAAGTACATGCTCAGCGGCTTGGCTGCAGGATTGTAAAACAGAAAAGCGGAAGCGACCCTGGATCGGTTGTCTTTGATGCGATTACCTCTGCCCAGGCAAAAGGGGAGGACCTGGTCTTGGTTGATACAGCTGGGAGAATGCACAACAAGGAAAATTTGCTAAGGGAACTCTCAAAGATTGACAAGATTGTTAAGGGGAGAGGCATCGAGGAAGTCAACTACAAGAAATTCCTCGTTATTGACAGTACTACTGGTCAAAACGGGATCAGCCAGGCTGAGCTCTTCAACCAGGCAGTGAAGCTCGATGGTCTGATCCTTTCCAAATATGATAGTCTGGCAAAAGGTGGAGCCTTGGTTCAGATTGGTGAAAAGTTTGGTATTCCTGTTTCATTCGTGGGTACCGGTGAGACATACCAGGATATCAAAGCCTTTGACAAGGAAGACTTCTTAAATACACTGGTAGGTCTCACAGATTAAGATGAAATACCTCCTCTCCAGCGCAACCATGCTTCTTTGCTTCTCCGTGATGTTTGGTTCAACATTGGTGCAATCAAACAGCATCGCCCAGGAGCGTGGTCTGTTGTCGGGAGAATCCCCTTACCATCTTTCCCTCACCGATGAGAACAGGGAATTCTGGGGACCTGATGGCATGATCTGGAGAGAAACCGTTTCCAATGATGGTGGTAATCGAATTGTATCTCGATCTTCCTCTGATGGAGAGGTCCTGGTTTCTCGTGTTTTAAGGGATGGCTTGTTGCGCGAAGAGCAATTTGGGCCCATCTCACATGCATACTACTATGGAGAGGATGGAAAGCTCGAGAGAGTTACCTCCTACCAGGAGGGCTCTTTTCAAGAGGCACAGCTTTTCACCTACTCGTCATCAAATGGAAGTTTGCTTGCAGTGGTGACCGTGAAGGGGGAGGCTAGCTCAATCCGCTACTTCAATCTGGAAGGTAAGCAACACTCCTTTACCTATGCAGATACCCAGGGAGGACAGACGTTCCTTACCATTCAGGGAAGTACCATCGTAAATTCTTTTTCATCAGAATCAGAGGATACACAACTGGATGTGGTTGTCGAAGAGACAGGTTCATTCACTGTTGAGCGTACATTACCGGACGGTAGCGTGATACAAGAGCTGTATGATGAGCAGGGTTTATTGGTTCTGAAGAAAAATCCTTCCAGTGAGACTGAATACCGGTATAATGAAGAGAACGAGCTGATCAGTGAACACACTATCAGAAATGATGGAAGTGAAGTGGTGAACAGCTTTGAGAAGGGAGAAATAGCAATGGTTGAAGAGAAGGAAGCAGGTCGCACCACCAGCATCTTGCGGTTCCTTGATGATGGGAAGCGGGTCCAGACGCTCTATAGTGAAGGACGTCCGTATAGTGATATCACCTATGCTCCTGGTGGGAAGAGAATCCTTTCCATCTCATACCGGTAATTATGCGGTTGTTGTTGCACCTTGCCATCCGCTATGCCTTCTCCAAGCAGAATCGGCATCGCGGGACAAGTGTACGTATTTCCCTTGGGCTTGCTCTCTGTCTCTTCGCCATCGTGGCAGTGCTTTCGTTTATGCAAGCTTTACAGCGCAACCAGTTTGAGGATATCAGGACCTTTGAGTCTTTCGATCTTCAGATAGACCTACAGAGCAACAATTACATTGCAGCCAATGAAGCTGCAACCCTGATTGAAGGGTTGGATTCTGTCCAGCATGCTTTTGTGTATGTAGATATTCCTGTCATTGCCCAAGGGACTGAAGGGTCGACCATTGCAGGCCGACTAAGAGGAATAGACGGGGAGGGAAGATTTCTTTCCAATCTAAACAGCTACCGTGGATTCCTGTTTCAGGAAGGGCAGATTGCGGTTTCCTACTCAAATACACGTTCCATCGATATGGGTGAAACCCTCACGCTTACATTCCTGAAAAAAGGCAAGCAGGCAACGGTGGTTCCGTCCCGAAAGGAACTTGAGGTGGGAGCTGTGTACTATACATCCAGCTATGACTTTGATCAATCTACCTTTCTCTGTGATGTTGCGACCCTACTTGCCCTGCAAGGAGACGTTCCCTTGAAGATTGGGGTATACACCCCCCACGATGTCAAGGAAGTGAAAGCTGAAATCATGCAATTGGGCTTTACCAATACAAGCACCTGGATGGAGATAAATGCTTCTCTTTATGGTGCAATGGAACTTGAACAGAAGATGATGGCACTTATGCTCTTTCTGATGGTGTTGGTCATACTGGTTCATATTAGAAATAGTTCCAGAAGATTGCTGCTCGCAAAGCAAACTGAGATTGCGATGCTCCGTGCCATCGGGCTTACCAAGACAAAGGTACAAGCTTTGTTCGTGTTGCAGGCAGTGGTAGTGGCAGTCATTGGAAGCTTGGTGGGCGTTGTTCTCTCCTATGTAGGCATTGCTATTTATCCAACGCTTTCTTCCTATGTATACCGATCGATGGGTGTCCATCTGGAACTTGAGATCAGGAGTGTGGAACTTCTGGTGTTGTTTATTGTCATTGTTGCCTTCAGCCTCCTTGCGTCCTATCACGGGACCCACAGGATTCTGAAGGCCGATATCATGGAGATGTTTACACATGATGAAGTCAACTGAGGTACTCACTCTTGAACATGTCTCGAAGAGTTTTCCTGCAACCCTCAGGGGAGGAGAGCCCATCCAGATATTGGAAGGGGTTTCCCTCACCCTGAATCGTGCAACGAGTATTGCAATCACCGGGCGAAGCGGGAGCGGGAAGTCGACCCTGTTGCAGGTCAGTGCAGGGTTGCTTTCAGCAGACAGTGGAAGTATCCGGTTTGAAGGTAAGGAGATTCCCAAACTCGATGATGAACACCTCAGTAGGCTGAGAAGCCGTTCTATGGGCTTCATATTCCAGAGCAGTTTGCTTCTGGATGATTTCACAGCCATTGAGAATGTGCAGATCTCTGCCATGATTGCAGGGCACAGTGAGAGAGATGCCTCTCGTAAGGCATTGGCAATGCTTGAACTGGTAGGTATGCAGGATCGACTTGGGCACACCAGCGACCAACTCTCCGGAGGGGAGCGCCAACGGGTCGCCATTGCAAGGGCTCTGGTGAATGAGCCCTCACTCATTTTTGCCGATGAACCAACAGGTTCATTGGATGAGAGAAATGCTGCACTGGTTGAAGATCTTCTCTTTTCATTGGTCGCTGATAGGGAAGTAGCCCTGATGCTGATCACCCACAACCTTGCTTTTGCCAGTCGCTGTAATACTGTTTATCAACTCCATAATAGAAATGTGGAGGTGCGCTCTTGAAGCATGCACTTCTTCGCCTTCTAGTACTGAGAAAGCTCGGGTACAAAGGAAGCAAAGCAGCAAGGAAAAGAATCTTCTTTAATCTCGCTTTGATCACACTGGTAGTTGGAGCCTTGGTCTTCGCACAGATTTTTGTGGTATCCATGAGTAAGGGGATTGCTGATAAATATGCATTATTGGGTAATGGTCATCTGCAAGTGCATGAGGATTTCACACGTGTCTTGCCCGTGAAGGAAGGTGTGTTGGATGTGCAGCTGGTTTCTCAAAGCTATGCCTTAATTTATAGTCCAGACGGAAACAAGATGGTAAGGCTTAAGGGTGTTGAGGACGGATATTTCAACGAACTGAGAACCTCGCAAATTACCTTGATGGAAGGAATTCCCAAGGAAAGTACCACGCTAGAACAGGTACTGCTCAGCACTACCTTGGCTGATGAACTCCAGGTGGGTATCGGTGATCGTGTTGCCTTGATGCTGGTAGGTGATGATGGGATCCGTCCACAATTCTGCGTAGTGGGCAATCTCTATGATTCAGGGTATCGGGAACTTGATGCGAATCTCGCCTTTTGTGACTATGGCCTGATTCATCGGCTGTTCAAGGGCAGTGAGGAGACCTACCATGAATTGTTGGTAAGCCAGGAGAGGATTGAACCTTTGAAGCAGGAATATAAGGCTGATGGGTTAATGGTAACTTCTTGGGATGAGGAGAATTTCACCATTGCTACAAACCTTAATACAAGCAGGCAGGCCGTGTTGGGTGTTATGGTGGCTGTTGCAATGCTCTGTGGTTATTTCATCAGCGAACTGAGCAGGGAACTGGTTGAGGATGACAAACATCAGATTGCTATGCTCACCTTGCTTGGAGCACGCCATAGCTTGATCCGTGGTGTTTATTTCTACACGGTCATGATGGTGACAAGTCTCTCCATGATAGGGGGAACCTTCCTGGGAATTATCATGTCAAGCAATCTTTCCCCATTGCTCAGCGCGATCGCAGATCGTTCAATTCCCTCTCTTTCCTACTATCTCCTGGATTTTAGTGTGGTCTATCCTCTGGGAGATATCCTCGTCATTGTACTGGTTCTGCTTCTGGTAAGTGTGATATCTGTACAGTTCAGTTTGAGACGTGTAAAACGAATCGAACCTTTAAGCTGTACACACTTTGATTAACCGGTGTTTTTCAGTATACTAGCTCTATGAATTTTGAAGTGTTTGTACTCGGGACCAGCGGCATGATGCCCCTTCCCAATAGGTTTCTTACCAGTGCCATGGTTCGTCGCGACGGCGAACTCTTTCTCTTCGATTGTGGGGAAGGTACGCAGGTCTCCCTGAAAATGCTGAATTTGAAGTGGAAAAAAATCCATTCCATCTTTATAAGTCATATGCATGCAGACCACGTGACCGGACTCCCAGGGATACTTATGCTTTCCAGTCAGGTTGACCGCGATGAGCCACTGACGCTTTATGGTCCCCCTAAACTCAAGGAGTATGTGGATGCCAATCGAAGAATCCTTGATATGTATATCAACTATGAGATCATTGTAAAGGCGGTTGAACCAGGTGTTATCCTGGAGACTGATGACTTTATCGTGCGTGCTTTCAGGCTCAATCATACCAAACCTTGTTTGGGATATGTCATGCAGGAGAAAGACCGTCCGGGGGAGTTCCATCCAGAAAAAGCACAGAAACTGGGAATACCGGTAGGCCCGCTCTGGGGAAAATTACAAAGAGGAGAAACTGTTACCCTCAGTGATGGAAGAGTAGTCTCCAGTACAGATGTGATGGGAGAGAAGCGTGGAGGTAGAAAATTCAGTTACGTCACTGATTCTCTGTATCTTTCATCCATTGCAAAGGAAGTAGAGCATAGTGATCTCCTGCTTTGTGAAGGGATGTTTACCTCCGATATGGAAGAGACTGCATATGAGAAAAAGCATATGACTGCAGGTCAAGCTGCTCAAATTGCAAAAGATGCAGAGGTGGCCAAGCTTGGTCTCCTTCATTACAGTCCACGATATGGGGACAGAGAACTACGTTTCTTGCTTAAGGATGCCAAAAAAATCTTCCCTGATACGATACTGACCAAGGATAGGATGAGTTTTGAGATTCCTTTGAAGGATTAGTTTTCTTCCCAGTTGCTGCTGCAGGCACTCTGTGCTTCATGCAGCAGTTGTTCCTTGTCAACAATTCTTCCATTCCGTGATGCAAATCCTAGTTGCAATGAAGAACCTGAGAACTCTTTCTGGCAACTCTCGATTATAGAGAGAGTGAAAGAGCGTGCCTCATCTCCATTGTAAAAGGGGAGGACCATGGCAATTTTTCCACCTTCAAGCGTGAAGCTGTAGGCAAGTTCCCCGCTAAGCATCATCAATTTGTTTGCAATGAGGGCAGCAGGACCTTCCGTTACTTCAATCATGACCAGTGTAAGGTCATAATCCATCTCCTTGGAGTTGTCCAATTCCATTTCTAGGATAGTATCAAAATCGGTGTTGTAGGTAATATTCTCAGTAACAGGCTCAGCAATCTTTGCTTCTGGCACCACTGGTTCCTGTTCTTGTTCTGCCATTTCAAAGCGTTCCACCATTGTCTGTTCTTCACTGGGAACCATTGGTTCAACGGAAGCAACCGCCTGTGGCTTCAGCTCAGCGTCATCTTCTTCAATGGTATTTTGTATTTGGGAATATTTTGGCTGCACTCTCTGTTGGCTGAGCAATAACTCGTCACTGTGAAGGTGGCTGGGATCATCACCGGGAAGGGTGTAGAATGGTTTGTCATAAGCATTGGGAGGGAGCTTGTCAACTTGGTCAGCATACTCCTCATCTCTCCTGCGAGCGATCATAACTCCGACCTCAATCATGACGAGACCGAGAAGGATGGGAAACAACTTGACTAATATGTCATAAATCTGTTGTTGATTGACATCATAGAGTGGCAACAAATACCGTGAAGCAAGATAGAGGCCAGCCAAGAGAAGAAATACGGTAAGAAACAGACTCAGAAAAATCTGACGTCCATAGTGTTTGTTTTCAGACATTGCCACCTCCATGCAAACTTTACACCAGTATTAATGGTATAGTATCATACTTAGTATAGTGTATTGAAGGATGGCATGACAAGAAAAATTCAGCTACTATTCGCTTTCAGCCTAGTTTTTATATTTTCCTTGCTTATGACAGTATTTGGCATTGGGGGAATTCTGCACAATCGAGCCTTGAAAGCTGAAATTTCAAGACTTTCTTATGAACAGACAATGTTTTCAATACAGGTAGACTCCCTGAAGCGACAGAGAGATGAAGCAAGCAGTGAAGATGCTCTAAAGGATGCTGCCTTCAAGTATGGATATCAGAGTGAAGGGGAACAAGTATATTACTTCATGGATGATGAGCATAACGCCAATACATATGAGGATAGTATTCTCCGTACCTTTGAATCAGGCAAGTCTCTGGGGTTTTCTGGAATTCCTACCATATATCTAGCTCTTGCCTCCCTAGCCATGGCAGCAATGATTACGCTATGCTATTGGTGGATGCAAAAAAGGCGGAGGCATACGTATGAGTTGGAGAGGTGAGGAATCAGAACTCCTCTATAAATCAGAACCAGAGACATTAGAGCGATGTGTGTATCATCTTCAGGAGGATCATCTTATGATCCTTCCTTGTGACACAATCTATGGTCTGAGTGGGAAATTCGATACAACACTGCAAAAACTACGTGACTTGAAGGAGCATCTGGGGCAACAGCGGTTTGCTGTCTTGGCAACGCTCGAACAAGCACAACAGCTCTGCCATGTTCCAGAGGTGCTCCATGCACATTGGCCCTGTGCTCTCACCTGTATCCTTCCCACCAAGAAAGGGGAAGGGACTCATGCAATACGGGTTCCTCAGGACCCCTTTATACAGGAACTGCTTACCCGCCTCGGTTCCCCAATCTATTCAACTGCCGTAAATCCCCATGGGTACTCCATAACCAATATCACAGATATTATTTTCACATACAAAGATAAGGTGCAGACCATTGTCGTGGATCCGATGCGGCAGAGAGATACTCCCTCCACCATGATCGATTGCACGACAACTCCCTACACCTTGTTGCGCTGTGGCGAATATGATGCTTCTACACTACTTGCTTAGTGCTGAATCTTCCTAGCCTCCATGTAATACCGCTTCTCATGTGCTTCTCCCATGGAGAAGGTTTTTCTCGGTAAAGCGTTGTCCCTGATGATTGAATCAAAGAAGGTTGATTTGGAGACTTCCGGCAGGATGAGCCCAATGTTGCCATCCTTGCTTCCCAAGGTGGCTGTGACATCCTTTCCATGGATATAGTCCACACTGGCCATTTTCTGTGCAAGCAGTGAATCTATGATTAATTGCAGGGTACCTGCGGCGATGGAAGCTTTTGGCTCTGAAAGTATGTACACTTGATATCCATGCTTGTCACAGAACCCGAATTTCTGTACGCCATCATCTTTGTTGATTACTACGTCGAGTGATTTCAGGTCTGATACCTTCTCTTTCTTGAAATGGGCACAGGCTTTTGCGAGCTCGCTTTCAAACATATGCTGGTCAATACTGAAAAGTACTCGGTGGATTGGTTCGAACTCCAACCCCTCATCGAAGATATTTTCCAATTCAACCAGTGCATAGCGTGCTGGATGTTCTTCTCGCTCTTCTTCTGTGAGGGTCTCCCTAATATCCATCCAACAACTCTTCGCTGTTGCAAGACTGTGGTTGCCGTCTCCCATGGCATAGAGAAGGGGGTTGTCCTGGGGGAGTGCCTCAAGCATTCCCTCTAATGCTTCTGCAATCTTGATCATGTCTTCGTCAGTATCGACAACCCAAGCTTTCAAGGCACCACCACCTGCCATAAGTTCTGTTTCGTAGGCAAGAGGAAGTTGCTCCTTTTTCTTTGCGAGAGGTTCAATGACCGAACGCTTCTCGTCATTGATCAAAACCATGATATGCGGAAGTTCAAGCGGTGCGTTTTTCCTGATTTCTTTTCTCGGTGGGATCCTGGAGAGAATGGTTCCCTCCGTTGCCCTGATCATGCTGCGTGAATCCGGGGCATAGTCATACTGCTCAAGATCCAATGCAACAAGGAGTCCCAAGCGCCCGGATATACAGGAAGGAGTGGTTCTGTGTACCAAGAAAAAAGCATTCTTGTATACGGTGAACAGATCCTCTTGTATATAGTGTTTCATGGTGGCATTGATTGTCTCAATCCGTTTCTCTGGATGTGCTTCCTCAAGATAGACTTCAGGATAGATCAAGTTGAGTGTTGAAGGGTTTTTCCCCACGAGTTGTTTGACCTGTTCCCAATATTCGGGTTCTGAAGTATACTGGTCGCAAGCAACAACTGCCCATTTGGAGAGATCTAATGTTGCTTTTGGTATCATGATATCTGCGCGTTTGAGCGCAACCTTTGCGAGATGCTGAGCTACGTTGGACATGTTCATTCCTCTTTTATTTATGAATGTAGTAATATACTATGATAATATTGCTAAATCCGCAACATAAAGTGAGCGTTTATGAGTAAAGCTATAATATTTACAGGTGGTGGGGCTCCTTCCCGGCTTCCTATGGATCTTCTACAACCTGGAGATATGGTTATTGCGGCAGATAGTGGGTATGAGGCAGCAAAAGCCTTGGGGATACCCGTCAATCTATGTATCGGGGATTTCGATTCCACTCGATATTTTTCCGAGATACAACACATTGACCATGAGAAGAGCCTTGCAGATAAGGATGAGAGTGATACAGAGCTGGCGCTTCGAAGAGCCTCTTCCCTCGGATTTTCCACCTATGTTTTGGTTGGTGGTGGAGGGTTTCGTATGGACCACCTCTTTATGACCTACAGCCTTTTTGACCAGTATGGGCCTCCCTCTGCATGGTATACAGCCTATGAGAGCCTTTTCCTGGTTGGCAAATACCACCGGTTTGAAATTATCAATCCACCACAGACGGTTAGTTTTATTCCTACGAGCTTCACCAAGGAAGTAATCATAACAGCGAAGCAGTTGCAATGGCCTCTCAGTCAGCACGTGCTCTCCATGGCCACTATTTCTCTCTCAAATCGTGCAGATTCCCCGGTTCTGGATGTGTTTTCCTCAGGTGAGGGGAAGCTCTTCGTGAGTTTCCCGGTTGCAGACAAGCTCTCTTAGGTGATACCATCAATCTATGTTGCAGACACGGCGCTTGCTGGCTTTCTCCAGTCGGGTACATACGTACACTCTCTTGCTTTATCTCTTCTTTTTTCTTGTCTATATAGCAAGTAGCTTTTTTACTGTAAGCTTGGAGTTTGTAGGGCTGCTACACTTCTTTCTTTCTCTGATAAGCTGGACCAGTTTGCTTTTTGGATTCTGGATACTGGTATTTTCTCTCTTGGTATGGGCTGGAGATCGAATATTCCCCGCCTCTGCAGTATTGCTTACTGTTCTCAGGATGCTCGCAGTCTTTGCCTTAAGCTTGATTGTAGGGTTATTGGAACATGTGATTACGAGAGGAATTACGATAGGATGACGTTATAAGATATTGTTTGAGGAGTAACCATGGAATTACCACCAACCATCTGCGCTATCAGGGGAGCTATCTGTGTACAGAAAGATGTACCTGAGCTCATAGAAACTGCCGCGGCAACACTTTACCGGGAAGTGCTTGCCCTTAATTCTCTGCAGGAAAAGGAAGTTGCCTATCTCTTGATCACCCAGACCAGTGATTTGAGAAGCCGAAATCCTGCAACAGGACTGAGAAAAGCAGGCTACTGTGGTTCAACCCCTTTGTTCTGTATGCAGGAGCTTGAAATCGATGGGATGTTGGCTAAGGTCATCAGGATGTTGGTTGTCGTGAACCATGCGATGGAACATACAGTTCCCGTGTTTATGCAGGGAGCAGAGGTACTTCGCCCAGAGTATGCCCACCCCTCTCTCTAAGGAGGGGAAGTTTTTTTTAAATTAGAAAATGTAAATTTACATAATTATCATGTAACTATGTAAACATTAAATTAATGCATATAAGTAAGATACAAACAGTAATTTCTAATTAATGTTTAAATATTGCATAAATACACGAACTGATACATAATCTATGATAATTTACACTTGGTACCGTAGGAGGCCATATGAAACACAAGATGCTTGTTTTCCTTTTGTTGCTTTTATCCATCTCTATGCTTTGGGGCGCTGGAACCACCGAATCAGGAGACGCTTCGTATCCAAACAAACCGATTACCATGATTGTTCCGTACGGAGCTGGGGGCACCACCGACATTAGTGGAAGGCAATTGGCTGTCCAATTGGAGAAACACCTTGGCGTGAGTATTACGGTCATCAACCAGGGTGGGGCAAGCGGTTCCATCGGTGCACGCACCGTGCTTGATGCAAAGAGTGATGGGTATACCGTTCTTTTCACCGCAGAATCATTGGGGACCCAGAGAGTAATGGGATTGAGTGAGATGAGTTATGATGATTTCACCCCGATAATGGTTGCCGTCAATGACCCAAAGGTCATTGTTGTCGGTAAAGATTCAAAATATGAGACCCTCCAGGACTTGGTGGATGACATCAAGAACCGCCCTGGCAAAGTCAAGATGAGTTATACCGGACCAGGTGGATCAGGGCATGTGCAAGCTATGATCTATGGCAAGTTCGGCATGGAAATGGCTCTCACTGCATACCCCGGTGGAGCGGACTGCATTCTTGCAGTTTTGGGAGACCAAGTGGATTTCACCAACTCCAACTACTCCACAGTCACAGGATACCTTGAAAGCGGAGACTTGAAGTTGCTGGGGATTTCTGCCCTTGACCGACTGGAAGCCCATAGTGATGTACCTACCCTCGGAGAAATTCTCCCTGGTTCAGAGCGCTATCTCTCCAATCCGTTCACCCCGCTTTCATTCTTGGTGGATAAGGATGTGCCCTCTGAAGTAGTTGCCATCCTTCGCGATGCAGCAAAAAAAGCTGTACAGGAACCGGCTTGGAAAGAGTTTGTTGCCAAGAATTCCTTGGATAAGCTCTATGAGAAGTATCCTGATGAGACTTCTATGAAGGAGTTCTACAAAGATTGGGAGTCCCTGGTTTCATGGATGCTCTACGATAGTGGGGTAGCCAAATTCAGTCCTGAGAAGTTCGGGATTGAAAAGTCCCAGTACTAGCTATTAATTGGTCTTGCAGAAAATCTCTGCAAGACCTTAAACAAGGAGTCCACATGGAAGAAGCACATCGAACAAGAAGTGAAGCATATTCACGAATCGAAGGATTCGTGTTTCTCTTGTTATCCATCTCTGCCATTGTCTATTCGTTGGTGGAGCATTACCTGGCAAAGGTAGTATGGCAGCAGTCCCCTTATCTGTTTCCCCTGCTTGTAGCGGTGTTCCTGCTTCCTCTTTCCCTCTCATTGCTTCGTTCTGCTGGTAAAGAGAAGGGAGAGATTACTCCTGTATTGTTCTTGGTTCGTGACACAGCTGTGGTAACGCTTGCAACCTTGGCCTATGTCATGGTGATGCCCTATCTTACTTTTCTCGTCTCAACGACCTTGTTCCTCTTCGGATTGTTTTTTTACCTAGGAGAGCGAAGGTATCTCTTGATCGGCATGCTCTCTGTAGGATTTACCTCTTTGATGTATCTCCTGTTTGGAAAGCTTCTGCACGTTATGCTTCCGTAGGAGGATTTGATTAATGGATATGTTTCTTGGAATAATTTCCTATGCAAGTAACCTTCAGTTTGTATTGCTTGTCTTTGCCGGCTCGCTGGCTGGACTCTTCGTGGGTTCCATTCCTGGGTTATCTGTCTCCATGGCAACAGCACTTCTGGTATCAATTACCTATTCATGGCAGACAACCAATGCCCTTGCCACCATTATGGGTGTGTATGTGGTAGGTGTGTTCAGTGGTGCTCTCTCAGCCATCCTGATCAATATTCCTGGGGCCCCTTCATCGGTGGTTACCACGCTTGATGGTTTTCCCATGGCAAAAAAGGGTGAGGCGTATAAAGCCCTAATCTACGCAGTCATGTACTCATTCATAGGGACGCTTTTTGGATTCCTCGCCTTGGCTGTTGTTGCCAAGCCGATATCCTCTGTAGCGCTGAAATTCACCCCGATGGACTACTTTCTCCTTGCAACCTTCGGCTTGACCACCGTAGGGTCCCTGACTACGAAGCATTTTGCAAAGGGACTTATCAGTGCCTGTCTCGGCCTGTTCTTCAGCATGGTAGGCATTGACTCGGTAATGGGTACCGCGAGGCTTACCTTTGGTATCGAGAACTTACAGGCAGGAATCAATATTGTACCAGCGTTGGTGGGGCTCTTTGGCTTTTCTGAGGTGTTGATGGTCATTTCCACCAGTCTTGAGGGAGGGGATGTCAACGCTCTCTCGTACCAGAAACTGAAAACGAAAGAGGTGCTGCGCCATACTCCGATTTCTCTATGGTATGCAACCATCGGGGTTGTCATCGGGGCACTGCCTGGAGCAGGAGGCCCAGTTGCGGCTTTCCTCGCTTATAGTCAGGCAAAGAAATTGGTTAAGAATCCCGCTGTTCCTTTTGGAGAGGGAGCAGTGGAGGGCATTGTTGCCAGTGAATCGGCCAACAATGCTTGTATTGGAGGGGCCATGATCCCCATGCTTACCCTTGCTATACCCGGGGATGCTGTCACTGCGATCATCCTCTCAGTCTTCTATGTTCATGGATTACAACCTGGTCCAATGTTCATCAAGACAAGTGCCCCGATGTTTCACGCGATCCTTGCTGGTGGCTTTATTGGGAGTGTTTTTCTCTTGATCCTTGGTCTCCTGGTAGCTCCGAGGATTAGTAAGATCATTGCAGTCCCCAAGAGGATTCTCCTTCCCTTGGTTGCCATTCTTTGTATAATCGGGTCTTTTGCGACGAACAACAGGATGTTTGATGTCTACCTGATGCTCTTCTTCGGTGTTCTGGGTTTCTTCATGCGACGTCGTTCGTATTCTGTTGCTCCCATGACGCTTGCAATCGTCCTCGGAGGTATGATGGATTCAAACTTCCGCAGAGCCATCTCCCTTGCCTCCAGTGAGGATGCATTTCTTATTGCACTGTTGGGAAGGCCCATTACCATCATTTTGCTTACGTTGGTTGTTCTGACACTACTCTCAAACAGCAGGGCTTTGAAGCGATTTATACGAATGAAAAGGATGTGATGTATGCGTGTAATTGTTAAACCTGGTTCCTTGTATGGAAGTCTTCAGGTTCCTGGCTCCAAGAGTCACACCATACGAGCTGCTCTCCTCGGTTTGCTCTCTGATGGGCAATCAATCATCGTTAATCCGCTATCTAGTGGTGATGGATTGAGTGCGCTGACCGCTGCAAAAGCTTTCGGTGCAAGGATAGAAGAGAGGGCAGGCTCTTGGGTGATTGAGGGGAGGGGAAGCTCCTTGGTTGCTCCTGAGGACTGCATCAACACTGGTAATTCAGGTACCACCACCTGTTTCTTCTCCTCAGTTGCTGCCTTGGTGGATGGTTGGACGGTGATTACCGGAGATGAGCAGATTAGAAGACGTCCTATCAAGCGCTTGGTAGATGCACTGAATACCCTTGGCGCGACGGCTTTCCTGACCCGAGAAGGGCAGGAGGCTCCACCTGTGGTTATCAAGGGAGTCTTGAAAGGGGGAAAGGTAAGGCTCAACGGAAGCAACAGCCAATATGTTTCAAGCCTATTACTCTCAAGCCCATTGGCAGAAAGAGATACCGAGATATTGGTGGACAACCCCTTGGAGACTCCCTATGTGCAGATAACCCTCGACTGGATGCAACGCTATGGGGTTGAAGTTGAGAGGAATGAGGACTATACCAGGTTTTACATCAAAGGTGGGCAACGCTATACTCCAGGAAGGTTTACCATACCTGCTGACTTTTCTGCAGTAGCCTTTCCCCTGGTAGCGGCCACGCTCAGCAATTCAGACTTGCTTTTGACCTCGCTCGATTTTCAGGACAGTCAAGGGGATAAACGAGTCATTGATATCTTACAGGCAATGGGTGCATATGTGGAAAAAGACGAAAAGGAGGGAACGCTCAGGGTAAAGGGAGGGGCAACCTTGCAGGGAGGTCTTACGATAGATCTTGGTGATATCCCTGACTCCTTGCCTGCGCTTGCTGTTGCTGCCACGCAAGCACATGGGGTTACTACCTTCACCAATCTTGGCCATGTACGCCAGAAAGAAACTGATCGTGTAGCTGAGATGGCAAACAAACTTAATGCCTTGGGTTGCAATCTGGAGGTAGGGGAGGATTCGCTTATTGTAAAGGGCCCTACAAAGGTGAAAGGGGGAACTGTTGGATCTTCAGGCGATCACCGAATCGCCATGGCAATGGTAGCTCTTGCCCTTGCCACAGAGGAAGGGCTGGTAGTTGAGGATTCAGAGTGTGCTGCTGTCTCCTTCCCCGGCTTCTTTAACGCCTTTCGCACCTGTGGGGCAGTTATCAGGGAGCTGGATACATGAATAGGAAAAAGATCACCATTACTGATGTCGCCAGGGCTGCAGGGGTCTCCATTGCAACAGTGTCAAGGGTAGTGAACCATGCCAACCGTGTGGAACCATCTGCAGCGAAACGGGTACGTGAGGCCATGTATGCGTTGGGATATGTCCCCAAGAAACCCAAGCGACCACATACCATGATTGCACTGGTGGTTCCCACTCTGGAGAACCCTTTCTTCTCTTCGGTTGTTGAGGGGATTCTTTGTCAGGCAAATCAGGAGGGTGAGACCCTTATGGTTCTCTCTTCACAGGGGAGTGCAGTGCAGGAAGAGGAGAATCTTCGCAGGGCTGCAAAGCTTGGTGTTGATGGACTTTTGTTCTGTCCCCTCAGTGACACTTCCTCTTCATTGCTGCCTGCTCTATTTGCGATATCAACCCCAATCGTGATCATCTATCGACACGATTACTGTGATTATGCAAGTCATATCTACTATGACAATGAGCAGGGAGGTTATCTCGCAGCAAAGTACCTCTTGAAGGCTGGGCATCGTCAGATTGCCTTCTTCGCGAGTTTCTGGAGTGAAAGACCGGAAGACCTTCTCAATATCCATGACAGGAAACTCCTGGGAAGCTATTCCTCCCTCGATCGTTTGAAAGGATACCAGAAGGCATTGAGTGAATATGGAGTGAAGATAGATAGGGACCTTCTCTGTAGTACAGGATATACCTATGAGAGCGGGTATGCCATGACCAAGCATTTTCTCTCCACCCTATGTGATTTTACTGCAATTATCTGCTGTAATGATTCCGTCGCAGCTGGTGTTTTACAGGCACTTAGGGAACAGAATATCGATGTTCCGAGGCAGGTCTCCGTCATTGGATACGATGCATCCTTCCTCAGTGATATAACTCGTCCTGCCCTGAGCAGCATACACCAGGATTCAAAGCTGTTGGGTAGGAGTGCATTTGAGCAACTCCAGGCAAGACGTAGAGGGGAAGGGAGGACGGATGTCATCCTCAAGCCAAATCTTATTATCAAGAGTTCTACAGGACAGAGGGAGTCCAAGGATTAGAATGCTGTATCCGTTGGGGAAGAGAAGGTAATGGATGTAAAATATAAAGGGAGCCGGAAAAACAAACTAACCGGCCCCTCTTTACAATTTACTTGGAGTAAAGCTCAACTACCGCTGATTCGGTGACATCGTAATCAATATCGCTCCTCACTGGTAGACGGACTACTTTTGCTTCCAGTGTATCTTCATCAAATTCCAGCCAAGAAGGAATGTTTCTGTTCTGGGTGAGTTTACGTAACCTGAAAGCCTGTTTGCTTTTTTCCTGGACCGAAATGACATCTCCGACCTTAAGTGTCACCGAAGGGATGCCCACTCGCTTCCCGTTCAGCATAAGATGACCATGATTAATCAGTTGTCTGCCTTCCCTCCGGGTAGTTGAGAGGCCCAGGCGGAAAATTGTGTTGTCAAATCTGAGTTCAAGCAAGGTGAGTAGGTTTTCTCCGGTAATCCCGTCAATTTTCTCTGCTCTTGCGTAAATAAGTCTGAATTGCTTTTCCAGTACACCATAGATGAAACGGAGTTTTTGTTTCTCTATAAGCTGACGCGCATACACACTTTGCTTGCGCCGTCGGGTTGTAGTCTTTGTTCGTCTGATGCTTGGTTTATGGGCATACCCCAATACCAAGGGATCGATCCCCAAATAATTGCATCTTTTGAAAACAGGAGTTCTCGATATTGCCATAGTGTAATAGTACCACCTAATCGTATTAAATTATTAGCCAAGGCTAACAATAACTATCTATAACAAGTATTTCTATTTATTGCAAGATATCAGCATAGCAGTTGGACTGAATCGGTAGTACAATCGTGGCCGAACGATGAAAAAGGGGCACACCATTGTGGTGTGCCCCCCATGTGAGCCGACTGTCAGGATTGAACTGACGACCCCGAGATTACAAGTCACGTGCTCTACCGCTGAGCTAAGTCGGCTTTGACTCTGTGCACTATACCGACAGAGGGCAAAACTGTCAAGAACTTGGGGAAAAACGCCTTGCAACGAGAGAAATCAAGAATTTTAATGAGACAGGTTGACAAAACAATGCAGAGTTTGTAATGTACCAATGTCTTTTGGCATGGAGAGGTTCCCGAGTGGCCAAAGGGGGCAGACTGTAAATCTGTTGGTTATACCTTCGAAGGTTCGAATCCTTCTCTCTCCAATTGGAGGCCTTCTTCTTTGAGGAAGGCCTTTTTCCTGTCTGTATCGTGAAAAAGGGGTGTTGATGAGTTGCTTCTATGAGGATGGCTTACGGTTTTCTTGTGTAGAGGGTTGCCGCTATTGTTGCAGCTGTGAACCGGGGTATGTATTTCTCTCGCAACCAGATCTTGATCGACTTTGTGCCCATACCGGTATGGATGAGCAAGCATTCATAAAAACCTATTGCCGGATAGTTGATATGGGTGCATTCTCCATGATCAGTTTGAAGGAAAAACAGAATTACGACTGTGTGTTCCTGAATGAAAAGGGTTGCTCGGTATATGAAGGACGACCCAGGCAGTGTAGGACCTATCCGTTCTGGATGAGTATACTGGAGAGCGAGGAACATTGGGAAGAAGAGAAGAAGTCATGTCCGGGAATCGGAAAGGGGAGACTCTATTCTAAAGAAGAGATTGATGATCTCTTAATGATAGATCTTCAACAAAGTCCGATCATACGGGATTAGGGAAAGCAATGGCAAAGATTTCGGAATCGGTACTTGAACAGATCAAGGCACGAATTCCTCTCAGTGAGGTAGTCTCTGATTATGTCACCTTGAGTGCCAGGGGTGGGAGGCTTTGGGGCCTCTGCCCTTTCCATGAAGAAAAAACTCCGTCCTTCTCCGTAGTTGATGAACAAGGTTTCTATTACTGTTTCAGTTGCAAGAAAGGCGGCTCGATGTTCGACTTCCTCATGGAGATGGAGAAGGTGAGTTTTGTCGAGTCAGTCAAGATGCTGGCAAGAAGGGCAAACATCGAGCTAGCAGATGAGACTGAAGAGGACCGAAGTAAGCGTGACCTAAAAGAGACCTTGTTTGAGCTTTATGACAAGATTGCTGGATCTTTTCACTACCTTCTGGTGCATTCCAGACAAGCAGAACAGGCCAGGATGTATCTAAGAGAACGGAATGTCAGCGAGGCAATGTGGGAGAGATTCAACCTTGGGTATGCCCCCTCTGATGGACAATGGTTGTATTCATTCCTCCGTAAACACCACTATAGTGATGAACTCCTCAAGCAGAGTGGTCTCTTTAGCCAGAACAATTCCCGATTTCCGCTGTTTCGTGACCGGTTGATGTTTCCCATCCGAAACTGGCAGGGCAAGACGGTAGCTTTCGGTGGGAGGGACCTTTCAAATACCTCGAAGGCTAAGTACATCAATACCCCAGAGACGATGATTTACAGCAAGAAACACAACCTGTTTGGTTTGTATGAATCACTTGAAACCATAAAGAAAAGCCAGAAGGCTATTCTCTGTGAAGGAAATTTCGATGTGGTGGCACTGCATCAGAGTGGTTTCACCAATGCAATGGCTCCATTGGGTACCTCCTTTACTGAAGACCAGGGTAAGTTGCTCAGAAGATATTGCACCTCGGTACAGATTCTCTTTGATAGCGACAGGGCAGGGCAGAGTGCGGCTCAGAAAGCTTTGGTCATTGCCCAGGATTTTGGCATGGAAAATTCTGTACTCATGCTCAAGAGCGCAAAGGATGCCTCTGAGTTGGTGCAGGAGAAAGGGGAAGAAGCCCTGCAAAATGAGCTGCAACATGCAGTTCAAGGGTTTCATTATCTTGTAAACAATGCGGTAAACCAGTATGATACACTGACGCCCAAAGGCAAAACCTCTGTATTTCATGCGGTTCGGCCATATTTGGACGTCACACAGTCGTCGATTGAGAAGCAGGATCTAATAAAAATCCTGGCTTCCCGATTGGATGTTGACGAGTCGTCAATTCTTGACGATTATTCACATAAGGAGCGGGTTGTTGTAAAGCCGGCTGTCAGGAATGAGGAGCGACAGATCCGAGCGTTGAATCCAGCGACTATTTCTGTTGATTTGTACGCAATGCTGACTCTGGTCAACAATCGGGATTTGTATTTGCAGACTCGATACAAATTAGCAGTCGAGGACCTGGAGGACAATGAGGCTGAAGCTCTCTATGATGTATTGGAGGAGGCTGCACGGGAAGATGTCGGAAAGCATGATGAGTATATCTTGCAGATGATTGAAGACCCGCAACTGCGAAGTGACGTAGCATCGTCCTTTGCTATGGAGGAATTTCGACTGGCTCCAGTTGAAGTTCTCAATGAAGCAGTGAATCGAATTCAACTGCGAAATTATGAGAAGCGTCGTTTAAGCAATAAACGACTTTTGGATATTAGTCTTCAGGACGGAACTGAGGATGAAGGGATCGAGGAACTGCTTCGGGAGAAGACTGAGATTGATGCAAAGATAGCACAACTCAAGCGTACTCTTGGACAGGAGATGTAAACAGGGTAGGTAAGAAATACAGATGCTTGATGAAACTATTTCGCAGACCATTCTCAAGGACATGGTAGCACGCTCAGCAGAGACCGGACAGGTAACCAAGGACGAGATACGTAATGCTCTCGGGCCGAAATATGCCACGGATGAGGCTGTCGATGAAATCATGCAAACACTCAGTGAACTGGAAATTGATGTCACAGAGAGTGAGGATGCCCATGTTGCTGGTGTTTTCCCAGATGGTCCGACTCCCGATGAAATCGATACAGATGACCTTGATGATGAGCCGGATGACCTTCTTGATGATGATGAGAGCATCACAGTTGATGACTTGATTGAACATTTTCCTGATGAACATACCAAGGATGATGAAGAGAAATCCAAGAAAAAAGCAAAACATGGCTCTGATCCCGATGCGGACGATGACGATGATGCGCTTGATGAAGATGAAGAGGAAGATGATTCCATAAAGAGTGACTGGACCGCCTTGAGTACCGATGATGATTCGGTAGGGGGCGGTGAACGGTTTGTTGACATCTCCAGCCTGGAAGAGCGGGATGGGGACAGCGATCATAGCAGGCACAATACAATCCTCGGTACCGATAAGAGCGATACTAGTGGTGATGATCCTATACGCTTATACCTCAGGGAGATTGGAAGGGAGAACCTCCTGACTGCCGAACAAGAGGTTGAGCTGAGCAAGAAGATGGAAGACGGAGCCTTGATCATCAAGGAAGTCATTCAGGAAAGTGGTGTCATGATCACTCGCTTTTATGAAATCTTCAAGACACTCAACTTGAAAATCGAGGGACAGGAAGAAGAGTACAACGCAAAGGATTATAAGGAACTTGTTACGGTACAGAAGCGCTTCAACCAGTACTACAAGGAACCTCTGAAGGAAGTTCAGGCAGGGCTCAAGAACTACATGGGCAAGAAAGAGCAGATGATCAGCACAGGCGAGGATGTCTTGCGTGATGATGGGCTCTTGAAATCGAGGAAGACCCTGCTCAAGAAGCTTGGAAAGATTGATCTACAGCCTGAGGAAATTACCTCCTTCACCCATGACTTTATTGATGCTGAGAATAGGATCCGCTCATACAAAGAGAAGAAACAGCAACTGGAAAACAAGTTGCATATCACCAATCCCAAGGAACTTCGTCAACTTGGCCGTGACCTTGCGACCCAAGGCAAGAGTGCAATCATTGAGGAAGAGCTTCATCTCAGCAGTGATACAATCAAGGACCTGATTAGGGAGTTGCAGCTCACCGAGAAGGACCTGAAACAGATTGAGTATCAGTTTGAGGATACGTGTGAGAATATCCTGATACATTCCACCAAGATCAAGTATGGTCAGAAGATGATGAAGGATGCGAAGGATAGGTTGATCAGGGCGAACTTGCGTCTGGTTGTCTCCATCGCAAAGAAATATACCAACCGTGGTTTGCACTTCTTTGACTTGGTCCAGGAAGGCAATATTGGATTGATCAAGGCTGTTGAGAAGTTTGAATACCGCAAGGGGTTCAAGTTCTCTACTTATGCCACGTGGTGGATTCGTCAGGCAATTACCCGTTCTATTAGCGATCAGGCAAGAACCATCAGGGTTCCCGTACACATGATAGAACAGATCAATAAGGTGGTTCGGGAGTCAAGGATGCTTATGCAGTCCCTGGGTCGTGAACCCACCGATGAGGAAGTCGCTGAGAAGCTGGGATGGACCGAGATCAAGGTCAAGGCAGTCAAGAATGTTGCCCGTGAGCCAATCAGCCTTGAGACTCCTGTAGGTGAAGAGGAAGACTCCTTGCTCAGTGATTTTATTGAGGACAAGGAAGTTGAGAATCCAGCCACACAGACAGCATATGCGCTTTTGCAGGAACAACTGAAGGACGTTTTGGCTACACTGCCTGCAAGAGAGCAGGAAGTACTGAAAATGCGATTTGGACTCGATGATGGGTATTCATTGACACTCGAGGAAGTTGGGTTGTATTTTGAGGTGACAAGGGAACGTATCCGCCAGATTGAAGCAAAAGCTTTGAGAAGGCTCAGACATCCCAAACGAAGTAGGAAATTGAAGGATTTCATTTGAGAGATACAGGGAGAAGATGATGGAAGAAGCAGAAGTATTTACACGACTCAACCAGCTGCAGGAAGACCTTAGTGACCGGTTTGCGCTTGAGGATGAAATTGTCAAGTTGCCAAGGGACTTGAAGGTCAAGCAGGAGCTGCTCGACAAGATTAACCTTGAATATATTGAGGAGCATACGAGAAGTGAAGTAGCCAAGGATGATCTGAAAAGCCTTCATATCCAGTATGATGATGCAGTATTGGCTCGTGAAAACTCTGAGAAGCAGATGGAGTTGATCAGTACCCAGCGTGAATTCGAAGCGTTGGAGAAAGAGATCAAGGATGCTGCAGCAAAGGAACAGAGTCTGCTCAAGCAGTTGCATGTGAAAGAGAAGCAGGTCAACGAGTATAGTGAACGCCTTACTGAGAAAGAGCAGTTGATGTCACTCCAGAAACAGGAAGTTGACAGCGAGGCGAGCAAGATTGAATCCCTGCTCGATGAGAAGCGGAAGGAACTTGAAGCACTTGAGAAAAAGTGCTTGGGTTACATTGGTGGTGACATTGATGAAGACTTGTACAACAAGTTCTGCAATATCGTGAAGAACAAGAAAGGAAAGGGAATTGTTCCTATCCATGGATTGGTATGCCAGGGTTGTCATATCGTTCTTCCGAATCAGTTTGTCAATGAGGTCAGGGAAGCAAAGGAAATTGAATTCTGCCCGTACTGCAGTCGTATCCTCTTCTATGAGGAAGCAGAAGGTGCAGAAGAGAAGTTCCGAAAGCATGTTGAAGATGTGGATATCGAGGAAGGTGGTCTTTCCGACTTTGTCGATAGCAGTGAATTTGACGATTTGCTCTAGGTTTTTTCAAGGTAGGCTAGATGATCGCGGGTGGCTACCAGCCGCTTGAGGAAAGTCCGGGCTCCATAGGACATGACGCCGGGTAACACCCGGGAGCGGTAACGCTATAGAGAGCGCCACAGAAAATATACCGCCGGTTTTCCGGTAAGGGTGAAATGGTGGGGTAAGAGCCCACCGCACCGCTGGCAACAGGGGTGGCAGGGTAAGCCTCGTCAGGAGCAAAACCAAGCAGCAGGTGGGTTGTCCGCCCTGAACCTGCGGGTCGGTTGCTAAAGAGCCTTGGTAACAGGGCTGTTGGATAGATGATCATCACAAACAGAACCCGGCTTATTGCCTGCCTTGTTTTATGATAGACAGGAGAACAGAAGATGAAGAAAACACGATTGTGGAAGCTCCTTCTGTTCTCCTTTTTTCTTGCTTTGCTGTTTTTCTCTTGTGCAAAAGATGCTTCCTCCTTACAAGAGCTTGCACAACAAGGTGAATGGGATGCCTTATACCGTTCAGCAGAAAAGGATTTCAGTGAAACCTATCGAAGCGGAAGCCTCTACTATCTTGCACTTGCGCAAGCTGAGCTTGGTGAGAACGAAACGGCCTTGGAAAGCCTTGCTTTGTATCAAGAGATAACAGGAGAGGAAGGCCCCAGCATGGCGGCCCGGAACCTGATGCTTATTCTCGCTGACCGTGAAGGAAAGGTAGAGCTCGTTGTTGAACAAGCTACGTTCCTTGATGAGGCTGGATTCCTCGGGACACAGGGAGCGAGAGCCTACTATCAGGCACTGATGGCTCTTGGTCGCTCTCAGGAAGCAGCTATGGTCTTTGCTACCTACCTCAGGCAACAGTTGGGTGACAGGGAGTATGCACTCTTGCTTCTTGAAGCGGAAGCTCCGCTTGGACAGATACGAGCTGCTTTTGGTGAACTGGAAAACGGGGAAACGGTGTCTCTGCTTGCGAACATTGCTTCCTGGCACCTATCAAAGGCATGGGCACAGACCCTGGTCCCTCTTGCACAGGAGTATGAACAGGCTGACCTGACCTCTCAGGAGAGGCAGATGCTGTATGCATCTTTGGCTACACTTTGTACACAAGCCGATTTCAGGGTTCTGGCTAACAAATACCAGACCTTGTCACAGGAATGAACATATAAAAAAGGATTAAGAATGAATATACTTGAGGCATTAGCCGACGATCTGGTTATGGTTGCACAACCAAGCCGATACACTGGTGGAGAATTCCACTATGGGAAGAAGAACATGGATGCTGTGGATTTCCATGCAGCAATCTGTTTTCCTGATCTCTATGAAATAGGGATGAGCAACAATGCCGTGAGAATCCTCTACGATCTTCTGAACCGGATGGAGCATGTACATTGCGATAGGGTGTTTTCCGTTGCCCCCGATTTCGAGGAACTGCTGAGAAAGAAGCAACTTCCCCTGTATACCTTGGACCTTCATAAACCATTGCACGAACTGGACCTGCTGGGTATTTCTGTTGGATATGAACTCTGTGCAACCAATGTGCTCCAAGTGCTTGAACTGGGACATATTCCTCTCAGGAGTAAGGACCGAGGGGATGAGCATCCTATTGTCATTCTGGGAGGACCAGCGGTAACTAATCCCTTACCGTTTTCCCCATTTGTGGATTTTGTCTTCATTGGTGAGGCAGAAGGTGGCCTTGAACAGGTTGTTCAGACAATCAGGAAAGCCAAGGAGCATGGTCACGGAAGGGTGGAAACGCTTACGATGCTCGAGGAATTTTCGTTCCTTTGGGCTCCGGAAAAGAAGCGGTCCTTGCGGTTCATAGATGACTCTTTCGGCCTTAAGCGTGATGCCCGATACCAGCACTATGTGGTTCCTTCGTTCAAGGTTGCCCAAGACAATGGGGTTGTGGAGATCATGAGAGGGTGTCCCAATGGTTGTCGCTTCTGTCATGCAGGACAGTACTACAAACCTTACCGTCAGAAACTCTATGAAACCATCAAGGAAGAGGTAACTCAGTATGTCGATACGTTGGGATACCGGGAGGTAACCCTCAGCTCCCTCTCCAGTGGGGATCATCCCTATATCAAGGAGATGATTGAGACACTCAATGCAGAGTTTGCTTCCAAGCATGTCTCCTTTGCCCTGCCCAGCCTGAAGGTCAACTCCTTCTCTCTGGGAATCCTTGAACAGTTGAGCGAGGTAAGAAAGAGCGGACTGACCTTTGCAATCGAGACTCCAAAGGAGTCATGGCAGCTTGCAATGAACAAGCCTGTCCCCTTGGAACAGGTCATTGGTATTGCCAAGGAGGCCAAGAGCAGGGGTTGGAAGCTGGCAAAATTCTACTTCATGATCGGCCTTCCCGTGGTCGATCGAGAGGAAGAGAACCAGGCTATTGTGGACTACCTCGGTGCAATCTGGGATGAGACCCATATACGGATGAATATCAACATTGGAACGTTCATTCCCAAGCCGCACACCCCATTCCAGTGGTGTGCACAGCTCACTCCTGAACAGAGTTATCAGCAATTGAGCCAGCTGAAGAGAATGATCAATGAGAGAATCAAGGGTTGCAAGGTAAGTTATCATGAACCGAGTGTCAGTTATCTTGAGGGGCTGATCAGCAGGGGAGATGCACGGTATGCAGATGTAATTGAAAAGGCATATCAGAAAGGGTGCCGACTGGATGCCTGGAATGAGTACCTCCAGTATGATCTCTGGAAAGAAGCTATTGATGAGGCTCCCTATAACCCTGATGAATCAATCTTCAAGGATTATGACATTGAAGAGGATTTGCCTTGGGATTCTGTTTCTCTACGTGTAGGAAAGAAATTTCTCAAGGAAGAGTGGGATAGGGCGAAGAAATTGCTCTTGAGTGATCGTTGTTACGATGTCTGTGAACATCAGTGTGGTGCCTGTTCCACTGTTCATCAGGTTGTCGATGTAAGCCACAAGGATCCCTTCCTTGAACAATGGAAAGAGGAGAAACCTGGCGCCCCAGGAGCAATGCCTCCTGTTCCTGCCAATACGGTACAGACGGTTATTGTTTACTCACGTTATGGATCTGCGCTCTATGTAAGCCATATTAATGCAATGCGAAACTTTGAGATGGCATTCCAGCGTTCAGCATTGGATGTGCAGTTCACCCAAGGCTTCAATCCAAAGCCAAAGCTTGAGTTTGTGAACCCGCTTTCCATTGGAATCGCTGGTGAAGAAGAGGTTATGCTTGCTGAATTGGTGGATGACGGTACGCTGGATGAGGCGAAGGTGAAAAGCGAGTTGCAACTTACGCTTAATGAAGGGTACACGATCCTTGATGTATTGTTCCTGAAGGGACCGAAGAAACAAACCCTTGCAAAACACTTGAAAGGGAGCCTCTACCGTATAGATACCAAGGGTGAGCAACCGTACACTGATATATTGGAAGCACGCTTGCATGAGGCAGATGCATCCCTGACGGTTACCAAAGGGGAAGATGGACACCAATATCTGGTTCGTATTACCGGGGAACGCAACTTGATCAAATTACTCTTCGGTTCTGATGTTGACAAGTTCCTGATAGCAAGCAAGCTTACGATCAAGCGAGAGAAGCTCTTTGCAGGATCTTGGGACACTGGATATGTAGCGTATTTACGATCAATCGAATAGTTGTTCTGTTCGTCTCAGGCAATCATGTGGTCCCACCATCATCAGGATATCTCCGGCGACCAGCCGCTCAAGCGGTCCCGGGGATAGGTTGATCACCCCATCCCTACGGATGGCTACGATGGTGGCACCGGTTTCCTGCCAGAAACGCAGCTCCCCCAGATTTTTCCCGATAGCCTTGCTCTCCTCAGCTATGGTGTATTCATAGAGGGGAAACGGATTGGATTCCCTGAATCGGTTGTTCATGGTAAATAGCTGTTTTGCAGTGGAATACAGCTCACGGTTCAGGGATTCCTGCTCGTTCAGGATTTCCCTCATCCTTTGCAACAAGGAGCGTCCTTCATCATGCTTGTGATGTTTCTTGATATAAGTCTTTGCTTTCTCAGTGCTGAGAACACGAACACCGCTGTTGTGCATAACATGAACAACCTCCATCTCCTCGAGGAGGGCGAAGGCTCTTCTGATGGTCTCAGGGGATACTCCGTATTCACTAGACATGAGCGAACGTCCAGAGAGTCGTGTCCCTTCATCGATCTCATTATTGGCAATTCTTTTTGCAATATCATAGGCGATTCGCTCGTAGATGGCTCCGCCTTCTTTTTTTCGTTCTCGCTTTGCACGAGTGTTATTATCTGCTGCACTATCCATATGCCATTCCTTCTAGCGGGTTTCCTCGCTCTTGACCTCCTGCCAAAGTTGATCCATCTCCTCAAGATGTTCCTGATCCAATGGTACGTCCTTCTGCTTTGCCAGTTGATAGAGCGCATTGAAACGCTTGCGCATCTTTTGGTTTGAACGATGCAAAGCAACCGAGGGATTGTAGCCAAGGAACCGGGTTAGGTTGACAGTAGCGAATAGTAGATCTCCCAGCTCCATTTCCAAGTCTTCATCCGTATTATCCTGATGGTCTTTTGCATGTAATACTTCGCTGAGTTCTTCCTCTACCTTTTCTATCACCCCATCTATATGAGGCCAATCAAACCCTACTTTTCGAATCTTCTTCTGGATCTCATTGGCCATCTCAAGAGGGGGGAGGGAGGATGGCACCCTGCTGAAAAAATCATCATCCTTGCTTTGTTTCCCTTCAACAGTAGTCTTGATGGAGTTCCAGAGGTCAATGACTTCACCAGAGGAACTGACTTGAGCAGTGGAGAATACATGGGGGTGTCTTCTGATGAGCTTTTCACAGACATCATTGAGTGCCTGAACAACAGAAAAATCATCCTGTTCCTCGTGGATCTCCAGCAACATCATTGCATTAAGTAGTACATCACCCAATTCTTCTCTCTGTCCAGGAAAATCCTGTTTGATAACTTCATCGATATACTCATAGGTTTCATCAAGCAGGTTCTCTGCAACACTCTTGGATGTTTGTTCCCTGTCCCATGGACAGCCCTCTTCGCTTCTGAGTAGGGTGACAATGGTATGGAGCTGCATTAAAGCGTCCTGGAGTGAGTGTTTCTTTTCGAATGGGAAGTCAATCATAGACACCAGTATAACGATTCCTGACAATCTTGAGAACCGATAGACCAAAGAGGTTGACATGTAGTGTATACTGTATATACTGTATATAAACAGAAAGGAGAAAACAGCCTTGGACATCATTCTTTCGAATGCAAACCCTGATCCCATCTATGCACAAATTGCAGAACAAATACGTTCTCAGATTGTTTCTGGGGTTTTGAAGGAGGGTTCGTTGCTTCCCTCCATCAGGGTATTGGCAAAGGAACTGAGAATAAGTGTCATCACCACAAAACGTGCGTATGATGAATTGGAGAAGGAAGGCTATATTCAAACCATTGCAGCAAAGGGAAGCTATGTAGCTTCTCGTAATCATGAGCAGATAAAGGAAGAGTATCTGAGAAAAATTGAGGAACATATGAGAGCAATTATGTTGCTCGCAGATTTCTTGGACCTTGGGGAAGAAGAACTTGGAATGATGTATGCGTTGTTGAAGCGGGGAGATGTGTAGAATGGAACAGGCTATTATATGCAAGGGAGTGAAGAAACAGGTTGGAAACTTTGCCCTTGACTACCAGGAATTCTCGGTAGCACAGGGTACCGTGCATGGGCTCATTGGAGCGAACGGGAGTGGCAAGACCACAACCCTCAAGCTTCTGCTGGGGTTATTACGACAGGATGCTGGCGATGTTACGGTTCTTGGTAGTACGAATATTGGATTGGATGACCAGACAAGGAACTCCATAGGCTTCATGGTGGAAGATGCGGGTATTCCTAGCATGCTGAATCCGCTTGAAATGGGAAGGGTCTTTCAGGGGGTTTATTCAGCTTGGGATGCTTCCTGTTACCAACAACTCCTGAAGCAATTTCATCTTGATCCCAAAAAACCTTATAGGAAGTGTTCAAGGGGTATGAAGGTAAAACTGCAACTGGCTATTGCTTTGAGTCATCAGTCAAAACTCCTGATCCTCGATGAACCGACCAGTGGGCTGGATCCGGTGAGCAGGGAAGAGATCATAACCTTGCTCTCACGTTTTAGCGAACATGAGGACCATACGATCCTTATCAGCAGTCATATCACCAGTGATCTGGAGAAGCTCTGCGATTATGTGACATTCCTGGAAGATGGGAAGATTCGTCTATCGAGTGAAAAAGATGAACTGCTTGAACGCTATCGCTTGGTACAGATCCCATCCACAAGGATTGCTGATATTGAACCCAATGCGATAAAAGGTAGGAAAGATGGACAATTCCAGAGTGAGTTCCTGATGAGAAGTGAGGAAGTGCCTCAATTTGGGGAGGTCCAACGTGTTACCTTGGAGCAAATAATCATCATGCTATCCAAGGGAGGAGACTGGTCATGAAATCAGTATTAACGTTGATGTTGAAAGATTGGTATGTTTTGAAGAAGCGCTCAGGTATAACTTTGTTCCTTATTCTCTTCTTTGCCGTGTTTGCAGGCTTGCAGGGTGGATTCCTCTATACTGCAATGTGTACCATGATGATGATTATGCTCACCCTTACCACGTTTGCATACGACCAGAGTGATGGTTGGGAAGCGTATGTCTCTGCTCTTCCCGTATCAAGAAAAGCCGTTGTGCAGAGCAAGTATCTATTTGGGATCCTTACAGTAGCCGTTTCCATTTTGTTGGTGATGGTCTCCTCTGTTGTTTTTCGAGGTTTCCAGATTGAAATGGTGCTGAATGCATTGCAGCTTCAGATCTTGCTTGGAATATTTTTCCTTTCATTGAATTATCCGTTGATTTTGAAATTTGGATTTGAGAAGAGCAGGGTGTGGTATATCCTAATCACGTTCCTGCTTGTGGGAGCTGGATCAGCACTCACAAGTATTGCTTCGCAAACAGGCTTCCAGAATACTGCTTTGGTTTCTGTTTTCATGGGAATGATGGTCATCGGCTTGTTGGTTGTTAGTTACTTCATATCACTCGGAATCATAAATAGAAAGGAATTTGTTGAAATTTGACTATGAAACGGTAGCAGAAACCAGAGGACATATGGTACTACAAAGCAAAGGAAGGCTGCCATGTGTGGAATAGTCGGTTATATCGGTAATGAGGTTTCTTCACCAATTCTGCTTGAAGCTCTGAGAAGACTGGAGTACAGGGGCTATGACTCTGCAGGTATTGCAGTCATTTCCAAGGAACGGAACCTGCAAGTAAGGAAGATCAAGGGCAGATTGTCCAATCTTGAACTATTGGTCGAGCAGAATCCTGTTGAAGGGAGCTGTGGGATTGGGCACACCCGTTGGGCAACCCACGGAGAGCCCAGTGATTTGAACAGCCATCCACACACTGATGTTTCCCAAAGTATTGCTGTGGTGCATAACGGTATCATCGAGAATCATAGCCAGCTACGTGCCTGGCTTGAAAAACACCAGGTGTCATTTGCTAGCCAGACCGATAGTGAGGTCATTGCACACTTGATTGACTTCCACTACAACGGAGACCTCTTGCTTGCAGTCAGGGAGTCTGTGGCGCGTCTGGAGGGGTCCTATGCAATTGCTGTGGTCTGTGCAGACCAACCAGACATTTTAGTGGTAGCAAGAAAGGACAGTCCCTTGGTTATTGGCAGAGCTGAGGGTGCCACCTTGATTGCAAGCGATGTTCCTCCGCTTCTTTCCCACACCAGGGAAGTCCAGTATTTGAACGATCTGGAGGTTGCTGTCCTTTCCAAGGATTCAGTACATATCTACAATCTTGAAGGTGAAGAACTCTCTCGTCCGCCTGAGACAATCGATTGGGACATGGAGGCTGCAGAGAAATGCGGCTACGAGCATTTTATGCTCAAGGAGATATTTGAGCAACCCAAGGCGCTAGGTGATACGCTCAGGCCAAAGCTCGACAAGCAGGAAAAACTATCATTTCCGGCGGATATTGAGTTGCTCATCAAGGATGCCACTCATCTTCTGATCACCGGTTGTGGCACTGCATATCATGCTGCAATGGTAGCTTCCTATGTCATTGAACAGGTTGCAGCTATTCCTGTTGAGGTTGTGATTGCTAGTGAACTTCGTTACAAGCGACACATCCGAAAGGAAGGGGAAATATGTATTCTTATCAGCCAAAGCGGGGAGACTGCCGATACGATTGCAGCACTCAGGATGCTGAAGAATCTTGGCATACCAACGTTGGCGATAACCAACGTGGTCGGTTGCACGCTCAGCCGTGAGGCGGACAAGGTGCTGTATACCAATGCCGGCCCTGAGATTGCCGTTGCATCGACAAAGGCGTTTACAACCCAGTTGCTCAGTCTGTTTTCCCTGGCAACCTTGTTGGCGAAAGCGGAACAATCAGCCTTGCTGGAAGCTTTGCAGCAGCTTCCCATCCAAGCACAGCGATTGCTCGACCGGCAGGAGGATATCCAGAGGTTTGCGGCAAACCAATTCAACAAGACCAAGGTGTTCTTCATGGGGAGGCTGGTTGATTATGCCATCAGTCTGGAGAGTGCTTTGAAACTGAAGGAGATAAGCTATACCCACAGTGAAGCGTTTGCTGCAGGTGAGCTCAAACATGGCCCTATAGCGCTCGTCGACACATCCACATTGGTGGTGGCTCTCTGTACCCAACCATCCCTGTTTACAAAAATGGATTCCAATATCAAGGAAGTGAAGGCGAGGGGAGCAACGGCTCTTGTTATAACCTTTGAGAAAGTACATACCTTCGACGAGACTGCTGACATGATCTTCCGCATACCAGAGACTCACCCTCTGTTCAGTCCCATTCTTTCGGTAATGGTAAGTCAACTGTATGCATATTACTGTTCAGTACAGAAGGGAAATGATCCAGACAAACCGAGGAATCTGGCAAAGTCTGTTACCGTGGAGTAAACGGTTATTCCAAAGATTTACCGTATTCTTCTACCTGTTTCTTGACTTGTACTTTTTCATGCCTCACCATGTAATGGATTACATGAACTGGAATAATGTTAAGATTATTCCGGTAAGGAGGCATTTAAAGTGAAAGCGCTGAAAATTATTGTATTGGTACTACTGTCAGTGGTAGTCATCGTATACGGCATGGCATTCATGATGTATCGTGGTATGGACAATACCTTGCTCAACCAGTCGTATTACCAGACGGTTGTCAGTGACAATGAAATTCCCGCACTGGTGCATGATGAGATTGCCAAAATGATTCCTGATATTGTTCGCGACGGTCTCACTGAAGGAAAGACAATCACAGACCCCGTTCAGAAAGCTGGTGTCGACGCTCAGGTGGATTTAATCAGTGGCGCTATCATCGATGCCTTGGATGAAGACTGGATCGAGGATCAAATTGTGATGGTCACCGATGATGTGGTGAACAGCTTGACCGGTGAGTCAGGGAAATTGACTGCAGTTATTGATATGGTCCCGAAGCTTGATGAGATTGAACAGAATATCGCCAAGGGATTGGAGCAATACTCCGATATGGAGTTGATGGCCATGTTTGGGGCGCCCAAAGCCTATATCCCAATGATTGCTGAACAAATTGTTGATCAACTTGGTCTGCCGGAATCTCTGGTGATTGGTGATTTGGTGAATGATATGGCTCCTGGAACAATCTCTATGGTCCGGGGTTATCTTTCTCTCATGAATACCTGGCTTGGTGTATTGATCCTGGTAATCGTACTCCTGGTTTTCCTGATTCTTGCAATCCTTCTCCTACAGAGAAGCAGCGGTATGCAGTGGACAGGAATAACAATTGCATTAAGCGGAGCTTTGTTCCTGATCATTAAGTCGATGTATTCCAATCTGGATAAAATCGGTAGCAACGCAGGTGTCGATTTTGGATCCCTTCCAGTACAGGCTTCAAAGATTGAAGGAATTGTGAAGTATACATTCTCACAGATGAATCAGACTGCAATTGTCTTCATAGTCGTGGGTCTTGTTGTATTCGCTGTAGGACTGGTAATGCCGAAGAAACAGGAAGAGGCCTAGATTCAATTACTTATACAAGTAACAATTGATAATTTGTAATGTGCTGCGGACATGCACAGGTTCGTGGCACATTTTGTGTATACTTTCATATAGTGGGAGAACACGATGTTGGGTTCAAATAGTTGTGAAATAGATTCTAGTTAACAGAATATATATTATTCACGAAAATATATGAATCTGTTTTTGCATTCGCTCTTACCTTTTTGTTATGGTTTATTTCGATTTAGAGTTTGATATACCCAAGATTAACCAGTTCAGTCCAATAGATGTTGTTAAAACTTCCCTTGGAAACGTTGACTGCTCCATAGATATGAAGAAACATAGCAGAGGATTGATCATCAATATGATAGTCTTCAAATGATTCATTTACCTTTTTTATATCTGTCTCAAATGGTTGACCATTAAATCTATGGAGTTTTGGTGAATTATGAATGGTATAAGAGCCAACATCGAAAACCAAGTCCATCGATACCATTGATCCTGATACTGCTGTCTGGGTAAGCGTACAATTGAAATCAGGGGATGTGGGAACATTGGCAGTGGCAATATATTCTGGTCCTTGGAATGTAGTTCCAAGAGTATCAGAAAAGCGATACAGCGTTATATCATTAACCGTAAGTACTGCATCAGTGGTAATCTGCACGCCATTGAAATCCCTCTTATATGTTGTATTGAATGCTGTTTTGAAATTTTGTGGATTTTCTGAGTCAGTGATGGTATAGAAAAGCATAAGAGAAGGACCAGAACCTGGATCAATAAGGCTAAGAGTACCCAGGCTATCATCAACATCGAGACGTAAACCAACCTTATCCCCATTGGTGTCACCATCAGCAAATACCGTACCAGTACCAAATGTCAATATGGTTGCAATCCCACAAGATGATAGCAGTATCAGGGCAATAAAAAAGACAGATGCAGTAGAAAGAATAGGAATTCTTCTCTTCATGCATCTGCCTCCTTATGGTGTGGGTCTCTAACCTACCCTAACCCGTTTGCTTACAGGAGTGCAAGTCTGTTGGTTGCCAGCTTGGCATACTCGGAAGTTGGGAACTGGTCAGCAAGCTGCTGGAACGTTGCCTTTGACAGCTCAATGTTACCAGATTTCTCTTGTAGACGAGCCTGCCCGAAAAGAGCCTTCGCTGACTCAGCTGCGGTAAACCCGAACTCATCAATAATCTTGGTGTAGTACTCGAGTGCCAGAGAATCATCTCCGAGCTCTTCAGCTGCTGCTGCAGCATTGGCAAGTGCCAGAGAGCCAAGATAGTTACCATCTGCTTCAGTGTAGACAGAAAGGAAGCTGTCAGCTGCCTTCTGGTACTCCTCATCCTGGAATGCCACCATGCCCAACAGATATTCAGCTTTCAGACTCGGGTATTTATCTCCCTTTCCTGCAAGCGCTGTCAGACCAGCAACCAGTTCATCATAGGTCTCCTGGTACGCTTCGTCATCGCTTCCCATAGCCTGAAGCTCAACATATGAGGCTTCTAGTTGGTCAATCTCGTTGAACTGTGTCTGTAGATTATTCTGGCTCACGGTAAGCACAATGCCCAATGTTGCCAGTCCAACAATCACCACAATTGCAACAACAATCAACGCTTTCTTGTTCTTGCCTAGGAAGCGGTTCAAAGATCCTTCGATTCGTTCAGCCAAGGTCAACTCAGCTGTATCCTTAGAATTATTACTCATGGCTCATCTCCGTTATCAAGGGTATATGACACAGGCGGCAGGTATGCCGCCTGTGATTCGGAACACAACCTTAGTTGTCTTCCTTCTCCTTGTCCTCATCCTTGTAACGCATCATTTCTGCCAGGGAGTAGGTATCGTTCTCATTATCCTCGTGGATATATTTTGCAATTTCCGACTGCTGAGAGCGTCTTACCATCTCCTTAACGGAGAGTGAGAGCTTCTGGGTCGAAGGATTGCACTCTACAACCATTGCAGTGATGGGATCGCCGACATTGTACTTTTTCAGTACTTCGTCAGTGAACTCCTCATCCGGACCAACCAAGTTGTACTTGCTGATCAGTCCTTCGATATCTCCCATGACCTTCACGAATACGCCAAAGTCTGTGACATTGGTGATAACACCACTGATCGTGCTGAACTTGGGATAGTCGTGACGCAAAGTCTGCCAAGGGTTGCCCTCAAGCTGCTTGACACCAAGGCGGATACGACGATTGTCCGGCTCAACGCGAATGACCACAACGTCAATCACATCACCTTCACTGCAGAAGGATGCCATGTTCTTGACTTTCTTGGTCCAGGAAATGTCATCAATATGGAGGAATCCATCAATACCCTCTTCCAGGTTGACGAATGCACCACTGTTGGTGATCTTTACAACTGGCTTTGAAAGAGTCATACCGATCGGATAGCGATCAGAAATGGTGTCCCAAGGATTTTCCTCAAGCTGCTTGAGGCCCAAAGAAACACGCTTCTTGTCGAGGTCATACCCAAGAATCTTTGCTTCAACGACATCACCTACATCAAGGACTTCCTTGGGGTTGTTGATGCGCTTGGTCCAGGAAAGCTCACTTATGTGTGCGAGTCCCTCGATTCCGGGCTCAATCTCAATGAATGCACCAAAGGTGGTAATCTTGGTTACCGGAGCCTTGATGGTATCACCAACATTGTATTTCTGCTCGAAGGTGGTCCAGGGGTCTTCCTGCATGTGCTTCAAGCTCAGGTTGATCTTCTGGGTCTCCGGGTCGATGTTAATGAGTCTGAGTTGTACCACCTGCCCCTTCTTTACGAAGTCCTTTGGACGGGTGACATGGCCCCAGCTCATGTCATTGATATGCAAGAGTCCATCGAATCCACCAAGGTCGATGAAAGCGCCAAAGGAGGTGAATGACTTCACAACACCTTCGACTACATCGCCGATCTGGACAGTGGAGAAGAATTTCTCTTTATTCTCTTTGATTTTCTGGTCAAGATACTCACGTCTATTCACAACGCTCTTAAGCTTTGTGCCACCGTGGAACTTGTCAATGATGAAGTAATCAGTGATACCGATCATGGTCTCAGGATCCTCAACTCTCTGGACATCAGCCTTTGAGAGGGGACAGAAACCCTTGTACTCGCCTCCGAGGTCAACCTCAAAGCCACCCTTGATTACCTTTTCAAACTTGCCCAAAACGGGAGATCTGCTTTCAGAAGCAGTCTTCAGTTCATCTGTACGTTCTTTGAAATCGGCACGCTTCTTGGAAACGACGATTTGGCCGCCCTTCCCTTCCTTAGTGATAATGACGACTTTTACCTCATCACCTACTTCAGGAATCGATGCGAATTCGTCACGAGAGATACGCCCCTCGCTCTTATAACCGACATCCACGAATACATACTCGTTGTTTACCTGGACAACAGTACCGGCCACGAGCTGACCGTCTTCGATTCCATCAAGAGATTTAAGATACTCCTCCTGCAGTAAATCCTGCATTCTGGTCTTCTTTTCTTCCATTTCTTGTTCTTCAGCCACTTGATTTCTCCTGATCCTAAATTTACCTATTTACATCGCCCTTAAGCGTAAAAATAGCAGATAACACTTTCTCACAAACTTGTCCTATAGTCAAGTACGAGGTGTCTATGTACAGGGCATCCTCTGCAACACGAAGTGCACCAACTTCCTTGCCCTTATCAATTTCGTCTCGCATCTTGATTTGTCGCAACACAGTCTCGTAATCTTGTCCGTCCGGATGCTGCTTGAGTCGACGTTCAGCTCGAACTTCAGCCTTTGCATCAAAGTAACATTTTAAGTCGGCATCTGGGAAGACCACAGTCGTAATATCTCTACCTTCTATGACAACATCCATATCCTTTGCAATCCTTCTGAGCTGTTCATTCACATAGCTTCTCAGCGGAGGATACGTTGATACTTGCGCGACTACTGCGTCAACCTCAGGGGTATGAAGCTTATCTTCAATATCACTGCCATTGACAGAGATACGGTCGTCTTCAATAGAAAGTACATAGTGCCTTGCAGTTTCCAAAACTGCTGGGTAATTCATGGGGTCCTTCTCTTCCTGTACATGCAGGTAGGTGTAGGCCCTGTAGAATGAGCCGGAATTGAGATAGTAGAAATTGCAAGTCTTTGCAATCATCTGGGCAATGGAGCTTTTCCCAACACCCGCCGGTCCGTCTATAGCTACGACCATTACCATCCTCTCCCTGAACTCTTTCTTAGAATATCATTTTCTCCCTTCAGGAGCGCCTTGATCTCGGAAGACGTGACCGTGCGGTATTGCCCCGGTTTGAGGTCACCCAGTTCAATGCAACCAATTCGCATCCTAACCAGCTGCTTCACCTCATAACCGAAGTGACTGAGAATCTTTCGGATTTCTCGGTTTTTTCCTTCGGTTAGGATGATCCGCACCCATTTCTTGCTGATAATCTCAAAACGTTTGATCGTATAAGGTTGCGGCATGTCTATGAGGACACCTTTTCGGGCCTCCTCTAGGTCTTCCCTTCGTACTCCAGTAGTACAGCTTACCAAGTACTCCTTCTCAATCTCCTCGGAGGGATGCATGATTTTTTGTGCCACATCCCCATCGTTGGTGAAAAGAATCAAGCCACTGGAATCCTTATCCAGACGACCAATATGGAAGAGAAGATTCTTGTCTGGAATATCAATTAGATCACGTGCATAGTTCTTCTCGTTTGGGTCCCAGTTCGTGCAAACAAAGCCCTTGGGCTTGTGCAAGGCGTAGTAATAGGTTTTCTCGCTTGGCTCCACCAACTGGTCATCAACCATGACGACATCTTCTTCATCGACCTTGGTTCCCAATTCTGTTACTCGTTTCGTGTTGACGGTGACCCGCCCACTGGTGATCAGTGTTTCGCAGGATCTTCGGGACCCACAACCGCTCTTTGCCAAATAGACCTGTAATCTAAGCGGATATACTAATTTCATGCTTCTTCTTTCTCCTGTGTTGGTTCTGCTTCAAATCGCAGTCGGTCGATATCGGAGAGCTTGGGGAGTGCGCTGATACTTGCTAGGTTGAATTCAAAAAGGAATTTTCTTGAGGTGCCGTAGAGACAGGGGTGCCCAGGGACATCCTTCCTTCCGATCACCTTAATATATTCACGGTCTCGCAACAAACGGATGATGGTGTCACTGCTGACTCCACGGATGTTGTCTATCTCCCTGCGTGTAATCGGTTGGCTGTATGCCACAATGGACAATGTTTCCAAGGCTGCACGACTCAGGCGTCTATCGACCCGTTTGCCGTAGCAGGAGCGAAGCTTGTCGTGTAGATCAGAAGAAGGTAGGAATTGGAATGCACCCTGGCTCTCAGCAAGGTCCAGTCCATGCAGGTATTCACGGTAATGTTCCTGCAGTTCTGTAATGGCTTTTCTTGTTGTTTCCTCCGAAAGGGAGGTCATCTTGCTCAATCGTTCCAAACTAACCGGTTCGTTCTCCAAAAAGAGAATGACTTCTACCAACCGGGCCTCGGTACTCAAGAGGGGGCTTTGCTGTATCCCAGCGTTGCCCACTTGCCTCTTCCTATCCACCACTAACGCTCCTATCACTCATCGTCAAGAATGATCTGCTCATCCTCACTCTCATCATCATACAGAAAAACACGACCATCGTCAGTAGTTGTGCGGAGATTATCTGCATCTTCCTCAAAAAACCTCTCTTCTTCACCTTTTGAGATAGGTGCAGTGATGATTTCTTCCTCAATTTCCTCGAAATCATCATCGTACATGTGCTCAAAATCCTGTTCGAAGGCTTCATTGACCTTACGGATCAGAATTGGACCGAACGGTTCGCTCTGAACGAGAGTGATCATCCTGAGTTTGCATGCATCAAGAATTGCCATGAAACTGCAGATAATATGGAGCAGTTGGTCAGCATGGACGATAAGTTGTTCCAAGGTGATATAATCTTGAGTCTCAAACAATTCCTGCATCAAGGCAATTTTTTCATTGACCGTTACCGATTCGTAAACGTTGAACACTTTGTTAGGGGTTATGGTGGTCATAAGCCGTGAAAACGTCTTGAGTAAATCCTGCAATGACACATCGCCAAACAGTTCCTCATCTCCGAATGGAAGTCGAAATTGGTTGCTTTTGCGGGTGATGAACAATTCGGCACTGGTATTGGTGCCTGTAAGCAACTCAGTGTATTTCCTGAACTTCTGGTACTCCAGCAGGCGGTCCACCAATTCTTGTCTGGGGTCCTGGTACTCTTCATCGAATTCCAGCTCTACAGGAAGCAACATCCTGCTCTTGATATAGAGAAGGTCTGCAGCCATCTTGTAGAACTGTGTAAGATCACCAAGCTCAGTGACCTTCTCATCCTTGAGATATCCCAAGAACTGTTCAGTGATTAGCGAGATGGGAATGTCATAAATATTGACTTCGGATTTTTGGATGAGGAACAGCAACAAGTCCAATGGACCATCGAAGGTGGGGGTATGGAAAGTTGCCCCCCTTGGCACTTGTTCTGCTTGTACTGTTTGTTTTTGCACAGCGTTCCCCTTTCACCGCGAGTATACCCAACACCTGCTGTATTGACAACACAGAGGTGGATTATTCCACCTCTGTGCCCAGCAGTGCTTGTTGGGAATTACTTGCTTTCTGAAACAGTTTGCGCTGCCTCAACAGCATCCGCTTTAGGGAACATCTTTGCCCTGAGGCGATTGTCAAGGTCAGTGGCGATATCCGGGTTGTCCTTGAGGAAGTCCAGTGTTCGCTCCCTTCCCTGCCCAATCTTCTCCCCGTTATAGGAGTACCAGGAACCACTTTTCTCCAGCATGTCATACTTGAGTGCGGCATCAAGAATGCTTGCAATATAGCTGATACCTTCACCGAAAAGAAGATCCAGTTCCACTTTCTTGAAAGGAGGAGAAACCTTGTTCTTTACAATCTTGATTCGTACTCGGTTTCCAATGATATCATCAGCACTTTTACTGATGGATTCTATCTTGCGAACCTCGAGGCGGACAGAGGAGTAGAATTTCAGTGCATTCCCTCCAGTGGTTGTCTCGGGGTTACCGAACATGATGCCGATTTTCATACGAATCTGGTTGATAAAGATGATGGTGGTGTGACTCTTTGAAAGCAGACCGGTTAGCTTGCGCAGTGCTTGGCTCATCAGTCGTGCCTGGAGACCCATGTGGCTATCACCCATATCACCATCAATTTCTGCTTGTGGGGTAAGGGCAGCAACAGAGTCCACGACAATGATATCCACTGCACCACTCCGTACCAGGGATTCTGCAATCTCCAGCGCCTGTTCTCCACTGTCCGGTTGACTTATCCAGAGTTCTTCAATGTTTACACCCAGTTTCTTTGCATAACTTGGATCCATAGCATGCTCAGCATCTATGAATGCTGCAATTCCACCAGCTTTCTGACTCTCTGCAATGGCATGAAGAGCGAGTGTGGTCTTGCCACTGCTTTCAGGACCGTAGATCTCAATGACCCTACCCTTCGGGTATCCACCAATACCAAGCGCTTCATCAAGAAGCAAGGACCCGGAAGAGATGCTTTCAATGTTTCGGTTTTCCTTGTTGTCACCGAGCTTCATCAAGGACCCTTTTCCAAACTGCTTGTCAATCTGGACCCTTGCTGCTTCCAATGCGTCCCGCTTCTGCTTCTGGTCAGTGGGGAATGTCGTATCTTTACTGTTCTTTGCCATGATATGCTCCTCGAATACTCTGTAACCTTACATTATAAGTCTAATACTTTTTAATCTGCTTCAAGCAGGAGGGTGACCGGACCGTCATTGGTATAGGACACCTTCATATGTGCTCCAAATTCACCTGAAGAGACAGGAAAACCCAACTGAGCAAACAACTTGAGGGATTGTTCATACAAAGCCTCAGCTTTTTGTGGTGGTGCAGCATCGTTGTAGGATGGTCGGTTTCCCTTGCGTAAATTGGCCAGTAACGTGAACTGGCTCACTACCAGTATGGACCCCTGTACGTCAGAAAGGCTTTTGTTCATTTTTCCCTGCTCATCGGTAAAAACTCGTAGCTTTACAATTTTTTCGCATAACCATGCAAGTTGAGCTTCTGTATCGTCGTGTCCAATACCAAGATAGACAAGAAGGCCCTGGTCGATCCGGCCGGTGATCTTCCCCTCAACGGAAACACTTGCATCCTGGACACGTTGAATGACCGCCTTCATACTTGTGCTCGTTCCTTCATTGCCTGTATGAATGCAGCCCTGTCTGGAGCCCCAAAGTAGGCGCTTCCACATACAGCTATATCTGCTTTTCGCTGTGCAATCTCACCTACTGTATCGAGATTGACTCCCCCGTCTACACTGATAAGATAGTCATATCCATGTTGTTCCCTCAATTCTGCAAGGCGTTCAATCTTTTGTAGTGTGGAAGGGATGAGACTCTGACCACCAAAGCCAGGATTTACCGTCATAACAAGTATCAAATCGACCATATCCAGAATAGGTTCAATCATGCTAACCGGAGTGGAAGGTATGAGTGATACTCCAGCCTTACATCCACTAGCCTTTATCATCTGCAAGGTGCGATGAAGATGCAGTGATGCTTCCCCATGTACAGTGATATAATCACATCCACTCTCAGCGAACAGTGAAATATACCGCTCAGGTTTATCAATCATAAGGTGCACATCAAAGACCAAGTCTGAGTGAGGTCTGAGATCTTGGATGAACTTGGGACCGAAGGTGATGTTCGGGACGAACATACCGTCCATGACATCCAGATGTACCCAATCTGCTTTGCTCTCGTTGATGCTCTGTACTTCCTCAGCGGTGCGTGAGAAGTCAGCAGACAACATGCTTGGTGCGATTCGTAATGAAGCTGTTTCATACTCCATTTATAACAGGTAGAGAGAGGTTTTGCAACGACTGCTTCTACGAAATACTATATATATGTTAATATGTTTTATGCACTTTCCTTAAATCAATTGCTAGTTTTTCCAAATCGTGCTATATTATAGAAAAGCAACTATGAATGCAAAACCCGAGCAGGCTATGTCCCGGTCTGCCCGGTTTTATTTACGTCTTAGAATTGGACAAATATGTTTGGAGGAAACCATGGGATTCCAAGAGATCGAGAACTTGTTGAAAGAAGAGCAATGGACGAGAAGCACCGTAACTACCTATACAACAAGCAGCTTCCAGGAACTGGACAAGAACATCAAGGAGATGGACGAGGAACAGAAAACTGAAGCAAAGAGCTTGTGCGACACGCACCTCAATGAGAAGGAGCGAAACAGTATCATTGCCATGTATATCAGTGGGTCCATCCAATTGGAACGTAGAGGAGCGGATGATTATCTGCAGCTTCTCAGCCTCATTGAAATGTTCATGGAGGCCAAGAAGTGGAATATTGTTGAATACCTCTCACAGAAAATACTCAGCCGCAATGAGAACAAACATGCTCTTCGCTTGCTTGCTGATTCATATGAGCAGATGGGAAAGGAAGAAGAGAAATTTCAGCTTTGGGAACGTTTGGTCAAGGTGGACTACGAAGAAGTCGAAATTGTCCGCCAACTTGCCTCACATGCAAAGCAGAAGGGGAACAAGGAAAAAGCCATCTCCTTCTATAAGAAGGGTATCCACAGACTTATCAAGAGGAAGGATGTCTCCTCAGTGAGAGCAATGTTCACTGCCCTTCTTGAATTGGAAGAAGACAACTTCGGTTACTTCATCTCTGTAGCAGACCAGGTGTCTGCTGTGAGCAAGAGTACTGCAGTAGCGTTGCTGCGCGACCTTGAGAATGCAAGCAAGGATGACATTGACCATCAGATCGAATGCCAGAAACAGATGCTTTCCCTTGACCGCGAGGACACTTTTGCCAGGGAAAACCTGATCAAGAGTTACAAGACGAAATACAAGACCCATTCCAGGCTCAAGAGCTGTCTTGAGTCCAGTGCTCTTACCAGCAATATCAATCGTGACATTCTCCACAGTATCGAAGATTTCGAAACAAATATTGCGTTCGACAAGGGTACTTTTGTCTTCCAGAACAGTACAAACCGAATCGGTAGAATCCGCTCCATTGATGAAAGTGATGTCATCGTGGATTTTGCTGGACAGTCAAGCAAGGAAGGCAGCAGGATGTCTACCTCAATGGCTTTCAAGAGCTTGCAGGCACTTCCTAAGAGTCATATCTGGGTGCTCAAGAGCGCATTGCCAAGAGAGAAACTCAGCAAGAAAGTGCAGGAGGATATTCCTTGGACGCTGAAGACCTTGATGGCCAGCAATGAGGGAAGGATCAACCTGAAAGAGATGAAAAGTGAACTGGTTCCCTCCATCCTTGATGTCAAGGAGTGGACTCCTTGGCTCAATCAGGCCAAGAAGGAGTTGATGACCAACCCACTCTTTGATCTTTCCAGCAATGATGTGGATACATACCTTCTGCGCTCCACCCCTGTGAGCTATGAAGAAAAACAGCTCCAGGTTTTCAGGAATGAGAAGAATATCTATGACAAGATCAAGAGCTTGAAGGACTTTATTGTTGCAAAGGGCGACGTCGAAAGTGACTTCTTCTTTGAGATGGTGAGGTATTTCAGTGACCTTTTCTTCGAAGAAAATGGTGCTTTCAAGCCAATCGTGGTATCGAATGATATTACCTTCAGTTGCTACTTGCTGCTCGAAGAGTTGGTGAAACATCAGAACATGAACTTTATCAGCTATCCTGATGCGCTGACCTTCGCTATGCTCTATGAACGCTGTGATAATGTTGAGGCAACCTTCGCTGCAATCAAGGATCCTGAGCTAAAGAAAGCCTTCATCGACCATGTGGTTGAGGAAATTCCTGGGTGGGAGAAAATCCTTGCAGTTCTGTTTGACTCCTACCTCACTGGATACATCCCAGATATCTACAAGCAGAAGAAAAAGTACAGTGCTCTTGCAGGCATTTACCGCGATGCGGTGGAAAACTTCAAGGAAAAAGGAAATACCCTGATCTACCTGCTCAAGAACGGTGAGAAGAAGTATTGGGAGAAAGCCGGCGTTTCCGCTGAGCAGCTCCTTTATACTGAGTTGCAATTGCTCGACTTCACCAACCGCTGTATCGACAACAGAAAGGATGTACAGGAAAACCGCAAGAATGCAAAGACGCTTATGGGTTTCCTCTTTGATGAACGTGCAGCCTTGAACTTTGTGGCAGAGGGAAATGAAGAGAGAGCTCAGAAGATTTACAGCCTTGTGGCAAATGTATTCAATCTTCCCGGTGGAAAGAAAATTGAGATCAAGCATGCAATCAGTGAGCAGTTCCCCTCCTTCAAGTTTTTTGACGAAGTGGAGCCGATCAACAAGCAGAGCGTTGTTCCCACCGGCTTGTTCTGTACTCCAAGCAGTCTTGCTGCCAAGAAGAAGGAGATTGAGCATATCCAGCATGTGGAACTGCCAGAGGTTGCCAAGGAAATTGGTGAAGCCAGGGAGTTGGGTGATCTTCGAGAGAACAGCGAGTACAAGTATGGTAAGGAGAAACAGAGCCTCCTGAACAATACCTTACGCAGACTTGCCGAAGAGGTAGATCGTGCTACGGTTATTACCAAGGAAAAGGTAGACTCCTCTAAGGTTGGGTTTGGTACCAAGGTGGTTATGATGGACAACATTCATGCTGAAGAAGTGGTGTTCACCATCATGGGACCGTGGGAATCCAATCCCAATGAGAATATCATCAACCTTCTCGCCCCATTCGGTAGAGCCTTGCTCAATCATGAGGTTGGGGAGCGATTTACCTTCACCCTCAACGATCAGAATTATGACTTTACGGTCAAATCAATTTCAGTCGTTGATTTCTAGAAACACCAAGCCCTCGGCAAATAATTGCTGAGGGCTTTTTTACTCTGTGGTAGTATGGGTACATGCAGGAAAGGTACACCGTCGATGAACATACTGTCTTGGAAGAATATCCACGTCCCCAGTTGGTCCGTAGCTCCTACGAAAACCTGAATGGTTGGTGGGATTTTGCTATCAGTGATACTGATGATTGCCCTCAGCACTTTCCGCTAAGAATTCTAGTACCCTTCTCTCCTGAAACCGAATCAAGCGGTTTGCAGACAAAAATCTCCCCTGATCAAAGACTCTGGTATAACCGGACAATCACCTATGGAGCCCTTTCTCCGACTAAACGTCTGTTACTTCATTTCGAGGCAGTCGATCATCATTGCATTGTCTTCTTGAATGGGAATGAGGTCGGTTCACATACAGGAGGCTACCTCCCTTTCTCCTTCGATATCACTGGTTTTATGGGACAAGAGAATGACTTGCTGGTAAAGGTAATTGATCCAGGAGACAGTGAACCCATAATCAGAGGCAAGCAGGCTTCCACGGCACAAGGTATTTACTATCAGGGACAGAGTGGTATTCATCAGAGTGTATGGCTTGAAGAGGTTCCTCTCATCTTTATTGAAAATCTTATCATTACCCCTGATATAGCCCAACGCTGTTGGTATGTCCAAGTTAACCCCAATGAAGGGGTCCACGAGGTAACCATCTCCTATATGGGTGGGAAGAAACAGTGCAGGGCAATGAGCAACCAGCGTCTCTGTTGCCAAGTTGAGGTAGTGCATCCATGGAGCCCTGAAGATCCATATCTCTACCCTATCACTGTAACCATGGGCAGTGATATTGTGACCAGCTATGTAGGATTACGCAGCTTTGAGGTGCAGGATGGAAGATTGTTGCTCAACGGAAAACCCTATTACCAGCACGGAATACTGGACCAAGGATACTGGCCTCAAAGCCTCTATACCGCTCCAAGTGACCAAGCAATCATTGATGATCTGGTCATGGTGAAAAAGTTGGGCTTCAATATGGTACGTAAACATGCAAAGGTGGAGAGTCGAAGATGGTATTATCATTGTGACCATCTAGGTCTTCTGGTCTGGCAGGATATGGTAAGTGGGGGAAGGCCTCCTGTCCAACCCATTATGTCTGCACCACTCTTCATACCTGGTTTTATGGTGAAAGACCATCACTATCGATTGCTGGGAAGTCAGGATGCAAGATACCGAGAGATGTTTGCCACTGAGCTTACAGAGATGATAGAAACACTCTATAACTGTGTCAGTATTGCCATGTGGGTCATCTTCAATGAGGGTTGGGGACAATTCGATACGAAAGACATGTATTCCCTCGCTAAAACTCTCGATTCAACAAGAACCATCGATTGTACCAGCGGCTGGTATGACCAGGGCATTGGTGAATTCTCTTCCCTCCATGTGTATTTCAAACGATACCGACATCGTCCAGATAAATTAAGACGTGCCGTGCTGCTCTCTGAATTTGGAGGGTATTTATATAGAGTGGAAGGACATGACGATGAAGAAAAGAAGCCATTTGGATACAAGCAACTGATGAACCGTTCAGATTTCAATGATGCTTTCTTCCATCTGTATGAAGAGGAGGTGTATCCGGCAAAAAAGAAAGGACTGGCAGCCTCCGTCTATACCCAATTGACAGATGTACAGCAGGAACTCAATGGGTTGGTTACCTTCGACCGAATGGTGGTAAAGCTGGATGAGGTGGTTGCCTTACAGGTCGCTGCCTTGCTTCTTGGAACGGAAGAGCGAGAGTAGTTCCACCTTCAGCAATGCATAGGAGATGAGCCATACCACGAGCGATCCAAGGGCTACCAGAGAGAGTATCAAGAGGTTTCTCAGGTTTGATCCACTCTGATACCAAGTCGTACCGAATGAAGCATAAAGCAAGCAGTACCCAAGAATCGGTATATTTGCGGCTACAGTACGCAGCAATCCTCGTTTCAGTCGTGTATCTTTTATCGGATTGTAGAGATCTCTCAGCTTGAATGACAAGAATCCCAATAGCGTTACATAGCTTAATCCATTGGCAAGAGCAAGTGATATGATCCCCCACCCCAGCGAGATGAAGACCCACATGAGAAGGATGTCCACTATGTTCTGAAAAAAGGTAATCTTGGTCATCAGTGCATAGCGGTTTGCACTATAGCCCAGACGAAGCAGCATTGCATACCAGCTGGTGGTTACCATGAACAACAGGAAGGGTCGAAGAGCCAATGCGGTCAGTTGGGCATCAGCAAGCGTGTAATTACCGGTCTGCAACACCACACTGACACTCTCCTGGCTAAGGAAGAAGAGAATAATTCCACTGGGAAGCAGGAGACTGGTTAGTTGAATAATGCTCAGACGAGTATGTTTTTGCATCTCTTGCCTCTGCCCCAGAGCATAGGAGCGACTAAGCAAGGGCAGGCTTACTGCACTGATTGCATTGAAGAAGACTCCGTAAGGCGTCTGGTAAAAGATCGTTGCATTTGCGAAGGCTGTTACACTTCCTTCGCTCAAGGTGGAGGCAAAGTGATAGGTCACCAACTGCGTGACAACCTGCATTCCCATGCCGAGCACAACCAAGGACCATGCCCCAATGACTGGTTTCAAGGGGGTATCTGCCTGTCTTATTGCTGGTTTCAATCGGTAGCCGTAGCGTCTGAGCATAAGGTAGGAGTAGGAACCTTGCAGCAATCCTCCTGCCAATGTAGCCCAAGCCATACTCATCGCCCCAAGGTAAGGAGTGAGATACTGTACCCCAAAAATAACTGAGAGCGAGAAAAGCAACGGGGAAAGATAGGCATGGAGGAAGTTGTGATGAGATTGCAATACCCCATTGAAGATTGCCGCCATGCTGATTGCTGCCAGATAGACCATAAAGAAAGGAAGTAGTTTTGAGCCCAAGGCAACCTGGGCACTGTCAAAGTCACTGATAAGGGAAATGAACTCTTCACCAAAGAAATAGGAGAGCAATACCAAGGGAATAAGAAGAATGATCTGGTAGGTGCAAAGCAAGCTGAAGAGATGAAGAGAGCTCCGCTTCTTCCCTAATCCAAGTAGGCTGGAGAAAGCAGGAATGAGTGCAGAGTTGACGGCCCCTTCAGCAAAGAGTTTTCGGAAATTGTTGGGGATGTTGAATGTGAAGTTGATCACATCTGCCACCCCACTCGCTCCAAAGACCGAGGAGAGTACACGAGCTTTCACAATCCCGAGCAGTCTGCTTGCAATCGTGCAGATCATGATGGCAAAACTGCTTTTGGCTGTCTTGCTACTTTGCGTAGAATCTTGCAAGGTATTCCCTTTTAAAGGAAGCAAATCGATTTTCCCTGATAGCCTGACGGACACGTTCCATCAGTCGGTAGAAGTAGGTTAGGTTGTGTTCCGTAGCCAGCATGCCTCCAAGCATCTCGCCGGTCTTGATAAGATGATGCATGTACGCTCGGCTATACTGTGTACATGCCCTGCAGGTACAGCCCTCTTCAAGTGGGCCATGATCGAATTTATGGATTGTCTTCTTGAGTGTAATGACACCGTCATCGGTAAAAATGCCACCATTGCGTGCCATACGAGTTGCAAGGACGCAATCGAACATATCAATACCGTTTTCCACTGCTTCCAGGATATAGTCTGGGCTGCCAATACCCATGACGTATCTTGGTTTCTCCTTGGTTACCAATTCAGCAGTATACCCAAGATAGTGGGAGAACTGTTCTCTACTCTCACCTACCGAGAGCCCACCGATGGCAATCCCAGGGAAATCCATCTCATTGAAGAATTCAGCACTCTGCTTGCGCAGGTCCTCATAGAAGTTGCCCTGGACTATGCCAAATAGGTTGCCCTTGAATTCAGCTCCCAGCATCTTGCGATGTTCAATAGCACGTTTAGCCCAAGCATGGGTGATATTCATCGCTTCAGTGGCGGCTCGGTGATTGATATCTGGAGGAGTGCATACATCAAGGCACATGGCAATGTCACTACCGATTACTTTCTGTGTATCCACTACATTCTCTGGTGTGAAAATATGTTTAGAACCGTCTATATGGCTTTGGAAGGTTACGCCCTTGTCTCCAATTTTTCTGAGTCCTGAGAGGCTGAATACTTGGAAACCGCCACTATCGGTGAGCAAATTACCATCCCAGTGTGAGAAATTATGTAGTCCACCAAACTGGGATAGCACCTCTAGTCCTGGTTTGAGATAAAGGTGGTAGGTGTTGCCAAGGATAAGCTTGTATCCGATTTTCTTGACATCCTCGTGGAACATTGCTTTCACTGTTCCCTTGGTGCCTACAGGCATGAATACCGGTGTCTCCACTTCTCCGTGGCCAAGTGAAAGGATACCCAAGCGAGCATTGCTGCTGGTATCCTGATGGATAGTTCGAAATATTGCCATACAAATCCCCTAACGTAATACAGCTCTTTCTGCCAGTGCTATGCATACTATCACAATCATCGGGATTGCCATACCCCAAATGGGAGCGATAACACCCTGTTTTGCCATGATGATGGTGACCATCTGTACCACAAAGTATATCACGGCAATAGAGAGGCTGGTAATGATGCTGAAAAGCAGAACGTTCTTCTTATACCGGTAGCTGATGGTGCAGGCAATGAACAACAGGATAAGTGGATTGAGGTGCTCAAGCAATCGCTTGGTGAAATCGGTGGCAAGCTCAGGATATCGGGATGGATCGAGCACGTGCATGCGTCTCAGGTAATCAACCGCTGTTGCAAGCTCCATGGTGGTGATGTCATTGCTCAGATTCCTGAAATAGGAAGGGGCAAGAGTGAACTCATCAAGTTGCAGCTCCCCTACTTCTCTTGACTCAACGACCAAACCATCTCCATCAATCTGTTGGAATCTGACACGCTCCATCCTCCACGTTTCTCTCTCCTCTTCCCAAAATGCCCAGGCTGCGTCAACCCTTGCCTTCATTGCCCCTGCATCATCAAGCAGGACCAAAAGCACCTGGGCCAATCGGTTCTGTTCATCACTATACTGTTTTGCATGTACTACATAATTGCCATCTGGGTCACGCAATGTAATATTTCTATTGTCATAGGTACTGCGTAATCCGAACAGCTCATCTTGTTTCATCTCACGTGTTCTCTCAGCTGGTATGAAGACATACTCTCCAAAACCAAACTCCAGAAGGCTGAACAGAATTCCAAGCACGAGGATGGGGGTGATAATCCTGCGATAACTCAGCCCACTTCCCAGCAAGCAGATATACTCATTATTGGCCTGCAATTGTGAGAGGAAATATGTGGCTGAGAATAAGAGGGAGGGTCCAAGTGCAAAGAGTACAGCTTGGGGAGTATACAACAAGGTCAAAGTCAGGATGGTAAATGGTTCTACCTCGTTCGTGAGATACCCATCAAGATTGCTGAATAAGTCAACACTAAGCAGCATAAGGGTACATAATACCAAGGCGAGTAAAGCGACAACAGTAATTGAACGGGCAACATAGCGGTCATGCAGCTTCATAGACGCCTCGCAAACAACATGATCAGGATGCCGCTAAAGAACATCAATACGTTGGGTATCCAGATCAGGAATCCTGGGTTTATGGGGAACTTGAAAATCTGCATTTGTGAGAAGAAGAGAAGATACCAGTAGAGTACTGCTACCAGCATGGACATACCAAATCCGATAAGCCGGCCATGCTTTACCTTGAAGAAAGAGAGTGAGAAGGTGAGAAAAACCAACATGAAACAAGCAGCACTGAGTGCAAATTTCTTATGGAGTTCCGCCCTATAGTACTGGTAGTAAAAATTAATAGGGGTTTTCTCCTCAAGCGCTCTTACTTCCTCTTCAGCTTCCTCAATCCTCTCAGGGGAAACAGATGCTTGTTGCATCAGTGTGGCAAGCTGCAACCGAGCTTTTTGAAGCTTTTCTTCATGGCGAACTGTTTCCTCTTCAAGGGCAGTTCGATGTATGGCAATGTTTTCCTGTAGTTCCCTGACTGACAACTGAGAAGGAAGGGCTGAGGCAAGACTGGCTATCTGTCCTGAGAAATTGAGAAAGAATCTCGCACTATCCGCTTTGGAGAGAGCCCATCCACCTTCCACATCATTTCTGAGCATCAAGGGATTGTCCATTTCAAGTTGGTAAATGAATGCATTCAGATCATAAAGGGTTACCTCAGCCGTCGGGGCACTGAGAATCTGACCGGTTCGATCATTGGAGGTTTCAAACAAAACGATATCATGTACAGTATTTCCAACCACTTCCTTGTTGACCAAGACCTTGTTGCCTATCGTATTTGTAGAGTTGCTGGCAAGTTCCAAGGTAGGAAGCTCTCTCATAAGACCGCTGTAGAGTTCACGATACTTCTTGGTACTCCAAGGAAGCGCCTTGTCTGCTGTAAGGAATGTCATGAATGAGAAGACCAGGGAGATGAGGATGATGGGAAGAAACACATGTTTCAATGATATCCCACTACTGCGGATTGCAAGGATTTCGTTGTTACCCGAGAGGTCACCGATAACCATGCTTGAAGCAGTGAGGCTGGAGAACGGGAAAGTGTAGAGCAAAAACTGTGGGATAGAGAGCATTACCAGTTGGAAAACCGAGAAATAATCAACCTGCTTGAGGAGTATCCGCTGGGCAATGAGAAGAATCTGGTTGATAAAGAAGATGAAAAAGAAAAAAAAGAACGCCACAATAAAGGAAAGGAGGTACTCCCTTCCTATGTGGCGATATACTAAGCTGAATCGTGCACCTTGCTTCAACGTTATACTCCCGTTGAACCAAAACCTCCACTTCCGCGTTCTGTAGCATCAAGCTCCATAGTCGGTAAAAAGGAGGCTTGTTCACACCGTGCGATAACCATCTGTGCGATACGGTCTCCTGTATGGATGACCACGTCCTTCTCCCCATGGTTGACCAAGAGGACAGCCACCTCTCCACGATAATCACTATCGATGGTACCAGGACTGTTGAGAACAGAGATCCCATGTTTGGCAGCAAGCCCACTTCTTGGCCTGACCTGTGCCTCATACCCAGGAGGAACCTGAATACTCAATCCGGTGGGAATCTTTGCATAGGAACCTGCCTTCAGGAGTAAGTCCTCCTCCAGGCAGGCTGAAAGATCAGCACCTGCACTTCTCTCCGTCCCATATACGGGAAGGAGAGCGTGCTCATTGAGCTTCTTGACCTTTACCGGAATCGAATGGCTCTCCATGTTATTTGGTATTGCCTTCGATTGCATCGATGTAACTCAGGTTCAACCGACCCTGACGATCGATCTCGATGAGTTTCACCGGTACGGACTGACCAACAGTGAGTACATCTTCGACGTTCTGGACACGAGTCTTTGCAAGCTTGGAGATATGGCAGAGCCCTTCCTTGCCTGGCAAGATCTCGATAAAGGCACCGAAGTCCATGATTCTTTTTACGGTTCCCTGGTAGATTCTTCCTACCTCAGGTTCCTCAACGATGGACTGTACCAATTCCTTGGCAAGCTTCGCTGCAGCAGCATTCCTACCGAATATGGTAATGGTCCCGTCATCAGCAATATTTACTTCTGCGCCACTCTGGCTTGCAATTGCCTTGATCGTCTTACCACCGGTTCCAATGACAGCTCCAATCTTCTCAAGGTCAACCTTCATGGTCAGGATCTTGGGAGCATACTCATTGATCTCCTCACGAGGAGTCTTCAGGGTATCTTCCATGATGTTCAGGATATGGATTCTTCCCTTCTTTGCCTGTTCAAGCGCCTTCTTCATGATCTCAGGGGTAACACCGGCAATCTTGATATCCATCTGGAAAGCGGTGATACCTTCACGTGATCCAGTTACCTTGAAGTCCATATCGCCAAGATGGTCTTCTTCGCCGAGAATGTCACTGAGTACTACATATTTGGAGTAATCAGCACCTTCGGTGATCAAGCCCATGGCAATACCGGCTACAGGAGTCTTTACAGGAACACCAGCATCCATCAGTGAAAGACAACCACCACACACCGAAGCCATGGATGAGGAGCCATTGGACTCCATGATCTCACTGACAACACGGATGGTATAGGGGAATACATCCTTGGATGGGATGATAGCCTCCAGAGCTCTCTGGGCAAGGTGACCATGCCCAATCTCTCTTCTACCGGTGGAGAGCCTTCCGGTTTCACCAACACTGTAGGGAGGGAAGTTGTAGTGCAGCATGAAGGAACTGAAGGATTTCTCACCATCGATGGTATCAAACATCTGCTCATCACTGGAGGTGCCAAGCGTGGTCACTGCCAAGGCCTGGGTCTCTCCACGGGTGAAGAGTGCTGAACCATGGGTTCTGGACAAGAGTCCAGCCTCACAGGTGATCGGTCTAATTTCATCTACCTTTCTGCCATCAGTACGAACACCTTCGTTAAGGATGGAGGCGCGAAGAATCTCATACTCGAGGTCTTCGAAGAGTCCGCCAAGCTGGCCTGGGCGGTTCTCGTCCTCGGCAATTAATTCAGCAAACTTTTCCTTCACCTGTTCATGCACCTCAGCAAGAGCAGCATATCGCTCCATCTTGCCCTTGACAAAGGATGCTTTCTTGATCAGGGGATATGCAAACGCTTTCACAGGCTCAAGCCAGGAAAGGTCCACAGTGCTCTCGATGATAGGGAGTTTTTCTTTTCCTGCAAGTGCACGCAGTTCAAGCTGTGCATCACAGAGTTTGGTAATGAAAGGCTGGGCAGTTGCGATTGCCTCAAGCATCACTTCTTCACTTACCTCTTTTGCACCACCTTCAACCATGGTAATCCCATCACGGGTACCAGCAACTACAATATCAAGTTCGCTCTTTTCAATTTCACTGAAAGTTGGATTGACAATATACTTGCCATCAAGGAGTGAAATGCGTACAGCAGCGATAGGGCCACCGAATGGAATATCACTGATGGTGACTGCAGCACTTGCTGCATTCATGGCAATGATATCAGGGGTATTATTCATGTCGGAGGAGACAGCAGTGGGGACAATCTGGATTTCCCTACCGAAGGCCTTGTTGAACAAGGGGCGCATCGGACGGTCGATCAAGCGGCTGACGAGAATTTCCTTGTCCTTGGGGCGGGCTTCCCTCTTAAGGAATCCACCGGGGATCTTTCCTGCAGCATAATATTTTTCATTATACTCAACACTGAGTGGTACATAGTCCAAGCCTTCATTGGGTTGTTTGCCACAGCAGACCGTTGCGATAACCGCACTCCCTTCATAATGGGCATAAACGGAGCCATTGGCTTGTTTGGCAATTTTCCCGGTTTCAAAAACCAGATCGGAATTACCAATCCGTACAGATACTTTCTTAACTTCCATTTTACTTTTTCCTTTCTTCGTTCTTTTTGTTCTTCTTTACTATATCATATAAATAGCTCCAACAGCCTGAAAAGCCATCGGAGCCATTCACACAAAATTACCGTGAAAACATCACCGTTATTTTCTCAGACCGAGGTCTGCAATCAGCGCACGGTAGGCGTCGATGTCGTTGTTGCGCAGATACTTCAGAAGACGTCTGCGTTGTCCAACCATCTGCAACAACCCTCTAGTTCCAGCATGATCCTTAGGATTTGCCTTGAAGTGAATCTGCAGGTCGTTGATTCTGGCGGTCAACAAAGCAATCTGTGCCTGAGTTGATCCAGTGTTCTTCTCATCACCACCATACTTTGCGATGATTTCTTGTTTCTGTTCTTTCGAGATCATGAACTACTCCCCTTAGCTATCAAGCTAAGTCTTTTTGTACGTAACAGTTTCATATCCCACATTACCGCTTTTGGAATAATGAAAAGGTCTTCATTACCTATGATTGTTTTCACAGGGACCTTCGTATCATCCGAAAGTGTAAGGTAGGCATCATACACGCCAGCCATCGGCAGCAATTGCATGAAGGAAGCCGTACGGTACAGCAGTCCGTCTTCAGTAAACTTGGAGGGGTGAGCCACCAAATCCAACTCATACGGTCTGCCGAGCATACTTTGGATTTCTTCCAAAGCGCCCTTAAGAAGTTTTTTACGCACCAAGGTGCTTGAAACAACCTCACTTCTGTCAGTCTGGACAAAAGGAGGAACTTCCACGAATGACCCAGGTGACAATCGGTTCAGATATTCCTGCAGCTGAACAGGTCCGGCACTTGACGCCGGGGCACCGCAGCGGAAATCTTCTCCGACAACCATCGCCTTGACTTGGCAAAAAGCACAAACCAAAGTTAGGAACTCCTCAGCTGTGAGTTTACTGAAATCAGCAGAAAAGTCAATGACTACCATATGGTTAACACCAAGATTGGCAAGGATTTCCTGCATTTGGGCTTCAGTGGTAAGCTTGGAATGATATGGTTGGCTTTTCGTTGCCATCTTGGGATTTTTGTCGAAGGTAATCACCATACTCTCCCACTCATTTTCCTTGGCAAGAGAGTTCGTACGATCCAGGATGGTCAAGTGGCCACGGTGAAGACCATCGAATACACCAATGGAGACTACCATGGGCACCTGCCAGAGGACCGGATGAGCTGAAAGATGCATGAAATCATACCGTTTCATACTGTTTTCCCCCTGAAAACGGGTGTATCTGGGCAATCAGGCGATTTTCCTGAATATTGGATACGGCCCGTAGGATACCATCCTTGCTATACAAGGCCCCATAGACTGCATCCCTACTCTCCTTGATGCACGTCATCCTATGGGGATAGCCCCCATTGGCTACACGAAACAATTCTGTATCAGGGATTTCAAATATACTGATGGTTTCCAGTCTTTTCAGATACACATCAGTATACTGCATGGAGGATACAAGGTCTTCTGTTTGCTTTGCATCTACCGCTTCATCAAGAGAAAACGGTCCAATGCTGGTTCTCGTCAAGGCGGTGAGGTGAGCCCTACTTCCACAAGCTTTTCCCAAATCCCTGGCGATACTTCGGATATAGGTGCCTTTTGATACATGGATATCTGCAACAAGTACACCTGCTTCATAGCTGATTGGGATAAACGTATAAATGGTGATCGGTCTTTTTGGCATGACCACATGCTTGCCCTGCCTGACTAGCTTGCTTGCTCGTTTCCCATTGATATGCAAGGCACTATAGGCAGGAGGCTCCTGCTCTCCTTCCCCTACAAACGAAGGAATCGCTTGCAGAATTGTTTCATAGGAAGGAATTGCCGATTCTGCTATTACCTCCCCTTCCGGATCAAGGGTGTCGGTCTCACTTCCAAACTGGATGTGCGCACGATACTGCTTGTCCATCTGGGAAAAAAGGATGTTCAGTTTGGTCATACTGCCTGTCAATACAATCAAGAGTCCCTCTGCAAATTTATCAAGCGTACCAGCATGCCCTACTTTTGGGTCTATGGTACGCTTGATATCGTTAAGACTCGAAAAACTTGTCAGTCCCCGTTTCTTGTTGATGAGGAGAATACTAGCTTTCTTTCCCATCTTCCACCAATGAATCTATCAAGGCATTGATCTTTTGTCCTTCTTTCAGAGAGATGTCTGCCTTGAATCTCAGTACAGGGGTATTCCGGGTTTTCAGGAATGCCCCTACACGTTTCTGAATGAATCCACTTGCCTTCTGCAACCCCGCAACACTCTCCTCTAGGCTCTTGTCATCAAGAACCGAGGAGATGAAGACGGTCGCATAAGCATTGTCCTGGGAGAGCTCCACTTTACTTACCGAGCAAAGGGTACTGACCAAGGGATTTTTCACCTCCCCTTTGACGATCAGCATGCTGATCGCCTCAGAGAGTTTTGCTTCTATTCGCTTCTGGCTATATTCACTCATGGTTGTTATTCACTTTTTGTTACCAACTTGCGGGCGATTTCCTCAGTCTCAATGATCTCAAGGATATCTCCGACATGCAAGTCGTTGAAATTTTCAAGTCCAATACCACATTCAAAGCCTTCTGCAACTTCCCTTGCATCATCCTTGAATCGCTTCAAGCTCGAAATCTTGACCTTGTCGGAAGTGAGCTGGATATCTTCGCGGAAGACCCGAGCATAGGCATTTCTCTTGACCTTTCCACTGGTAACCATACATCCGGCAATCGTTCCAATTCTGGGTACCTTAAAGGTATCACGGACTTCAACAGTACCGATCTCAACTTCACGCACCTCAGGACTGAGCATGCCTTCCATAGCACTTCTGATATCATCTACCACATCATAAATGATGTTGTATTTTCGGATTTCAATCTTCTCCTGATCAGCAAGGACCTGGGCTCTTGGAGTCGGGCGTACATTGAACCCGATAACCAATGCCTCAGATGCACTGGCCAAGGTAACATCACTTTCAATGATTGCACCGGCACTTGCACGGATTACATTGAGATGGATCTCATCGTTGGAGAGCTTCTGTAGCGCGCCCTGCAAGGCTTCAACAGATCCCTGTACATCACCCTTGATGATAACATTGAACTCCTGGATGGTACCTTCCTTGATCTTGGTATAGAGATTGTCCAGGGTAACCTTTTTCACATTGCGGCTATCCCCGATTCTCTCAAGCTCCTGTCGTTTGTTACCAACCTGGCGGGCCTGTCTCTCATCTTCGGTGACCTGGAACGGATCACCCGCTCCCGGAATGTCCGAGAGTCCAATGATCTCAACAGGAGTGGAAGGGCCAGCCTCATCAATCTTGTTTCCCTTGTCATCAAACATGGCTCTTACACGGCCTGGATAAATACCTGCAACATAGTGATCTCCCTGTCTCAGGGTACCACGCTCGATCAAGATGGAGGCAACAATACCCCTGCCTTGGTCGATTCGGCTTTCAATAATCTTTCCTTCAGCCCTGCAGTTTGCATTGACTTTCAGTTCGAGCATTTCAGCTTCAAGGAGGATGGTATCAAGCAATTCATCAATACCAATCTTCTTCAGTGCAGATATCTCACAATACAGTGTCTGTCCGCCCCATGCCTCAGGCATCAGGCCAAGGTCAGAGAGCTGTTGCATGACACGCTCAGGCTTTGCCTCAGGCAGGTCACACTTGTTGATCGCTACAATGATGGGTACATTGGCTGCACGAGCGTGGTCGATGGCTTCACGGGTTTGCGGCATTACACCATCATTGGCTGCTACCACCAGGATGACAATGTCAGTAACCTGCGCTCCACGGGCACGCATCATGGAGAATGCGGCGTGTCCAGGAGTATCGAGGAAGACAACCTCCCCTTTTCCTGGAAGATCGACCTTGTAGGCTCCGATATGCTGGGTAATCCCACCATACTCACCTTCGGCAACCTTGGTGGAACGAATTGCATCAAGCAACTTGGTCTTACCATGGTCAACATGTCCCATGACCGTCACAATTGGTGCACGATCAATCAGGTCCTCATCCTTGTCCGGTTCACTTACGATTAAAGTTTCATCATAGAGAGAGACCAGATTTACCTGACAGTTATATTCGCTACAGATGATTTCAGCTGTTTCGTGATCAATCTGTTGGTTGATGGTAACCATCATGCCCATCTTGAGAAGCTTCGCAATGATCTCTCCAGCTTTCAAGTTCATTTTCTTGGCGAGGTCACTTACTGTAATGACCTCCATCATATCAATGGACTTGGGTACTGCAGCAAGTTTGGCTGCTGCCTGTTGCTTGCGTCTCTGGATCTGGAATTCCTTCTCTTCCTCAGCATTCCGTTTCTTGTAAGTAGCGTTATTCTTCTTTTTGAAGCTTTTTTTGTTGGTACGCTGGTTTACAGGAGCCATATCCTGCATAGGGGGTCGATTCCCTCCTCCCCCTTGAGGCCCGCCAAAGGGAGGACGGGGGCCACCAGGTCCTCTGAATCCACCACCACCACTGCGTTGGAATGGGGCGCCACCCCTTGCCGGACCATTTGTATTAGGTCTGTATCCACCAGGTCTGGCAGGACCACGGTTATCCTGGCCCTGATACCCACCGGTTCCAGCAGGTCTGGCTGGACCGCGATTATCATGGCCCTGATACCCGCCTGCTCCAGCAGGTCTGGCTGGACCACGATTGTCTTGGCCCTGATATCCACCCCTGTTGTTGTTGGGGCGGTATTGAGGTCTGGTCCCAGGAGCTGGACGTCCACCAACCATACCGGCTACACGTGGACCGGAACTTGGAACCGGACTCTCTTTGGAAGAGATACCACCAGGATTTTTATCCTGCAACTCCTTATGATCCTTGACCGTCAATCCCTGGTTAGGAACCGGCGGCAGATTGGTCGGTCTGATAACGACCGGACCGTTATGCAAGGGAGAAGCGGATAGGTTCTCTGACCCACTGTGACGATGAGCCTTTCGTACCACACTGCTTGTGCGGCCATCTGAAGCTGTCTTCTTTTTTTCAGATGCTTCCTTGCTACCTTCATCCTTGGAGGCCTTCTTGCCTTCCTGCTTCTCTTTCTCGGGCTTTTCAGCCTCCTTGCGAGCCTGAGGCTTCACCACAACTACCTTCTTCTTTACCACTACAACCCTACGCTTTTCAGCGGGAGCTTTTGGCTTGGACTCAGGTTCTTTTGCGGGACTCTTCTGCTCTTTGTTGTGTTCCGTAGGATTCACAACATGTTTGATCAACGTTGCTTTTGGCTTGTTATTCTCTTCCGACATTATTTCCTCTATAATTTACTCTACCTCAAATACCAGACCTGTACCACAGTTTGGGCACACATTCATATCCTCTGTGATGGAGGAACCACAATTGGGACAGACGTACTCAGTCTCAGCTTCCTCTTCATCTTCAACGATATCAACGTACTCATTGATGGTATCCTTAATTGCAATAATCTCTTCCTCGCTCAAATCACTGAAGCTCGCAAGATCCTCTTCGCTGAGATTGATGAACTCTTCAACACTATACACATCGTGGAAATGGAGTTTCTTCAGCAACATCTCATCCAAAGGAAGTTCAGAGAGGGCAATCTCATCCTCATCAACAAAGCTCTCTTCAGGGACACCCTCGCCTTCCTGTCCAACAAGCACTTCCTCATCATTCTGGGCAACGAGCTCTTCACCATAGTACTCTTGCTCATCAAGGAAGATGCTTTCCGCCCTTGAACGGGCTTCCTTGGCAATATCCATCTCATCAAACTGAGCCTGGGTCTTCACATCAATCATCCAGTCAACCAACTTGTTTGCCAGACGGACATTCAAGCCCTGCTTGCCAATGGCCAATGAGAGTTGGCTGTCTTCAACAATGGCAACTGCATGATAAATATTCTTGTCAAGAACCACTACATCTTTCACCTGCGCTGGGGAGAGTGCATTGCGGATATAGTTGATTGGGTTGGGATCGTAGCGAAGAATATCAATCTTCTCACCCTCTATCTCACTCATGATAGTCTGAATTCGATTTCCCTTCAACCCAACACAGGCCCCGACAGGGTCAATATCGTCATTACGTGATGCAACGGCAACCTTGGTGCGGTATCCAGCTTCACGAACAATCTTGATGATATCAATCTGATTCTGAGCAATTTCCGGTACTTCCACCTCGAAAAGTTTGCGAATCAATTCACTACTTGTTCTTGAGAGGATAACCCGAACTCCTCGCTCAGCTTTCTCTACACTCTCCACATAGCATTTGATCTTGTCATTGCTCTGGTAGCTTTCCCTGCTGGACTGGTTTCTCCTGGGAAGAAGACCTTCAGTGCTGCCGATATCGACATAGATGTCACCGGTTGGAGCTTGTCTCCTGTAATAACCAATGATCAACTGACCTTCTTTTGCCTTGAATTCACTGTACAGTGTATCTTTCTGGATATCTCTAAAACTCTGATGGGCACGTTGTTTTGCACTCTGTACACTGATACGGTCAAATTCCTTGAGGTCGACGGGAATGAGCAACTCATCACCAATCTCACACTCCTCGTGGATTTCTTTTGCTTCACTGAGTGGAATCTCAGTCACCTCATTGTACCATTCGTCATCATCGACAATCTGGCGTCTGCTCGCGAGCTCAACGCTGGTATAATCTTCACTGAACTCTATGACGGCATTCTCATCGGTACCGAATTTACGTTTGTACGCTGCACGGAGTATGTCTTCAATGGTGCTGATAACCAGCTCCTCGGAAATACTCTTTTCCGCTACCATACTTCTAATAGCGTCACCAATTTCAGTTGCCATGTGAATTGTCCTCCCATCTATAGTCGAGTTTAGCTTTCTGGATAGAAGCCAACTCCACAACCATTGTTTCAATCATCTCTTTTTCATCCTCAATAAATACCTCGTCAAGCGTAAGCGAATGGTCATCACATGTTTTGATGATGCCACTTACCCATGCCGACTTGCTCGTATCATAAACCCGTACACGCTTGCCGGTAAACAAGCTGAACTCATATCTATCCTTAATTGTGCGCTGAAGGCCTGGGGTGGTTACCTCGAGTTGTAAATCACGCTCCCCTAATATCAGTTCCATTCGTGGATATACCAATCGGTATACCTTCGCACAATGGTCGACATTTACTTCTTCTTCCTTTGCCATGATTACAATGGTAACCAGGACACTGCTTCCGCGGTCAATCTCATTGATGTCCACCAATGTAATGCCCATTGCACTCAGCAGAGGTTCGTATTCACGAAACAAAGGTGTTTCTTCTATTCCTTTCTGTATCATACTGCTCCTGAAAAAAGTTCATAAAAAAGGGATACGCCGGTTGGCGATCCCCAATAAACAACTAATCCTGTTAAAATAATATCGATAACGAGGATCTTTGTCAACGATGCATGTATGCCTAGACATCAGCAAGTACGATTATCGTTGCTTTACATCCAAAATGAGACTCCAGTAGTTCACTTGCCCTTCGTGAAGTAGATCCTGTGGTCTTTACATCATCAAGGAGCGTGGCAGTATATCCTGCTGACAGGAAATGTCTAAATTGGGCATGGTTTTTCTTGGAATGCGTCAATTCCATTGCCTGTTCATCCAATCGTTGTTCCTTCGATAGGAATTTGTGTTGCATTCCCTTGTGTCTGTTGAAAAGAGAAAGATGCGTATAGCCCTCCTTTCTTGCAAGATAAGAGGCAATAACCTCACTTTGGTCAAAACCCCTTCTCCTAAATCCTTCAATGGAACAAGGTATCGGAATAATGATCGGAGAGGTCACTCTTTTCAGCAGCGGTATATATAACCCAGAGAGGAGAGGTGTAAGCGACCGTTCTCCCCCAAACTTGAAGCATTTGATCAAAGATGCAAGTGTTTTTCCGTATGGGCCGTAGGAGAGTACTCCCTTGCTGCAGAAAGGACAGGCATAGATAGCATCAAGAACCGGTTGTCCACAGACTTGACAGTGATATGTGAACAGGAACTCATACCCAGCCCTCCGGATGGATTCCTCACAGGTTGGACAGATTGTTTTATCAGAAAGTTTCTTGCATAGATGACACCACATACTCCCTTAGATGAATCTGTGGTTACCTTGCTTGCAATTTCTCCTGTAAATCCTTCAATAGCAGGAGTGCATCCAAGGGAGATGACTGGTCAATGCTGAATGACTCCAATGCATCGATGACTTCTCTTTCATTCGCATCAAGTTCACTATAAGAAAGGTCTTCCTGTTCAGCAGCAGCACTGAACAGATCAGGTTGCATGGCAGCTAGGTCATACTCAGTAAAATGTTGTTTCTGGAATTGACGGGCTTGGCGGATTACATCACGGCCAACCCCTGCCATTCTTGCAACGTTCAACCCATAGGAACTGTTTGCAATTCCCTCAATGACTCTCCTCAGGAACTTTACTTCCCCACTCATCTCGCTTACCTGCAACGTCAAAAGTTGGATGGCGCTGGTATCAATTCGGGCAAGCTCATGGTAATGGGTTGCAAACAGTGTCTTGCAATCCATGTATAAAAGTTTCTGCATCATGGCATAGGCAATCGACATTCCATCTTGGGTGCTGGTACCCCTGCCCAGTTCATCTACAATTACAAGAGAATGTCTTGTTGCAGTTCTGAGAATATGGGCTGCTTCCTGCATCTCGACAAGGAAGGTGGACTCTCCACGTGCGAGATTATCACTCGCCCCTACCCTGCAGTAGAGACGATCGACGAGGCCAAGCTTAGCTTTCGTTGCAGGGACAAAACTGCCGATTTGTGCAAGGAGAACCAACAAAGCACTCTGCCTGAGAAATGTTGACTTACCTGCCATATTCGGTCCTGTGATCAAACAGAACCGTTTGCCGTTGCTTCTGATCGTCAGGTCATTGGCAACAAAACCACCAGGGGAGAGATGTTGTTCAACCACTGGATGTCTTGCCCCTTCCAGGATAAGTCCATCCTCGTCAGTGAATATGGGTTTTGTATACTGGTGAGTGATTGCCGTACTAGCAAAACTCTGCAGACAATCCAGGTCACTGAGGAATCCACTGATTGAGAGTAGGATTTGTTGTAAGTCTCTGGTCTTGGATACCAGAGTCTCGTAGACTTCCTTCTCTCTCTCTTCAGCCAAGGCGGCACTCTCAAGGATTTGTTGTTCCAGTTTTATCAATTTATCACTGGTGAAGCGTTCAGCGTTCACCAATGTTTGTTTACGGTAGAAGGTGGAGGGAACCTTTGAGGCATGGGTTTTGGTAACCTCAATATAGTGTCCAAGAATCTTGTTGGAAGAGAGCTTTATTGTAGGAATCCCCGTTTTTTCCTTCAGTTGCCTGAGATAGGAGTCCAAAAGCTCCTTACCGCCTGATTTAGTATTTCTCAACGTATCCAGTTGTGCGTCATACCCTTTGCGGATCACCTTTCCTTCCTCAAATGGTCCTTGCCACTGGTCATTGATGGCTTCCTGAATTTCACTTGCAAGCTGGAGCAACATTGTAAGCTGCGTTTCATTCAGCTTGTTGGGAAGAAGGTCCTGGTATCGTTGATCAACCAATTGGAAAAAGGCTGATATGGTCTGTCCAATCCCCGTCAGATCCCTGGGAACCTGCCTATTCATGGCAATGCGGGAAGTCAGGCGCTGGATATCCAATACTTGTTTCAGAATTGACCTGACCCTGCCCAGTTCATCACGGTCAAGGAAAAGCATCTCAACCCATCTTTGGCGAAAGAGAATTTGGTCGATATCTGTCAAGGCTTGTGTGATCCAGTTTTTCAGCTGGCGGGTACCCATGCTGGTGAGCGTGGCATTGATCGCCGAGAAAAGTGAAAATCTCTCACTTCCATCGTTGGTATTGCTTACCAGCTCAAGACTCTTACGGCTTGCCTCATCGATATGGAGAAATTGTGTCTCTTCAACCACTGCATAAGAGTCAATCTGGTTCAAGCTTGTCTTTGCTGTCTCTTTCAAATACCAGAGCAGAGCCCCAGCACTGGAAAGGCGATGGTCCTTTTCTTCCAGGGAAAAGGCTTTCAGGCTTGTACTTCCTATATGGTTGCAGAGCAAACTGTATCCATCAGCAATGGAAAATCTCCAAGGCGGAAGCTTGCTGACCATTGCTTGCTGAGAGGCTAGCAAATCCTGGTAGTCTTGATAAAGGAAATAATCATCCTCATTTACCAAGAGTTCTCTGGGCCGGACCTGTTCCAATACAGCTAGCAGTGAACCATAGTGATGATCTTTTCCTAGCGTCCTCAACGAGAACTCACCAGTGGTGATGTCTGCATAACTGACAGAAATTCCCTGTTTCTGGAATGAGATGCTCAAGACATAACTGGATTGTTCTGCATTAAGGTAGTCATCTTCAATGACCGTTGCAGGTGTGATGACCTGTACCACTTCACGGGTTGCCAGCTTTTTCCCGCCTTCCTGGTTGAGGCTGGTCTGTTCACAGATAGCAATCTTCTTTCCTGCTTCCAGTAATCGCTTGATATAGGTTTTTGCCGCATGATAAGGAATGCCGCACATCGGTTGACCATTGCGCTTGGTGAGAGTTAGGTTGAGGAGGCGGGAAACTTCCCTGGCATCATCCTCAAACATCTCATAGAAATCACCAAGGCGGAAGAACAGTACTTCCCCTTGGTGTTGTTCTTTGATCTGATGGTACTGGACCATCATGGGTGTCAAAGTCTCTTTCGCACTCATACTCAATACAGCGTTGTGGTGATCGCAAGAACCAATTTTAATCCACTGTCTTCACTGCTACCCCGGAAGATGGTTCCTCCATCCCATGCAAAGGTATCATCAATAAAACTTGCGTTTTTCACCAGATACAATCCCAGTGGGAATCCAGGTACTTTCAACTTGATACCTGCTCCCATGGAGTAGTACCAAGCAAGTGAGGATGGAGCGATGTTCTGTAAATCGGTACTCACACCCGTGGCACTACCATAGATCTCTGCTGAGAGCACATTGTGGGCAAGAGGCCAGCTGATAGAAACCTGGTTGTCCCAAAGGTATGCCTGGTCAAAGATAACGGAGAAACCACGCCCGGTATTCATACCATCGATATAGAGCATCTCATAGCGGGTAGCTCCTTGTTTTGCATCGTACCAATCCCAACCGTTTGTGTCATATTTATTGTTATAGTACTGGGGCAGCATTGCACTGACAGTGGTGGTTGCACCCAACACAACATTGGCATTTTTTTCTGCAAGCTCAAATGAGAAGAGGGTCACATATCCACTTGCAGACGAAGAGGTCTTGATGTAGTTGGAAAGACCACCAAGAATACCACCTGCATAGGTGAAACTCTGGCTGAGGTAGTATCCCTTGCTGGTATTTTCGATTCGGTCACGGCCATCCCAGGCGAAGGAAAGGCTGAGTCGGTTGCTGAACTGCCAACGGTCACCGTACGCCTTGATCAATCGTTCATAAGGGTCATAGACCGCATGGTTATAGTCAGCAAAGTTGAGTCCGATGGAAAGCCCTCCTCCTACGGTGAGGGAGCCAGGACGGAACATGAAGGTATAACCAGTGTTATATCCAAGGGATATTCGGTAATACAGATAACTCATCAGATCAGAGTTCGAAGGAAGTGCCTTGTCTGCTGCCAGATAACTGAGATAACTGTCATATCCAAGTGGATATGCATTATCTTCTAATATTGCGACATCATGACCTGTATAGTAATCACTTCCAATTCCCCGTTGCAGGACGCTCTCCTTCTTGCTTCTCTCGAAGTTGAAACTCAAGCCATTCGACCAACGGTAATCCTTGAACCATCCATCAGTAAATGATATGGAGAAATTCTGGGTATCAGGACTCAGGTTGGTGGTTATCGCCAGGTCCCTGCCTGTTCCGCCAAGGTTTTTGTCAGACCATTGCAGGAATCCTGAGACAGGGAACCCATCCACGTTTCCACCAAAGGTTGCCCCGAACTGGATATCCATCTGGTTCCCTTCAACAACGGTGTAGACAGGAACAACGGTTCCTTCCTCACTACCATTGATAATGTCAAACTGTACATCGGTAACGATCAATGTGTTGTAGATATTCTGTGCACTTCGGATCAAAGCTTCCTTGCTGAAAACATCGCCGCGACTGAATGTCAATTCGCGTTCAAACACATAGGGTTTCGTTTTGGTGAGACCCTCGATACGGATATCTTCCACGATGGCTTGTTGGTTTTCCTGTACAGTGAGGATGAAGGTGATGACATTATCTTCTTCGTCACGGACCATGTCACTGGAAATAAGGTTGAAGATGTAGCCATTGTTCCAATACAGGTCAGTCACTGCCTCTATCTCTTTCTGAACACGGCTGATATCGAGGACAGCCCCTTTTTTCATGCTGACAAGATTCTGGAACTGTTCATCACTGAATACAGTATTTCCTTCTACCTCGATACCACCAAATTTCCACTGTTCCCCTTCTTCAATTTGGTAAATGACCCTTAGTCGTGTATATTCATCGTCCTCTCTACTGATATCTTCTGTTCTCACATCTGAAATGGCAGCATCGACAAAACCATTACTCTGGTAGAATGTGATAAGGTTCTTTTTATCAGTCTCAATGGTTGATGGATTGTAATAGCCGCTATTGAAGTAACTGATGGTCTTTGAGGAAAGTTGTTTCTCAAGTTGATCACTTGCAAGTGTTGTATTGCCCTCAAAGATAATCTCTCCAATTCTTTTCTGCTTGTTCTCTTCAATGGTAAAAACCAGGCTCACTATATTTGTGGTTTCATCAATCTCATAAGAAGATGAAATTTCTATATCGGCATATCCTTTCTCTTCATAGAGCTTTCTGATCTCTTCCTTGGATCGTTCAATATTCTGCTCCTGCAGGAATGTACCTTTCCCACTGAGGAGAACTTCCTCGATATTTTTCGTCTTTATCCCTGTATTGCCTTCAATTGAAACCTGGTTGATATAGGGCAATTCATAAAAATCCATGACGATTTCAAGTTCGTTGTTCCCCTCCCCTGTTCGTTGTGCTTCAGCAAGAAAATACGAAAAATAATCCAGAGAATAGAGCTCTCCTTGCAAATCATTGAACAACTCATCAGTAAAAGGTTCATCCAAGTATGTATATTGAATATCTAAAATTGTACTTTCAGCGACATTTTGCAAGCCTGTATTGGAGAAGGATGCAATTCTCTTGCCTATGTACCAGGGGGCCTCTTCAGCGGCACTCAACAGAGAAAAGGAAAATAGAATGATAAGAATTGCGCAAAAGAAACGGCGCGATTTCCGCATGTTCATGGTAGCTCCTCGTATATGCTTGTTTAACGCAGAACAAACCTTCTGGTTACACTAAAACCAATGGTATCTAAAATATTGATAAACGACAACTCATTGGGTTGGGTAAAGAAGGAGAATGTCCCTATGGGATTCTGCCAGTCAAGTGACAGTTCAAGATCAAGTGAAAGATCGGGGGATATGAACGATCTGGTGGTCTTTGTTCCATCGGTGGCAGTAAGGTGGACCAATGCTTGCAGGAAGAATTGCTCACCCACGTACTTGCCCATAAATATGGTGGTATTGTTCAGATATCGTGCAAGAGGACTGAGGTTGGCCAAGCTTCCTCCAGGAAGAGCATCGATGAGGATATTCTGCAGAATGTTGCTACGGATGGAGAACATATCAAGGCCCAATGATATGCGGATTGAATCAGTTAGCAAGGTTGATTGACTGGTCTGTAAATATCCCAGCCGTTCAGCAACGTCAGTGGCTGCTGCTGCAAGACTTGCAACACTGTAGAGGTTGACCTGTCCATACGCACCGGTAGGAAGGATTGATTGACCAAGAATCTCGAGTATCTCGTTCACATCCTTCGGTGGTGTCGATTCGAATTGTGGGTTGAGATTCGTAAGGCTTGATTCTCGTAATACCAGGAAGATATCCACCCTGTTTCCCTGTGCATCAAAATCTGTCAATTTTGCTCTCAGATTGATGGTGGGCTGGATGGTGTTCTGCCCGGAGAGAGCATCAGTATGAAGCGAGAGTGATCCTTCAGTGATAAAGAAGTTTTTCTGGAAGTAGTAGAACTCTCCACTTCTGAACGATAGGTTCCCATCGATTACGAATTCATCGGTAATATGATCATAGGTAAAATTGATATTTTGGTTTTCCGTGATGGTTGCCTGGATAAATGGATTGGGTGTATTTGGATAGAAAAAGGAAACATTTCTTCCAGTAACCACCGAGAAATCAGTAGTCGTGAGGTTGTTTGCCACATACCAGTATGGAAGATCCTTGATTCCCAAGCTGATAGTGGTGTCCTGGATGGTCACCTCTCCATCGAGCCATGTCTCAAAGCCCACACCAAATAGGTTGAATGTACCTCCTGCATAGGTACGGATGTCTACATCAAAACCCTGCATGGGGATCCATACATAGAGCATTTCATTGCCACTGTCAGCATGTATTTCGTAGTTGAGTAGGCGTAATCCATCGAAATTTGCTCCAAGTTTACCATAACCTTCAACTGTTTTACCTGTAATCGTGTTGGTCGAGAAGAATGGTGTATTTGGGGTGATCGCACGTGTCCCATCCAAAGTGGCGGTAATATTCTTCATGGTAATGATATCTTCAGGTAGCCAGAACAGTTCCATTCTGGATGAATTGACTGAAACCTGCCCATAGAGACGTGGTGAATCTTTGCTTCCACCCAAGAAAACCTCCCCTTCTGCAATGCCGTCCAAAAAACTGAACACTGGTTTGAGGAAAGTGCGGTTGAGTAGGTTCAACGGAAAATGTATGTCTTCAATGAGAAGACCGAAATCTTCCTCTGCAAGAGAACCTTGGACTGATAAACCAATTCCAAATGCTGCATCTGCTGCTCCCCTTATGTTTTGTGTTGTCAGGTCATAGTTGAATGAGAGGAATTCGCTTTCAATGGAAAGTTTTGGAACATCGAGAGAGAGTGCATACACTCCATCAGCGATCCCACCCTCACCATATAAGAGGACGTCTGAGAGTGAAAGCACAGCTTTTGCCCTCCCTTCCCTGATCGGGGCGAGAGCTGAAGGAAGATCAAAGAGTGTTTCCATTTTCCCGAGATCGAGCGCCAGGGTATAGTTAGCTTTGCTCTGTTGCTCTTTATAGGAGAGCTTACGGATGTGTGAGAATATGCCTTCACTCAAGGCTTTATTCCCATTGATCAGCAATAGATTACCTGCATAGGAAAGATCTCCTTGTGAGAATCGTGAGTCAAAAAGATTGAGAATGGTGTCACTCGCTTCAATCTTTGTAGAGAATATACCCTCTCCTTTCCTTGCGATCAGTAATCCATCGGCACTGATAGTTTGCTTGAGATCGGTATATCCAAGGATATCCAGATTGACTACCACACCTTTACCATAGCTAGAGAATCTATCGAGTGGCAGTTCGGTAAGCTTGACCACGGTACTGATACGGTGATCTTCACCCATGAGAGAGATGGCAATTTTCCTGTCATCTTTGGATGCCAAGGTAAACGAAGCATCGAATGGCGCGAGGAAGGATTGTTTAGCCAAGGTTAGGAAATCAGTCCCCCTGTAGGATAATGTACTTTTTAGTTCTGTATCCTCTTCATCAGTCAGTAAGATTCGAGACAAGATGATGCTCTCCTGCGTTATTGATACAGGGGTCTGTAGTGTATAGATGTGATCTTGGAAGAATACATTCCCTATTGTAAGGAGATCACTTTCAATGCTCCAGCTACGAGCATTGCTAAATGTCAGCTGTGTCTCACCAAAAATCTCGGCATTTGCAAAGAACCCTTGGTTCGGGAGTGTCAGCCCATTGCTGGTGACGTCAGCCACAATCGGTGGAGCAAGGTTTGTGGATAAAGAAAATGCATCTTCTTGTTTGATGGAAAGCTGTAACGTACTGGTCTGCAATAGGAACGAGAAAGGATAGAGCGTTTCGAAAATTCCAAGCTGGGCGTCTCCAATCAGGAGATTTTGTGGGGATGAACTTACAATCCCCTCTATAAAGAGGGATTGTTCAAACGGTGTGGTCATCTTGAACCGATACTGCTTTGGTGGTTCATCGAAGAAATTGATACTTCCAAGTAGTTGTCCGTCAAGGCTCCTGAAAAGATCCAATTGACCACTGGGAAGCCAGTCATACAAGTCGGTTTTTCCTGTGTACACCAATCTGTATCCACTGGTGGCGATGGTCAATGCCTCTACATCGAGAACATCCTTCTCTACATACCCTTGGAAGATGAATCCTGCATCTGTCTCAATCTTTCCGATTTTCATCTGCCTAAGCGCAAGATCAATGGCAAGGGTGCCGTCGAATGGCATGACAGCCCCCTGCCCCGTTTCTGACTGGAATGAAATGTTCCCTGTAAGATTTGTCACCTCATCATAATACGGTTGCAAGAATGGCGCATAGCGAGTGATTGTGGGAGAAAGGAATGAAAGAGGGAATTCATCCATTCGTGAGCTGAAATGAAGGGACCCGACTCCCTCTTTTGGGAGGTTGTATACTGAAAGCAGGCCAAACCGTTCATCAAGAGATATCTCTCCTTGAAGTTGTCTTCCAAGCACATTACCCTGGTATGAAAGGCGGGTATACATTGGTCCATCGGTGAAAGAAGATACCAACTCCTCAAAAGTAAGGGAGGCGCTCAATGAGGATCGATCTTTCTCATAACGAACTGTTGATGTAAGAGGGGAAGCAGCTTCTATCCCCTCTGAAAGAAGGGAGAATGTACTGCTGGCGGACATGCTTGCTGAGGCATTCTCAAGAACAGCATCTTTCAGTTGTGCATCACCACTTATGGATACGGAATCCAGGTGAGCTGTAAGATCTTCCCGTTGGTAGGTTATCTGATTGAGTAATACGGATGCTTCTATATTCTCACCCTCGCTCTGATATCGGGCATTGAGAATCAGACTGTTACTGTCTAGGGAGAGTGTATCCTGCACAATGAAGGTAAGTGGTTCTCCCTCCTTCGTCGCAGCACCAAGGGAGAGTTGTCCTTCACTCCAACTTCCCTGCAATGTGGTTGTTGGAGCATACAGTTCCATCTGATTGCTGCGCATGATCATTTCGTCAAAGGAGAGAGTAGCAAGTTGTGGTCTACCTTGTTCCAGTGATACCGTACCGCTGAACTCAGGCATTGAAAACGTTAGTCTTGGTAGTTGTGCATCGAAATTTGCAGCAGAGAGGGATAGCAATCCTACATCTGTTGGAAGATTGAAACCTGTGATGGATCCTTGGGCTACAAGGTTTTCCATACTTCCATACCCTTGTTGTGTTCTTAGGGTCGAAAGAGATGAAGTGAAAGAAACAGTACCCTGTCTGTTGAGATTGAGAATTGTTCCTTCTAGCGTAACATCTGTACTGCCAATCTGTAGCGAAACACCTCCGGCTCTTGCCTGCAGTGAAGGAAGAGTATCTCCTCTCTGCATTTCGAAATTGAAGGCAGCTTGGTGTACATCAGCGGTGAATGAGGAAGTACTGAAGGATCCTTCCAAAGAGTCTGTATGGACTTGGAATGTGTTTTCCTGCAACCAACGACTGACAAGATTAGGTGTCCCATTCCTACTCTGTGAAAGGGAAGATGATTCATCCAGTTGCACCTGTACTTGTTCCAGTTCAAGAGACACACGTCTGTTTCCTTGCATGACAGATTGGACAAGCAAGGGGATACCTCCCTTGATGGTTCCCTCTTCTGCAGAGGCAAGCATTTTATCATCCTTAGATAATGATGGTTTGAGGATGGTCAGATCCCTGAGGAATGTACGTTCTATACCGGTAGCGGAGAAAGTAAATGAGCCGCTCTGCTCGAGGGAGGAAATCAAGTAATCGGAAAGATATCGGCTTGGATTCCGCATATCAAGATATACCATCCCCCATAGGGTGAGAATGGCACAACTGACAAGCACGAGTACCGAGATGGTTATGTCCTTCAACGTTGTATGATATCGCACGCCTCTTACACCTTTCTGTACAAGTATAGCCGATAGTGCATGGCTTGGGCACCTCCCTTTTCCAGATTATCTCTTATTAATGCGTGAAAAAACTGATTTACCTTGTGGTGTATTTACCGTACCATAGAGATACGATAGGAGATATGGATATGCCTTCAGTATTGCAGAATTTTGTTGTTTTCGAGGGATTGGATGGAGCTGGTACCACTACCCAGATGCAGTTGCTTGCAGAATATTGTGACCAGAATGACCGTCCCTGCCGTGCAACCTTCGAACCTACCGATAAACCAATCGGACGGCTGGTTCGTTCCGTGCTGAGAAAGCAAATTGTTACCACACCTCTAGCACTGGCTATGCTCTATGCAGCTGACCGAGAAGACCATCTTAATAATCCGGTTAATGGTCTTATGCGGGACTTGGATGAGGAAAAACTGGTCATCTGTGACCGCTATTTATACTCTTCCTTGGCATACCAAAGTGTTGACAGTGATTTCGAGACGATACAGAGGCTCAATGCCTTTCCTTCCCCCCAGTATTTATTCTTCATTGATACTCCGGTTGATGAATGCCTGAGAAGGATCAAGGGAAGAGGGGATCAGGAAGAGTTGTTCGAGCGTCATGAGTTTCTCGAAAAGGTAAAAGAAAACTATGAGCGTATTTTTGAAACACTCGGCAAAGAAGTAACGCTGGTGAGACTTGATGGGCTCCTCCCAAAGGAGGAGATTGCAAGAAACATCCAGGAGATTCTCTTCTAGCGAATGAACATTGCATCCCCGTAGCTGAAAAAGCGATACTCCTTGTCCACGGCATGCTGGTAAGCGCTATCAATGAGGTGTTTCCCTGCAAAGGTAGAGACGAGTACCAGCAATGTTGATTCAGGGGTGTGGAAGTTGGTCAGGAGCTGGTCAACCACTTTCCATTGATAGGGGGGACGGATAAAGAGATTTGTCCGTCCTTCTCCACTCTCAAGGCGTTGCTCTGCGCTATTGAAGGCGCTCTCAAGAGTTCTGACACTGGTTGTCCCTGTAGCTACAATCTTTCTGCCATCCCTATGAGCCTGGGTTATGATGTTTGCCGCTTTTTCACTGATCTCGTACCGTTCAAAGTGCATTTTATGGTCATCCAGATGCTCTGTTCTGACTGGTAGGAATGTACCAGGGCCAACATGCAGCGTTATGGGTACGATTAGACAACCTTTCTTCCGTATTGAAGTGAGGATATCCTCAGTGAAGTGAAGCCCTGCAGTGGGTGCTGCGACCGATCCTTCTGTTTCTGCGTAGATGGTCTGATAGCGTTTCTCATCGGCAAAGGAATCATCTCGCTTGATATACGGTGGAAGTGGTACATGTCCAAGCTCACGAAAAAAAATCTCATCCAGCGGAGATTCAAAGGCAACGGTCCTAGTCCCGTCATCACCGATTTCGGTAATCCAGGCCTTTCGGCTGTAGCTTCCCTCTTCGTTGCTGAACGTATAGTGCTTTCCTACTTTCTGGCGTTTTGCCTTGGTGACCATGCACTGCCAGGTGTTGTCAAGGTTCTCCTCCAAAAAGAGAAATTCCACAGTACTACCGGTATCACTGGTAGCGTATACCCGTGCTTTCCTTACTTTGCTGTTATTCACCACCACAACACTACCTTCCTCAAGGAAGGAGGCAAAATGATGCATCTGTTCATCGACGACACTGCCATCACTGCGGTTCAGTACCAGAAGTCGGTCCTCCCCTCGTTTGTCAGCAGGTGTTTGTGCGATCAGGTGTGCTGGTAGGTCAAAAGAGAATTCCTTGATTGTCATCCATATTCCTTTTGCAGGGTATACCCAGCAATTCATAGGCAAGTTTAGTGGTCATACGGCCACGCGGTGTTCGTTTCAAATATCCTTTCTGGATCAGGTATGGTTCATAGAAATCCTCAAGGGATTCTATTGCTTCACCTACGCTGATACTTAAGGTCTCGGCGCCTACAGGCCCCCCATCATAGAATTCTATGATGGTCCGCAATATGTTGCGATCCTGCATTTCAAGCCCATTGGTATCAATCCCGAGTCGTTCCATTCCATGGTCTACCACGGCAGTGGTGACAATACCATCACCCATAACAGCCGCAAAATCCCTCAATCTTCTCAAGAGACGATTGGCTATACGGGGTGTTCCCCTACTACAGCGAGCAAGGAGAATGATTGCCTCCTCCTCTATATGCACATCCATGATCTGGGCAGACCGCCTGATGATATGTGCCAGTTCTTTCTCATTGTAGAACTCGATATGACAGGTAATACCGAATCGTGAGGAGAGAGGGCTGGAAACGGAACCTGCTTTGGTGGTAGCCCCAACCAAGGTAAACCTAGGAAGGGGAATACGCATCGTCCGGGCTGAAGGTCCTTGACCGATTACCCAGTCGATCTCAAAATCTTCCATGGCAATATACAGCATTTCTTCAAGCGCAGGCTTGAGTCGATGAATTTCATCAATAAAGAAAATAGATCCTTCGGTGACATTGGTAAGTATACCAGCAAGATCCTTTGGTTTTTCCAAGGCAGGTGCGCTGGTCATTCGAATCTCTGCTTCCATCTCATTGGCAATGATGCTTGCAAGGGTGGTCTTCCCCAGTCCTGGGGGGCCGATAAGGAACGTATGGTCCAAGGACTCCTTTCTTTCCCGTGCTGCTTGCACAAAAACTGCAAGGTTATCCTTGAGCCGTTGTTGTCCCTGAAAATCCTTCAGCAGCTTTGGGCGAAGAATATTTTCCTGTCTATCCCCCTCTTCCTGGAAGGAAGAAGAAGTCACGGAGTTTTGTATCAGTTCGTGTAAATCCGGTTGATTGGTTTCCATATGTATTGTATCCCTGTTATCCGAGCAGCTTGATGCTTAAACGGAACAGGTGTTCCTCGGCATCATGGTGACTCATCTTATCGAGCTCAGAAGCTTGGTTCTCAGTAACCTTGTCCACGGTTTCCTCTACAAGACGACGATCATACCCCATATCTACAAGTGCATTGATAATGTCACTGTAAGGGTGATGTGCCTGTTTTCTCGTTCCACTCTGGCTTCTTCCTTTATCCTCATCCAATACCAGTACATTTCTCAGGGCAAGGATCATCTTTTGTCCTGTTTTCGGACCAATCCCTGGAATCGATGAGAGCAACTTCAGGTTCCCACTATCCAATGCCTCAGCAAGGTTTCGAACGTTGATACCACTGAGAATCTTGAGCGCCTGTTTTGATCCGATTCCCGATACTGTCTGTAACTGAAGAAAAGCTTCCCGCTCATCTGCATCAGAGAAGCCGAAAAGTGACATGCTGTCCTCTCTATGAACCAGCACGGTCATGACTCTAACTCCCCTACGTGCTTCAAGCGAGAGATTGCTGAATGTGCTGGCAGTCTGGCTGGAAACCGAAAGCGTATACTCGATATGGCCACATCGTAAGAAAAGGGTTCCTTCTTCTATGGATATGATATCTCCAATCAGTGCATTGATCATGGCAATTTCATCCTTATTCTCGAAAAATCATAGACAGCAAAGCAGATTGCGACAGCCAAGGCATCTGCAGCGTGATCAGGACGGGGAATGGTCTCAAAACCCAGCAAGATACGAACCATCTCCTGAACCTGATGTTTTTCCGCACCGCCAAAACCCGTCACAACACTCTTGATGGTGGGAGGGCTGTACAACTTGACCGGGAGCTCTTGCAATCCCATCTGATGTATACAGGCTCCAATCACCTTTGCAACCGGGATGGCAGAACTGACATTCTTGGTAAAAAATATGTCTTCCATGGCACAAACATCCACATGGTGGTCTTCAGCCAACTGTCCAACCGACTTCGCTATAAAGTGTATCCTTTGGCTGTCTGGTTGTGAAGTACTGGTTTTGATGACACCAAAAGAAACAGGCCGGTTATGCTGCCCATCTGATTCGACAACACCCCAGCCTGTCTGTGCATATCCTGGATCAATTCCTAGGATTCGCATGCCTTATTCTTCGTCGCTATCCTCAAAATCATCGGGCAATTCCAGGTTAGAAGAGACTTGCTGGACATCATCCAACTCTTCAAGCTTATCGATGATCTTGAGTACTTTACGGGCTTTCTCTGTGTCAAGTGTGACCGTCTGGTCTGCAACTTTCTCTACCTCGGCACTTTCTTGCTCAAATCCAGCAGCCTGCATGGCCTCAAGGACGTTTGCAAAGTCACTTGGAGTAGTAATTACTTCAATTACTTCATCTGAAGTCGTTACATCGTCAGCGCCATTCTCCAATGCCACTTCGAAAATTTGTTCTTCAGTGTACTTGGATGAATCGTAGGTTATGATACCTTTGGTCTGGAACATATACGATACACAACCGCTGTTGCCCAGTGTTCCGCCGTTCTTTGTAAGCGTGGAACGTACATCACTTGCTGTACGGTTCTTGTTGTCGGTAAGGGTGTCAATAATAAGCGCAACACCACCAACTGCATATCCTTCATAGGTCAGTTCATAGTAGGTGGAGTTTTCCAACTCACCTGAACCTTTCTTGATTGCCCTGTCAATATTGTCCTTGGGCATATTCTCTGCACGTGCCTTGAGAATAGCAGTTCGAAGCCGTGCATTGGAGTCAGGGTCAGCGCCACCCATCTTGGCAGCAACGGAAATTTCTTTGATCAGCTTCGTGAACTTCTGGCCGCGTTTTGCGTCAGCAGCACCCTTCTTGTGTTTAATGGTAGCCCATTTACTATGGCCGGACATAATTGAACCTCTTATTTAGTAAAATATCATGAAATCTATAGCCCATTTAACCTATCATATGCGCTAGTGGCGGTCAAGGGGTTGCGGAATTTGGAGAGCGAGCCTTAAGATAATCTCATCAAGAACCAACCATCCAACTTTAGATAATATAAATATATAATTGGTATCTTTGTACCAGAGAGGATCGAGATTTGCAATGGTTTTTGAGAATAGCAAATCAAAATCAAGGGAAAAGCGTGCTTTGAAAAGGTTCTTTTCGATCCCACGGTTTGTGCGGAGTGCCATCATCAAGTATTCTTCGATTAGTTGGTCACTGCCAAGCTTCTCAATTTCATACCCACCGAACAATGTTCCTTCAGCAAAGGCATGAAGGTCTTCCTTCTGACAGTAATGCCATGAATGGCTATCTGATTGCAGGAATGAAGCAGCGCTGCTTCCCAATCCTAGATAGGTATCCAGGTTCCAATACACAAGGTTGTGTTTGCAATATCGTCCATTTCTTGCGAAGTTCGACACCTCATAGTGTTCATACCCCAATTGGCCAAGTCGATTCCACAATCTTTCCAGCAATTCCATTTGGCCATCATCATCCCACACTTTCAGCTCGCGCTCTGAGACTCTTCTTGCAAGCTCAGTCCCCTCCTCTACAGTCAGGCAGTAGAGGCTGATATGCTCTGGATCACTGAGGGAGACTATGGTGTCAATATCCTGTAGTGCCATCTCGATACTTTGACCGGGAAGGGCTGCCATCAGATCAAAAGAAAGATCAATATCGTAGAGGCCATGGGCTTTCTTGGCGAGGGCAATTGCCCTGAAGTTATCTTCTGTCTTTGCGTTCCTACCCAGTTGATGAAGCACTGAATCATCCATGCTCTGGATGCCCATACTTAACCGTGTGACGAGTTTTTTTTCGAATAGAGGAAAATAAGATTCAGAAAACGTCTCAGGATTCATCTCGATGGTAACTTCACTACAATGGGTGCTCTTTGCTGCAATAAGCAAGCGGGATAACTGCACTTCGGTAAGGGAACCAGGGTTGCCTCCACCGATAAAGATCGTTTCAAATCCACCAAGTTCTTGAATGACACCCTTAATCTCTTGCTCAAGGCGTGTAACATACTCCTCTTGGGACCCTATCCAAGAGGCCTTTGGCTCACTGTAAAATGCACAATACGAGCAACAGGTGATACAAAAAGGGATATGGAGATACAGGGCTTTTGGATTGTTTGCACCTAACGTGAGCACTATGCATCTCCAAGATATTTCATGCTTGTGAAGGGCCAGAAACGAAACCGAACAGAACCATTGACTTTTTTCTGGCTTACAGGGCCAAAATACCGGCCGTCACGGCTGTTGTCACGATTATCACCAAGAGGGAGGATGGATCCTTGTGGGATATAGATTCCACTCTGGTATTTTGCACTATCGCTTCTTGCCTGCATATCCGCGGGGTTGATCAAGTGTTTTGTTCGCTTTGCGGCAGTCTCGAATGCGTACATATCATCAGGATAAGAGTCCCCTTGGACACTTGCATATTGGCTCTTCAGGTAGGAAGGGCTAACTGACAGGTCCAGCCCAGCTTCCTGGTATCCAAATAAACTCCCCCATGCACGAATTCCTTCGTAAGAAGAGGCCGCAAGACTTCTATGTGGACCATCTACCAGTGATAGTTCATTCCTGAATGACGCTTCATCTACAAATGACGCAAAGCCTGCAGGACGAACCTGCACATCCCCGTTAGCAAAACGAACGGTCTCGGATGGAAATCCTATAGCTCGTTTTACATACAGTCGTTCAGCGATAGATCCATCTTCATTCTTGTCGATGTTTACTAAGGAAAAGGTACCCATGTAGATAATTTGGGAAAGTATATCGAATACGGGTCCCTTGGAATCATATTCAGGATTATAGAAGGTTATGATATCGTCCCTCTGTACCTTCCTATTGGCTGAGAATATTTTCGGCCCACCGGGATATACTTCAATTCCATAGATGGTTTTGCTCACAAATACCCTGTCTCCAACGTTTAGTGTGGATACCATGGAGGGGGATGGTATGACAAAGAGTTGGAAGATATATTGGTTGATGAGTAATACAGCAAATACCGCAAATACCAAAGCATCCACCCAGCCTTTTACTTCACCAATAAAGGTGCGTTTGGTCTTCTGGGACATCTCATAGGCTTTCACTGCCTTGCGATGAGTAAGGATGCGTACCGTATGTTTTTCAAGAAAACCCAATAATGATTCCATAGGAAGCAAGCTATCACAATAGAGTTCAGTTGACAAGAGAACACCAGAAAGATACCTTATCGTGTATGAAACGACGAATCGAACTACCTGAAGTTGATCAGGTGCAATTGCCCCACCTATTTGGGCTGAGGCCGGGTGTTCTCATCCTGATACTGCTTATCATTGTCTTGGCAGCGGCAATCTTCTTTATTGCCTTCTTCCCAGGAATCACCAAGGGAGGTCGATACGTCACATTTCATGGGCAACTCAGTGAGAGCGGAGTGGTAGTTGATGGCAGTTATGTTGGAGCGATTGGTTATCAACATTTTATTGAGAGTGGAAACCATGAGGTGGTTCTGATGAAGGGAGGTATTCCCTATGCTTCCTATTCGCTGGATGTAGACCATCCTGTCTTTTTGACTTGGCTTTTCCATCGAAAACTAGAGGCTCCCCTTCCGTCACTCTCTTTGGATGCTGAAAGAAAGATGGCTATCAACCGGTTCAATCTACAGGAAATCGCAGATGCCAGTGCAATTCTCAGCTATGACAGTGTTACTAGGAGCCGTCCACTCTTTACAAATTTGATTCAGGATGTACAAGCACTCGATTTTGATCAAGATAGAATCGATGCAACCATCGAAACAGCTTTACGGTTTATAAGTAATGAGACCATGCTCTTGGAAGCGAAAGCAGCACTTGAAGCTGTTGAGATGAGCGATTCCATGCGTGAGATCATCAGAATTGCAGAACAGGTTCTATTGCATGAGACAGATTCAGGGCTAGGACTTGCTTCGAGCGTTCCATCTCTTCTGCCTGAAAAGCGTTCACTTTCCTATGGTGACTTCCATCTTTCTGGATTCACCTATCCATCTACTTCCTTCGTTATGGGTAAGGAAACTCCTTCCCAGTATCCTGAGATCAATGAAGCAGGAGTGTCTGTAAACGTTCCCTCCTTCGCCCTTGGAGCAACAGAGATCAGCCAGTACCAGTGGGCGTTATTCCTGGAAGACAATCCCTATTGGGAAAAGAGTAATAAGGATGAGTTGATGAGCAAGGGATTGGTGGATGACTCCTATATGCAAGGGATGACCATTTCATCCGTATTTGTTACAAGTAGGCCGGTTTTCAATGTGAGTTACTATGCAGCTGAAGCTTTCTGCTCTTGGCTGTCTGAAAAGACTGGAAAAGAGGTATTCCTCCCAACGGAGGCAATGTGGAGTCTTGCTGTACTTCAGCAGAATGAATTAGACTATACAACGTCCCTCTCCCCTTCCCCAGATATAAGCAGCGGACCTGTATCACTGTTGGGAGGTGTTTGGGAACTTACACAGACGCCGTACATTCCCCTTTCCCGTCTTTCCGGCTATGAGGAGAGTATAGCCTTACACAATGCGTTCTCTTTGAGAATGCAGCCCATCGTGAAAGGTGGCAGTTACCTGAACGATCCCCAGACAATCACCGCACACACGGTCGGTGTAATTGAGCCAGATGCCTGTGGGGACCAAATTGGATTCCGTGTTGCGTGGTATGAATAGATGAAACAAGATAGAAATAAATTTAAACTTCTACAGAAGAACAAAAAAGCCTACTTCAACTATGAGGTTATTGAAGATCTCGAGTGTGGTATATCACTTGCAGGTACAGAGGTGAAATCCATTAGAGATGGTCGTTTCAGTTTTACTGATAGTTATGTGTCTGTCGACAAGCTGGGTCTAACCCTGGTTGGTCTGACTATACAGCCCTATACCCATGGTAATATCAACAACCATGAACCCAATCGTAATCGTCGTCTCTTAGCCCACAAAGCTGAGATCAAGCGGCTTAAGCGAAAAGTTATTGAGAAAGGTTTTACTCTGGTTCCTACTTCCATCTACCTGAAGGGAAACCTCGTGAAGGTACAGATTTCTCTTTGTAGAGGTAAGCAGTTACATGACAAGCGGGCTGTTGTCAAGGAACGAGATTTAAATCGTGATACACGACGAGAATTGAAGCAACTGCAATACTAATACCAATCATTCGATAGACAACCATCAGGATCATTCTTCCTGGTGGTTTTTTGTTGTCTCTTTCTCCATGAACAATTCATACAATACATAACAGGACTTTCCTATTGTATTAAAATCTTCAGCTTGATTACTGAATAGAAAATCTTGAGGGAAACGCAGGTCTGTTATTGTAAAATACAAAAAATACGAAAACGTCAATATAAAAAAGCATAATAATGTATAAAAAAATAGAAAAGCATAAAATAATAAATATAAATAAAATTGAAAAAATAAATATGCAGGATAAAAATAAACATTAAAATAAAAAATATTGTAAATATGGTAATTAAGATTTGTAAAAATATAAAAAATGACATTAATAACATCGAAAATATAATAAATAAAATAAAGTTATAATAATAAATATATAAATTATAAAATATAATAATAAACAAAAAAGAAATTTCAACGTATAACCAAGTAACATACAATATATAAATATTTATATACATATAACCTACTTACTGTGACACAGTAAGTAGTATAGGTATTTTGTATAGACATTATAAAGATAATAAAGTATTATAAATTATAGGTATAAAAGATTACATACAGTAAGTGCAAAAATGAACAATTTTATACGATTGAACAAAAGGTTGAACAAACTATAAATCCAAGGAGCTGCTATGGCTAGTCCAGCACCATTTACCTTATGTAGGATATTGAGGGGCGAAAGAACTTATTATTACGCATTGTTTCGTGAACCGGACACTGGAAAACGAACGAACAAGAAGAGTGTGGAGATGCTGAGAAAACGTTTGGGAATATTTGAAACCACACCGATCAAGAGAAGGGATGAAGCTATACGTATCTGTTATAAGGCTTTGGACGCAGGGATTATATTCTCAGAAGAAACTGAGCAAACACTGATAAGCTATCTTAGAGATTTCTATACCTGGGAAACAAGTGAATATGCTAAACGAAGAAATATTCTGGATCCCGGGTCAATTTCTCCCGATTACCTTGCCACACGGTTGAACCTCCTTGAAAACCACGTCTTTCCTCGAGTCTACACGAATTTGTTGCTATCAAAAGTAACATTAGCTGAACTCGAGCGAATACAGCTTGAATTGGTGCAGGAAGGTGCAATTTGTAATACGACAATTAATATGGCGATGACCACCATACTCGTCGCACTCCGTGAAGCACAGAGAAAAAGCCTTGTTCCTTCCTCTGTGGTATTGAGTATACAGGGACTTGCTGCTCAGCATCAGGAGCGAGGCATACTTAGTGAACAAGAGTTATCTACTTTCATGCAATATGCAAAAGTACATAGTGAAAAAAGAATCTATCTGGCATGTCTTTTGGCTCTACTGACTGGTATGCGATCCGGTGAGTTACGTGGTTTGTGTTTGGAAGCGATTGGAGATGGAATGATCACCATATCTCAGGCTTATGCAGATAGAGCTGGGTTGAAGGTGCCAAAAGGAAAAAGAACAAGGATGGTACCCTGCCCCACTTTTGTATGTGACGAACTCAGGTCCTTGGCATTGGAAAATCCATTCTCTCAAGTCCATACTCTGGTGTTCTGGAGCAAGAAACATGGGGCATTTGTTTCAAGCCATTATTTTTCTGAACGTTTTCAACAGGAGTTGGTACGCAGTGGGGTTTTTGATAAGAAAACGCTTCAGGAAAGGAATATTACCTTTCATTCATTGAGACACATGGCCAATACGCTCCTCCGTGGTACTGTAGATGAACATGTGCTGCGAATGACTATTGGTCACACGAGTGAACAGTTGAGCAATCTATACACCCACTTAAGTCAACGTGGTCTTGAAAGTGTGCAACTTGCTCAACAGAATATGATATTACCATTACTTGAATCAAAATCGTAGAAAACACACTGGATTTGATGATATCAAAATGTTAAGTTGGCTGATGTATATAAATTAAGCATATTAAAACAAGAATTTGATCAAAACCGAATGCCTGCGTAGTTTTAATCAAATTGTGCCTATGGTAAAATTCATATAACACATTTAGGAGGTGGCAGCAGTGAGATTAGCCGTACTTGGTGATATTCATGGAAATATCCGTGCTTTTGAAGCAGTATTAAATGATGCCAAGGCCTCCAAAGCTGACCAGGTTGTTTTCTTAGGCGATTTGGTGGTTATGGGCCTTGATCCCCAGCTTTGTTTTGATCTGCTCATGGAACAAAACCCTTTGGTTATGATCAAAGGAAACACAGACGTTTATTTAGAGAATCTCAAGGCATTTCCCGTCAAGAGTGAACATGACGCCCAGATATTGAAGCTTCTGAAATACACTTCCATTAGGATGCATCAAAAAGCCAAGGAAAAGCTTTCCAGCCTTCCTTCTGTGGAACGACTGGAGATTGAGGGTGTCTCCCTCATTTGTTGTCATGGAACTCCCTATGATGATAATGAAGGTATTGCAAAGGATACTCCATTTTCCCCAGGACTTTCAAAGAAACTTGCAGAAGAGAAAGTGGACTTGATTTTCAGTGCCCATACGCATATTCCCGCAGACTTCCAACGTGATGGTATCAGATTCATTAATCCTGGGGCTGTAGGCTATTCATTTGATGGCGATGTTCGACCTAGCTATGCTCTTGTGGATATTGAGGATACCAACATCAGGTGTATTCACCGTAGAGTTGACTATGATATTCATCGCTATATCATGGAAGTTGAGCATGCATTGGAAGGATTCCCTCTCTTTGATCGACTCCATTATCCCTTGGAGCATGGTAAACAGCTGAAGGTATGAGAAAGGCTTATATAAGCGTGGATTGGATTAGGTAGGCCGTGTATCCAAAATAACAGAGCAATAAGCCCATTCCTTCAAAGCGGTTAATACGACCTTGCCTATCCTTCTTAAATCGGTATCCGATTACAAAAAGACTAAGAGTAAGCAATGACATGACAAGTATATCTCTTGAAACGACCATTGGATCAATAGCAAATGGATGAATTGCTCCTGCGATGCCAACGACAGCGGTGGTATTGAACAGGTTGGACCCGATAACATTTCCGAGCGCGATATCATGCTCCCCTTTCTGGGCAGCGAGAATCGATGAAGCGAGTTCAGGAAGACTGGTTCCCATAGCGACAATGGTAAGTCCGATGATCAAATCACTGACCCCAAAGTATCTTGCAATCTCCACTGCGCCCCATACCAGGACCCTGGAACTAAGAATTAAAAACAAGAGCCCAAAAATTAGATAGAGTACGGCTCGTTTCATTGATAACGGGCTCGGAACTTCTTCATCGATCTCTTCAGCGAGTCGGTCGTTACCGTACTTCAATCCTTGGTACACACTCCAGAACATCAAGAGTGCGAATAATACCAAAATTAACGCTGCATCAAAGTGAGAGATATTCAAATCAAACAGTAATGCAAATGAGATAAGCGTAAGTAGTGAGAGTATGGGTAACTCTTTTTTCAAGATCTTTGAACTCACTGTAATTGGACTTATAATGGCAGTAATTCCGAGAATGAGCCCAATATTGGCTATATTGGATCCATATGCATTTCCCAATGCTATGCCTGGGCTACCTTGTATTGCTGAAAGTGTGGAGACCACCATTTCCGGTGCACTGGTACCAAATCCTACAATGACCATTCCAATCAGGAGGGAGGGCATGCCAAAATGGCGTGCAGTAGTTGCAGCACCATCAACAAATCTGTCTGAACTCAATACCAGTACAATAAGGCCGCCTATGACGGCAAGAATCGGAAGTAACATGTATTATCCTTCTACGAAACACTAACCATAGTTATCCGTAATTCATCTGTGAACCATGACAACATAGTCATCATTCACTTTACAGATTGCTAGTGTAATGAGATTTTTCTGCTTATTCAATAATTGCAATACAAGGAGTCATCAGCAGATAGACAATGTTGTCTATATTTGTTCACAATTACAATACGGCTACCCAGAGTGTGATAAGGGTGTCATACAATCCATGGATGATTACCAAGGAAAGGAGTGAGCAGGATTTTATTTTTTCCCGAAGAAGACAGAGAAGAAGGCCAAGAAATGTGGTCACAATAACCTGAAGAACATCACCTTGAAAGCTATGGAAAAGTCCAAAAAGAAGTGATGAAACAAGAATTGCAAACCATTTTGATTGCTTGATCTCCATCAGTTTATGGAAGAGATATCCTCGAAAAACAAACTCTTCTGCCAATGCAACTGCAACTAGAGAATATATAAGATCATAAGCAAATTGCCAGGGTTTCGTATAGCTTGTGCTCCCGACCATCTCCTTGAAGCCAAGTAGGATTGGGACTACAGTAAAAAGGAAAGACATAGCAAGAGCAAGTAGTATGCCAGTAAGTATCTGTTGAGAATTACTTGCTTCCGAATCCCAGAAGTGTCGTATCTTCTCATGCCTCATTTTTATCAACAGTATTGGAACAATTACTATCAACCACTGTGAAACAATCAACAGTATCATTCTCATACCCAGTGGAAGCTGCATCAACACATATTTGTTAAACCAGACAATAATCAAGAGTGAAAAGAAAACCCCAATTACCGCAATGGACAGATCCAAATGGGTACTCTTTGTCTGTTCTTTTTGTGTTGCATTCATTTCATAACTCCATGTATTTCATCAAAGATAAGAGTGAGACGCTTACTGTTTGGTACAGCCCGGTCCACTGAGCGTACTACGTCCTCCAGAGAGAGGAGTGATCGAAATCTGCGTGCTGATTCGCTCTTTCAGTGCAGAGACATGGCTGATGATGCCGATGAGTTTTCCTTCTTGCTGCAGCGCAGATAACGACTCCAGTGCTGTTTCCAAGGTTTCCTCATCAAGGGAGCCGAATCCTTCATCAAGAAATAGTGAATCCACCCTAACCTTTCTGCTCGCCATACGTGATAGTCCAAGAGCAAGTGTAAGGCTGACGATGAAACTCTCCCCACCAGAGAGGTTCCTGGTTGAACGGATCTCCCCTGCTTGATAATTATCAACCACATTCAGTTCCAGGGGTTGTGATTCATCTCTGATCAGTAGGTAGCGGTCGGTCATTTTCTCCAGCTGACGATTGGCATGACCTACCATCAATTCAAAGGTAAGTCCTTGGGCAAAGGTACGATACTTTTTTCCATCGGCTGAGCCGATTAGGTCGTGTAATTTCTCCCAGCGATGGCACTCATTTTTCTGAGCTTCGACAGCAGATTGCTTGTCAATTATTTTTACTTTGGCGGCCGCGTTTTCACTCAACTTGTGCTTGGAACCTGCGATGGAATTGCGTAATTCTTCCAGGGATTCTTGCAATTCTTTGCTCTCTTGTTCCAGTTCATCAAGCGTCTTGTCCGTGAGCATTTTAGCAATTTCCGTGGCCAAACGCTTCTCCTGGTCTTTCTGTCTGGTTCTAAGCTCTGTTTTTGCGTCCTCAAGCTCTTTGGACTGTGAAGCCAAAGATTCCCGATCTTCCTGTGATAGTCTGGCTTCGAGGAAGGCTTTCTCATCTGGAAAGCCTGTTGGAATCAGAACGGCTGAAAAGTCGTTTTCCGCATTTTCTAATTCGGGTTTTCTTTTCTCGATTCGCTTCTTTAGGGAGTCAACATACGCCTTGGCCGTTGTCAGTTTTTGTTGCAGTGCAGTGTTCTGGTTTCTGGCTTCCTTCTCTGCCTCCTCGGCATCAGCAATCGCTTCATTCAGGCGAGCTTGTTCATCATCAGGCTTTTTGTCGTCGTACAATTGTTTTCGCTTTTCTGTTATATCACTTAGGTCCTTTTTTTGCTGTTTGAGCTTTTCCCTCTTTTCAGTGAAGGCCTTAAATTGTGTTTCAATCACGGCATCCAGACGCTTTATCTCACTGTCGATTGCTGCAATCTGTCTTTCGATTTCTTCCTTTTTATTTGCCTGCTCCTGCCATGTATTCAACCTTGATTTGAGGGTTTCTAGCAGTGACTCGACCTCTGTCTCCGGTATTTCTGTTATGCCAAGTGACTGGAGTTTTACAGAAACCGCCAACTTGAGATCATCAAAACTGATACGGAGTTTTGTAAGAGCATCCTTCAATTCCGTAAGTGTCGTTTCAGCGGCCTTCTTGTTATTGGCAGTTTCTGCTTCAAGTTTCTCGCTTGCATTCAGGTTGTTCCGGGCAGTAGTTTCAGCTTGTGTAAGTTTATTGATGGCTTCTTCTTGTTCATCAGCCTTGTCAATCAATTTGGTAAGCGATTCGATTTTTTTCTCAATTACATCGGGAACCGGAATGTTGCCCTTAGCGAAGGGGTGCTCTGTCGAGCCACAGAGTGGACAGGGTTTGCCGTCTTCCAACTTGAGACGGTGGTTTTCAAGCTCCTCGATTTTTCTTATAAAAGCCATTTCACGAAGAAGGTTTTCCTTTTCAGTGCGATATTCCCGAAGCAGTTTATCACCCAGCAAAAGGCCTAGGTCATCCTTGCCTTGCTGAAGATTTTTTGTTGCTGAATCCAGCTGCTGTTTTGTAATCGAACATAGCTTGGAAGCTTCTATCAGTCTTTTGGTGGTGTTTGTTACGGCCGTATTCGCTTTTTTGTAAGCAACCTCTTTCTGGGTTAGCTCTTGTTGTTTTGCAAGCAGATTGCCGATCTGTTCTTCAACCCCGGCCAGTCCACTTATTAGCCAAGCATCCGGCGCATTATCTTTGAGGTATAGCTTCACAGTCCCTAGAGTCTTCTCTGCAGCAGTCCGTTTTTCTCGTTCCTTAAAAAGGGTCTTCTTGTCGGCCACAATCTTTGCTTCTTCCTTGGTACAGGCATCAGAGCCTTCTGATACAGCCTTTGTCTGTTCGGTAATTATTTGATCAAGGGACCGTATTTTCTGGATCAACGGGGCTGCCGTTTTCAGGTCTTCCTTTGCTTTGAGGGTGAGCTGTTCTGCAGCTGTAAGCACCTCTGCTTGCATGTTTGCAGATGATTCAAGCTTGGGAAGTGCTGCTTTATCCTCGTGGAAGGATGTTTGATCGTCAGCTTGCTGTTTTCGCAGGGATATGAGCGTTGCGTATATTCCCTCCAGCGATGCGGCTTTGTTGGCCTGTTCCAGTTTGGTTTGTTTCGGTTTGAATGCTTCGGTGTCGATCTTTATTTCTGCGTCTTCATCAGCAAGGCTATGGATTTCTTTTTTTAGGTCGCCAATAGTGGTAAGCCATGTGATCGCTTTGCCTATTTCGGTTGTTTTACCATCAAGCTCAATTTCTTGTTTCTGTTTGCTCGAAAGATCCTTTTGAATCTCCTTTTCCTGTTCTGGCTCTAAAAGTTCAATGCCGGATGTTTCTGCTTTTTTGATGCTTAACTTTTCCTGCTCATCACGACGCCGCTCATGAACACGCTTGGATATCTCAGAGTAGATTTCTGTTCCTGTAATCTGCTCCAATATCTTGGATTTTTGTTCACTGTCTGCTTTTAGAAAAGAGTCAAAGCTACCTTGGGCTAAGAGGATTGAACGGGTGAACCGGTCAAAATCCATGCCTGTCTTCTCTTCTATGACTCCGCCAACACGACTTTTCAAAGTCTCTATGGGTTTTCCTGTATCAGCATCAATGATCTGGTGCTCTGCATCCTGGAGATTCCCCTCTGCTCTACTTCTTGCCCTTCTCTGTTCCCAATGACAACGAAAACGTCCTGCTTTAGAAGCAAATAACACCTCTGCATAGCAAGTTCCTGTCTGTCTGCTCATGATCTCATTATTGCTCTTGGTGATTCTTCCCAATCGTGGGGTTGATCCATACAAAGCAAGACAGATTGCATCCAGGATAGTTGATTTCCCTGCTCCTGTTGGTCCTGTCAGTGCGAAAATTCCATTCGATACATATTCAGGATGAGTAAAATCGATGATCCATTCACCGTAGAGTGAATTGAGGTTCTTGAATCTAAGTTCGAGTAATTTCATTGTTTTGTCCTATTCAGCAAGGATATCTTCCTCTTGCATTTCTAAGAGAATTTCATGATAGGTGGTTCTCAAGGGTTGTCGTTCTTCTTCAGTTACTGCAAACGTATCCAGACACCGAGCAAATACTTCTTCGGTATCAAGGTCTTCCAGAGTCTCCTGCGTGTGCATTGAAGACATGACTCGTTGTATGAATTGACGATTTTGAATGCGCAGAATGGTTAGGTTTGAGTCTTGAACCAGTTCCTCACAACGTTCACTGAGATTGTTGATCATCTCAGGGTCGGTATACTCAATTTCCAGGTATGCAGCTTCACCTTTCTCTTTCAAGCTAAGGATTCGTGAGCTGATCTGTTCCATGGTTCCCTTAATACTCTCCAGATGATGAAATGAAGGAACTAAAAGTGGCACAATGGAGAGCGTCTCTTCAAAATGCAACAGTACAACTTGTTTTTGCTGTTTCGCTTCACCAAATCCCATGGGAATAGGTGAACCACAGTATCGTACGGTCTCAAGTCCTCCCACCCGCTGGGGTACATGTAGATGCCCCAGTGCTACATAGTCAAGAAAAGCAGGAAAAACAGAACTATCAACATGAGCGAGCGAGCCAATGTAGAGCTCACTGACCCCATCCCCCTCTACTGTCTTCCCGCCTTGGGTAAATAGATGCCCCATTGCAATGATGGGAATATCACTACCTAATTCTGTTTGTTTCTCTTTTGCAATGTCACAGACAGTTCTGTAGTGTTCCTTTATTCCCTGCAGGAGTTTCCTGTTCTTGTCATCGATGGTCTCCCCTGCTTCAGCGTAACGAATGTCCTTGTCACGCAGGTACGGGACAGCACAGATGATAGCCATTGCTTTGCCATCTTTCTCAGCAATAATGACTTCTTCTTCGGGTGTTTCTCTCGTTGAACCAACAATTTTAACATTGAGTTCATTAAGGAGGGTACTTGGAGCTTGCAGAAACGAGGGGCTGTCATGGTTACCTCCTATGATTACCACCGTACTACAACAGGACTTGGAGACTTTATAGAGAAACTCATAGTAGAGTTGTTGGGCTCTGTTGCTTGGTGTGCTGGTGTCAAAGACATCACCAGAGACAAGCAGTATGTCGATATACTGGCTTTCGATGGTTTCCAATAACCAGGTAAGAAATGAAGTAAATTCATCATAGCGTTTCTGAGAGAACAAGGAACGGCCAAGATGCCAGTCTGATGTATGAAGGATGTTCATGAAAGCTCCTGTAAGAGAGTTTGACTCGTCATTACAGTATAGGCTGTTGGTAGGTGATTCTCAACCTGAAGTACGCAGAATGCTGGATAAGTTCCAACATGTTTCTGATTCAGTGTAAGATGTTTTGAATGTTTGGTTGTTATACGTGAAAAACCCGCCTTCGGAAGAAGACGGGTTTGTGTTTCTGGAGGTGGGGGGATTCGAACCCCCGTCCTAACGTGCCACCCAGGGACGTCTACAAGCTTAGCTGGTGATCAAAATTTCCAAAGTGCGTTAGGTTCACCGGCAAAACGTCCACTCTTTGTAGCCTACTTTAGTGTCCCCTCCCCCCATAGGCATTGGGTTGGGTAAGCTCTTGCTTTTACAGGTATCCGTTGCTTAAGAGCGGCAGCAGACGGGCCTGTACGTCCTCGTGCTGTTACGCAGCGAGAGCGTATTCTGCTTCGAAGGAGACTTCGTCTTCTTTTTTGGCAGTTAAATGTTTTTGCTAGTTTTAGGAGTTGGCGCTCCGCTTGCAGCCACTGGCCTGATCTTCCGCCAGTCGAAACCGAAACACCCCCAATGGGACTAATCCCTTGAGGTATCTTTACTATACTCAGAATTTATAAAGAAGGCAAGGAGGGGATAAAATAAGCGAAAGTTAACTCAGTGATTTTCTTTCCTCAAGTGTTTCTGCAAACACCTCAAGTGTTTCTGCAAACACCTCAAGTGTTTCTGCAAACACCTCAAGTGCTTCACCGAATTGTTGTAGGTCAGTGAACTGTAAAGTAGCAGACCGGTCGTATCCAGTTTTTTGTTTGTTCACGATTACCAGTGAAGCGCTATTTTGCAATGAATAATACGGAAGGTTTGCAGCAGGTTGTACCAACAGTGAGGAACCCAGGACAAGTGTAAGATCACTATGGCTGAACATTTCATAGGCCTTGGCTAGCACCAAGGAATCAAGGTTCTCTCCATAGAAGGTGATATCCGGCTTAATGACAGAACCACACTGCGTACACCGTGGCACTTCCCCATTCAAAACGATTGGTGCTATCGATTCATAGGAATAATAACTGTTGCAGTTTGTGCAGTGATGGTGTTCAGCACTCCCATGCAATTCATAACACTTTCGACTTCCTGCTTTCTTGTGCAACATATCGATGTTTTGCGTAAAAACACCTTGTACATAGCCCTTTCTTTCCAAGGCTGCAAGACTTGCATGCACTACGTTGGGAGTATAGGAGTCCAGGTTATACCAGAACTCCTTCGCCCACTCGTAGAAGAGTTCTGGATGCGCATGAAAAAATCCGATACTCAAGATCTCTTCAACTCGATACTCATTCCAACGTTTTGCATATATTCCACTGCTGCTTCGAAAATCAGGTATTCCCGAGAGCGTTGAGATGCCTGCACCAGTAAGCACGACCAGGGAACGGCTTCCCCTGATCATTGCTCTCAGTGTGTTGAATTTTTTCTCGAATGCTTGTTGTTTTTCCATTACGCTCCAAATTATAGCAGAATTCCGCTATACGTGTTTCCTTTCAACTCATTCAGGCGAACTGTAACAATGCTTCCTTTTTCTGGAGAACCAGAAAAAACGACCATTTCATTATGCTCTGTTTTCCCGAGCATTTGGGAAGCATCATGCTTGGAAACCTGGGTAACCAATACCTCAACTTCCTCATGACTGCGTTTTGTCTTCTCTTCCGCAAAAATTGCATGTTGGAAAGTAATGAGTTCACTCAACCTTCTCTTCCTTATCTCCTCATCCACTTGCCCTTCCATGTCGACGGCCTTGGTGCCCTCCCTGGGATTAAAGTAGTACATGAATGCTTCAAGACATCTCATATGGGAGAGAACGCTCAACGTTTCTCGATACTCTTCTTCTGTTTCGGAAGGAAATCCCACCATTACATCAGTGGAGAAAGTAATCTCAGGAACGGCTTCCCTGATTTCATCTATCAGAGTGATAAACTGTTCATGAGAGTATTTCCTGTTCATAAGGGAAAGAATTCTTGTCGATCCACTCTGCAGTGGAATATGCAGGTGACGTGCAACCACGTTCTCTTCCTTGATCACCTGTACCAGTTCACTGGTGAAGTCCTTGGGATGTGGACTTTCAAAGCGAATCCACTTGACCGAGTGTTTTTGAGCAGCCAGGATTTTCAGAAGCTTAGGAAAGTTGATAACCTCCCCATCCTGCTCAAAGTGATAACTGTTTACATTCTGCCCAAGCAGGGTTACTTCCTTTACACCCTTGGAGTCGAGGAAAGCAAATTCCTTTACAATATCTTCAACTGGGCGGGACACTTCCCGTCCACGCACGTAGGGTACAATGCAGTATGCACAAAAATTGTTACAGCCGTTCATGATGGGAATAAAGGAGCTGAATTCACCTTCCTGATAGTAAGATGAACCAAAGGTATAGGACTGGGAGTGCTCGTCCATTTTCCCATCCTTGCTGGTGAGAATATTGACGATACGTTGTTTGTCATTTGTTCCGATCACATAATCTACCTGAGGGGCATCGCCTTTCAGGTCCTCTTGTAGGCGTTCAGCCATACACCCGGTCACAATCAGAGTAAAGGGTCGCTCTTTCTTGATACGACCGAAGAAACCAAGTCTTCCCCAAATGCGATTATCGGCACTTTTTCGTACCGTACATGTATTTAATATCGCGCAATCTGCTTGTTCAGCACTTGCTGCGGGAACCAATCCGGCTCCTTTGAGCTGCAGTTCCAGTGCATTGCTCTCGGCAATGTTCATCTGGCAACCGTAAGTCTCAAGCCAATATGTGTGAATCATTTCACTTCCTTGCTTGCAAACTGCTTTGCAGCTTGCATGGTATTTTTCATTAGCATCGCAATGGTCATCACCCCAACCCCACCGGGAACCGGAGTAATGGCGTTACAAAGTGGTGAGACGTGTTCATAGTCGACATCACCTACCAGTCGATATCCACGTTTACGACTGGAGTCTTCAATTCTGTTAATTCCTACATCAATGACCACTACCCCATTTTTTACCATATCGGAAGTAATAAAGTGGGGTCTCCCAATTGCAGCAATGAGAATATCTGCCTGGCGTGTGATAGATGGGAGATCTTTCGTCCTTGAATGACAGATGGTCACCGTTGCATCTCTTCCCTTCTGCATCAGGAGGCTTGCCATGGGCTTTCCGACAATATTGCTTCTCCCCACGATCACAGCATGCTTACCTGCAGTCTCTATATGGTAATAGTCAAGAATTTCAATAACACCCTTCGGTGTGCAGCTGATAAAGCCAGGATTGCCTATCAGGAGGTTCCCTACGCTCTGAGGGTGGAAGCCATCTACATCTTTCTCAACAGCAATGGCTTGGATTACCTGATCAGGATCGAGCCCCTCAGGGAGCGGCATCTGTACCAAGATCCCATGCACGGAAGAATCTGTATTTAATTGATGAATCAGGGCAAGGAGCTGCTCCTGCGAAGTATCAGCGGGAAGATGGTAGTCCTTATGGCCAAACCCAAGGGAGAGGCAAGCTTTTTTCTTTCCTGCCACATAGCTTTGGCTTGCTGGGTCTTCTCCTACCAGAACAACTGCAAGAGTTGGTGCATACCCAAAATCTTCCAAGAAATGTTTTGCTTCCTCGGTGAGTGTGTCATACACGTTTTGTGCTACTTCTTTTCCTGATAGTATCTGCATGTCTTGCTCCTCAATACCCCCTACAGTACCTTAAAATACTAATGAATGGCAACAAAGGTAGACTGTCTGTTTGCTTTTCCATCCTTCTGTTACTATACTTTCCATGGAGTAAAAAGCTATGCTATTGTAACTGACAGGAAACCATCTTGTTTCTTGTACATATACTGAGGTACCGAATGAAAAAATTACTATTGTTACCGCTATTCCTTATTATGTTCTCAGCTTCTCTCTTCGCAGCTGATACCTATGATAAAGGAAATCAAATCTTCTCTTTTAAGATAGGAACCACCATTCCTGCCTTTACACACTTCTTCTTTGACGAGACCGATGCTACACAGGTTGGCCCAGGAGAAGATAAAACAGGGATGAAGGTTGGAGGATACGGAGCAATCAGCTACCAGGTGTTCAATACGCCGAAGACAGCAATTGGTGGTGAGATCGGCTATAACTTCAATTTTTCTGCAGCCAAGATGTTGTTCACTGCAGTTCCTTTTTATGCAAAGTATTCATATGTCCCTGTACAGGGTGAATGGGACCTCCCCATTTCCTTTGGCCTGGGTGGAGCGTACATTAAGTACAATGACGCTTCCATGATGACCATGTACGCAAACATGGAAGTTGGCGTCACTTGGTTTCCTGGAGAGAACTGGGGTTTTGGCATCAATACCGGACTTTGGTTGATCCCCGAGTTAAACTACTATGAAGATTTGCAGCAAGACAATGCACTTGTTGGTTTTGTGCCCATCACCCTCTCTATCAGTTATAGACAATAGGAGTCTTTCCATGAAGAATAAACATATATTGACATCGATAGCACTTACACTTCTCCTCTCTTTAATGCTGCTCAGCTGTAATGCTGATGCAACTGCAGGCTTGTTCCGACAGATCAGTGAATCCAAGGCTCCTGTAGGGATTGTCTACAAGCAGATTGTGGGGCTAGACTCCACTGGATCAAAAACCTTGTACTATTTGACTGATGAAGGTCTCTACTCAACCAATGGTACCAGTTCGACAAAGCTGGTCGCTAATGCTGAGGACAACATCATTAATACAGCAGCCCTTGATGGAACCACTACAATAGCCTATCAGGTGAACACCAATGAGGACGCTGGATACAAAAAGATTAAGACTGTTGATAATTCCGGTGTAGCAGGAACTACCTATGACTTCTCTGCATTCGAAAATGTAAAACTTCTTCCCAATGGGTTGGTACTGACAAAGAGTAGTGCAGATGCATTCGCACTGTATGATTATGATGCTCCCGTCAGTGTGGTTGTTTCTATTGCTACCTCCTTATCTGGATACAGTGTTGATGCTGTACTGCAGCCGAGTGGTACCAAACATCAGGATCTTTCCACCACTCCAATCCTTGTTTCCCTGACAAACCTCAACGGGGATTACAAGCATTACTATGTCTCTGGTGCTACTGCAACAGCACTTCCTACAGCATCAGAGGATAAACGATATGCTTCCATGACTGTGAGCAACGGTAATATCTATTTGCTCACCTATGAAGGAGAAGTATATGGTGCTACATCTGTAAGTGGTCCCTTTACTCTGATGCATGACACAAATGAATCGTATGAAAAACATGCATTCATGTATGCTACCAGTGATGGTACTAACACAAGACTGATCACCAAACCTGATGGAATAAATGAACCTCTCTATGTAATCAGTTTTCCTGACGATACTGTCTCAAATACTGATGTTACTTCCACCACGATTCGTGAAGGATATGGTGTGTATCTTGATGCTGCGGAGATTGTGGATAGCTATGAGAAGAGTGTAAACAACTTATTGGTAGCTACATTAAACAATGGTATGTATGAAATAGAGATTGCAGCTGATACTTCTTCAGAGACGGAAGAATACACACTGTAGTTCTGATAATTCTTATATATAAGAGAACGGGATGGCTTCATCCCGTTCTTTGTGGTGCGCTCGGTATGAACATTTTCTAAAGGGTGAAAGTCCCAAGTACAGGTGATAGCGTCAAGTACATAGCCAATGGCAAGGGTGTCCCCCGTGAGGAGGAATCTGAAGAAAGCCGGTGGCAAATTTCCGGCCTGACGAACAGGAATCCCATCAGGCATTCCTTGGTGGATGAGGTTGCAACACAAACCGAAGTCCAAATGCTATACGGAACCGGGGGGTGTAAATGGGGCAGGTGGATGGAAGGAAAGAAAGTGTTCTTACCCGAGGAGGTCTTGCAGATGAGCCTAGGCTATCAACGCCAAGGATGGCGAAAGCCCTGAATATACAAGAATAGGGGCCAGTCACTGCAAGGAGTCAGATGAAGGCATAGTAGGGGGAAACCCTGAAGGCCGGAACGTCAGGAGGGACGTAGTAAATGAAAGATACCTGGCCTGTCAAGGACGGCAGAACCTGTACACGTAGTGGTGGCAGACCCGGGACACTGGAAGCACGGAATGTGGAAGGTGGCCAGGGGGGGCCGAGAGGGTGTGGGATGTCTGAAAACAACACGACCGACGCAAAACGAACGGATTTGCTCGAAAGGATACTGGACAGCCGGAATCTCCAGAGGGCATACGACAGGGTGTGTGCCAACAAGGGGAGTGCCGGGGTGGACGGGATCGGGACGGACGGGTTGCTCAGCCAGATAAAGGCGGTGGGGCTCGAAAATCTCAAGGGGCAGATTCGGGAGGGGAAGTACCGTCCCAAACCGGTCCTAAGGGTTGAGATACCTAAGGAAGGGGGCAAGACGAGAAACCTTGGAATCCCAAGGGTCATGGACAGGATGGTGCAGCAAGCCATCGCCCAAGTGCTGTCCGAAATCTATGAACCCGAATTCAGTGAGCACAGCTATGGCTTCAGACCCGGAAGGGGTGCCCATGATGCACTGAGGCGATGCCTCGCGAATGCAAACGAGGGGTACGACTGGGTGGTCGACATGGACTTGGAGAGGTTCTTCGATACGGTAAACCACTCGAAGCTCATCCAAGTGCTCAGCGAGAAGGTGAAGGATGGAAGGGTGGTGTCACTCATCCACCGGTTCCTGAGGGCTGGGGTTGTCGTGAAGGGAATGTACCAGAAGACCGAGGAGGGTTGCCCACAGGGGGGCAATCTGAGCCCAATCCTTGCAAACATCCTGCTGAATGAATGCGACCATGAGCTTGAGCTAAGGGGACACAGGTTTGTCCGCTACGCCGATGACATGGTCATCTCATGCGCCAGCCGGAAGGGAGCGGAAAGGACGCTCGAAAGCACTGCCAGATATCTTGAGAACGTGCTCAAGCTGAAAGTGAACCGCGAGAAGACCTGCATCTCCAGAATCGGGGGCATCAAGTTCCTCGGCTATGGGTTCTACTTTGACACAAAGGTCAAAAAGTGGAACTTCCGACTCCATGAGAAGTCGAAAGCGAAACTCAAGGCAAAGATCAAGGAGATAACACAGCGGAGCAACGGCTGGTCGGTGGCATATCGGCAGGCCAAGCTTTCACAGTTGGTCCGGGGCTGGGTAGCCTACTTCAAGCTTGCAAGATGCAAGGGAACACTTGAAGGGATTGACCAATGGCTGAGAAGGCGGATACGGATGCTGTACTGGAAGATGTGGAAGCGGATAAGGACCCGGTACAAGAGGCTGATGAAGCTCGGTGTTGCAAAACAGAAGGCGTATGAATGGGCTAACTCCAGATTAGGTTACTGGAGAGTGGCTGGCTCTTGGATACTTACGACGACATTGAACAACAAGAAGCTCTATGCGATGGGATGGCGATGGTTCTCTGGCTTATATGCCCGAGAGTGCGTGAACTGACGAGGAGCCGTATACCGAACGGTACGTACGGTTCTGTGGGAGGTCGGATGAGCCATTAAGGCTCATCCTCCTACCCGATTATGAGTAACTTTTCTTATCTTAATTCATCCAACTTTCTTTTGTATCAAACACCTGATAGTGTTTATCATCATCCATGACAACCTTCACCAACCCATCATTCAGAGTAAGATGGTATTCAGCTCCATACTTCTTGTAGTTGTTGTAAACTGTCATGCTGTCGAGCTGGTCGTGCATTGCCACCACAATATCTGCATCAAGGGTACGAATCCAACGAAGACTATTCGAAGTATCCCCTCCATGATGATTGGCTTTTGCAACATCACTCTGGATTGCATCTCCATACTTCTGAATAAGTTTACGTTCTTGGATCATATACAAATCACCGGAGAACCATGCAGTAGAACTACCATATTGAAACTGCAGGGCAAGTGAATGATTATTCACGAATTGCGTTGAATTGTCTGGGAAGTTTTTGGGATACACTATTTCACGTGGAGGATTGAACACTGCAACCTCAATCTCTTCTCCAAAGGTGAATGTATCACCCTCTGCAAGAATGGTTGTAGGAATTTGTTTTACTTCAGCAGCCATAAGCGCTGCCTGATTCGTATTTGTCGGGTACTCCAATGCAGAGCGATAGATCTGATGAATAGGATAAGAGGCAGCAATGCTTGGGAATGCTCCTATATGGTCGATATGTGGATGAGAAGCGACGAATATATCTATCTCCTCTACTCCTAATGCGTTGAGTGCTTCCTGGACTTGTGGCGCACTCTCAGGGTGTCCACAATCGAGGAGCATTACCTGCCCTTCAGGACTAATAAGAATGGTTGCATCCCCACTCTTGTCCTCAGCTGTTTCGCTTACCTCAAGATCAAGAAAATAGATGGCAAAATCACCTGGATGACGTACCAGCAAATTGGAAGCAAACAAAGATAATGCCATGAAAAGTAGAAGCACTATAACTACATTACGTTTTCTCTGCATGAATACTCCTAAACTAATTTTAAAACAGAATCACAATAATTGGTAATGACTCCGTCTACTTTCCAGGCTTTCATATCGTGCATGCGATCAAGGCTATCGACAGTCCAGACATTTACCTTGATTCCGTGGTCATGGCATTCTTCAACAGCTCGCTGTGAAAGAGATACCCCGTTGGGATGATAATACTCAACACCAAAGCTCGCACAATAAGCGCCAGCTGCTCCAAGTCCTTTTGCATCAACCAGAAATGCACAAAGTATAGAGCTGTCAAGTTGTTTCATTCTGATTACTGAACCATGATTAAAAGAGCTGATAAGGCATTGATCTTTCAAATCATGCTTATTGATTAAATCCAAAGTAGCTTGCTCAATTCCTTGGTAGTAGTAACGATCGGTCTTAATTTCAATGTTGGTAAATATTCCATGGTTTTTTACCCATGAGAAATACTCATCAAGTGTTGGAATTGATTGGAAAGTATTGATTGTTCCCGCATTAAATTTTTGCAGCTCTGCACGGGTGTAGTCACGTACAAACCCTACGGCATCAGTTGTTCTATCCAGCATTTCATCATGGATGATAACCAGTGAACCATCTTTTGAGAAATGAACATCCAATTCAATGGCAGTACACCCTGCTTCCAGTGCTTTCTCAAAAGCAAGCATGGTGTTCTCTGGATATACGCCACTAAATCCTCTATGTGCATAAACCTTCATATGTTTCCTACCTTATTTCATTGCTGTTTTTTCATACCCGGTAAGCATGTATTTCTGGAAGATGAAAAACAGCACGATGACAGGAAGAACACTCATGACTGCACCTGCCATAATCTCATGGTTGTTCATGGTATCAAGTCCTGCAAAGGTATTGCGTAGATGGACCAAGCCAACAGTCAATACTCGTCGTACCTCATTCTTGGCAATGATCTTCGGCCAGAAATACGAATTCCATCCATTGGTAAAAGTAACCAATGTAATGGTGATCAGAGTAGATTTACACATAGGTACGAGAACTCTCGTTATAATACCCAACCTTCCCATTCCATCTATCTTGGCTGCTTCAATATAAGAATCGTCTACAGTAAGGAATGCTTGACGCATCATGAAAATATAATAGGGAGAGACCATTTCTGGGAGAATGAGCCCAAGGAATGTGTCAGTAAGTTTCCAATTTGCAAACATGATATACAAAGGAATGAAAGTTACCTGTAAGGGAATCATCAAGGCTCCAAGAACCAACACAAACAGTACTTTTTTACCCTTAAACTTCCCCTTAGAGAAACCATATGCAGCAAGGACCCCTGTAATAACCTGACTGATAAGGATACCGGCAGTCATAACTATCGTATTATAGTAATACTTACTGAAATTGGCACGCTTCATTACATTTGCATAATTTTCAAAATGCCATTCCTTCGGCCAGAAGGTCGGAAGCGCAAGGAGAATTTCTTCCTGTGATTTTACCGAAGAAATGAACATCCAATATAACGGAAAGATCATGAACAAGGTCACGAAGATCGCCAACGCATATTGGAATACAGTGAGTATGTTCTTCTTCTTGATAGCTCGCTCGTTCAGTAGCAGTGCTTGCTCTTGAGTCAATATTTCTTCATGCATCATAGTTCACCCTCTTGTTGGATATTCTCATCGTAGCAGCGGTGATAGCTAGCAGCACGAGGAAGAAGACTACTGCAATGGTGGATGCACGATCCATTCGGAAATCTTCCATTGCATACTTGTAGATCATGAAAACAATCACTTCAGTGGAACGATACGGCCCTCCAGAAGTAAGTACATCTACCGATTGGAATACCTTCATAGCAGAGATAAAAGTTGTCACAAAAAGGAAAAGTGTAGTGGGAGAGAGAAGAGGTAGAGTGATTCTTGAAAATTGGATCCACTTGCTTGCACCATCAATTGATGCAGCTTCATAGTAATTTTTGCTGATACCTCGCATTGAGGCAATATAGATCATCATGCCATAGCCCACCGTTCTCCATCCAGTAAGCATGAGAATAGACAGCAGTGCACGATTCCGGTCACCCAACCAATTGACGCGCTCTCCCCCGAACTGTTCAATGAAAAAGTTAAGAATACCGTTCTGTGTGTTCAATATCCAGATAAAAACAACAGCTGCACTGGACATAGCAACATATTTTGGAAGAAATACCAAAGCACGCATGACGGAAAAAGATGCAGTGATTCTGTTCATGATAAGCGCAAAGATCATACCCCCAACAATCGTGATGGTAAGTTCTCCAAGGGTAAAAAGCGCTGTAACTTTCAAGGAATTCAAGAGATACTTTGTGCCAGATCCCTGAAACAACCATATCCAGTTCTTCAGTCCCACATATTTATAGTTATCATTAATCAAATTCCAATTGGTGAAACTGATTCTTACTACCTGTACTACTGGATAGTAAATAAACAGCCCCAAAAACAGTAATGCAGGAAGAACCGTTGCAAAGTCTTTTCCTGATTCTATACGTCGTTGTAGTGGAGTACGTTGTTTCATGGTACCAAGCATTCCTTATTCGCAAGAGAATGCCGCCGGTACATCACTGCACCAGACGGCAAAACATAATGAAGACACATTACTCAGAGTCTGCAAGAACCTCATCAATCTCTTCAGCCATATATTCAAGATTGGATTCTACATCCACACCCTCGATCATGATCTGGTCAAGATATGATTTCCAGATAGTTGCCAATTGGTTCCAACCTGGATGCTGGATTCTAGGATTAATCTCATCAAGATTGTCAAAAATGGCCTTGAAGGCAGGTTTTCTCTCCAAGAACTCATCCCCTTCAGAACTAGAAAGAACTGAGTTTCTCGTTGGGATGTAACCAGTGCCATCTGCCCACTTCATGTTAACATTCTTACCAATCAGGTACTGCAGGAATTCCCAAGCAGCGTTCTTGGTCTTCTGGTCATTCTTTGCAGGAATCAGCAGAACACTTCCACCAATCTCACTGATCTTGGTATCCCCAGATGGGAGCCAAGCCATGCCAAGCTCGAAATTGTCACCAATCAAACCAGTATACAGATTATACAAGCTACTGGTATGAATAACAGAGAATGTCTTCTGATCGACAAAATTTTGTCTCATATTTGAAGAGGCACTCGTGCCACTTGCCCAATAGGTATACCCATTATTGACCCAATTCTGGAACTTTTTAGTGAGATCAACAGAGATAGGGCCGGCAAGATCTGTACTTACACGATCTTCATTGACAATCTTTACACCACTGTTGAGGTACATTGGTTCAAAGTACCATTGGTCCCAACCTGGGATGATGATCGCCCAACGATCTGTAGTACCATCACTGGATACTTTGCTTGCTTTCTTCATGAAAGCATCAAGATCAGCAATTTTCTTTGGAATAACAATACCTTCCTTGTCCGCCATGGTCTTGTTATAGTAAATAACCTGTGTGGAAATAAGAAATGGTAGTGTTACTTGCTTGCCTTCATAACTGGTTGCTGCAATCATACCTTCACCGAAGTCATCAATATCATACCCAGTTGCTTCAATGTAAGGGGTAAGATCTTCAGTAAGTCCTCCTTTACCATATTCAGCAACATAAGGAGTGTTTGCTACAGTAAGAGCAGGAAGACCACTTCCAGCTGCATGAGCAGCAACCAAGGTTTCGTTTACGGTAGCATAGTTACCAATGTATTTTGCTTCCACAGTAACCAAAGAATCACTGTTGTTGAAATCTCCAACAATCTCATCAACCAACGGCCAATACTGTTGTTCAAGAGCATGCCACCATTCGATCGTGATCGGTTCGGTTACTTCGTATGATACAGCTGCTTTTGCAGGAGCGGCTGTTTCTGTTGCACCACCGGCGAAGAGCATACCTATTGCGACTAATGAGATAGTCATAAGAAGTAGCAATTTTTTCATGTTTTTCCTCCTAGTGTGGGGTTATCCCATCAGTAAGTCTACGTTCTCTACTCCCATATGTCAAAGAAAATTTGTTAATATAATGATAAAGATGTGTAAAGAATATATGTAAAAATTTTTATATATTAATCAATATTAAACAAATGTATTGATATGACCAACGAATATATAAAATTGTAGTAATACTGTTTTAGATACCGATACGAATATACAGTGCTCGTATAAACATTGTTGAAAGTGCACAGGCCAATCCTGCTGAAAACAGGATGGTTACTGGAGCATAATATACAGAAAGAGTGTGTAATCCAGCAATTACGAGAATAGTAATGCTTATTGGAAGATGCTTGAATCCCAAGATACATGAAGAAGCAAGTAGAGTTTTCAAAGACTGTTGTTTTCTAGAAAGCAAGGGAAATACATGTACCGATCCAACTAATACCAATAGCATGAGACTTATAGCTACAAAGAAAAGCATTGGGATCTGCTGTAGAAAAAACCAAGCATCAAAAACCAGAAAGGCTAAACATACGGCGATTAGGAGAAATACAATAGTAGCTTGCAGAAATACGCGCTTGAACGTTGAGAAGAAGGTCCTGACAACGTACCCTTCATTACCATCCAGTACATTGAAACAGTATGAATAGAGACTCACTGTAGCAGCACCAATGGTAATAATGGGGAGGCTGGATATAAACCAAAGCAATCCTGCAAAGGCCAAATAGTACAGCTTCAGCAAAAAAGCCCATACAACGTTATCAGGATCAAAAATCGTATTGATATTCATAGTAATTCCCCTCTATTCACCGTACTATGATAGGGAGTTTAGGAACATGAGGCAACCAATAATGATTCTAAGAGGTACATTCAAGACATTTTCATCAAAATCACTAGTTATACTCGTCGTTCTGATTCTACTGGTCGGAGTATATATCGGTGATTTGTTTATTCAGAGACAAAAGGAAATTGTTTTACAACTGTTTGTGACCAATGATGAACAAGATGTTTTCAAAGCAAGCTCTCTGGAAAAGGAGCTTGGAAGAGTGTTCAACATTCAGAAGAATCAAAGGATTATTGTAGATGATTCTCTCTATGTGGTTTTTGGGAGCGCTGACCGATATATTGAATCGAGTCTTTCTAAGATTTATGCCTACATGGCAGCCAAGGAACTTGATATCCTGATAGCACCACCTTATGTCGCAGAGCATTACATTTCCGGTTTACCCATGACTGATCTCTCTGCATTGGTGGCAGCGTATCCCTCGCTTGAGATCATCACCCCATATCTGGAAATGGCTGAGGACAGTAATGGACAAAAAAAATCATACCTGCTCAATCTTGAAGAAAGCAGGTATGCCAATTCCGATGCTTCAGTACTGGTTATCCCAGAAAGTGCTCCAAACAAGGAAGCGATTATTACCTTCCTGAAATATCTATTCTCCGAATAATTCGGTTCAGTCTCCCCTCACCTCATGGAGAATATTCCTGACCTCTTCATCCTGGAACTGCTGATCAATCTCCTGGCTACTAAGGCCTAAGAATTCATGACAGTTGTAATGTATCCATCTCTCGTCATCCGGACTGTTGAGAATGTGTTTACGACAGTAATAGTCAGGTTGTACCGGCAATGGTTCTTCCTTCTTGTAGAGAGGAACCTTGTAATCGAAGACTGCAATCTTCAAATCCTCACGAGGAATACCCTTGCGCATGATGATTTCCGCCAATGCATTGACCGTTTTTCCGGTATCAAAAATATCATCAACCAAAAGAATCCTGTCCCCTGTTCTCAGGTGCTCTGGGCTGTATGTCCACCCGTCTACCATGACATTTGTCTGGGTACGTAGATACCCATAGGAACGGGCCACAACGGCAGCATAGAAAACGGGTCTTCCCTGTTCTCTGATACGTACCATCTTGTAATATTCACTGAAGACGTTTGCCATATAGGCACCACCCCTGAGTGAAGCATAAATGATATCCGGGACGAAATGGTCTTCCTTGTACATCTGATGCGCTAGCTTCAGTGCACTGTCACGAATATCGTCGCATGTAATGAACTCTTTAATTACCATAGAAAAGACCCCCAGGAACTAGAAAACCGTCAGAACTTCCAAGCCGTGTTTAGTAATAGCAACAGTATCCTCAAAATGTGCAGATGGCAACCCGTCTGCTGTAACGACTGTCCAATCATTGGAAAGAAGTCTTACTTTTTGGGTTCCCAAGTTGATCATAGGCTCAATGGCGAGGACCATTCCCTCCCGAATACGCGGGTTTGGCAAATAGGAGCTGGTGTAGTTTGGAATCTCAGGCTCCTCATGTACGTCAAGACCGACACCATGACCACAGTAGTCTCTCACAACTCCATATCCATGCTTTCTGGCATGTTTGTAGACTGCAGAGCCAATATCCTGGATTCGAGCCCCTTTTTGTGAAGCAGCCTCAATACCGAGACGCAGGCTCTCTTCTGTAACATCGCAGAGCATTTTGTATTCATCCTTGGTCTTCCCTACGATGAATGTTCTGGCCATGTCAGAAAAGTGCCCGTTCATATTTATACCCAAATCAACATCAACCAGGTCCCCTTCCTTGATAATTCGTGTTTTTGAAGGAATCCCATGGATCACCTCCTCATTGACTGAAATACAGGCTGTCGCAGGAAACCCCTCATAATGAAGGAATGCAGGAACTCCCTTATGATTCACAATAAACTGGTAACAGTACTGGTCTATGTCAAAAGTGGACATTCCTTCCTGTATATAAGAGGAGAGGTTATGCATAAGTTCAGCTGTGAGATGACAAGCCTCTCTTATGCCCGCAATTTGTGCTTCAGTCTTTAAACGAATCATCGGTATGTTGCTCCTGAATTGGGAAAACCTGTTTCTGCATTGCATCCAGAATCCCGTTGATGAACTTATAATTTACTTCAGTAGAGAAATCTTGACTCAGCTTAACCGCTTCGTCAATGATGATATGAGGATGGATATCCCCAAACATGAGGCAGAAAACACTCATTCTCAGAATATTCCTGTCAACAATATCAATCCGCTCGAGAGGACGATTGAGTGAAAACTTACTGATCGATTCATCAATCTTCTCAAGATTTTCCAATGTACCTTTTACAAGATACATACCATAGAGTTTTACATCATCCTCGAGCAAGCTATATTCTTCATCAGTAATACCACTGAAGATGTACGGCATGGATTCCAAAGTAAGAATATGGTTGAAGTCCATTGCATAGAGAGTTTGTAGCGCTAATTCGCGTGCTTTATGTCGTGTTTTCATGCTATTTATACAAAATGTTTACAGTGGCAGATTTTCTTAAATCATCCACCAGGCTGTTGATCGCTGCATAGTAATTCGATTGTTGCTTCGCGGCAGCAAGTTCACTTCTGATGTACTGTTCTACTGTAGTGGAAGTCGTTGGACTGATCTGATCCTCCAACTGAAGAATCTTGGTATCATTGTACGCAAGAATCTTCAGGATATGGTATCCAGTATTGCTGGTTACTACATCACTGACATTTCCTACATCTGTAGTGAATGCGACGTCGAAGAAAACATCTCCAAGACCTGCAAGCGCTTCAGTATTATCCATGGTCAGCCAACCAATATCTCCAGCCTTATTCTTGCTCTGAGTATCTTCTGAGTACTGAACCACTGCTTTCTCAAATGAGAGAGATCCACTCTTGATGTCTCTTGCAACACGTTCGAGGAGCGTCTTATTCTGTAAGTCTTTCTGGGAGTCATTGGTGAAAGGGATATAGATATGACTCAGTTTCACTGTTTCAGGACTGACAAAACGAGTCTTATTCTTGCGATAGAAAGAGCTAACTTCAGCGTCAGATATCTGGACCTTGGCACCAAGCATATCGGCTTTCTTCATACGTACATAGGAGTCAACCATCAACTGTTCCTGAATTGCTTTGCGGTATGCTTCAACGGAACCAAAGTTGTTGGAAATAATCTGGTCGAATTGCGCATCACTGAATGCCTGCCCAGAAGAAGCTTCTAGATTGGCCTTCTGTGAATCATATGCACTGTCTACCATTGCATCAGTTATCTTAACACCATCACGGGCGGCACCCTGACGAAACAGTTCATTGTTGATCAGAAGATTCAATACCTGCAGAGGGTCAACACTCTCAGGGTCTTCTCCCTGCTCTGCTGCACTTGCCTTGTACTGTGCTACCTCTGCTTCAAGATTTGCCATGCTGATGGGTGTGGTCTTGGTAAGCCTAACTGTTGCGGCAGGGGCACCAATTGTTGCAGCAAAGGCCATCGTGCCGATGAGCAGAATGACAGCCAAAACACTAATTCTACGTTTCATATAACAACTCCTAAGGATATCTTCTCATAAGGTACTAACAACAGAAAGGGGAATCAATCAGATTTTCACATGTTTACCGACAGCGCGAGCAAGATCAATCTTGTTGACTATCTCACTTTTCTTCAGGAACATCCCTTCCCTCTCCATTGTCTTCATCAACGTCTGGAGTGTTTTCATGGATCGAACACCCCCTTTGGTGATGAAAGCCATGCATCGCTTACCAGAAATGCTGCCGGCTGTTTTTAGGAAACCAGAAACAGTGTTTGGTATTTTTCCACCAAAGAACGTAAGGGTTTCGGTCCCAATGATTAGATAATCATAAAAAGAGACAATTTTTCCCGCTTCGAGGGACATATCGAATACATCCACCATATGACCTTGGGAAGCGATACCTTCCGACAACGCATTGGCGATTGCCTTCATTTTATCATTTCCCTTCGACGCTGGTGCATATAATACGCAAACTTTCATAGACACTCCCTTGAAACAGCAACCGACCGCATGTCTGCGGCCGGTAGTCGATAGTTATTGGAACAGCGACCGTCCTAGTTAGCTTCAGTAGCTGTTTCAGCTGCTGCTGTACCTTCGCCACTTGTCCACCAATCGGTAGTCTGTTGAACCTGTTCCGTGGTGACGGAATCGAGCAACTCATCCTGTGATGGCGATTTGTTCACGAAAGCCACCAAAAGGGCCAATACCAAGAACAAGACTGCAAGCGTCCCTGTAGCCTTGGTAACCACACTGCTTGTGTGAGACCCAAAGGCAGTATTGCTTCCACCACCAAAAATTCCGCCCAGGCCTTCACTTTGCTCATCCTGTACAGCGACAAGGAAAATCAACAGAAGACTGACGACGACAAATAATACCAACAGAATAATGCTCAAAACACCCATTTTCTCTTTACTCCGAATACTTACTTATCAAAGTTCACAATCGGAAGGAACTGCTCCACGGAAAGGGAGGCACCACCAACCAGTGCGCCATCGATATGCTCTTTAGACATCAAGGCTTTCACATTCGAAGCCTTCACTGAACCACCATACTGTATAATCAGCTCTTCTGCAACACCCTTATTGTAGAGTTTTTCAACAAGACTACGAACATAAGCATGTGCAGCATCAGCATCTTCAGGGGTTGCAGTCTTTCCTGTCCCAATAGCCCAAACTGGTTCGTAGGCTAACGTGATGTGTTGCATCTGCTCAGCAGATACACCCTTGAGACCTTCCTCTACCTGACGGCTCAATACTTCTTCAAGTTTGCCGGCCTCTCGTTCTTCCAAGGTCTCACCGATACACAGGTCAACTTCCATACCCTCAGCGAGTGCAAGCAATACCTTTCTGTTGATGAAAGCATCAGTTTCACCATAAAGAGCACGTCTTTCACTGTGTCCAAGAATAACGTTGGTAACACCGAGATCCTTGAGCATAGTTGCACTCACTTCTCCAGTAAATGCGCCTTTCAAGTTGTCGCTCATGTTCTGTGCAGCAACGATAATCTCAGAGCCCTTGAGTGCTTCAAGCACTGCGGGGATTGTAACGTAAGGAGGAGCAACCATCACTTTTGTGTTGGTTCCTTCCACTGCCTTTGCAAGCTCCTTAGCGAAGGCCGCACCTTCACTTGGAGTCATATTCATTTTCCAGTTTCCAGCGATATAGGGTTTTCTCATCTTATTTCTCCAATGCCTTGATTCCTGGAAGGACCTTTCCTTCAAGGAACTCGAGTGAAGCACCGCCACCGGTACTTACGTGACTGATCTTATCTGCCAAGTTAAACTTATTGATAGCTGCAACAGAGTCCCCACCGCCGACAACGGAAGTAGCTTGGCTCTCTGCAAGTGCTTTGGCAACAGTAAGGGTTCCCTCAGCGAACGCATCGAACTCAAATACGCCCATAGGACCGTTCCAAACAACACTCTTTGCCTTGGTGACAGCATCAACAATCATTGAGATGGTCTTTGGTCCAATATCCATACCTATCAAGTTCTCAGGAATATCAGTGGAATCAACGCTGACAGCCTCTGCATCCTCCTTGAACTCAGCACCACAGAGATGGTCAACAGGGAGGATTACCTGTACACCCTTCTCCTTTGCCTTTGCCAGGAAAGAAGAAGCAACATCCTTGTACTCTTCCTCAACTAGACTCTTTCCGATGGTGTGACCCTGGACGGAAAGGAATGTATACGCCATTCCACCACCGATGACAATCGTATCACAAGTCCGTACCAAGCTTTCCAAGACGCTGATCTTACTGGAAACCTTCGAACCTCCAATGATGGCAACAAAAGGTTTCTCAGGATTGCTCAAGAGTGGCGCCATAAACTTAACTTCTTTTTCAATAAGGAAGCCTGCATATGAAGGTAGATAATGTGACACCCCTTCGGTGGAAGCATGGGCTCGGTGGGCCGTTCCAAAAGCATCATTCACATACACATCACCCAAGGAAGCAAGATTCTTTGCAAAATCGGGATCGTTGCCCTCTTCTTCGCTGTAGAAACGGACATTCTCCAGTAAAAGAACATCACCAGCTTTCATTGAAGCAACCTGTCCAGAAACCTCTTCACCGATCACGTCATTTGCAAGTTGGACATCTTTACCCAGCAATTCACTGAAACGCTTTGCAATTGGTGCCATGGAGAATTCAGGGTTTTTCTTCCCTTTTGGTCGTCCACGGTGGCTCATGACCACAAGTGATGCACCGTTATCCAACAGGTACTTAAGGGTAGGAAGAGCAGCTCTTATGCGTGTATCATCAGTAACCACGCCATCCTTGATGGGTACGTTGAAATCTACACGAATCAAGGCTTTCTTGCCTGAAAAATCACACTCTCGAATGGTATTTAGAATCATAGCTTTCCTCTATTTTTCGATGGTAATCGTTAGCAAGGAAATCAGGCCTGTAGAAACAGGCCTGACATTCACAGTAACACAATATTATTTAACCAGCTTCTTTGCAAGGTCAACAACGCGGTTGGAGTAACCCATTTCATTGTCATACCAGCTGATAACCTTGAACATCTTCTCACCCATTTTCATGGTAAGATCAGCATCAAGGATTGAGGAGTGGGTATTGCCTACGATATCGCGGGAAACAATTGGATCCTCAGTGTATTGAAGAATACCCTTCATGGCGCCCTCACTAGCTTTCTTCATTGCTGCCTTCACATCCTCAACTGATGCATCCTTCTTCAAGGTTACTACAAGGTCAACAACTGATCCGGTTGGGGTTGGAACACGCATTGCCATACCATTGAGCTTGCCCTTCATCTCAGGGATAACCAAACTTACAGCCTTGGCTGCACCAGTGGTGGTAGGAATGATGGAAAGTGCACCAGCTCTTGCTCTTCTCAAATCCTTGTGGGGCTGGTCAAGCATTACCTGGTCGTTGGTGTAAGCATGGACAGTGGTCATCAAACCCTCTTCAATGCCAAAGTTGTCATTGAGGACCTTTACGATAGGAGCCAAGCAGTTGGTGGTGCAACTTGCATTGGAATATGCGAGAAGGCTGTGGTCGATAGCATCGTCATTGACACCACAAACAACGGTCTGATCAATCTGGTCCTTAGCAGGAACGGTAAGGATGACTTTTTTTGCTCCAGCCTTGATATGATCCTTGTAACCACCCTTTGGGCCTTCAGCAACAGAGAAAACACCAGTGGATTCGATTGCTACATCAACACCAAGCTCCTTCCAAGGAAGTTCGCTTGGAGAACGTACTGCAAAAACAGGAATGTTTTTTCCATCAACGACGATAGCATTCTCTGTTACTTCGACGCTCTTGGAGTATACTCCGTAGGTGGAGTCGTATTTCAGAAGGTGGGCCAAGGTCTTGGGATCAGTAAGGTCATTGATGCCTACAATCTCGATGTCCTTGTCTTCAAAAGCGATCTTGAAAACATTGCGTCCAATTCTTCCGAAACCATTAATTGCAATTTTCATTGTTTGTTTCCTCCGGGAAATATAATTGTGTATCGATATTAATATACTGTTTTCCTTCTACAAGGGTCAACGTATATATATTATGTTTTAACAACCAATTTCAACTGGTTGATCTTATGGCCATCAATATCTTCAACAGTAAAAATAGCCTCGTCATCCTCAACAGACTCATCCTTGAGTGGGATTCTCCCAAACAGCTCAAAGACATAGCCTCCCACTGTTTCATACTCCTCTTCTGATAGATGCAAGCCTACTGATTCATTCAAATCTTCAATGGAAGTTCTTGCATCGACAACAAACGTATTGTCATCTAACTTACGCATTCCATCATCTTCGTCATCATCAAATTCATCCTGGATATCACCAACAATGACCTCCAGAATATCTTCCATACACACAATCCCGCTCACACCGCCGTACTCATCAATGGCAATGGCGATATGGACCTTTCTCAATTTGAATTCTCTGAGCAAATCATCAAGATGCTTGCTTTCAGGAATGAAGTATGGCTGTCTCATCAGCGTCTTGGCATCGAACACATTGTCTATGCCATTACGGATAATATCCTTAGCATATAAAACACCAACAATATTGTCTATTGTCTGCTCATATACTGGATAACGGGAGTACCCTTGTTCCTGAATAATCCCATACAACTCATCAATGGTGATATCACTACTGATAAACTGGACATCGACTCGGGGAATCATAATCTCCTTAACCGTCTTATCCCTCAGTTCCTGAATGCCCTCGATCATCGTCTGCCGTTCTTCCAACTCTGCCTTAAATCGTTCCTCACGATTGTCAGAGCGTTTCTTGAACAGACTTTTCCATGGCAAGCTCAACGTTTGCTCCCCCTCAATTGATGGAGAAGTTCCTCTTGCTTGATCAACATCGGCTCATCAGCATCATTGCTGGAATGATCTTCACCAAGAAGATGAAGCAAGCCATGGATCAAGAGGCGAAACAACTCTTCATCTGGTTCTACACTAAAGGATAGTGCATTTCTTTTCAAGGCATCAAGAGAGATTACCATGTCTCCCAGTACCCTGATTTCCTCTGGCGGACCATCAATCAATCCTACTTGTACTTCAGGCCAAGAAAAATCTTCAACATCTTCCTCCTGAACAAAAGAGAGGATATCTGTAGGTTCGTCCTTGTCACGATACGTCCTGTTCAGATCCTGAATGGTATCATCACTGACAAAACTTACAGAACATTCACAGCTTGGTTGTCCAAGCAGTGCGAGCATTTTTTCCATATGCTCAACAACCAACTGGGAAGGCGCCTGTCTGGTATACTGCTCATCTTCATAGGAAACATCAATATAATATCTATTCATTGTCTAGGTTATCCTTTCTGCTCTGAGGGATATTCAATACGTCGGTGATCGCGTCCAAGCAATGTTTGCACAAACGCATCCTCTATCTGATCAAGATCGGTAAGAGAGAGCTGACTGTTCTTGAGTTGGTCTCTCTCCAACTTTCCCATGATAAGCGAATGTACCAGTTTTTCATACTTTGAGTGGTTCGGCCGTTTCAAAGTCCGGCTGGCAGCTTCCACGCAATCAGCGAGCATTACAATGGCAGATTCAGGAAAGGCTGGTGGATTCCCATTGTATTTAAAGTCATCCTCTTTAACATCCATTCCCGCAGCTTGTGCCTGGTTCTTTGCCTCATTATAGAAAAATTGGATGATATCATTGCCATGGTGTTGACTGATGATATCCAGGACCTCCTGAGGAAGCCCTGCCTCCCTTCCCTTCTCTAATCCAAGCTTCACATGACTCTTGATAATGGCCGCCGAGAGGGATGGTTTAATTTCATCATGTTTATTATCCCCACTCTGGTTCTCGATGAAGTATTCAGGATGATCAGCCTTCCCAATATCATGATACATCCCTCCTACTCGTGCGAGCATAGCATTTGCTCCAATGGAGCGAGCTGCATTGAAGCTCAGGTCAGCAACGTTCCTGCTATGATTGTACGTTCCCTGTGCTACTGATTCCAAACGGTCGAGCACAGGGCTTGCACTGAAAGCAAGCTCGCTGAGACGATACGCTGTAGGAATATTGAAGAGTTTTTCTCCCAACGGAACTAATGCTTCCAGAAAGACCAAGGTGATGGTGATATTCAAGATCATACCACCTACAAGAGGCATTACCTGATGAAGTGGCAATGCTTCCAGCATATACAAGGCAAGGGCAGCAAAACTACTGATAACACAAGCATAAAACCAATTGAATACATCATCAATTCGCTTGATGGTATAGCGAAAGAAGTAGAGACAGACACCACTGATGGTCAATACGAAGAAGAATGTAATAGGACTCGACTGTTCCATCAGTGTTGCATAACAAGCAAGCAGAAAGGCACTAACCAACCCTAATCGTTTCTTGCTGGTGATATGACTGGTAAAGAGCGGTGCAAACAATACAGGTAGATAGGAGTCCATAAACAAAGAGGAACGTGAAGTAAAAAACAGACTGACAACATACATTGCCATCAACGACAATGATACGGAAACAAGCATGAGATTCAAATAGAGATACAATCGCTTTTCAGCATGCAGGAATTGAATAAAGACATATACTGAGACACTAGTGGAAAGTAAAATGAAAATTGCCCTACCAATCAGTTCAAGGATTGTGTATTGAAAGCTGTTCGACCCCATCAATTGTAGCAGATCAATCTGGGAGCTTGTGACCACCGTATCCTTGGCAATGATCTTTTCTCCTCGTTCTATGGTTATCACCTGTTCGGGAATCTCTGCAGCAGCTTCCTCCCTAAGTGCCAGTGTTTCAACAGCTTCATAATCTACATTTGGATCTAAAAGCATTTCCAGTGCATCCAGTACGAGATATGGCTGGAACTGACTATCGATAAGCTCGTACGGCTTCAGTAGAGAAGACAGCTGGGAAGGAAGGTTCTTATTCGTCAGCAGCGTATCAATAGTTAGCACAGAAGGTTCACTACTTTCTTGTTGGAGTAGGCTATTTCTTACTAGGACCTCATCATAGCCTTGGGAACGGACAGTATTCACTTCCTTTTCATCAAACAATCCTTGTTCCAAGACATAACTTCCTGTTTCTTCAAGTGCTTGTAGCAGCAATTCTTGTTGGTTAGGTGCTAGCCCCGCAATCCTCTGTACAACATTGCGTTCATCGGTGAGGCTTTTCTGTTCTAGGAAGCTATTGAAGTCTTTATTTCCTTGATGAAATAAAGCAAGAAAATTCTCCAAACGCCTGCTGGTAATAGTAGATGATCTGAGTGAATAACTGAAATATGGTAGTATTTCCTGCATTCGTTGGTCTATGAGCTTTTGTGTTTGTTCTTCATCAACGTATTGGAAACTGCTTGTAGCAAAGATATCCTCACTGGAGAGTTCGCCTTCTATATACTGCAATCCCAAGTCCTTGAGACCCGATCCACTGGAATGTGTACTTAAAAGCGGTACCACCATTGCCAGAAAAACAGTAAGAACCATTAAAATGAGAGAAAGTTGTTGTTGAACCTCACGTTTTTTTTGCTTACGTTCAGAAATTTGCATTTTCTTTATCATGATTTTTCGTTCCCCTCATCCCCTGCATATGCATTAACTATATGCTGTACAATTCGGGAGCGTACCACATCGCGAGAATCGAAACGTATGAAATCGAGCCCAGCAATTCCTTGCAAGATCTGCATTGCATGGATCAATCCACTATCTTTGTGCCGTGGTAGATCAACCTGACTGATATCCCCGGTAATAATTGCATTAGCATTTTCGCCAAGACGGGTGAGAAACATCTTCATCTGTTCCTTGGTGGTATTCTGTGCTTCATCTAGAATGACCACCGCATTTTGTAAACTCCTTCCTCTCATATAAGCAAGAGGGGCGATCTCAATGCTCCCATTTTCTTCCAAACGCCTGATATTCTGTATACTGACCATGGCCTCCATTGCATCGTAGAGCGGTCTTAGGTAAGGGTTAATCTTCTGGGCAAGATCACCAGGCAAAAAGCCTAGGCTCTCCCCTGCTTCAACAATCGGGCGGGTAAGGATAATCTTGTGTTTTTTACCACTCAACAATTGTCCAAGTGCATAAGCTACTGCCAAGAATGTTTTTCCAGTACCTGCAGGACCGATACCAAAAACAATCTGGTTCTCCATCATGCTTTTGATGTATTGCTCCTGCATACGACTCTTGGGATAGGCAAAGCGATTATGAACCATAATATACGGTTTTTCCCATTGGTCACTGGAGAGCAGTTCCTGGATTGGTTGGTCGCTTTTCATGCCTTGATATTCCATGAAAATTTCTGTTTCACTAAAATAATGCTGATTTTCTGCAAGTTTTTGCAAACGTGCCATCAAGGAGAGAAATCGATTAGTGACTTGTTCATCTTTGTTCAGACAGGAAAGCGAAATACCTTTTACAAACAAATCACATCCAAGCAACGCCTCTAAATAGGGAAGATTCCGATCATTGATACCCAGCACCCGTTCCATCTGTTCTTCATTGGAAAATTCCACACTTCTATCCATGCATAATCCTATCAGGAGGATGAACGCATCCAAACATTGTTGTCCTGCGTCCATGTCTCTTCCACATCCAGCTCAGGAATCGTGTTCCAGGTCAGGTAGACTGAAACCGTTGGAACCCAGCTGTATTGGTTGTTCGATAATACAACACTTCCGCTGTATTTACAATTCAGTGACCAATCTTCAAGGTCATGAACCAAGATAATGGAGAGATCACTGAGGTTGAATTGTGTATTGTATCTTCCATCTCCACTGAAGTCAAAGCTTCTCAGCAGATCTTGCCAAAGCAAGGAGTAAGAGAATGTATCATCAGCATTATAATAGTGGAAGAACCCGGTATTTGTGCTTTTTGCAGCAAGCGTTATATCCAAAAACTCAGCAATTTGGAGTCGTGCTGATGCCATTATTGAGAAGGAACTTGCGTATCGGTCCTGATAAAAGAACTTCAAAGATGAGTCTATACCCAAAGTCAAGGCAATACGTCTCTTCCACCACCTAAGTTGTATATCCTTCCCCGCAATATCGATCTGCAGTTTTTGAGCCTGCAAAGCTGATGACTCCCCCTTTAAGGCATATGTTACCTTGAGACGGGGAATTGCAGCATCATACGTAATATGGTCAAAATAGTTATGTTTTCCATCACTGGACAGGAACGAGAATGAAAACCTCTGAGACATGGTGAGAAAGGATGAAAAGAACTGTTCCTTGACCGTACCCTCAAGATGCATGGCCTCTTCCCAGGAAGCAATGGTCCTCGTAAAATCATATGACCCAGATAGCGAGACAGAAAGGGGTTTCGATGTATAGGCGAATGATGATTTCAAGGTATCCTTACGTAGAGAAGACTCATATTCGCTAATAAGCAGGGAAGACGAGAGAGAAAGCGGTCCCAACACATATTTCAGACTCGGTAGCAGGCTTTGTTTTACTGGATAAATACTTGCTGTAACACTGGGCGTTATGGTTGCATCCCCAAGTGGGAAAGACTGCTGGAATCGTACTTGGTGCACTGTCACAGATTCATCGTCAAATGCATACTCCTGTTTGATAATCTCTACGGGGTTCCCGAGCGGTTTCTCGTAGTTCTCCTGATAACGATACAGCCGTTGGCTCAATGTATAGGTAAGGCCTATGTAGGGAACAGTAACCGTATTTACATTGAAGAGTTGATATGCGTAACTTTTATAGATACTCTTGCTCTGGTCTTCTAGGAAGGTAAGCTGAGGGAGTAATTCACTCGAAATTGTAAATAGCCTGGTATTCGGCGAAGCTTTGAGAGTCATAGAACCTTTGGTAAGGCTGTAAAAATATGCTTCATCCCAATCAATCACGCCAAGTGTTGCGTTAAGGGTATGGGTAAGCCTCTGGTCTAGGGAATAAGACAGGGATATTAGCTTCTCAGACACTTCTGAGGAATCTCCACTGTTCGCCAAGGTGATTTTGTATGCCTCAGGCAATAAGATATCACTTTGCCTTTCTTCTATTGTTTTCTTGCTTTCCGATGTTTTAGGGTTTGTAGAGGAGTAATCAAGTAAAGTACCTTTGAGATCAAGAGAGAAAAGAGGAAGATGCATCTGTTGCAATACATAGGAGAAGGCAGGGCCTTCATCTTGCCATTTGAACAACGCATCAGCTTCGAGATTGGAAATATTCAATGAAGAAATATATGGCGAAAGTATGCTGGTTGGAAGTGAGAAAGACCCCTTCATTTTCCAAGTAAAACTGGTGATATCAGAAGTATAGGTTTTGGGAAACTCCTGATTCTTTCCCAGTAATGCATCAAAGGAAAATGAAGTAAGCCGGTTTCCATACATGCTGAGCACCTTTGGATCCGAATAGAGGGGCATTGTTATATCGAGTTTTGCCCATGGGGTACTTAGCTTGAGTCCTTGATTAAGATAGTACCGGTTGTATCCTACATCAGAATAGAGATTAATCGGGCTTGTCCCCAAGGGATATAACGCGAATGCAGAGAGGGAGTTGATTGTAAGGCGTTTTGAGAAAAACGTAGTCTTGCTATCATAGCCAGTATGCAATCCTGCGCTCTCATAGGCATCGAAGAAGAATGTAAGATAGGAATCTGTTTTCTTTGCCCAAGACTGAACCGAAGAAAGTTCTTCTGTATTCGTATAGAGAACCTTCCCTGGGGATTTGGGCCCTTCATCAGGAGAACTTAACAGTTTTGTTATACTGGATTGATCACTTTCTTCGAACTTTGGGTATGAACCATATACTTCCCACGTGGTGGAAACAAACATTCCCCGGTCGCTGGTGAACCCGAGAGCAGGATTGCCCACCATCTGGTTTCCAGGAAAAAAGAAGAAAGGCGTCCAGAAAACGGGTACACGGCCAAGATACAAGGCAGCGTCATGAACCATGAGATCTCCACCTGAGAGAAAGCTTAATCGATCTGCTCTGATGGAAGAGAGAGGATCCTCCGCACGTGTCCCTATCTGCCCGTCCTGATAATATATTCCACCATCAGCACCTTGGTATGTGATAAGGCTTCCCGAGGTATAGATACTTACTTTCTTATCCTCACTGTTCTCACGATCACTTTTGGTTGTTGCCCCGCTGATGGTCAGTGTTTCATCCGACCAATCGAAGGTTACGATGCTTCCTTCTATCGCTTGCAAGGCAGCATCAGCACCCCTATCCTCAAACAAAACCGATCCCGAGGCAGTAAGCAAGGTATGGGAAAGGTCAATGAGCACTTCTTGTGCCCTGAGTTGTTTTGGCTCCTGATTCCCCTTGCCTACAAAGGAAACAATGACATCTCCTGAAAGCGTGAGAAGAGAAGAATCTGCTTCTGTTTGCATTATTCTTGCTTGCGTAATCTCAAGTCTGTATGAGGCATCCTCTTCATCGGAGGTTATTCGACTATGATCAATTGCATGATATTCGTACAGAGCTTCACGAAGAGTAGAGGGGTCATCTCCTTTGATACCCCTGAGCTGCGCCATCTCGATGAGTTCTTCTTCGCTGGCACGTTCGATGCGCAAGGCAAGCAACAAGGAAGTATCTTGGGCATAGAGAAACTGGCTCCCCAAAATAAGTAGAGCCAGAATCATCAGTATTGGTAATCCGTGTTTCTCAACCTTTTTCATGCAACATCTGAGCTAAATAATACCCTGTGTGGGATTCCTTGCATAGTGCAAGTTGCTCAGGGGTTCCTGTTGCTACAACCATTCCTCCACCATCCCCTCCCTCCGGGCCAAGATCAATGAGGTGGTCTGCTTGCATGATGACATCAAGGTTGTGTTCGATGAGCACTACTGTATTTCCTGCATCTACCAGTCTATTCAGTACTTCCATCAACTTTTTGACATCTGCAAAGTGAAGTCCTGTGGTCGGCTCATCCAGGACGTATAACGTCTTTCCTGTTCCCACTTTCGAAAGTTCAAGGCTGAGTTTTACCCGTTGTGCTTCCCCTCCACTGAGAGTAAGCGCACTCTGTCCCAGCTTGACATACTCAAGGCCAACTGACTGTAGTGTGTCTATCTTTCGTTTGATCCTGGGAATTGCGCTAAAGAACTCGCTTGCCTCTTCAATGGTCATTTCTAGGACGTCATGGATGTTCTTACCTTTGTAATGGACTGCCAGAGTTTCTTTATTGAATCGTTTGCCATGGCATACATCACAGGTAACATAGACATCAGGCAAAAAGTTCATCTCTATCTTCAGGTTCCCATCTCCGTGGCAGTTCTCACATCTACCTCCTGCAACATTGAAGCTGAAACGGCCGCTCTTGTATCCTTTGGCCTTGCTCTCCGGCAAGGAAGCGAACAATTCCCTAATAGCGGTAAAGACTCCGACATATGTAGCGGGATTACTGCGGGGAGTACGTCCGATAGGACTTTGGTCGATGTTGATCACCTTGTCGATATGCCCAGCCCCACTAATATCACTGAAACCGTCATAATTTGCTTTCTTATTGGCCATCTGGCGTTTCACTGCAGGAAGCAGGACCTCATTCAACAAAGAACTCTTTCCACTTCCTGAAACGCCAGTGAGTACAATGAGTTTTCCAAGGGGAAAATCAACATCCACTGACTTGAGATTGTTCTTATTTGCACCTTTCACGCTGATCACTTTCCCAGAACCTTTCCGTCTTTTTGATGGGATTTCCATGGACAAGGTCCCTGCAAGGTACTGTCCGGTAATACTTTCAGGATTATGTTCAACTTCCTCAGGTCTACCTTCTGCTATGATATACCCGCCATGGACACCTGCGCCCGGTCCAAGGTCAACCAGGTAGTCAGCCTCTCTAATGGTAGCCTCATCATGTTCAACCACCAAAACAGTGTTGCCGATATCCCTCAAATGCTTGAGTGTATCGATAAGCTTCTGATTATCTCTTTGATGCAATCCAATGGATGGCTCGTCCAGTACATACAGTACGCCACTGAGCGCAGAGCCGATCTGTGTTGCAAGCCTGATACGTTGTGCTTCCCCTCCACTAAGGGTGGCACTGCTCCTGTCGATCGTCAGATAGTCAAGTCCAACATTTCGTAGGAAGGTAAGCCTGCTTCTGATTTCCTTGAGCACCTGATTAGAGATCATGATCTCTTGGTCACTTAAGGTGAGTTCGTTGAAGAACGCATGCGCCTTCTTAACAGAAAGGCGGGTTGCTTCCATGATATTCATATCATGGATCGTCACTGCAAGTGCTTCTTGACGAAGACGATCACCATGGCATACCGGGCAAACCTTGGTAGTCTGGAAGCTATTCATCCACATCTTAATCTGCATACTGTTGGTTTCATAGTACCTGCGTTGCAGATCAGGGATAATACCGGGAAATGGTTTTTCTACCCGATAGGTTTGATTGCTCTTCTCCCGTTCATACTCAACAAATACTCGTTCCTTGGTACCATAGAGCAATGCATTGATGGTATCCTCAGGCAGTTTGCTGAAGGGAGTATCAAGGGTGAAATGCAAGTGTTTGGCAAGTGCTTCAACCAGAGACCTGGACCATTTTGCATCGGGATTCATCGTGGCAATGGCACCTTTATTGAAGCTCTTGGAATAGTCAGGGATAATGAGGTCAGGGTCAAACTCCGTCTTGATGCCTAGTCCATTACATTCTGGACAAGCTCCATAGGGATTATTGAAACTGAACAAACGTGGTTCGAGGTCAGGCAGGGTAATACCGCAATGGGGACAGCTGTTACGCTCACTGAAAACTTCTTCGTAGCTTTCTTCCCCATTTTCTCCCAAGAAAGTCACTTTAACCAGACCTTGTGTCATCTCGTTAGAAGTCTCAATACTGGAAGCAAGTCTGGATCGTATATCCCTACTGAGGATCAAACGATCAACCACTATATCAATGGAGTGTTTGAATTGTTTTTCCAAGACAATCTGCTCATCAAGGTTGAGCATTTTCCCATCAACCTTTACCCGTTGGAATCCTGCTGTACGGGCATCCTCAAAAACTTTTTTGAACTCCCCTTTTCTTCCAATCGCAACTGGGGCGCTTACTATGATTCTCGTACCATCCTCTGCCTTGAAAATGGCATCAATGATCTGATCGACGCTCATCTCACTGATCTCTCTACCGCAAACATGACAGTGTGGTTTCCCTACCCTTGCCCACAACAATCTGAAATAGTCATATATTTCCGTGACCGTTCCAACGGTTGATCGAGGATTGCGGTGAGTTGATTTCTGCTCAATTGCAATGGCTGGGCTGAGCCCTTCCATGTAATCTACGTCAGGCTTGTCCAACTTATCGAGAAACATCCTAGCATAAGAACTCAGGCTTTCTACATAGCGTCTCTGGCCCTCTGCAAAAATGGTGTCAAAAGCCAAGGAGCTTTTCCCACTTCCTGAGAGGCCACTGATAACGATTAACTGATCTTTTTTCAATTCAAGGTCGATGTTTTTCAGGTTGTGCTCCCTGGCACCCTTAATTATCAACGTATTATGCATGTTCAATTGCTTCCAACAATGCAGCCTTTGCTTCCAGCTGCGTTACTTTTTTTACCAATTTCCCTTTTTCATAGAGAAATATACTATTGCCAAGTCCGGTTATTGCTAAATCAGCCGCTTTTGCTTCACCCGGGCCATTGACCTGGCAACCCATGATGGCTACGGTCAGATCCTTATCGATAGTGAGGAGTTCTTGTTCTACGGATGCCAGGAATCCCTGGGAATCGAAACTATGTCTGCCACAACGAGGGCAGCTTACAATCCTTATACCTTTCTTTCTCATCCCCAAGGTTCTCAACAGCTCTACACCTGCCTGTACTTCACTCTCAATATCGCCTGTAATACTGATACGTAGGGTATTGCCGATTCCTTCACTAAGAAGTAGCCCCAATGCCCATGTAGAACGAGTAACTGCCGATATTACCGATCCGGCTTCCGTAACTCCAAGATGCAGTGGGTAGGGACTCTGGGAAGCAAACAGCCGATTTGCTTTCATGGTAAGATCTGTGTCACTTGCCTTCAATGAGACAACTGTGTTGGTAAACCCCCATTGTTCGAACCAAGATAGATATTCAAGAGCAGTATTGGTCATGAGTACTTCCGTAGGATCATTTCCAGATGGCAAGGATCCACTGTTCAGTCCTATCCGAATAGCCTTACCTTGATCCTTTGCGCTCTTTACCACCTCTTCAACTTTCCATTTTGCGCCGATATTTCCTGGATTGATCCTAATTTTGTGTGCACCGCATGAGAGTGCATCCAATGCAAGTTTGTAGTCAAAATGTATATCGGCAACAACGGGAATTGGACTCTTATTACAGAGATAGCTGAACGCATCATGATCCTCAGAAGAAGGATATGAGAAGCGAATGATATCGCATCCCATTGCATTAAGTTTACCGATTCTGCGAATCAACTCCTCCAATGCTTCTGTTGCATGGGGGATTGCACTGTCATACATCGTTTGTACAAGAACTGGTAGCCCACGTCCAATAAGACTATTGCCAATATGTACCTGTAGATCTCTTGTCATCCTATGCTCCTCTCAGTCATACACATAGTATTGGTACGATAATACTACACATTTGTAAAGCCTATCAGCTCTCTTCCAGAACAATTAGCAGATGTTTTACTCTTGCTGGACCTTTTTCATCCTGGACTCCATAAGAGAATGGCTCTCCAGGCATAAAAACAGTAAAAGTTCCTTCGTCCAAACGAATAACATCGGTAACCTGACTGTCTGGGATGGATATGAATCCATTCTCATCTTTCGGCCCTTCCTGATCTTTTCTTCTGTATGTAGTAACGAGCAACTCACTACCCTGTAAGGTGAGAACAACACACACCTTCGATGGATGTACCATGAATGTACCTCCAAAAGGGGCGGTAGTATACTGAGCGAACAGTACTTGCAACCCTTCGATTGAAGTACTTGCTGTATCGAGCAGTGCCACTTGTTGCAGATGTGGTATTGCCGACGCATAGAACGTGAGTTGGTCAATCGTATCGTGTATCATAGTCTGGCCAGAATATACCCAATTCAAACATCTTACAAGAATATGCAAGAGGCCTTTACATTAATATTGATAACAACTATATTGTGTGCAAGGAGAATAATTACATGGAAAACACCATTATTAATAGCATGAAAAAAAGACGCACAATCTATAATTTAGGAAAAGTACTTCCCGTGATGAAATCTACACTGGAGGATGCTGTTCGTGGAGTAATCAAATATGCTCCATCTGCATTCAACTCACAAACAAGTAGAGCGGTCATTCTGTACGATGAAAAGCATGATTGGCTTTGGGATCTAATCCTCTCCAAGCTTGTTACGATGATAGAAAACCCGGAGCAGAAAAAGCAAACTGAAGAGAAAATTGCTGGATTCAAGGCAGCTTCTGGAACCGTTCTGTTCTTCGAAGAGATGGCTACCATCCGTAGCCTTCAGGAACAGATGCCACTCTATAGCGAAAATTTTGCGCTTTGGAGTCACCATGGAACCGGTATGGCACAGTTCTCTGTCTGGACGGTTCTCGCTGAGCTTGGAGTTGGGGCTAGTTTGCAGCACTATGGGAATCTCATTGAGGAAGAAGTACTTGCACATTTCAATCTTCCCTCTTCCTGGTCACTGATCGCTCAAATGCCTTTCGGTTCCATTGAACAGAATCCAGGTGACAAGGATTTCCTTCCTAGCGAGGAACGGGTACGGGTTATCGCATAATTATACCTGATAAGGGAGATGAACCTTGCTTCTCCCCCTTTTTCTCTATACGCTTATATACATGAGCGACCTATTTTCAACCACCTATGAAAGCCCCCTCGGCATCCTAACACTCACAAGTAACAAGGATGTATTGCTGGGGGTTTCTTTCATTTCAGAATTAAGAGAAGAACAAGAAAGTAATCCTGTCTTGGAGATGACGATACAACAATTGGATGCATACTTCAAAGGGGAAAATAAACAATTCACGGTTCCCCTTGAACTGCATGGTACTGCTTTCCAGATGTCTGTCTGGAAAGCACTCTCACTGGTACCCTATGGTACTGTAGTCAGTTACCAGGATATTGCTATTGCCATCGGCAATCCTAAGGCTGTACGTGCTGTGGGGATGGCAAACAACAAGAACCCCATCAGCATTATCATTCCCTGCCACCGGGTTATCGGAAAGCAGGGATCTCTTACAGGGTATGCAGGTGGACTGGATAAGAAGCAGTGGCTTCTTTCCCATGAATGCGCAAACCAGAACAACAAAACCTACACGAACAATGCAATTGGTGAAATTCACGATAGTCATGTTCACTAGAAGTTTTTCTCAAGTCTATAAGGTTATCCTAATTCTTATGAGAGCGAAAACCTTAGCAAGTTCCATGATTGCTTAGGTGCAATATATTGGTCCTTTTCCCCCTTATTTAGAACAGGTATAATTTTATCTGGGTTATCCTTGCTGTTGCTAGCTTTCAAGTCTGAATGGTGCAGAACAATGTGCTCGATAAGATTTAGTTGTTGGCCAAACCCTACCGTATCAAGGTTCAAAGTGAGTTCTTCATTCAGATTCCTATTTACCACGAATAGGTCAAGTTCCTGTTCCTCTTCATGATACACAAGCACTGCATCTGCATATGGGACCACGCCATAGCGATTGTTTTCATAGGAGGGAACATCCAAACGAATATCCAGCACCTCTCCCCTTCCATACTTAGATGCATAATAGAACGGCCAGTAGATGGTTTGCGCCCAACTCGGGCCTCCATCTTCGGTCATGATTGGCGCAATGACATTCACCAACTGGGCAAGACAGGCGACTTTTACCCGATCACAGTGCTTAAGCAAACTGTTGAGTAGACAACCAACCACCAAAGCATCCTCAAAGGTATATATATCTTCCAGTAGATGTTTCCCCACTTTCCAGTCAGGTTCTGCTTTGTCCTGCTCGTTGGAATGAAACCAAACATTCCATTCATCAAACGAGAGATACATGGTTTTTGAAGAACGTTTTTTTGCTTGCACATAATCACATACATGTACGACTGTTTCTATGAATTCATCCATTTTCTTGCTTGAAGCAAGGAAGGTCTCTGCATCATTCTCATCATTTCTGAAGTACATGTGCAATGATAGGTAGTCAGCAATATCCCATGTATGCTCAAGTACTGTCTCTTCCCATGCGGGGAAAGTAGGCATATCACTATTACTGGAACCACAAGCCACCAATTCAAGGCTAGGGTCATACAGTTTTAAAGCCTTCCCTACCTCTGATGCGAGACGCCCGTATTCCTCGGCTGTCTTGTGGCCAACTTGCCATGGTCCATCCATCTCATTGCCAAGGCACCACATCTTGATATCATAAGGCTCTTCTGAACCATGGCTCTTTCTTAGTTCACTTAATGCTGTCCCTCCCGGATGATTGCAGTACTCCACCAGGTCTTTTGCCTCATCAATACCGCGGGTTCCCAAGTTGAGTGCCATCATCGGTTCTGTGCCAACTTTCTGACACCACTCCATAAACTCCTTAATGCCAAACGTGTTGGGGTCCAATGCTTTCCAGGCAAGGTCAAGCCGCACCGGTCTTTCTTCTACAGGACCAACAGAGTCTTCCCAACGATGGTTGGAAACATAGTTGCCACCAGGGAATCTAATCATGGGGATATCGAGATCTTTCACGAGCTTCATGACATCGGTACGCATACCAGCTTTATCTGCGAGTGGGTGGCCTTTTTCGTAAATACCACCATATACACATCGCCCAAGTTGTTCTACAAACGAACTGAATAACCGCTTGTCTGCTGTTCCGATTACACAATGTTTAGAAGCATGTACTGTACATTTCACGTAGGTTTCTCCTGTTATATCAACCTTTTACCCCACCGCTGGTAAGTCCAGCGATAAAATAACGTTGGAAAAATATGAATATGATGATAATTGGTAGTGTTGCTGCCAGAGCCCCTACAATTAGAAGATCATACGAACTTCTATAGGGGGTAAGCAACGTATTCAACCCAATAGGTAAGGTGAACTTTTCTCCAGTACGGAGTACGATCAATGGCCAGAGAAAGTTGTTCCAGCTCTGCATGGACATGAAAATCGCCATAGCAGAGAAAGCTGGTGGCATGATGGGAATAACAATTCTAAAGTAGATCGCATATTCATTCAGACCATCTACACGTCCTGCATCTATTAGGTCCCGAGGCACACCATCAATATATTGCCTGAAGAAGAATATTGCAAAAGGAGAGACAATCATGGGAAGAAAAACCCCCCAGAAAGTATCTATCAAAGATATGGAAATCATCAGCTTGTACAAGGGAAGAATGAGTATCTGAATTGGCACAAGCATGAGAAATATCACCAAGGTTGTTACTATCTTCCTGCCCTTGAAACGGTACAGAGAGAGTCCATATGCAACAAAGGAACTTAGGAACAGTGCTAGAGAAGTCTGCAATAACATCAACAGCAAGCTATTTTTGAACCAAATGAAATAAATGCCATCTCGTATTGTATAAAGACCTTTGAATGTTAAGATATTCAAATCGGTAGGAATCAAAGTTTTTAACGTAATCCCATACCTCAGTAGGTCTTGTCCAGGTCTGAACGATGCCAAGACCAACGCATAGAGTGGTATCATATATACAATACATAAAAGAACTAATATGACGTTTTTTACAAATGATCGTTTTGTGATGTGATAGGTTCTGCTCATCATCGCCTCCCCTCAGTTTCAAAGAAACCAAACATCTTCAAGAAGGAGATGCTCAAGGTAAATACAATGATTAACAAAACAATACCGATAGCACTTGCCATTCCCATCTCACCTTCCTGGAATCCTTTATTGTAGAGATGCCCAACAATAGTCAGTCCTACATTATTGGGAGATGGTTTACCTGCCCAGAGAATATAACTCTCTTCAAACATTGCAAAACCACCAAAAATGGAGATAGTGGTGACAAAGATAGTCGTGCTTTTGAGTAATGGTATGGTAATTCTCCAGAGCTTTTGAGATGGGGATGCTCCATCAATATCTGCAGCCTCATAGAGTTCATCAGGGATTGCCTGCAATCCTGAGAGAAAGTAAATAATATTTACTCCTACCCAACGCCATAAAGCAAGTAATAATAAAAGAATCATTGCTTGATGAGGTCCACCGAGCAACCACTGTCTTGGTTCAGCCCCCAATGCAATGGCTAGCGTATTTACAATACTTTTATCACTGGAAGCAAATAATAATCGCATTATTGTCCCCGCAACAACAATGGATACTAAACTGGGCACATACAATATTGAACGATATACTGTATTAATTGTTCTATTTCCACTATTCAACCAGACAGACAAAAGAAGGGGAAAAGGAATTAACAAAGCCAGTGTATAGATGGTATAGCGAAAACTATTCTTTAAAGCAACCTTGAATTCAGGATTGTCAAGTTTTCGATAATTCTCCAGACCGATAAACTCAACTTGTCCTGGGTATACCTGTTGGAATCCCATTATAAAGGTGCTGATAATTGGATACAGGTAGAAAATAAGGAATGAGGCAATAAAAGGGAGAATGAAGACATAGGGTGCTACCTTTTGTGAACCCAAGGTTTGATTGCGCTTCATTAACACCTCCTTAATAATAATTTATACAAGGATACGCCAAAATAAATGGCGTATCCTTGAGGAATCAAATTCTCTGTTATCTTGCCAAATCTGCTGCTTCTTTCAAAGCTGCTGCTGGACTCTTGGACTGCTGTTGCAATGCTTGAATCATAACAGATGATTTCAATCTGTCGATGACTGCAGGAAGTTTTTCCTTGATATTAACACTATTGATCTCGTCTTTAATATCCAGCAGCATGCCGAAGATATCATCATTCTGATAATATTCAGTGAACTTATTAGCTGCATTCATTCGTGGATTGTCCCAAACATCCCAACGAGGAGGATCGAATCCAAGATCTTCCCAAATGATCAAGTTGCCTTCCTCAGATCCCTTTGCAAACATCAGGAAATCCTTGGTCAGTTGCATATCTCTTGCCTGACTGGTTACAGAGGTACCAGTTCCACCCATACCAGCTGAGCGCATGCCATCAGCAGTCCATCTTGGCATGGGAAGAATCAGAATTTTTCCAGCCAAGTCTGGCATGTAATCGGTGAATCTGTTCATGTACCACATCGGCATCCAAACAGAAGCAGCACCGCCATCATTCATGTAACCATAATACTCTTCTGCATGATGGAACCCACCAGGAGCAGCATCAGCAACGCCGCTGTTCAAGAGGTCCTTCAAATACTGAAGAGTTTTTACGTTGGTAGCATTGTCAAGAATGACATTACCTTCTGCATCAAGGAAATCGGAACCTTGCTGAGCAATTAAAGGCCAGAATGACCATTGTTCGGTGACCTCAACAGTAGCCATGGGTTTGCCCGTTTTTTGCTTAACAATCTTGCCAGCTTCCTTGTAGTCATCCCAAGTCTTGATATCATAAGGATCAACGCCTGCAGCATTTAAAATCTCCATGTTGTAATAGATGACTGAAGCACCAACATGAAATGGAAGACCATAATTCTTGCCATCTTTGCTATAGATATCTAAGCGGGCTGTTACAAAATTATCACGTACTGGATCAATGACATCATTCAGTGGTTCCAACTGGATGTTTCCCTTGAGGAAATTTGGATATTTTGCAATTTCAATATCAACAAGGTCTGGAGCACCAGTTCCTGCCTGTAAAGATACCAAAAGCTTAGTATGCATATCCTCATAGGGAAGAACCTCTCCTTTGAAGTTTATCTTTCTATCAGGATTCTCTTCATTCCACAGTTTTGCCATCTTTTCATAAAAACTCATGTGGAGATCCTGGAATGTCCAGAAGGAAATTTCAGTACCTTCTGTTGCTGAGGAAGCTTCCTCCTTCCCTCCTGCTGCAAATACCATACCGACCATACAGGTGATCAGTACCAAGAACAATAAAAGTCTTTTCATAATTCACTCCTTTTTTATAGCAACAATTCGAATATGAATTGTTAACTTTTCAATTTCTAGATACATCACTAAAGGGTTATTTCTATCTCTTCATGCCGGACAAACTGACAGATATAAACCCAACATTGCAAATGCAGACAAACTATTATAAATATCAAAATGTCTGATATATACCCAATTATATGTTGGTAATTAGCAACTGTCAACAAATATATCATATAATACACAATGATATGGCTCTAAAACATATGTATATCAAGAATGATGATTAATATATTGTTATAAATGTAATATCATGATACCTTACAGATACATAATTATAGAGGACACGCAATGCAAGGTAGAATAATGATTATCAATCCGAAAACGGATATGGATGTCTTGAAAGGCTTAGCCTCTCCTGTACGTGTAAGCATACTTAACGAGCTCCGAAAAGGCGAAAAAAATGTAAATGAACTCTCTAGCATTCTCAACCTTCCTCAATCCACGGTTGCCACAAATATCATGACCCTTGAGAAAGCCAATCTTATAGAAATTGATATTAGAAAGGCTACCAAGGGAAATCAGAAAGTATGTAGGAATATTTACGATGAATATGTCATCAATCTTGGTAACAAAGAGGAAAGCAGTGATGAAGTGATAACAGTTGAAATGCCAGTAGGATTATTCATTGAGTATAATGTTTCCGCCCCATGTGGTATGTGTACCACCGAGAAAATAGTTGGCTATCTTGATACTCCTGAGTCATTTCTTGAACCTGAGAGAATTAAAGCTGGACTGCTATGGTTTGAAAAAGGATATGTAAAATACCAGTTCCCAAACAATTCATACAACAAGAAGAAAGCAGTCAAAAAGCTTGAGATAGTGGTGGAACTTTCATCTGAGATTCCTGGCACCAATCCTAAATGGCTTAGCGATATCACCCTTTCTATTAATGAACACGAAGTGGGAACATGGACAAGTCCAGGAGACTTTGGGGATAAAAGAGGGACCTTTACTCCTGAATGGTGGAAGCTCAAAGGCTCTCAATATGGTTTGTTGAAAACATGGACAGTGACAGATGAAGGTTCTTTTGTGGATGGAATGAAGATTTCTGATCTAAAAATTAAAGATCTAGCACTCAATACCCACCATTCAATAAAAACATGTTTTGCTGTAAAGGAAGATGCGGAGAATGTAGGTGGGATTAACATATTTGGACATGGCTTTGGCAATTATAGCCATGACATTCTCTTGAATCTCTATTTTTAAATATCACTTACTATCATTCGATTTATTACAAAATGGACACCCGTTTGGGTGCCCATCTCTATTTGTGAACCGTTGTTCGGTAATCTGCTTATTGCAAGGCAAGCAAACTGAAGACCAAAGTGAAGAGAGCAACTGTCTCAACAATACCGATAACGATGAAGTAGTTAGCAGTACCCTTTCCAGTCTCAGCTAGTGCATCACATGCGCAAGCTGCAGTCTTTCCCTGCATCCATGCAGAGAGCCCGATAGCGGCACCACCGAACACACCAACACCCAATGCCAGGGTTGATGAGGCACCTGCGGCAATAGCTGCAGCAATGAAGTTCATCAAGAGGAACCCGTAAATGGTCTGGGTAAGCGGAGCACCGGCAAATGCAACCATGATGAACGGAGCAGGTTTACCGTTCGCGTAGCACTTCTTCCAACCACCAACTGCTGCCTGGGCAGCAGCGCCAGCGCCAAGACCCGACCCAAGAGCCGAGAGAGCCAATGCACATGCCAATCCAATAAATTCCAAGTTTCCCATGTGTTTCTCCTTAGTTGTTACCAAACAACGATCAGTTTTCTTCTACCGTTTGAGTAAACGGTTCATATGCGATCCCAGTCCACTCCATACCGAGCTGACCAGAGAACTCCAATAGATTCAAGCGCACACCGTGCACCACTACACTAAGCAGCCCCATTACAATGTTCAAGGAGTGCCCGATTACCAGAACCAAGATACCAGCAACAAGTGCAAATCCACTGAGCATTCCACCTGCCATACTGTTGAAACTCTGTGCAATGGCAACAGAAGCCATTCCAACAGCAAACAAGCGGATATAACTCATGATATTTGAAAATGCGCTGATGGTATTGAGGAAGGTGGTGAAAAAACCACCCAACCCACTGGAAAGTCCCTTTCCAAATTTGATTCCAGGACCTTGTGATCCAAAGACTACCACCAAGAGGAACCCAAGCCCAACCACTGATGCAACATACGTCAAGTTTGCAGGTTCTCCAATAACCAATTGAAGCACAACAAAATAAAGAGCAAGGATATCCATCAACCAACCAATATCAGCAACAAAGCTCAAGTCCTTTTTGGGTATCTTATGGATTACATTGAGAATGCAAGCCAAACTGAGTTGAACCGTTCCAATGATGAAACAAAACTTCATGACCGTATTCTGAGCTGTACTGGCACTCAAGCCAAAAAGTTCAGGATAGTTTGATATAGATGGAATCACCAATGTCTGGAGGAATGGAACTGCCAAAAGGATTTCCTTCGATCCGAACCAGGTGCCTGTCAAGGATCCCCATATAATTGTTGCAATACTTAGCACATAGAGCAGCATGACCATGGTATTGGCTTTCTTTGCTTTTGCATGCAATAGCACGGCTGTTGCCAAGAAAATTGTACCATAGCCCGCATCACCGATGATCATCGCAAAAAACAAGGTGAAGAACAACAGAAACCAGGTACTGACATCATTCTCACGATAACCTGGAACAGTTCCCAGAATATCAAACACGGGCTTGATGATTCCCACTCCCTTTGGATACTTGATCAAGGTTGGTGGAGTATCTTCTTCATTGACTTCATCCAACTGATAAGCCCAACCCTTCTGCTTGGCAAGGGATGTGAAGTCGTTGGCCTTCGTCTCTGGAAGATAACCCGACAGCCAAACCAGATCCTCTCCCCCTTCAAGCTGTTCCCCAACCTCCTCAAAGCGCATGGCCATCTCAAGCTTATTCAATTGGAAGGAAAAAGCATCAAGATAGGTACCTGCCTCCTTGAGAGAGTTGACTACATCCTTTAGGCGACTCTCATCTGAATCCTTCCTGTGCTGTAGAAAGCCAAGACCATGTTCACTAAGTGTAAAGGGTTTGGCTGGAACTGATGCGTCGAGTATTTCCCCTATGGTTGCAATAGCCATCTGTCCGGCAACAGGAGAGAGCTCAAGATATTGGATTGAAGAATCCAGATTCTTCAAGTCCTTCTTGGAAAGGGTATAGAAATGCAACGCAATCCCTTCACGGGACAGCTGTCTCACTTCCTCAGGGTCGAAATCACCCCACTCCTTCAGCTCTTCAATCTGTGCTGAGTCAGCCTTGATTTCCTCTTTGAGGGTATCTCTTGTCTCTAAAAGTCCTTGATAGCGTTCAAGAATCTCATAAAATACTTCATCAGAGACCTCACTCTGGGAAGGCATATGCTTTTTGTCTTGTAGATCAAGAATGACATTCCGTAAGCCGTATATTTGGTCATAACGCTTTTGGAGCTGTTCAATCTTTTGAGTCTGGACCTGTTCTTTGGTTATATGGAGCAGACCACCTTTTCTGAGATCCCTGAGCATGGTACGGCCATTATGTGCCTGAACGACGATGTAGGCCTTTTTCATTGGTACAATCATCTCATGCCCCCTGCATCAGCTTTTTCTTGGCGATCTTACCACGAACTACAGCAGCAGTCTGCTGATCACCCAGGTAAATGGCAATCCGACGGATATTATCCTTTGCCTCAGGTATCTTCACCTTCTCGAAAAGATTCACCCGTTGACTGGTGGTTCTCAACTCCTTTTCAAGGAGTCTCACCTGTTGTTCCAGTGTTGCGATCAAGGCATCATAACGCGCCAAGTCACGAAGGCTCTCCAATCCCTTGTCCACCCAAAGAGGATAGTCAGCAAGGTTATAGGATATGGGAACAAAGGTCAGTTCCTTGAATACAGGAATGGTCACACCGGCAATATTGCCTTTTGCTTTAACCACCTTGTCTATCTTGATGAGCTTTTCAACCTTCAGTTCAGAAGCGAATGCGGTATTCTCATGATACACAGCAATCCACGTCTGCATGTCCTGAACGAGCGCCTCCTGCTTTTTCTTCAGTGAAGCCACCTCAGCAGAAATTTGCCTGATTACCATCTGCAACTGTTGTTTTTTCAGTTGTAGTGTCGGCAGATACCGTTGGTATTGCTTCAATCTGTCCTTTTGGAGTTTCTGTTCGTTCTTGGTCAGTTTGACGGCCATCTCGACTCCTTAGTCTTTCAACTTCTTGGGCCAGCGACTCAGAATCAAATCACTCTTCAATCCTGTTTCATTTGGCTCGAAACAGTCACTGAGAATCTCCCATCCCAAGTCCAGTGCTCCCTCAAGAGGGATATTTACACTCAAATCCATCAATTTGCTTTCAAACAATCGACCATACTTGAGCAGTTTCTCATCCCAATCGGTCATATTGAAGCCCATGGATTTCTTTTCCAGTGACTCCTTGTATGATGCATACAGTTTGATCATACCATCCATCAAAGCACGATGGTCATCTCTGGTGTCCTTGTTGACCTGCTGCTTGAGTCGACTCAACGACCCAAATGGCTCGATTCTTCCACCCTTCAGATAGTACTGACCTTCGGTGATATACCCGGTATTATCAGGAACCGGGTGCGTAACATCATCACCAGGCATGGTGGTTACCGCAAGAATGGTTACAGATCCTGCACCCTCAAAGTCAACTGCCTTCTCATAACGAGAAGCAAGGGAACTATAGAGGTCACCGGGATAACCTCTGTTCGAAGGAACTTGATCCATGGTAATGGCCATCTCTTTCATGGAGTCAGCAAAGTTGGTCATATCGGTAAGGAGTACAAGTACCTTCTTGCCATCCTGTGCAAAACGCTCAGCAACAGCAAGAGCCATATCAGGGACCAACATACATTCAACTGTTGGATCACTTGCAGTGTGAATGAACATGATCGTTCGACTCATTGCACCACTACTCTCCAAAGTATCCTTGAAAAAGAGATAGTCATCGTACTTGAGGCCCATGCCTCCAAGAACGATCAGGTCAACTTCAGCCTGCATGGCAATTCTCGCAAGCAGTGGGTTGTAAGGCTCACCACTGACACTGAAAATGGGAAGTTTCTGACTCTCAACCAAGGTATTGAACACATCAATCATCGGGATACCCGTTCTGATCATGTTACGAGGAATGATACGCTTTGCAGGATTTACCGCAGGACCACCGATATCAATCATATTGTCTGATAGTGAAGGTCCATTGTCACGAGGATTGCCGGTACCATCAAATACACGACCGAGAAGGTTCTCAGTATATGAGACACGCATCGGAACGCCAAGGAATCGCACCTGATCACCGGTGGATATTCCCTGTGCACCGCTGAATACCTGCAAAGAGACCAGATCATCATCAAGCTTGATGACACTCGCATAACTCTGTTCACCTTCAGTGGTGACAATGGCAAGTTCACTGTTGCTTACCCCAACGGCACGCACGGTGATGACGTTTCCTACAATGGATTCAATTTTTGAATAGACTTTCTGCATCTGCAACCCCTTAGATCAACTGCTCAGCATCAGGATCAACACTACGTTGTTTCCCCTGGTACAGGGCAAGAATCTCCCCTTCTATCTGTGTGAAGCGCTCGCTCTTCGTTTCAACATTGTTCCAGTCAAGGAACTTCTGTCTAAGCGTGTTAAAGAAAGAACGCACATGTTTCTTATCTTCTAGATCAAACTCAGTCGCAAGCACCTTGAACAGTACCTCGAAGGTATGTTTCTGTCTTTCAGGTGGGACCGAAGCATCGACTGGGTCAAAGGAGTTCTGCTGTAAGTAGAAAGCATCGATCAACTCACTTTTCTGATAGGTGATATAGTCTGAAACCGAGGTTCCCTCTTCACCAACAACTTTCATCATCTGGTTGACCTCATTACCCCTTCTCAGGATATTGCGGGCATACTCAACCTTTGCCTGTTTGATGATACCCTCATATTTCGACCAGGAAGTGAGCGGATCGATTGCAGGATATTTGCGTGCATCACTACGTTCACGGCTCAAGCCATGGAAAGCTCCAACAACCTTGAGTGTAGCTTGGGTTACCGGCTCCTCGAAGTTGCCACCAGCAGGACTGACGGTTCCTCCAATGGTTACCGAGCCGATACGACCATCACGTAGACGTACCTTTCCAGCTCTCTCATAGAATTCTGCAATACGGCTCTCAAGATAAGCTGGGAATGCTTCTTCACCAGGAATCTCTTCAAGACGACCACTCATCTCACGCATTGCCTGCGCCCAACGACTGGTGGAGTCAGCCAAGAGCAGGACACTGAGTCCCATCTGTCTGTAGTACTCAGCGAGTGTCACAGCGGTGTATACGGAAGCCTCACGGCTTGCTACCGGCATGGAAGAGGTATTACAGATGATGATGGTACGTTCCATCAAAGAACGACCGGTCTTCGGATCAACAAGCTCAGGGAACTCCTTGAGCACCTCAACTACCTCACCGGCTCTTTCTCCACATGCAGCAATAATTACGATATCCACATCTGCATTACGACTGGTCATATGCTGGAGAACAGTCTTTCCTGCACCAAAGGGACCAGGAGTACAGTAGGTACCGCCCTTTGCGACAGGTAGGAAGGTATCGATGATCCTAATTTTGGTGACCAAAGTTTCATCGGGGCGTAGACGCTCCTCATACAGTTTGATTGCTTTCTTGACCGGCCAGGTGAAGATCATGGAAAGTTCTTTCTTGTTACCTTTTGTATCCTCTACAGTACAAATGGTATCACGTACACTATAACTACCCTTTTCGTTGATGCTTACAACCTTCCAATCTGTGTCTGCAAGATTAAATGGGATCATGATTTGATGGGTGAACAGGCCTTCTGGAACAGTACCGAATGTATCGCCGGGGCGGAGTCTGTCTCCCACCTTCGCAACAGGAGTGAACTCCCAATCATTGTTGGGAATTGCATCAAGATACACCCCACGTTGGAGAAAGAACCCACACTGTTTTGCGAGTTCAGGAAGGGGGTTCTGTAAACCATCATAGATCTGCTGCAAGAGCCCTGGTCCCAAGGCAACACTCAACATCTCACCGGAGAACTCAACGGTATCCCCAACGCGGATTCCACCAGTCATTTCGAAAACCTGCAGGGAAGCGGTATTCCCATTGATGCGGATTACCTCACCCTTGAGGCGATCTTCACCAACATGGATATATCCGACTTCATTCTTTGCAATAGCACTGTCGAACTCGACGGTTACCATATTCCCGTTGACGCCTAAGACACGCCCACTTGTATTTGCCATATCCAACTCCACTAATTGTTCTCAATCTCAGTCTGAATATTGGAAAAGAGACGCTTGAACTCAGCATTTCCTTCCTCTCGGGAAAAAAGACTTTTTCTTTGCAACATTTTCAGTTTCAACACATACGAAAGCAACCCTTCAATATCAAATGTATGAAGAGCACTTAGGTCATCCAGGTAGCTCCAATGTAGTCTGATCAGCAACATTTCAGCTTGTAATACGTCATCACTGGAGAGAGCCTGACGTACAGTATCACTGATTTTGGCTTCTTTGTCCCCATCATTTCGGTAGGTAGGGTCAGAGAGAGAAAGTTTCCTGCTTCTTGCCTCAGTCAACTCCTTTTTCACCATACCTGCAAAATGTTGGTACTGGGAAAGAAAATGATGCGAGGATGCTACACCAGTAATCGCCTGCTCTAAAAGGAGGTAATGTGCACTGCATACCTGATTCTTGCAAAGCGACAGAAAGGTATCAGTTGTGAAGGGAAGCACTCCGTCATACCGTAAGGAAGGTAACGTTGCTACCAAATAATAGTAGGAAGCCACGACAACTCCTTATTGTTCCGCTTTGAAAACGATGTCCTGGATGGAAGGAGAGAGGAACGGACGTAGCAGTTCCGCAGTCTCCTCTGCACTGAAATCGTAGAATGCCGAACCATCCTTCTCACTCACCCTGAACCCAGATCTCGCGGAAGGAACTGCCTTGATCTCAAGACCTTTCTTGAGTTCATCACCAAGTTCCTTTTTCAGGGATGTTGCAAGCTGATCGAAATCTTTCTTGCTCAGCTGTAGTTCTTTTTCCCCAATATCGGAAAGGGAGGAAACAACCTTAATAATCACATTGACAAGTTCCTTGCTGGAATAGGCTTTCTCAATATCAGTTGCAAGAATCCTGTCCAATTCTGCTTGAATGGCCTTCTTCAGGGAAAGCAGTACATCCCTGCTAGCCTGCTGAAGACTGCTGATTGCACTCTGGTCCCGCGTCTGTATCTCTTTGTGAGCCTTCTCTATTTCCCGAGCAGCCTCTTTGCGGGCCTTTTCCACCAATGCTGCAGCATCAGCCTTTGCATCAGCAATAATCTGATCAGCCTCTTTCTGGGCAGCCTCTATCCCATCCTTACGGATGGAAGCAACCAAATCTTGAATCTGTTGAGCCATCTGAATTCCTACCTTGTCCTTGAGTTCCAATAGGTCACGAAATGTTTGGATTGTGCCTTAATACGCAAATAATGCCAAACTTTAGGGAATTATCGTGCAATGAACATAAAATTTCAACCTATTTATCAATTTTTGTCCATCCGGCTATTTTTGTCCCCTTACAGCCAAAAGAAATCACCGCAATTCTATACCCTTCCCCTTATTTTTGCTAGGATGTAGCCATGGATATGCATACGCGACACGCCCATCTTTACACCAACGAAGCCAAACGGGGGATTCTCTGTATTGAGAATCTTCATAATGGGATGGTACATCTGATTACCAGCGAACATTTGGCAGAAGATATACGATCTATACGGTTTCGTCTTGATCTTGGAACATTTGAGCATACAGCTCTCCAGGAAGCATATGAGCATATTGGTCTGGAAGTATTTACCATCAGGGTATTGGTGACCGCTGATGAGGATGATGACTTGGATGGACTGCTCGCTGCACAAGAAACACTACTGGTAACGCAAGGAAAATTGCTTTATTGAAGCATATCTCTTGATGTCCCTCTTAATGAAACATAAGGAGGAATATCATGTACGGGAGAATTCAGAAACATAGTACCACAAGGCTCTTCAGCAATGCACAGGATGCCTATCGACTGCTTGCACACTACTACTTGAAAGTTTCAAATTCGGGTGGGTGCATTCTCGATTACCTACTATTACCCCATTCAATTGATTTGCTGCTCTCTTTTCCCTATACCATGAACAATCTCATTGCAGTGGATCCCACCCATCTGCTTCCACTCTTCGGTACCTTGGGAGCAAGAGGAAAACACTACCCCTTCTCAGGAACCTATGAACTCTACCATGCAAGTCACTGTTTCTGTGAGCTGGGAAAGGCAGGAACAAATGTCCTGCCTTTCAGTTTGGAAGCAATTTTGCAGGTAAAGAAACATGCTAGGGTTTGCTCGTCTTCGCCTTGTCTTTTTTGATCAGATTCCGAACCCCTTGGATTGTTACCCGTATGGCATCTTCTGTATCGTGAAGCTTAGGGTTCTCCATACCCAGAAGTTCACGCTCCTGATTACCCACCACGAAGAAATCACTACCACAGCGAACACCCAAGTGTGCAGCAACCACGAAGAGAGCAGCACTCTCCATCTCGCTTGCCAAGACACCAAGACGTTTCCAAGCTTCCCATTTGTTTATCAAATCATAGCTGACCGGCATCAGGGAAGGATCATGCTGACCGTAGAAAGAGTCCTTACACTGTACGACTCCCAGGTGACTCTTCTTCCCAAGTTGGTCAGCAGCCTCTTTCAAAGCTGATACAACCTCGAAGTTTGCTGCAGCGGGAAACTCTATAGGTGCATACTCCCTGCTGGTTCCTTCCATTCTTACTGCAGCGGTAGCGATCACGACATCGCCGCCCATTACCTCCAAGGCGATACCACCACAGGTACCCATACGGATGAACGTATCACTTCCGCATTTGAAGAGTTCTTCCATTGCAATGGAAGCCGAAGGGCCTCCAATACCGGTAGAGGTAACCGATACCTTCTCCCCATCCAGGAAGCCTGTATAGGTAACATATTCTCTGCTGTCAGCCACCAGAGACGCATCATCAAGATACTTTGCAATCAGTGGCACCCGCTTCGGATCCCCGGGAAGGATAACATATCTTCCTACATCGCCCTCTTTGATATGCAAATGATACTGAATACCTGTTCCATTCATATAGTCTGACATAGAGCCTCCCTCATGTTTTCATGGTAACACCCAGTATAGCTGGGTGCAAGCTGTCTCAGTACCCCATCTGCTTCAACATATCTGCAAGCACACGAAACCGCTCACCAAGCCGTTCACCTTCCTGGGATAGGGCATCATTAAGCAGACGGATATCAGTGTCAATCATAGGATTATCAGTACAAACCTCAACGCTCATAGCATCCCCTTGCAGCCCAATACGGTCAATTGTCTGTTGATCCGGATCGTAGAATTTTGGAAATCGATAGGCATCCTGAAAATACAGATTGGTCCTACATATCAGAATCGCCAAGTCAAGTGCACGGGTAAGGGGAAGTTCTTCACTCTGGCGTGACCATTTCTCACCAGTATAACGCCACACCTTTGCTGATGCTTCCACACTGCCCCGATCATTCCACTGAGCCAATCCAATCGAGAGACCTTTGGCATCACTTTCATTTGCCTGTTTTCCATCAACATGTTCATAATTCGGTACCACGATAACTGGCTTGTGCTTTAAACTAGTAGGTATCTTCATACTTTTATCTCCTTAGCGCATATATAGTTTTGTTTAATTATGGCGAGCAGGTTTTGAAGGTCTGCTCGATAATCAGAAATATCCTCTTGATAATCCAGCTCTTCCAAAATGGAAAACTCCAGAATGGAAGGCCCATGCTTGTCATAGCTATCCTGTAATGATGGATAGTTTGCCAAAGCACCAACAGAAAGTCGGAAAAAGAGTGAGTTCTTGGTCGCTTGGATATTGCTGTTCACCCCTAGGTACTCCTGTGCTGTACTGCTATCGACCAATCGAAATACTCCCATTGGTGGTTTTTGCTCCTCATAAAGGGCTCTAAGATGTTTCTTGTTCATACTGAATCCTTTAGTAAATTACTAAATTAGTATACTCAGTAAAAAACCCTCTGTAAAGAGGGCTTGAGCAACTTTTATTAAAGTTCTACGTATGTTTTTCCCATTCCTCCATCCTCTGGAGTGGCAAATCGGAACCCTCGTATCGAACGATGTTCCTCTAGATAGGAAGAAATTCCCCTGGAGAGAATACCGTCCCCATAGCCATGGATAACGGAGAATTGAGAAACACCATGAACCAAACAGCTTTCAATCTGCTGTTCAAGGGAAGAGAGAGCTTCCTCCAGGGTATACCCTCTCAGGTCAAGCATCAGTTTAGGCCGCGGAGTACTGCTATGGTACGACACCAATACTTTTTTCTGTTGCTCTTTGATTGCTTGCAATTGCTTGCCCTCGAGCGTCATTCGCATCGATCCAATCGCGACAAGATACTTGTTCCTTCCCTGTTTTTTCAGGATTTTTCCCATTCGTTTAGCTGTACCACAGAGTACTTCCATACCTTCACTGAACTCTGTTGGATTTTGGACCTCCAACGCTGAAAGCTCCTCTTCGCTCTGTTCAAGCATTGATTGTTCATCCTGTACCCTATCCTCAAGGCTTTGTACATACGCTTTTACCTGTTTACGCTTGGCCTTATCCAGTTCACCTTCCCTCATGGTCTTTACAAGATTTTCCAACTCTTTTCGCTTGGCGCTCATGAATCGAGCGAGCTCAGTTGTTTGTTCATCCTTGAGCTGAGCTTCTCTTTGACGTACTCGAAGCTCCTTGAGCTGAAGTTGTTTCACTTCTTGCTGAAGCGAGTAATACCGTTTTTGGGTTTTTTCTTCCTGCCTCTCAAGCTCTTTTCGTTTTTCCTCAAGATCCTTGATGATGGAAGCAATCTGGACCGCTTCACTGCCAAGGTATTGTTCAGCACGAGATATGACTTCCTCAGGAAGTTTCATATAACGGGCAGTATCGATCGCGTGGCTCTCTCCCGGCAACCCTTGTATTACCCTGAAGGTTGGCATATGTGAGTGTTCATTGAACTCCATAGAAGCATTGATCACTTCCTTCTTTGCATAGGCAAACTGCTTGAGCACTCCATGATGGCTCGTTACCAATGTCAGTTTTGCTTTCTCCAAACAGAATTCAAGTACAGAGCGTGCAATTGCAGACCCTTCGACAGGATCAGTACCACTGCCAAGTTCATCAAGAATAACCAAACTCCTTTCGCTCATGTTTCTCAGAATGTAACCAATCTGTTTCATATGGCCACTGAACGTTGAGAGCGCTTCCTCAATCGACTGTTCGTCACCAATATCAGTAAACAGATTGTCAAACAAGGGCAGGCTGCTCCCCTCTTTTGCGGGTATGAACCCACAGTATTGATTAAGCAGCGCAAACAACCCCACAGTCTTGATCGTAACTGTCTTTCCACCGGCATTCGGACCGCTGATGACCACTGCCCGTACACCTTCTTCGAGTGCAATGGAAATAGGAACAGCTTTTCTGCCCAGCAATGGATGGCGGGCCTGTTCCAAGTTGCATCGGTTCGTCATGAGGTCAGTAGCAGTGCAATGTGTGTCCAGAGCCCAAAGAGCAATAGAGAAAATGGCATCAAGCATGCCAATACGTGTAGACAAAGCGTTCAGCTGTGTTCTAAGTGCTCTCGCACTGCTGTTCAGTTCCCTGAGAATCTTGGCTATTTCCATGAGTATTTGGTTTTGTGCCATCATCACCGAATTGTTCATCTCTACAAGGGTATAGGGTTCCATGAATACGGTATTTCCTGAACTGGAACTACTTGAGATAAATCCTTGTACCTGACTTCTCCGGTCACTTCTTACGGGAATGACCAATCTTCCATCCCTCATTGCTTCCTGGTCTGTTTGCACTGCAGTAGGATTGCTTCTGATGAACTGGGCACAAAAGCGGGACCGCTCACTCTTGGCTGCTTCCACCTGTCGGAAGAGAACACTTATTCTTGGATGGGTGTTTCTTACCTGACCACTATCATCGAGCGTGCCCTCTGTTTGGTCAGCAAAAGCCAACAATTCATGTGGCAACCCTTCTCCGAAAAGCGGTCCCAACACCGAAAAGTATCCATCAGGATCCTGCACAGATTCCATATGCTTATACAGATGCTCTGCACTACGGATATACCGCGCTAGATCAAGCAGTTCATACCCTTCAGCTCCTTGGGTAGGATCATCAAGAGATGAGAGCGTTTCTTGTATTGCAGGGAATGAGTGGATAATGAGCCTATCAGCGCCTGAGAGCAATTTCATAGCTGCTGACACTTCTCTCTGACGTACGATTAGCTCATCCTTTGTATCAATAAAAGGGAGCTTTTTAAGAACTTGCGCGCCTTCTGGTGCATGACTCATGCTCTGTATCTGTTGCAATACCTGGAAGAACCCCAGTTCTTCAATACTCTTGTGATTCATCTCTCTCCATTCGTTTGACCCAGGATTTTGAACGGTCATTCTTCCCCATCCACTCAGGTTTCTTTTCATCGAGGGAAGCAAGCATCCTGAGATAGCTCTCATATCTATCGTAGTGAATGAGATCCTGTTCAACTGCTTCCATCACCTTGCATCCAGGTTCTCCCTGATGCAGGCATCCTTCATACGTACAAGACCCCCTAAACTCCGAAAACTCAGGAAATGCATCGCTTAATTCGTGGGGGTCAGTATGTGGTACGAGAAATTCTCGTACCCCAGGAGTATCTGCAATCGTAAAATCGGAGCCATGCAACAACAACGCATGATTGGTGGTATGTCGACCACGATTATACTTATGGGAGATTTCACCTGTCTTCTGCTCTACTCCCAACAATCGGTTGATCAACGTGGATTTCCCAACTCCACTCTGTCCGACAAATGCCACTGTCTTACCCTTAAGAACCGCATGCAAGCGATCAAGGTTTTCCCCATTGGCAGCACTGACCGCCATTGTCTGATACCCAAGTTTACCGTAAAGAGAAAAGCGCTCGTGTTCCTCCTCAGTGAGAAGGATATCACTCTTATTCAGGATGATCATAACCGGTGCTTTACGGGAGCAAGCTATTACCCTATCTATGAATCGTGGCCTGAAAGGAGGACTTTCAACACTGCTTACACAGACGACCAAATCCATGTTGGCTACCACGGTCTGATTACATCCTTTCTTTGCATTCCAGCGCTGGAAACAGTTACGTCTCTCGAGTCGTTCCGTGATCAGGCCCTCTCCCTCATTGGTAAGGATAAAAGATACCTGGTCCCCTACAGCAAGTGGATTGTACTCATCGGTAACTTGGAACAACTGTTTTCCCTTGATACGGCAAAGATAGGAGGTCCCTTGAGACTCCACCGTATAAATATTGTTGATTCCTCTGGTTATCAAGCCTGTTTGCATCTCTTTCTAGCTCCCAGGAAGTACTGTATCTGCAAACGGGGCTCTTGACAACCAGAAGGTATTTGATACTGTAATGCTATGTTCAGTTTTAAAACGTGCTCTCACCCACTCTGCCATACCTATGTATGCAACGAAGGCAGCTATTGTTATCGCCACAGCGAGAACCAAGACCAACTATACCAGGATTGTCTTGATCGACTAACCGGCAGCAAGGATATTGTTGATTACTCACTTACAGGAAGTGAGTTTGAGAATCTGACCTTGGGAAAGAAAACCATTTCTGCCTCAAATATGGCATGGTGCACCTTTAGAAATGTGGATTTTTCACAAGTTACCTTGCTTAACAGCTTTTTCGATTTTTGTCTCTTCGAAAAATGTAAATTCAACGGTATCATCTCCCGTTACAGTGTATTTTCCGGTAGCAAGATGATTGACTGTGATTTCTCAGGTAGCATGATCATGCATACCAATTTCAGTGGAATTGACACACTGCGTTGTTCATTCGGTGACTGTGACCTTTACTTTTCAACCTTCAATTCAAGTTTCCTCAGGGATACTGATTTTGAGGACTGCAACTTGAAGAAAGCCGACTTTGTCTATACTGACAGGAGACGCGTCTCCTTCCGCTACTCCAATTGGGAGGAGGCTCGCTTTTGAATATCTATCAACATTTCTCTGTCGTAGGTTTCTGCAATACCTATCTCGTTGCCCGCAAGGAGGGCAGTGATGCGCTCTTGATCGATCCGGGACATGTAGATACTGAGTTGATCAACTTGATAGAGGCAAATCGGTACAAATTGAAACATGTATTGCTTACCCATCGACACCCTTCCCATACAGAGGGTCTTGGGACCCTGAAAAAGATCTACGATGTAGAGGTACACGCCTCAGCCTTCAGTAGCTATGAGTTTCTCTACCATCCAATTGAGGATGCTGAGGTACTTAATCTCTGTGGGCTGGAGATTGAGGTTATCCATATACCTGGTCATAGCTTGGATAGCATGGTATATAAAATCGATCATGCATTGTTCACTGGTGATACGCTGCTTTGTGGGAGAATAGGGTCCACACCCGGATACCGAGAGCAGGCTCTGCTTATATCATCCATCAATCAGAAACTGATGACACTTGATGAGAACATACTGCTCTTCCCCGGACATGGCACGGCAAGCAAGTTGAGAATCGAACGTATGTTCAACCACGATCTCTTGCAGTTGGGTAAGATTGAGACTGAGCGCCAGAATTGGAGAGAGGACGAGTAGAACGAACATAGGAGCGAAAACGTTCAGGCATTGCGGCAACGAAACGCAATCTTTCTCCGGTTGACGGACTTTCAAGTTCGAGAAGAAGGGCGTGCAACATCAAGGTTTGTCCATCTTCCTTCCCATAGATGGGATCACCGATGATCGGGTGACCTTCCTTGCTTAAATGCACCCTGATCTGATGAGTTCGTCCGGTGTGGAGGGTAATCCTCAAGAGAGCAAATCCAGGGTACTGTCTCAAAACATGAAATTCAGTCTTAGCATCTCTCCCTTCATTATCAGCACACGTGGTGAATTTCTTTCGATCCTTGGGGTCACGTTTCAGATGTTTCTCTATGATACCCTGTCTCTGCTTAAATACTCCTCTTACCAAGGCAATATAGATTTTCTTCGTCGTTCGGTCCTTGAACTGTGCAGAAAGATGTCTGTGGCTTATGCGATTTCTCGCAATCACCAATACCCCACTGGTGTCCTTGTCCAGGCGATGCACGATACCAGGACGTACAGCAGGGCTGGAGAGGTCAAGTTCATCCTCACCTACTTCTTCATCCTGTAATTCCTCACAGAACTGTTTGCCGTATCGATGGACCAATGCATTGACCAGGGTATGTTCGATATTTCCATTTGCAGGGTGTACCACCATCCCTTGTTCCTTGTTGATCGCCAGAAGATTCTCATCCTCATACAGGACAGTGAGTGGAATGTCTTCCCCTTCAATTCCTTCAAAGAATGACTGGCTGAAGTGGATGCTTATGCGGTCACCTTCCTTGACAAGCTTGCTTTTCTTGCTTGCCTTGCCATTGAGCTCAATCGTTGTGTCTGCTTCACTCAAGGTAGAACGTGAGATGATATCGGTATGGCTTGCAACATAGACATCCAAACGAAAGGGGTGTTCCAAGGATTCTACAACGAGGTCTACCCTCCCTTTCTTAACGCCCATGGGTACTCCCCACTTCGCCGATGATATAATCTGCTATCGATATGCCCAGTGAAAGACCGGCAGCAATCGAACCTTGCAGGAGGAAGCCTTGCAGGTCACTCGATGGTGTTTGAATAAGCTCGGAATCCACTGCAACTCGGTAGAGCAATGCAGCTACCGGGATCGTGATAACCATGGAACCGAAGAAAAGTGTCTCAGCTCTCCTGATCTTATAGCTCCAGAGAGGAAACTCTTCTTCTTCATAGGGCTCATACCCCTTGAGCTGTTCAGCTGATAGCTGCAATGGGAAGATCATGAGCAACAGCAATAGAATTACCACGGTACGGCGCATGCTTACCCCCGTTTCCCGAACAACTTTGTCCCAATCCTTACCAGGTTGGAACCTTCCTCGATAGCCAGACGATAGTCACCACTCATTCCCATGCTCAGGGTATCAAATGATGGTGGGGCAAATCGCTCTTGTACCGCATCATAAGCATTTCTCAGTTGTGAGAACGCTGTTCTTATCATCTTCTCATCTCCATTCAATGGACCTATGGTCATCAACCCACGTACTTGGAGATAGCTACTCTGCATAATGACATCAAGGGCGGAAAAGAGCTCATCCTCAGAAGAGAACCCACTTTTGGACTCTTCTTGTGTTGTCTTGAGTTCCAGCAAAATAGGAAAAGGATGGGATAGATATCCTTCAATTTTCTTGGCAAGTTTCAGCGAATCGACACTATCAATTCCATCGAAGAGCTCTACCGCTTTCTTTGCCTTATTGGACTGCAGGTGTCCTATCAGGTGCATTCGCATACCTTCCGGTCTTGCTAGTGGAACCTTCTCCTGCACTTCCTGTACACGATTTTCCCCATAGAGGAGCTGTCCACACGAATACAGGTCCAGCACTTCCTGGTAGGTACGGGTCTTGCTTACAGCCATCAGCGTAACATCACTTGGTTTTCTCCCCGCAATCCTTGCAGCTTCGGCCAAGCTTTCCAATATTTCCTGATAGTGCTCCCGTAACTCAATCATCTCTCTTGTCGCTCCTATGCTTCTTGTCATGCAACTTCTTGTGCAAGGCGGTCTCTCGTATAGTTTTTCTCAATGTTTCCAGCAATAACCGTTTTTCCTCGTTGCTGCTGGTCAGCGAGGGAAATGCGTGCAAGATTCGTTTGGCAGAAATACTGAGACGCATCCTTAATTCATCCAATTCAGTATCCAACTTTACACGTAAACCTTCAAGCATCTTGTTCTCTTTGAATTCATGAAGTACTTTCAGACGAATTTCAATCTCCCTTCTCTTCTCCCTAAACTCAGCAAGCTGCCTCTGGAAAGCACTCATACCCAGTACTGAGATGGTGGTATCGACACTGAACAATATGATGATGATTTTTGCCCCATGCTCCATGACAGCTGGAGTGAAATGTTCGAATAACGCTGAGAGATGGGGATGAACGCCATAGGTGACAAACAGTGAGAGCAATCCAAAAAGTGTTGAATTGAGGAGACAGATCCTTCCCTTGAGATTGAAGTGTGCGGTGGAGTAATCCCATAATCTGATGGAAAACAGTGTCTCAGAAAGATATCCTGTTGCATATTCCAGAATACTGGTACCAATGACAGAGATAAAAAACAGGACAAATGGATTGTTGGTTATGCGAGCAAAGATGAAAATGACCAACACCGCCCCAAACCCATAGATAGGAAGATAGGGACCATGGAGGAACCCACGATTCACCAGAGTTCCCTGTCTTATGGAACAATACAGAACCTCAACTATATAACCTAGAATAGCATAACAGAAAAAATACCAGATCAATAACGTCAGATCCATACTATCCCCTCATTGTCTAATGCTACTATACTCACAACCATTTTGAGCGGCAATAGTACCCCTAGCAAAGTAAAAACGCACTCTGTGAAGAGTGCGTCTATGACCGGAGAGGGATTTGAACCCCCGACCAGTTGCGTGTAAGGCAACCGCTCTCCCGCTGAGCTATCCGGCCGATGAATCAGAACGTATCACAAAGAGAGGAAAACTGTCAACCATGTATGAGCAACTTAAGGAAAGCTTCTCTCTCCATAGGTCGCTGATAATAGAATCCTTGTCCAAAGAGAGCCCCAGCTTCTCTCAGGAATTCATGATGAACCTTACTCTCGACTCCCTCTATCACCATATCCATCCCCAGTTCTTTTCCCATTTGTATGATGGAAGAGAGCACAGCCTTTGATCGATAGTTCTCTTTAATCTCATAGATAAATGAACGGTCAACCTTGATGATATCCATCGGCAATGTAGAGAGCATATGCAGGGAGGAGTAACCACTGCCGAAGTCATCCATTAAAATGGTAAAACCATGGCTCTTCAGTTCACTGACCAACTCTGACATCTGCACAGGATTGTCTATGTAGGCACTCTCAGTAATCTCAAACTGAATGTACGAGTGGTCTACAGCATATGATTCTGTAGTTTGCAGGATTAGCTTCACGATATTCTTGTTATTTACATCAATCCTGCTGAGATTGATAGAAATAGGAATATCGATCTTTTGCTCTGCTATGAATGCACACACATTGGAGAGAACTGACATATCCAGCGCAGTAATGAAACCATATTTTTCGAAAACAGGAATGAATTGCTTTGGGGGAATCACCCCTCTGGTCGGATGCACCCAGCGAGATAGCGCCTCTGCTGAATGTATGTGCCTTCCCTGAATATCATAAATGGGTTGCAGGAAGAAGGTGAACTGTCCGTCATCCAAAGCACCCTGCATCTCATTGAGCACATCCTGTTCATTGAATGTTTCATTACGGATTGATGGTTCATAGAACGCATACCCTTCCCGATTACGAAATCGTGAAATCTTTGAAGCACTGTGTGCTTTATCCAGTAGCGACGGAACACCTTGACTGGGATCTTCAATCTCATACATACCAAAAACCATCGAAAGATGTAATCCAATCTCCTGTCCAATATGTTCGATATCTATTGCTTGTTTCAGTTTGCTGGCGCTACTCATCTCCTTGGGTATGCAAGCAGCAAAATGGTCTGCCCCAATATGTCCATACACGCCATGGTCCTTGATGAAATCCCGCAACGATCGAGCAATAAGCTGTAGAACCTGGTTCCCACGATCAAATCCCAGCAACTCATTCAAGACTGAGAACCGTTCAATATTCCAATACACCATTACAAATGAGGTATTGATATGCGTATCAAGGAATTCGCGACATACCTCATAAAATCGCTGTCGTGTATATAAACCTGTTACCAGATTGTGGTTCAAGGCAAATGACAGTTGTTCCTGTACTTGCAACAGTACCTCTTCATCATGCATCGATTCAGAGAGGTCTTCTATAAGCAAACTGAAAGGTTCACCTCTGCCTTGAATCCCCATCTGACGGAACGTAATTCTGCTCCAAATGATATCACCATCTTTCTTGATAAGGCGGAGATTGAAAGGAGTTGATGAAGTACTGGTCATGCTTTGCCGCTCTACATGACGGAGCAACAAGGTTCTGTCCTCAGGATAGAATAATTGAATTGCATTATTCTTGAGTTGCGCTATCAAATCCTCACGTTCATACCCCAAGAGAGCTGCAAGGGTCTCATTGGCATACTGCAACTCCAGGGAGTACGACTCCAGGGAGAAAACAGCAATACCTTCCCTGCTCTGTTCTATATAGGGAAGCATCCGTTTGTTCAGTTGCTGCAATTTATGTTCACGACTAACATCCTGAAGGGTAAAGGTAACTATCTGTACATAACCGTAAGAGGTTCCAAGTTGGCATGTGAGCGAAAGGTATCGGTTGTCATGGCCTATCACCATGAACGTCTCTCCGCGTATGTGATTCTCCTGCATGCTTCTCATACGTAAAAATACATTGTTCCTTTCTGAGGGCAAAAGCCATCCAAGAGGGTCTTTTTCAAGTGCTGCTTCCTCACTATTGAACATTTCATGGAATTTCATATTCGCAAGGAGTAAGGTGACCGCATCACGTTCCCACGCAAGATGAAGCAAAGCAACAGTGAAATTTTGCAAAATCTCCTTGATAGGGTATTCTGGGGATATATATCCTGAAGGAGAAAAACGAACAATGTTTCCTCCAATTCGATGATCCATGTAGTAGTAAGAGAATAAAACAGGAATGATTGAACCAGATGAAAGTGTGAGACGGACCTGAATGGGGCTTCCTTCCGGTTCAGCTATACGTTTCCTGAGCGCTTCACGAAACAGTGGACGGTCTTCCGCAAGCATTGCTTTTATCGAAGTATTACATTTGAGGAAACCATGCACTTGTTCCACATAGGGGTGTCCACCAACAAACACAAAGAGAGTAAGTAGATCATGGTTGACATCATAGTCCCAGGAGGAGTTACCTCTCTGCAATAATTTGAAATAGCTTGATCGGGATAGCTGCAATTTTGTCGGTTGCGCAACTGATTTCTCTGTAATTTGCTTGGCCTGTTTCAATTTGTCTACCAGAATGGCCAACTTTGCAGGCTTTTCGTTGAAAAGTATCAGTTTCTCCTTGCAGAGCCATACACCACCAAACTCATCAGTTTGTTGCCAAAAACTGTAGCTATCATAGCTAAGAGATTGGAAGCGACAGTGTTCACATACTTGGTCCCTGTGAAAAATTACCTCATAGCATTTTTTGCCGATAGAGCTAGTATCTGGAGAGTAAATTTCTCTGCCAGCCTTGTTCAGAAAGAGCAGATTATAACTTTGCATATCACTTAGGTAGACCGTATCAGGGAGATTGTCCAACATCCACTCATGATTAGTCCAAAAACGAGTCTTATGCATCCCCATTTCAGACACATAGTGTGTACACTGGTTTCGTCCATGGTTTTTTGAGTGGTACAAGGCTAGGTCTGCATGTTGATAAAGTTCGTTGAACGTTGTTCCATCCTCGGGACTGATACAGCAGCCAAGGGAACAGGTAAAGAGAATTCCAAGCGTCCTATCCTCTGCAATAAGATGACACAGCTCATCACCTGCACGCAAAAGTAATTCTGTGAAATGCGGGACGTATGCAACAAACTCATCGCCTCCCAGCCTGCCAATAATCGTTCCCTGTGGAAATACTGTTCTCATCAGGAAAGCAATTCGCTTAAGCACTCGGTCCCCAAGGTCGTGACCATAGGTATCGTTTATTAATTTGAATCGATCGATATCAATCAGGAAGAAAAGACTGTTACCACCATCCCTAAGATACCGAGAAACGAGCTCTTCAAGTGAAAACCGGTTATATACACCGGTAAGACTGTCACTATGTGCCCGCTTCTCCAAGGCCTGCTCCTGAACCTTACTTGCCTCAATGTCCTTGATCGCGATATATCCAATAGTAGTATTATTGGCAACAGAAACATTGAAATGGAACCTAACCCAACGATACCCATCCTCCCTATGGAAAGGATGAATCATTTTTGCTTCTATAGTGAGTTCTTTCCTACCAGCTTCTACAAATTGTTTAAGCTTTTCACTAGTGTCAATTTCATGGAAGACAGGGAGGTATTCTTTTTGTATTGCTTCATGAAGTACTGAATCGTACATGGTGTAAAAATCATTACAGCCATCCAACATCTTCCAAACACGATTATCTGCAAGTACCGCTTTCCCTGAATCCAGGTTAAACCCTCCAAAAAAGGCTTTATCCTGCCCTAATACCTGCAGTCGCATTCCTATCTCATCATGTACATCCTGAAAAATACCTATTGCTCTTCGATGTTCCTGTTCTCCATCTGCAAGAAAAGCATAACTCAATCGCAGCCATCGGAATGAGCCTCCTACACTCCGGACTGAAAGGATTGAATCTGGTTCATTGCCAGCTTGTAATTGTGCAAAATCATGGTTTAGAGTCACTGAGAAGTCAGGATGTATATACCCTTCTTCAAGCAAGAAAGCAACAGGGTTGTGAATTTCAAGGGGTGCATGGCCTCCAAGAACAGTTCTGGACAGCGCAACGAGACGATCTTCATCAAGATGATACTCCCACATTTCCAGGGTAGAATGAGAAAATGCAAACTGAAGTCTGGTATTCTGTCTTTCCAGTGCAAGGGCATTTTGATGTGCTTCAGAAACATCACTTGCAACCAGGTAATATACTGGGAATTGACCATGGTGACGGCTGTACCTTCCTAGCAGTCTGATGAAACGATCTTCCTTGCGTTGTAATCGAAAGGAAACATCCAATTCTTTGTGGCTGCTCTTCAGTTTCTGAAAAATTACCTTGATGTGTTTTCGTTCTCTCTCATGTACGGAGTCCAATAAATCAAGTTCATTGTAGTTGTGAAACTCATTTGGAGTGTATGCGAGCAGTTTTGACAACCCTCTACTGAGATAGGTTGCAATTATCTCATCGCCGAGTTCATATACCCCTACTCCACCGGGAAGGTTGTTAATAGAGAGCATTCGCTCTTTACTAGGGCCATTTTGGCCAACCTCGTTCATACTTCTTACACCCTTTTCCACATAAAGTACCTCATTGTAGCACATTTAATGTAAGAAGTATGATAAAACCCCTATTTTTTCACTGAGTCTTGGGAATCCTTGAGCAACACATCATGAGCTCCACCTTCAATGATGGAAGTGGAACTGACTATGGTTAATCGAGCTTTTTGTTGTAATTCAGAAATACTGAGCGCACCGCAGTTGCACATGGTTGATTTTATCTTGCTCAAACTCAAGTTGAGATTGTCTTTAAGTGGGCCTGCATAGGGAACGTAGGAATCGACACCTTCTACAAAGCTCAACTTTCCATCCCCTCCTAGGTCATAACGCTGCCAGTTTCGTGCGCGGGAAGATCCTTCACCCCAATACTCCTTCATATAGGAACCCTTGACATTCACTTTCTCTGTTGGCGACTCATCAAATCGTGCAAAATAGCGCCCCAACATCAGAAAGTCTGCACCCATTGCCAATGCGATGGTCATATGGTAGTCGAGGACTATTCCTCCATCGGAGCAGATGGGAATATAAACTCCATGCTTATCAAAGTATTCATCACGGGCTTTTGCGACCTCAAGCAAGGCTGTTGCCTGCCCTCTTCCAATTCCTTTCGTCTCCCTGGTTATGCAGATCGATCCCCCGCCAATACCGACTTTCACAAAGTCAGCACCACTTTCAGCGAGAAAGAGGAATCCTTCCTTGTCCACAACGTTACCCGCACCAACTTTCACTCGATCCCCATACTGTTCCTTGATCCAGGAAAGTGTCAGGCGTTGCCATTCACTGTATCCTTCAGATGAATCGATACAGAGTACATCGGCACCGCTGTGAACCAAGGCTGGAACCCGTTCCTTGTAGTCTCTGGTATTGATACCCGCTCCTACACGGTACCGTTTCTTCTCATCAAGCAATTCATCAGGATTATCCTTATGACAGTCATAATCCTTCCTGAAGACAAAGTACTTGAGTCTGTTCTTCTCATCCACAATGGGAAGGCTGTTGAGTTTGTGTTCCCAAATAATGTCATTTGCTTCACTGAGTGTTATCCCCTCACGGGCATACACCAGTTTTGAAAATGGTGTCATGATCTGGTTTATCGGGGTATCGAGAGAGGTTCTGCTTGGCCTCCAGTCACGAGAAGAGACAACACCAAGCAATGTTCCAGAGCTGCTGCCATCCACTGTCACTGCAATGGTAGAATGTCCTTTCTTCTCTTTGAGTGCTATTAAATCTGTAAGCGTATCCTCCGCACTGAGATTGGAATCACTGGGAACAAAACCAGCCTTGAAAGCTTTTACGCGGGCTACCATTGCGCACTGAGCATCGATAGGCTGTGAGCCATAGATAAAACTGATTCCACCCTCCCTTGAGAGTGCCTTTGCCATCTCCTCACCACTCACAGATTGCATGATGGCACTACTCATAGGGATATTGAGGGTGATGGAGGGTTCTTCTCCCTTCTTGAACTTAACTAATGGTGTTTTCAAGGACACATTTGCTGGGATGCACTCGGTACTAGAATATCCTGGGATAAGCAGGTATTCACTGAATGTTCGGGAGGGTTCTTCATAGAGGTAGGCCATCACGCAACTCCTTAGAGGGTTTTGGCACCATATTGTGCACAGATACCTATACTATTGCAAGCATATTGCAACAAATATCAGCCAATTTGTTGCAAACTATCTATAGACAGCTTACCGCTTACCAACCAGAAGTAATGAATCTCTTTCTTTCAGTGTAACCTCTATCATGTGCTTGTGAACAATTGTCTTCTCCGCATCACAACCTTCAAAACAGGTGATTTGTAACAGTGTATTGTCGATTGAAATGGTTGTTGGCCTCTCATGCTTTCCCAATATACAAAGAATTGCCTCATGGTTCGTATACCGCACAAAACACAGGGAGTATGCATCAGCGACAAGCACTTTCCAAGCACCATGGGCAAGGGTCTCGGCGTGGGAACAGCGGAATTGTCCAAGACGGGTATAGAGCGAGAAGAAATCCTGGTTCCACTGCTTTTGATCCCACTGCATGGGATAGCGTGAGGATTCAACTGATCCGTATGGACCGGGGAGTGCAATTTCTTCCCCATAATAAATGTTGGGCATACCGGGAAGTACATACAACAACTTCACAATTCCTGCATAAAGACAAAAATCAAAAATCTCTTCATGTGCATAAAGGCGAGGGGTATCATGACTATTGATCAGATTCATCTGCATGCTCAGCATCTGTTGTGGCATTGAGCTTAGGTGGCTTTTGAGCGCTTCTGCAAACTCCTCCGCGTTGAAAGCTCGTGTAATTCCAGGATTCTGGCCCCAGCCATCTGCCATGTACCGGTCCTTCTCACCCATCCAGCTCCTCATCGGCCGGCTGCTTCCCAGGTAGTTCATGGTTGCATCCCACATATCACCTTGTAGGAATGGGGTTGAATCCACCCAGTCCTCTCCTACCAAGTATGCTTGATTATTCTCTTTCTTGACTTCCTGTCGTACTTCCCTCCATATTTCCTCACATAACTGATCATCACCCCTCCTTCCGACTTCACTTGCCACATCAAGTCTCCAACCATCCTGGTGATAGGGCTTCCTGAGAAATGAACGCAAGACAGAATCAGGGCTACGATAGATTAAATTACGTAGCTCTTCGCTGTTGTAATTAAGCTGCGGTAGTGTCTCGACATCTTGCCAGAACGCTACAGATCCATCATCATTGATGTAATAATAGGTGGCTTCCTTACTTGAGGGATCAGAGAGAGCCTTCTTGTACCAGGGATGTTCAATTCCTGTATGATTGATTGAAATATCGACTACTACGCGTATTCCTTCCTTATGGAGCGCCTCTGAGAGGTGGGCAAACGCCTCATCTCCCCCGAGCTTCTCATCTACATGAAAGAAATCAGTGCAGTCATAGCGATGGGTGGTTCTGCTCATCCCGATGGGATTAAGGTAGAGAACCGTTACCCCAAGGCGCTTGAAATGGTCAATGGCATCCTCAATACCTTGTAAGTCACCATTGTAAAAATCGAGGCATCGACCCTCCTCGAACTCAAGGGGGATTTCATCAAAACCGTGTACGGTGACCTCTCTCCCATCAAACTTGTATTGTCCTTCTCTGGCACCAATGGACAGATCTCCCTTACGGAATCGATCAGGGAACACCTGGTAACATACAGCACTGCCCACCCACTTAACAGGGACCAGATCACTGATCAAATGGAAACATTCCGCAAGAGGTGGAACAGAAGCTTTTACGCCCTTCTTACTAAAGGAATACGCTCTTTCATCCGTCAACAGGAAGAAATACCAATAGGCTGATGTATCCACCAGTTTGAAGCTGCCTTTGTACAATGTGCGAGACTCTTCCTGCACTTTATCCAGTACAATCTGCATCTCACGTCCAAGTTGGAAACTTACCAATTTGACTTGGTTAATTATGTTGGATGAATCTACCTGTATTGAAACGCTCACTATTTCGCCCTGTTTTGGGTAGAGCGGTTGGACATACAGGGCGGAAACATTGCTATCAATGGATTTCTTCCAGGTTGTACTGACCATATTACTTCCTTACTATTGTTTGTTGACTGTACTAGAAAACCGGTTTAGTATAACAATATACTAAGTTTTGCGGCTGTGCAACCTGCATTGTTCCCCTTCAATACAACATTGTGGTAGGATATCGGCCGAAGTTGAGGATTGCACCATGGCAGAGCAAACGACTAAAATGAAACGACCTACAATCAAGGACATCGCCCGCGAGAGCGGATATTCTAAGACGGCAGTCTCCTTTGCATTCAATGATCCATCAAGGATCAGTAAGAAGGCTTGCAGCCAGATTCTTGAGACCGCTGAACGGCTTGGCTATATCCCAGATCCAATGGCGCGTAATTTCTCACTCCGTAGACATCTCTCCATTGGCTTTCTACTCCCACAGGAAATACGTTATTCACTGCAGAACCCGTATGCACAACAAGTACTACTAGGCATCGGAGGCGTTTGTGAAAAATATGGCTATACGCTTACGCTAATTCCACCCCTAAATGAAAGCGTAACAGAAGCTGTACGCAACGCAGCGGTTGATGGGTTGATTACCATGGGTATGCAGGTAGACATGGAAATTGTCTCAGTCATGAAAACCCGCTTGATTCCTTATGTGACCATTGACGGGACTCCAGATGAAGATATGCCCAGCGTAAACATCAATGATGAGTTGGCTTCCTATGAATTGATGAAGACTGTGCTCGAATCCGGACACCGAAACATCTGCATCATTTCTCTAGGACAAGACATTTTCGCTGAAAAGGCAACAAAAAGGAGCCTTCCCGAACGAAGGATGGAGGGTTTCAGGAAAGCATTGAGGGAAGTGGGGATCTCACTGAAAGATGTACCGGTCCTGGTGAGTGAACCAACGCTTGCAGACGGGAAACGGCGAGGCAAGGAAATTTTGGCATTCGAAAAGAGACCCACCTGTGTTGTCTCAATGAGTGACATAGTGGCAATCGGATGCATTGTCAGTTGGAATGAAGAGGGATTGTCTGTCCCAGGGGATATTTCTATTGCAGGATTCGACAATATTGATGAAGCTTCATGTATCATCCCTCATCTGACAACAGTAGACCAGCCAGCACAGGAAAAAGGACGCCTTGCTGCTGAAGCCCTGTTTAACATGATAAACAAAGAGACCTTGCAAAGCGTCCATATACAAATTCCCTACACGTTGATAAAACGTGATTCAGTAACGGACCTTACTTCTGGACAGCCTTGATCAAGGCAGAGAGAACTACATCAGGAGCTGAGGAAGCGTCGATATCGACCAAAAGCCCTTTCTCGCGATAATAAGCGATTAGAGGCTCTGTCTGTTGCTCATAGACACTCAAGCGATTCAGGATTGCTTCCGGCTTGTCGTCATCACGTTGGATGAGAGGCTCTCCTGTCTCATCATCTATACCTTCCACCTTAGGTGGATTGTAATGAATATGATAGGTTCTTCCTGTAGATTTACATACTCTTCTTCCACTCAGTCGTTTAACGATTTGCTCCCGGTCAAGGACAAAATTCACTACTGCATCAAGCGTTTTCATCTCGGCGAGTGCGTCGGCTTGGGCAATGGTGCGTGGGAATCCATCAAGGATAAAACCATTCTTTGCATCAGCTTCGAGGAAACGCTGTTTGACCATCTCAATGGTCACAGAATCTGGAACCAAATCACCGGCAGCCAAAATAGCTTTTACCTGCTTGCCTAGGTCTGTGTCCCCTTTGATATGACTGCGAAACAGGTCGCCGGTCGAGATATGGGGAATGCCAAAATGATTTTTTGCCTCGGACGCGATGGTCCCCTTACCGGCACCCGGAGGGCCGAGAAAAACTAAATTCATGTTACACCTCACAACAGAAGAATAGTTGCATCCTATCATAATGCCCCTATTTTGTCCTCCCCTTGTAAAGAAGTAGAAAAGTTACAAACATCAGTTTATTTAATGCTATACTATAACAAAATTTCACTAAAGAAGGAGTATTGTATGAAACGATTGCACGTTCTTCTACCTATGCTGTTGCTTCTTTGTGTATTGCTTCCTGTTTCTGCCCAAGGCTCAAAGGCCGTGGCCTCTGATGACGTGGTGCTCACCATGGGTTCCTGGAGAACCGATGATGTAGAACAGATGAATCGCTTGCTTGCTGCTTATAAAAAGATTGCTCCCGAGGTAACGATCAAATTTCAACCGACAAATCCTCCAGACTACAACGCTACCCTGCGTCTACAACTGGACAGTGGAACCGGCCCAGATTTGATGTACGCCCGTTCATATGCTGCAGGCCAAGAGTTGTTCAATGCCGGATATTTTGCCGATTGTACGGACATTCCTGGACTCATGGATAACTTCTCCGCCAGCAATCTTGCCCCCTGGCAGATGAGTGACGGCTCCATGTTCGCTGTTCCTTTTGCAGCTGTAAGTCATGCGGTATATTACAACAAGGATATTTTCGAGAAGGAAGGAATTACCATTCCAGACGACTGGGAATCATTCCTCTCACTTTGCAAAACCCTTGAAAACAGAGGGTATACTCCCCTTGCCAATGGATTGGCCGATGAGTGGGATATCCTTGAAACCTTCTTCTTCGGACTGCTCCCCAATTATATCGGTGGGGCTGACATGCGGGCGAAATATGAGAATGGAGAACTTCCTCTCAATGATAGGAACTTTGTAGCAGCCTATCAGGCCATGGCAGATGTTGCACGATACTGTCCTGATGGTTTTGAATCAGTCACCTACAATGACAGCCAAGTACTGTTCAATAGCCAGAAAGCAGTCATGTTCGTGGACGGCAGCTGGACAGCCGGGGTATATAAGGATGCATCCTTTGAATGGGGATTGTTTGCCATTCCTGCTCCAAAAGGCAAGAACACCGCTATCTGCTTCCACCCTGATATGGCAATCACGATGAATAGGGCAACAAAGTATCCAGAAGAAGCGAAAGCATTCCTTGCATGGCTCTGTACAGAGGAAGGAGCAACCACAGCAAGCCAGAACCTGCCCAGTGGATACTTCCCGATGATCGACTTCCCCATCAAGCTCGAGGATCCCCATGCAAATGAGTTCCTCTCACTCAATGCAGGAAAGGAAACTGATGCACGATTTGTCTGGCCTAAGCTGATGAATCTCTATTCACCGATGAACCAAGCGGTTATCAAGGTGATGAAGGGAGATATTACCGCCAAGCAGGCTGCTGACTCTGTTTCGGCATTGATGTAACCAACCGTTACAGAATCTTACTTCCCGGGTATATGCCCGGGAAGTCTCTGAGGTAGCGTATGCGTCCAAAACACGCCCATCATTTTCCCTGGTTGCTCTATCTGGCTCCAGCGTTGCTTGTGTATACTGTCTTTATGGCCTTTCCTCTTATTGACTCATTACGCTTGAGTTTTTTTAGTGGAAACAGCCAAGCAACCCGAATCTTTGTGGGCCTGGATAATTTTAAACGATTGTTTACTGACCCAGAAATTTCAACACGGTATTGGGGAGCTTTTTTCAATACCTGGAAATTCTTTTTTGTGCATCTCATTGTCCAAAATGGACTGGGTATCTTTTTTGCCGTTCTGCTTACCCATGAAACCATGAAAGGCCGACACATATACCAGACCATCATCTTTATTCCTACAACGTTTGCTGTCCTTATCACAGGATACTTGTGGAAACTGATGCTCAACCCAGTTTGGGCAGGTGACTTTCTTGTTTCTATCGGATTACCGTTTCTCAAACACCCTTATTTAGGCGACACCGATACAGCTCTCTGGGCTGTCTCTCTTGTCTCATGCTGGCAGTGGCTTGGTATCCCTACCATGATGTTTGTTGCAGCATTGAGAAACATCAGTACTGAATTGCTCGAAGCAGCACGACTTGAGGGAGCTGGCAATGGGAAAACATTCTGGTTCATCAAGCTTCCCCTTATCAAACCGGTTGTAGGAATCATCGCCGTGCTTACGTTTGTAAACAACTTCAATGCATTTGATATTGTTTTCGCAATGGAGAATGTGAATGGGGCACCAGAATACTCCACCGATCTTATTGGAACACTTTTCTACCGTTATGGTATTGCAGGACAACATCCTATCGGAATTCCTGATGCAGGGCTGGGAGCTGCCATTGCAACCATTACGTTTCTCCTACTTCTGGTATTGGTCATTCCAACCCTGAAGAACACACAGAGGAGTGCCTAGCATGAGAGGATCGCTAAGAAAAGAAAACAGGCATGCACTCTCCCATATTGTATTGCTAGCTTGGACATGTATTGTGCTTTTTCCTTTATGGACCTTGGTAATCAATTCATTCAAGACAAGATTGACCATCTATGAGAACCCTTTTTGGATACCCAAGACATGGAATTTCTCCAACTACACCACGGTTATTCGTGATGGTGATTTCTTTACGTATTTCAAGAACAGTTTCCTTGTTGTTTCCATTTCTCTTGTTCTGGTAACCCTGCTTGCGAGCCTTGCCGGCTATGCGTTAGCACGCTACAAAAGTCGTATTGCCAAGATTATTTATTTCTTTTTTATTGCAGGAATGATGATTCCCATCAAGATAGCCTCCATAAAATTGCTGGAAATTGTAAGAGTACTCGGTCTACTCAATACCATCTATGCACTCCCTCCGATCTATGTGGCCATGGGCCTTCCGGTTGGGGTATTCATTCTTACCACATTTATCAAGGAACTGCCTGAGGACCTCTATGAAGCAGCAATCATTGATGGTGCTACCAGTGGAAGTATCTATACCATGGTTATTCTTCCACTGATTCGCCCTGCCCTTGCCACAACGGCAATCTATAACCTTATCCCATTCTGGAACGACCTATGGTTTCCTTTGATTTTTATCAATGATGAACGACACAAGACATTACTACTTGGAGTGACCCGTCTCTTTGGGCAATATCAAACTGACTGGTCAAAGGTGCTTGCAGTTCTTACCCTCTCTGCTATTCCAGTTCTTGTGCTCTATCTGGCGATGAGCACCCAGTTCATTAAAGGGGTTACTGCAGGCTCTGTAAAGGGGTGACAGACTCCCTATCTTGGGATAGAATCAGAGGCCATTACTGAGGAGAAATAGCTACATGAATAAAATCGTACTACACGCAACCGACCTTGATGGATATCTCAAGGACTCGGACAAGGATAAAATCGCCCACGTTGATGAGTTGTATAAACAGTCGCTTCATCATTGTTCTGTGCTCGAAACAGCAAGTGATGTGGGAAGGCTTGAGACATCTCGCAAAGGGCTGGTCGAGAGTGCCAAGGAAATTGGACGGTATCTCAAGGATGTTTGTGCAGAGGAACCTTCCATTCACGTTTACTCATTCGAGACCCCTCAGGAACAGCATGGACAGGCGAGCCGATTGATCGCTAAACTTCGTGATCCCAGTACCGGTCATGAGGAATTTCTCTACTATATCCAACGTGCTTACGAGATGCTCTTCTCCCACGTATTTGCTGATGCTGCACTGCCTACCAAACGATCGATCATCACCAAGACACCGGTCACCAGCCCGGTCAGGAACTATGCAGTGCACAGAATCCCAGATGTAGACTCCTTGATCAAGAACAGTGTCATGTGCGTTATGCTGCGAGGAGCGCTCCTTCCCAGCATGATTCTCAGCAAGGAGATCCAAGAATATTCCACTGACAAGTTTGTCACTCCTTTTGCCTTGTTCAAGATTAAGCGGGATGACTCAAAGAAAGAGGCAAATATGGATTACATCCTTGATTTGGATAAATCCTATTTTGATCTCGAGTCACTTGATGGGAAGGATCTGATTTTTGCCGATCCCATGAATGCAACCGGCGGAAGTCTGGTTACCATTGTGAAGTACCTGAAGGACAACGGGGTGAAGCCTAAGTCAGTAAAATTCATCAATGTCATCAGTGCACTCAAAGGTTCCCTGCGAATCGCCCGTGCCATTGAAGGGGCGGAGGTCTATACGCTCTGGATGGATCCGGTACTCAACGATGCAGCATATATCCTCCCTGGATTGGGAGATGCAGGTGACCGTCTTAATGGTATGGATAACAGCGATACTCCTAGGAATATCATCCAGCTTATTGCTGATTACGGTTCTGCCATCACCAATCTCTATCGTGCACAGGTGAGGGAAATAGAACAGACAGTTCTGGAGCGCTGATGCAAAGGATACTGATTGTCTTACTGCTTTCCAGCAATTTGCTTCTCTTTTCTTGCTCCTCAATGGGAAGCGGGAAACGGGCAGCCTTGGCAGCAGAAAAGGCAAGCCAGCTCTTTCAGGATCAGGAGTATGCGGCTTCTGCGCAATTGTACAAGGAAGCCGTACTACTTGATCCTAGTCAGGCCTCTTATCAATACAATGAACAGTTGGCTCTTTTTCATCTTGGTAATTTTACACAGGTGATGGAAAAGACCAATGCTTCATTCCAGAACTTCCCTGCCCACCTCTCGTTTCTCTTTCTCAAGGCCAAAGCCTTGGTAAGCCAGAACCAGTATGAGCAAGCCTTAGGGGTGTATCAGAGCATTTTCAGCTTGAATCCAACCCTCTATGATGAACAGCTTGAGGTAGCTACCCAAGCTGCAAACTGGGGTTTCAAGGAACAGGCAAAATCACTTGCACTCTTTTTGATACAGGAACATCGGAAGGAAAAGGATGCATTTGCATTGCTCGCTTCAATCGAAGGAGACGGGAGTTGGTATGCTTCCATGGTTCAGTATTTTACGAAGGGAGACGCAGCACAATCCCGAGAACCGCTCCAAGGAGAATCCAGTACAATGGATGAATCTTCTTCAGACGAAGCACAAGGAACACCAGCAGAAAATAGAGAATCGTCTCTTTGATTCGGATACTCCCTCCATCTAGCAAAGTAGTTCCAAACAATTTCAAGCCAGCGTAGCTGATAAGTCCTACAACGGCAGCCCTCAATCCATAGAGACCATCCTTCACATAGGGATTTTTATCAAATTGGCCAAGAAAGCGTGCAATGAAAATGATGATGATCAGCGATGGGGTTATCTCCCCCAATGTTGCCACCAAGCCTCCCAAGGGACCGGCTGCTTGATAACCGGCAAACGTTGCCATATTGATGCCGATAGGCCCCGGTGTTGATTCACTGATGGCAATCATGTCGGCAATATCACTTGATGTGATCCAATGGCCATGTGTCTCGGCAAGTGTGTATAGGAAAGGCAGAGTTGCAAGCCCACCCCCTATTGCAAAGAGGCCTATCTTGAAAAACTCCCAGTAGAGTTCCAAATAGATCATGCTTTCCTCCGCTTTATTCTCTGCACGGCTAGTCCGTAGAGGATTGCGAAGGGAACAACGACCAGAGGAGAGAGGGAGAATGCCAGTGTTAGAGATACGGTTGTAAGGTAAAGAAATACGGTTGGAAGATCAATAAGGCTTTTCTTGGAGAGGGTAATCACCGATTGTGTGATGAGTGCACACACTGCTACACGTATCCCGCCAAATGCACGTTGGACCCATGGATTGTCCTGTACTTGCAATAAGATGGTTGCCAACATGGTGATAATTACCAGAGAGGGGGTTACTTCTCCCAACGTTGCCGCAATGGCACCAAGAATACCACGCTTGCGGTAGCCGATCATAGTGGCAGTATTCACTGCAATGATGCCGGGACTACATTGCCCGACTGCATAGATATCCAAAACCTCTTCCTCTGTTACCCAGTGGTGGATATCTATGACTTCCCGCTGGAGCATAGGGAGCATGGCATACCCTCCTCCAAAGGTAAGTCCTCCGATTTTCAAGAACGTGAAATAGAGTTGCCAGATTGATGCCTCTCTTCTTTTCATGTTCTGTTTTCCATTGCCTGTCTTACCAGCTGGTCACACCGTTCATTGTCTGCAATACCGGCATGTCCTTTTACCCAGTTCCACTGAACCGGTAACTGTTCATTGAGTGCATCAAGCGCAACCCAGTATTCTTTATTCTTGACTGGGCTTTTGCTGGCGGTTCGCCATCCATTGATTTTCCACTTTTTGATCCAGCTTGTAATACCGTTTTTCACATACTGGCTATCTGTATTGATGACAATCCGTTCAGGATTATGCTGTTTGCAAGCTTGCAAGGCTTCAATAACAGCCCTTAGTTCCATTCGGTTGTTAGTCGTGGCAGCCTCAAAACCACTTGCTTCTTTCTCAAAATTCCCATTATCGGCCCTGAGTACATAAGCCCATCCACCGGGACCAGGATTACCAAGACACCCACCATCTGTATAGATCTCAATTTCTGCATAATTCATAGACCGGATAGTAATATAGCTGGGGCCTCCGGTCAACTACAGGAATAGAATACAGGCGGGAAAGAACTCTTGAAAAACATTGGAATCTTGGCCTGCAGTACAGTACAGTATTACTATCCAGCAGATAAGGAGCGATGTGTGCAACGCCATTCAAATGCAATCTATCTCATTATTCTCATTATCCTGCTCATCAGCTTGGGGACCATTGGGTATATGGTTCTCCTTGATGTTGCCTTTGTGGATGCTCTGTATATGACCGTTATCACGGTATCCACTGTAGGTTTTAGGGAAATTGAAAATCTTGATGCAGCAGGCAAACTCTTTACTATACTTATTATTATCAGTGGGCTTGGTTTGGTTGCCTATGCCTTTTCACAGCTTGCTGCATTCTTGGCTGAGGGCGAGTTCAGAAGGATTCTACTCAACAGACGTGTACAAAGGAGACTTCAAAACATGAAAAACCATTATATTATTTGCGGAGCTGGCCAGACAAGTATCAGCCTATTCGAGCAGTTCAAACGAAGTCAAGCAGAATTCGTTATCATCGAGAAGGATCCTACACGCTTCGAAGAGCTTCTAAATCAAGGGTTTTCTGTGATTCATGGTGATGCAACAGATGAGGAAATCCTGATGCAGGCAGGGATCAAGGATGCGAAAGGCTTGGTATCCACTCTCGGTAATGATGCTGAGAATGTATTTACCGTTCTCACGGCAAGAGAGATCAACAAAAACCTGCAAATAGTTGCGCGTGCCATTGAACCTTCATCTGCACAGAAACTCAGGAAAGCAGGTGCAGATAGTACGATCAACCCGAATGAATTGGGAGGAAACCGCATGGCGGTCCTTATGCTCCGTCCCCAGATCATCTCATTCCTTGATGCAGTCACCCGTATTGGGGAAGATACGCTTGATCTGGGAGAAATTGAAGTAACAACATCTTCTCCCTTGGCTGGCAAAAACTTACTGGAGGCCCGTATTCCTGAAAAAACAGGATTAATTGTTCTTGCCACAAAAGAGAGTAATGGGGCTACTACCTACAACCCCAGTTCAAGCACTGTGTTGCATGAAGGGTTGAGCATGCTGGTACTTGGCAGGCAGGAGCAGATACTCAAACTTCAACGAATGGTCTCTCCGGGTGGCAATTAATCGATACAATGTACTAACCTTACTCCCCTGTCTATGTTGACGGACCGTTAAGGCAAGGCTTGACAGCCCCTTCCCTACTTCGTAGGATAGATTGTCCATGCCAAGGGAAAGGGGTTGAAGCCCCTGCGGTCCCGCCACTGTAGAGGCTGGGAATCTGTACCAAGACACTGTCAAGAAACGGGAAGTCACAGATTCTGAGCATGCCTGAGCCAGGAGACCTGACATGGATAAATTCCGACGGCCTACGGAGTATAGGTCAGGGTATGTTACATGCCCGTGCAAAGGGGCGTTATGCACAATCGAACAGCTAAACACTATCTCCTATTCATTGCTTCTTTTCTGCTTCTGACATTCTCCCGTATTGGAGCACAACCCGTACTTGAGATTGGAACCCAGAAGCAAGCTGAGGAAATCCGTATTGTAAGCCTTTCCCCTAACGTCACCGAAACACTCCATGCATTGGATGCAGGGTCTTACTTGGTTGGAAGAAGCGACTATTGCAATTACCCAGAAGAAGTCTTGGAATTGCCGTCAGTAGGAACCTTGTACAATCCTAGCCTTGAAACATTGCTTTCTCTTGAGCCTAGCGTAGTAATCAGCAGTGCATTTGTTTCTGATGATTTTCTCGCCTCCGTGGAAAAAGCTGGTATTGAAGTAATTCAGCTTGAAACACAACAAACCTTTCAAGGGACCTATGAGTTGATTCGGAAAATTGCCGAAGTGGTCGGAAAGCAGAGTGAGGCTGAACTCATCATCCTTTCCATGCAGAATACTGTACGGGAAGTTGTGAATACCTATCAGAACAAGAGAAAACCGTCAGTGTACATGGTTATCGACTTCGGAGGTTTTGATGCTACCGCTACCGGCGATACCTTCCTTGGGGAAATGATTGAACTCGCAGGTGCTACCAATGTAGCAAAAAGTGCCAAGAACTGGACATTCAGCAAGGAACTCCTGATGGCAGCCGACCCTGAGATTATCCTGCTCAATCCCCGTTGGGGAGAAAGTGCAAAAGCAACAATACAGGAATTTTCCACTACAAAGCCCTATAGCGATTTGGATGGTACAATCATGAGCTTTGATGCAGATTCTACCAGCAGGCAAGGACCAAGGAGTGCGGATGCATTGAAAGCACTTGCTGAGTTGATCCATCAGGAAACAAACTAATGAAAAAAGGGCTGTCTGCAACACTTGCGCTCAGCAGTGTGCTTTTGATGTTGCTCTCCCTAACCTTGGGTCCATCCAATATTTCCCTTGCGGACACAATCGCAGTACTTACGGGTCAGGAGACTGGAGGTAACCAAGGATACATCATTTGGCAGCTTCGGTTGCCGAGGATCCTTGCTTCGTTTTTTTCTGGGGCAATCCTTGGCTGTGCAGGTACGGTGTTCCAAGCGGCACTACGCAATCCCATGGCCGACCCCTTTATCCTTGGCATCAGCAGTGGAGCATCCTTTGGAGTTGCCCTTGCCCTGTTCATTGGGCTTGCCCCTCTGCTGGGTTTTCCCTTAAGTGCACTCCTTGGAGCTACCCTTACCACATTCTTCATAGTGGGTATGTCTCTCAAACGAAAGAGCAGTAATACGACGCTTCTCCTTACTGGAGTGGCAGTAAACTACATACTCAGCGCTGCCATGACACTCTTGATGTTTCTGCATCGTGAACAATATCAACGTATTCTTTACTGGACACTTGGCAGTTTCTCCACCAGCACTTATGCGCAAGTCATTGCGCTTATGTTCACGTTTTTCCTCCTCTTTGTGCTGTTAAAGGCAAACCATCAGAATATGGATATGTTGCTCCTTGATGAGGCTTCTGCACATGCGGGTGGTTTGGCAGTTGGAAAAACCAGACTTGTTCTCTTGCTTGCTGGATCGGCAGCGAGTGCAATCTGTGTCTCCTATTTTGGTGTCATTGGATTTATTGGTTTGATGGCCCCACATGTAACACGTTTGCTGGTTGGTCCCAAGCATACTAGACTATTGCTTCCTTCCAGTCTCTTTGGAGGATTTCTTCTTCTTGCCAGTGATACTGTCTCCAGGGTCATGCTTCCAAGCGGTGAATTACCGGTGGGGATTATTACCAGCTTACTTGGTGTTCCCCTGTTCATCTACCTGCTTCGCAAGGGACGGTACCGCTATGGATAGTCTCAAAATCAGTCACCTCAGTGGAGGGTATGACAAACACCAAATATTCCATAAGCTGGATCTCACCCTTCCCAAGGGAAAGTTCATTGCACTCACCGGCCCAAATGGAAGCGGCAAAAGCACACTCCTGAAATTTATATATAAACAGCTAAAACCCGATTCTGGTGCAGTCTATGTAGATGGTCAGGATATTCAACAACTCAAGCAGAAAGAGCTTGCAACCAAGTTGGGCTTTGTCGCCCAAAACGGTAAACTCGATTATGCCTTCACCGTCCGTGAGGCGGTCTCGATGGGACGCTATGCGCATGGGGGAGAAGATGATGGTCATGCAATAGAAGCCGCAATGGATTCCTGTGATATTTTGCATTTACAGCACAAGGTAGTGACTGAGCTAAGCGGTGGAGAAATGCAACGAGTGCTGCTAGCAAGGGCGTTGAGTCAGGATGGAAGACTGTTGTTACTCGATGAACCGGTGAATCATCTTGATGTACGCCACCAGAGAGCCATCATGGGATTGCTTACAGATCTGGTACATAAAGGGTATACGGTCATATGTGTGCTGCATGATATGTTACTTGTACAGGTCTACAGCCAACTTGCACTGGTCCTCAAGGAAGGAAACATTGTTTCCCAAGGGCCTACTGAAACAGTATTCAATGATGTATTACTCAATGAGGTATATCAAATCAGAGCGCATCAGGTATATGATGATGAATTAGGTCGTAAGGTATGGCTACCAACTTGGTAGTATTCAGGAATGTTGACGCATGAAACCTCTGAGCTTGTTCCTACATCGAATTTACCGTACTGTTGTCAAGGTTGGCTTGGCTCTCAATTATGACTTCTTCACTTGGCAGGAAGAAGATCTGCCCAAAGGTCCGAAGATATTCTGTTCCAACCATTTCAGTTCCAGTGATGTACATTTTGTCACTACCCTTACTGATGAACCGTTGCACATGGTCATTGGCCCTGCCTTCGGCATTCCAGTTATTGGATCCTTTCTTGGATGGACGGAACAGATAAAGGCCCTGAGCAAGGAAGATCGCAGACATGTTGTTGCCCAGGCAGTCTCTTACCTCAAGAAAGGGGATAGCGTATACATCTTTCCTGAAGGGGGCTTGAACACCCAGGAGGAGATGATGCCATTCAAGCAGGGAATTGCTGAGATGTACCTCTCCTACCCCGTCCCCATTGTCCCCATCGGATTGATCGCCCCCAGAAGAAGAGTGAGAAACAAGATCAGTAAAACGGCAAGGCGAGAAATGCGAGTTGTTAGTAGAAACTACTATGCTAATATTGGAAAGGTGATGGAGTTCCCTGAGGCCTTGGAAGTTGCCAAGGTTGATAGAATTGCTGCACGAGAAATGATCCTGACTGAGCTCAGGAAAACCATTGATTCATTGATTATTGAGATCAAGACAGATAAGTTCTGGAGTTGAAATATGGATGATGTACATAAGATCTTTACAGATTTTAAAAACCGGGTTGATGAGATAGCTGAACACGCTGAGCATGTGCATTCAGTTTCATTCAAGGCGGAATTGAAGAATGGAACCTCATTCAACTTCTCTTTCAATGCAGAGAAGTTTGCAAAAACCAAAGATCCGAAAGGGGCTTTCAAGTCATACAGTATCTTCAACGGGATTGTTGATATTGTTGCTTCCCTCTCCAGTATTGCAATCATCATCTACCTGATAAACCTGATGAATGAAGGACAGGGTGTTAATTTGCTGGTCATTCTCACCTACTCACTATTTATCATCAGCTTCATCTGTTCTGCTCTTTTTCATTTCTTCTCCATCGAACAGAGAGCTCATCACATCTTCTCGTATATCAAGGAGAGTGCAAAGATTTTTGCCTTGGCAGTGGTAAATCTTCTTTGGGCACATTTACAGGAGCCTTCAAGTCTCACCATGGTAAGGAGTTTTGTCTTGGTGTTGATCGCCCTTGCATTTCTCTTTCTCTCTGGCAGAACGCATCTCTCCCTACAGGTAAGTCTTGCGATTACCGCGCTCTTACCCTTTGTTTCCTTGGCAGTTGACATGAGCCTTGATTCTATTCTTCGCTGCATACTATTCAGTCTCTGGTCAGTCGCAACCTTGGTATTCAAGTCAGAGTCACGTATGAAAACCAATTCAGCATTTGCCTTGATGGGCGTCCTTTCGCTCTCCACAGCACTTGGAGCTTTGCTTTAGAAGTATACATTGCACTTTTCTTTCCGACTGGTTGCCTCTATACTGAGTACATTAGGAGGACGGTATGATGAGAATGGGAATCTTGGGTGCTGGAAACATCGCCCGCAAGATGGCTACAACAATAGCTGAGATGGAACAGGTGGAAGCCTATGCTGTTGCATCCAGAGACCTACAGAAAGCGCGTGACTTCGCAAAGAAGTGGAATGTCCGAAAAGCGTACGGTTCTTATGAGGAAATGCTGGGTGACCCCGATGTTGATCTGGTATATGTTTGCACTCCACACTCCTTGCACTATGAACATATGATGCTCTCCTTGGAGCATGGAAAACCAGTACTTGGCGAAAAGGCTTTCACGATGAATGCAAGACAAGCCAAGGAAGTCATAGCACTCGGGAAAAAGAAAAAACTTCTGGTAGCTGAGGCTATCTGGACACGATATCTCCCGATGCGTCTTGTTCTTGAACAGATTCTTGAACGCCGGGTTATCGGTGAACCACATTCACTTACCGCAAATCTCTGCTATCCCATCAAGGGCGTAAAACGCATGATGGACCCGGAGCTTGCAGGAGGTGCTCTTCTTGATCTGGGAGTGTACCCGATCAACTTTGCCATGATGGTGTTCGGAAATGAGATAGAATCCATTGAATCTTCCTGTATCAAGACTGACAGTGGTGTTGATGAGTCCAACTCCATCACTCTCTCGTTCAAGGGTGGTAAGATGGCAATCCTTCACTCTTCCATGCTGAGTACCAGTGATAGACGTGGTGCCATTTTTGGGAGTAGAGGCTTTATTGAGTTCCTCAACATCAACAACTGTGAAGGAATCAATGTATACGACCGTGATTACAACCTGGTTGAGACCTATAAGCCCTTCAAGAACATCACAGGGTTCGAACATCAGGTTGAAGCATGCAGGAAGGCACTTGAGGAGGGCGAAATTGAGCTTAAGCAGATGCCTCACAGTGAAATTATCAAGGTAATGGAAGTAATGGATACCCTGAGAAACCAATGGGGTGTACACTTCCCGGGAGAATAAGCATATGGAACTTTCACAACAGATTGCACTGGTAGAAAGCCAGGAAGAACTGCTGCAGTTCGATCATTTCTCAAACCGTGATGCATGGGAACTGGGAAAGATCTTTGCCGGGGAAGCCCTAGGCAAAGAGATTCCCATCGCCATATGTATCAGGACAATGAGTGGCAAAACGCTGTTTCATTTTACCGCTGAAGGTTCAAATCGTGGATCACAGGACTGGATCGACCGAAAGTTCAATACGGTCCAGCACTTTGAAACCAGTACGTTGGCATACTCACTATTCCTGAAGAAACGAGGGAAGACGTTGAGTGAACGTGGATTGGATCCAACCAGGTTTGTGGATTGTGGTGGAGGCTTTCCCATTGTTGTCAGATCAGCTGGATTGGTAGGAGCTGTAATGGTAAGCGGCCTGACCGACCTTGAGGATCATGACGTACTGGTTAGATGTATCAGCAGGTATCTGGGTGTGGAAAATGTTCCCCAATACCCTACGAAAAATCCTTGAGTAGATGCATGTAATAGCGTTCCTCGATACGTTCTTGGGGAACGCCCAATAATGAGAGTACTTCTAGTAGACGGGTCCTGGCATACGGGACCCGTTCTGCTGTTTCCAACACAAATTCCATCTCCAAGAACCAACCAAGAGAGGCAATTTCCACCAGTTCTATATGAAGGGGAGAGAGCGTCTCATCGAATACCCAATCGTAGGAGTATCCCCGCTTGGTCTTCCTGATATACACTTCATATCCAAGACTGAGGAAGAAGGCATGAGCGTACTCTGCCTGGTCGGAGGATGAGAGAAACTCAACTTCCTCATTGACCTCGATCCCATCCTTCAGGCTCTTGTATTTTCTTGTAAACCGTACATTCCCTGATAAATTCTGAAAAGAAGGCCCGAAGCGTTCCGTCCGTAGACGGAAAAGAGGCTCCTGTCCCGCCAAGGCATAGTAGATGTCATCTTTCTCTTCACAACACACCTCTCCAATGCCAGGCATCTGCTCGATGTCATGCTTGAGCGTGATAGGATCATCTACATGGGCTTTCAGTTCAACTTCATAGGACATATCAGTCCTTCCAGGGGAAAATCATATTCTTCAAGGAACGGTGTCCAACGCTCTCGCGTTCTTCATAGAGCAGTTCATCCCAAGGGATGTGCTTCCTGTCTGCCTCCGGTTCCTCTTCAAGATAGTCATACTTGTACATCATCAGTTTGACGGCATCACTGCTGGCAAGCAACATACCGGTCACTCCAGGGGCAAGACCTGCAAGAAGTGCCGATAACACAAAATTCACTATCTGATACACAGCAAAGAACAACGTAAAGAAGAGGTTGTCAAATACAATGAGAAAGCTCTTTTTCAGAGTCTTGATCGGACGGTCACCAGGCATCGAACGAAAGAGTGCCCAGTAATACAGAAGGGCGAAACTCAACCCCATGAACAACCAGAAAAGTATGACACTAAGTAGAGTACCTACCGCATTGCCATAGCTCAGATAGAAAGGAATGACAAACAAAATGAGTGAGACATCAAGCACAGAAAGCAGCCAGTAAAAAAGGCTATGTCTCCATGAGTCCCTTATGCCATGCTTGAATCCTTCCCAGCCAGGCCGTTCATATTTTGCATATGCCCAGGTAGAGGCTGAAGTGCCTGCTGTGAAGAAGGCAAACAGGCCAATTGAAAGAATCATGGCAACTACAGAGAGCAATCCATGTATTTCCATGAGGCTCATGCTTCCCATGAAGGCAAGCAAGATCAAGAGGAACCCAAGGTTGTGGACAACCATCGAAATGAGGTTGTCCCAGCCATCGAAAAACGCTTTTTTAATGAAGAATCCAGTCATGCTACAAGAGTACTCATACGATTGCAGGAAAGCAAGAGGTTTTAGAAGGAGGTTTCATCCGGATTCTGCGTTGGTCCACAGATATTCTCCATTTCATCGAGCCTTGCCATTTGTTCTTCATTCAACGTGAAATCAAAAATATCCTTGTTCTGGAGAATAGAGGAAGGTGTAACTGATTTGGGAAGCACTACATGCCCCTTCTGGATATCATAACGAAGACATACCTGAGCGGGACTCTTCCCTACCTCTTCAGCAATGCTCTTGATCAGGGGACTACTAAGCAGGCCTCCTGTGCCTAATGGACTATATGCTTCCAGAACCATCTGCTTGTCCTTGCAATATCGGACCAATCTCTCCTGTTGTTCACCAGCATAGAGCCGGATCTGATTGACCTGCGGCTTGATCTCAGCTCTCTCGAGCAATGATTCAATATGATGTTCACGGAAGTTACTGATACCGATACTCTTGATCAGGCCTTGCCCGACAAACTCCTCCATGGCCTTCCAACTCCCCCTATTGGCGTCCTGCCAATGTGAGCGAGATGCAATGGGATTGGGCCAATGGATCAAATAGAGGTCAATGTAGTCTGTATCCAGTTTTCTCAAGCTTTCCAGAAATGCTTCCTTTGTCTGTTCATAGCCATGATCATTGTTGTGTAGCTTGGTGGTTAGGAAAATCTCCTCCCGATCAATCCCGCTCTCACGAATGGCGCGTCCAACACTCACCTCATTGCCATAGGCAGCTGCAGTATCTATATGACGATACCCAACCTCCAATGCATAGCGAACACTTTCATATGCTGCTTTTCCTTCAGGGATCTGCCAAGTGCCAAATCCAAGTTGCGGAATCTCATGATTATTGTTCAACGTAACTGTCTGCATAGCACCTCCTGCTAATTCAAGAAAAAGTCCAAAATATTCCATCCTGTCTGTTCGTTTTGTTTGAACAATTCAGTGTACCCACAATTGGTACAAGTGACGGTGATGAACCGTTTGTTTTGGACATCGAAAATCTTGGCAAAATTGCCACCCGTTGCCTGGAACCGGTCGCTCTCATAGTGAGTGCCGCCACATTTTGGACATACATATCGTTTCTTTTCCATGAACTTAAGCATATCATGGTTTTCCCCAACCAAAAAGTGACAAAAACCCTCTTGACTAACTGTTTGGGCATTGGCTATAGTGTGGGAGTTGTTACGGCGGCATAGCTCAGTTGGTAGAGCAAACGGCTCATATCCGTTCGGTCAGGGGTCCGAGTCCCTTTGCCGCTATACAGACCTCCTTGGAATTACCAGGGAGGTCTTGTTATTTCAAAGCAAATACCCCAACCACCTACGTTGACGCTCTATCATCACCTCCACAAGCTCAGGAATATTTCTCATGGTATGTACCACTGGATTGGCAAGCAATGCCTGGATTACATATTCCTTCTTTCCTTGCAGCACAGCCTCAGCTGTCAGGTCATACACACCACAGTAGTTTCTCAGGAGCGCGGCGAACCCTTTGGGGAAATTGTCAAAAGCAACACCTTTCATACCCTTGCTGTATACTTTCGCCGGAACTTCCACAGCAATCCATGGAGGAAGATCTTTAATCAAGTCATTGTTCAGTATGTTTACAGCCAGTTCCTCATATCCGCTGTTCTCTTCGATGCCTTCAAGGATATAGACCAAACGTTCGGTCACTTTCAGTTCAATCTTCGGCTCCAAACGCGATAGCATCTTCTGATATAAGAAATAAAAATCTTTTATTCCTTTATGGTCTACAACATCCTGTGCCCAACTGATATACTCTCCAAAATGGCTGTCCACGGTGATTGGCAACAAGTGGTAGTGATCAAGAATCTCTTTGAACAGTGTCCTATCCGCCCAGGGCTTCTTGCTTATGGTACCCTCTGGTAGTGGACGATGGGTGGATCCCTCTGTGATGAACGTCTCTCCATACTGCTGCATGTAGGAGAGAATATCGGAGTACCCTGGTTCTTTTTCGAAGAAGGCAGGAGCTTTCTGCAGAATATCTGGGTAGGCATCCTTGCCGCTGTCACGGTAGTACGCTTCCAGAAGCACGCTGAAATGATTCAACCCAGCACTCCGGGTTTGCAGATTGGAGAATGGAGTCTCAAGAATTGAGGGTAGATACCGTTCAAGGGATGCAATCTCATGGCAAATTCCCACGAATTTGAGAGATGGATACTTCCTGAGCACAGTCGTCACAATGGCGGTCATTGGGTTGGAGTAGTTGAAAATCCATGCATCTGGACAGAGAGAGATAACATCTTCACAGATTTCCATGATGACAGGAATAATCCTCAGCGAATGGAATACCCCTCCAGGTCCACCATTTTCCCCATACACCTGGGCAATACCGTACTGTTGGGCAATAGTCCAATCCTCATCCCAAAGCTGAAAACGATTTCCCACTTCGATAGAAATGACCACTACATCACAACCCTGCAGTGCTTCCTTACGGTCAGTGGTTGCCTCAATGGTAAAAGGGAGATTATTCTCTTCGACAAATGCTGTGGCCTTGCTATACACATTCTGCAATGCCTGATCATTGATATCCACCAAGCTGAGGGTACTTCCCACCAATGTTTTACTTTGCATAATATCACCAAGGGTACCAATCCCAAACTGTGCACTGCCTGCCCCAATAAGAACTATTTTCATGATTTTCTCCTCACAACACTATACTATGCTTTTTTCTGGCTACAAAGACTTTGTTTCATAGTATACTCTCTCCATGAGACTCTTTTATGCACTGCTCTTTCCAGAGAGCACATTGCAACAGCTTACTTCCATCCAGAACACCATTGTTCCCTATCTCACTAAAGGAAATCCAACAAGCAAAGGAAACCTCCATCTCACCCTCGCCTTTCTGGGAGAGCAAGACGAAAAGATCCTTCCTTTGCTCAGTGACATCCTGGAGGCAACACCTAAGAGAGAGATGGAACTCTTGTTCAATCATGTAGGGACATTTCCCAAAAAGGGAGGTGACATCATCTACAATGGGATAGCCCATCATACAGGATTGTTTCAATTACAGAAAACACTTGTAACCCTGTTGCAAGAGTATCATGTGGTCTTCAAGGATACCCGTTTCAAAGCACATATTACGCTCATTCGCAGAGCTCGGTATACAGAACTTCCCGAGATTGCATGCTTTACCAGCAGGGCAAAAAGCATTGCCCTCATGCAGTCTCACCGCATACAAGGGATCCTTACCTATACTCCTATCATTTCTAAAACAATACAATAAATACAGTTGTATTTTAGCTCATTGCAAACAATTCCCTTCCATGCTACCCTCCACTCATGGATACATATGTTGAGCACAATGCACGAGCCTGGGATAGTGAAGTTGAAAAACACACTATCTGGACAGATGGTTGCACTGAAGAACAGATAGAGAAAGCACGTACAGGGGAGCTCGATATGGTTCTCTCTCCGTTCAAGCAGGTCCCTCCTTCCTGGGTCAGTGATGTGAAAGGAAAAAAGATCCTTGCCCTTGCCTGTGGTGGAGGTCAGCAAGCAGTTCTCCTTGCCCTCGCTGGAGCAGAGGTAACCCTGTATGACATTTCAGAAAAACAACTCGCACAGGATGCATCCTATGCTGAACGACTCCAACTGGAAATGGAATTCGTCAAGGGAGATATGCGTGACCTCTCATGTTTTGCAGACTCCACGTTCGACATGATATACAACCCAACCTCCACATGTTTCATTGATGAGGTGCACAGCATGTATCAGCACTGCTACAGGAGCTTGAAGAGCGGAGGGCGACTGCTTACCAGCATCACCAATCCAGTGCTCTATCTCTTTAACGAAAAGAAAGCCTTGAGAAACCACCTCCAGGTGAAATACACCATCCCCTACTCTGACCTGAAAAGTCTTGGGAAAAAGGAATTGGAAAAGCGATTAAGAAAACATGATACCATTGAATTTTCCCATACGTTGCAAGACTTGCTTGGAGGGCTTACGGACTGTGGGTTTCATTTGACCGGTATCTACACCGACACTGCAGGATTCATGATGATCGACAGTTATATCCACGACTGCTATCTTGCAGTTCGTGCAGTAAAGAGCTTGTAGGGTACAAACCCATCTGTGTATACTAGGACTATGGAAAATTATTTTGCACGATTACTACTCTCCAGTGAACTTGATGACCCGCTCTACTTTGCACGGATACATCAGAATATTGCAGATCTGGAGAAGAAGCGCGTAGCTCACTTCAACGAATATGGCCCCATGAATCAAGAATACATACTCTTGATGGGGGATTTGAATATGGCCTACTACCGTGCAGGAGAGACCCAAAAAGAGTTGGAGGTTGCTCAACAGATTTATCAGACAAACCAGATTCTTCATGGTGATGATGATGAGTCAACCATTGAAGCCATGATCGCCTTAGGCAACTCCTATCTTGATGATGGACAAAGCGCTGAGGCACAATCCATTGTTGAGGATCTGCTTGGTCGTGATTACACAAAAGAGAATGGCCCCTCCTATGATCTCTATATCGATTCACTCTGCTTGCAGGCAGACATCTACCATATAAAGAAAAAGTTTGATGAAGAGCTTCTACTCCGTCAACAGGTGCTCACCATCCTCACCTCATTCCAAGGATCAACGAGCAGTCAGAGTATCATGGCTCGCTGTGCACTTGGGGTATGCCTGGAGAGGCGATATGCCTGGAGAGAAGCACTTGAACAGTACAGAATCATCCGATCCTACCTTGATATAGAATCGGATTTCGCCTCTGAAGCAGAGAAAATTGGCCTGCTTGTACATATAGCACGCTGCTATCGCAAGCTCGGGGAAGTAGAGGATGCAAGGACGCTCTACCGGTGGGCACACCGTAAAGCCCATGTCTATTTTGGTCCTGCCTCTCCTTTAGCCCTGAAAATGCAAAGGCTTCTCAAGGCAGCTGAACACAACAACCGATAATCTCATTCTTGACATGCATCACTGCAATGGTGTAGTACATATCATAAGAGTTAGCAACCTCTAACCCTTACAAATTAACTAGTATAAAGCTCCGATGGAGGAACTATGAAACGTATTGCAATTGTATATTACAGTGGGACAGGAAATACCGAAGCCTTGGCTCAAGCGGTGGCAAAAGGTGCCAAGGAAACCGGTGCAGAAATCAAGGTGATCAAGGCCGGTCTCTTCTCTGCAGATTTGCTTGATAGCTATGATGCCGTAGCTTTTGGGTGTCCTGCAATGGGCTCTGAAAGCTTGGAGGACGAGGTATTTGAACCAATGTTCAATGCACTCCTTCCCCATCTAGAGGGAAAACCTATTGGCCTCTTTGGCTCCTATGGATGGGGAAACGGAGAGTGGATGGACGACTGGGCTGAAGTCACCAAGGATGCAGGGGCAGTAATGGTTGCCGACCCCGTCATCGCCTTGGACACCCCTGAAGAAGAATCGTTGAACGCAGCCTTTTCACTGGGAACTGCGCTTGCTGGCTAATCCCATCAGGAAATACGTAAGCTTGCTTGCCGTATAGGAGGGATGGTGCAACGTATTGGGAGCCAATTCCACTACATCACACCCAATAATTGTCCTGTTCTTGGTAAGAACGGTTAGTAACGTAATTGCATCCCACCATGAGAGGCCACCTGGATCAGGGGTTCCGGTACCGCTCATCAACCCACAATCGAATGCATCAACATCGAACGTGACATACAGTTGTTTGGGAAAATCAGAAGGAAGATCCAATGTTTCCAGCGAGTGTGTATGCTTCTGGCTGTAGAGGAACGATGCATCATAGTGACCTACCTGGTAACGCTCACGTGCCTCAAGATCCTCTTCACTATAATTCCGTATCCCTACCTGAAAAAGTGGAATACCAGCCTCTACGGCACGCCTCATGACCGATGCATGGCTGAGTTTGCTTCCTTCATAGGCATCCCTCAAGTCCATGTGTGCGTCGAACTGCAAGATACCTACCTCCCCTTGGTGAAATCGGTCTCTCAAGAGTGGAATTGCAGCATTGGTAACAGAATGCTCACCACCGAGAAGCACAGGGATGGATCCCTGGTCATACGCTTGGAGAATAGCCTCAGCAGCGGCTGCTATCGCTTGTTCGACCATACCTTCTGTTCCAAGCGGTTCCCTGGTATGAATTCCCAAGGCCCCAGGATTACCAAATCCCTCAACAAGTTGTTCAAGTTGGGAGGAAGCTTCTATGATGGCATCTGGTCCATCCGCTGTACCTCCCATGTAGGAGACTGTATCCTCCAAGGGAAAAGGGATTACATGAAATCGTGCTGTTTCCTTATCACAGTTTGGAAATTCAGAATCTAAAAACCAGTGCTCCATTCTCTCTCTCCTACGACAGTCGTCGTTGATAATCATCAAATCCGAAGGTTTTTACCACGGTATAGGTCTCTTCGCGATAGATGCCGATATCCGGTAAGGCAATACCATTGAACATGGTGGTCTTGACCATGGTGTAGTGCATCATGTCACAGAGTACAAGATGGTCCCCGATCTTAGGTGCTTTCTCAAAGGTGTAACTGCCCACCCAGTCCCCTGCCAAGCAGGACGATCCACCAAGACGATAGACACCATTTTCTTCCAGCTGGGCTCCTATTACATTTGGGGAGTAAGGCATTTCAAGACAGTCCGGCATATGGGCCGCAAAAGAGGCATCAATCATCAGTGTCTTGATACCACCATTTTCAACGATATCAAGAATTTCGGTTATCAGATACCCAGTTTCCCAAACAAAGGCTGCCCCAGGCTCCAATATGAGCTTGATGTGGGGATATTTATTGTGGAAATCTATGATTGTATTCCTGAAAAGATCCAGGTCATACCCTTCTCTGGTTACCAGGTGTCCACCACCAAGATTCAGCCAATCAATATCACCAAGCAAATGTCCCCAATGCTTTTCAATTGATGAGAGCGTATGGGCCAGCTCTAGGGCACCACTCTCACAGAGGTTGTGGGAGTGTAATCCACTCACCCCCTCTGGGAGTTGTGGAAGATCCTTGGGAAGTATCCCCAAACGGCTCCCGTAGCTACAGGGATCATACAAGGCAGTAGAGACTGTCGAGTACATGGCATTGATGCGAAGCCCCAGTTTAGCATCACAACTTCTGTCGCGATAGGTCTGTAGCTGGGAAACAGAGTTGAACGTAATGTGTGTTGCCATTGAGGCAATGGTTTCAAATTCGTTCTTCTGATACACCGGAGCATATGCGTGGATTTCATCAAAATAAGGAGATGCAAGAAGTGCCTCATTCAATGAAGAGGCTGTTGCCCCGCTCGCAACAGAGGCCAAGTCCGGGAATACTGCATGCATCGCAAACCCTTTAAGGGCGAAGAGAAAGGAGATGGGAAGATCCTTCTGCAACTGTTCAATGATGGAAAGGTTCTTTTTTAGAAGCTCATACTCCAACACAAATGCTGGAGTATGGCTAATCTTTTTCAAATCGATCATGAGCTACTCACCAAAGGCAAGCTTGCCATCGACAACCACTTCCCAGGGAAGGCCCAATGGCCCAAGTTCCTCAAGGAATGGATCAGGATCGAATTGTTCCATGTTATTCACACCAGGTGCCTTCCAGATGCCACGTGCAACCAAACTGGTGCCAAGAGCCGCAGGAACACCTGTCGTATAGCTCACTGCCTGTGCTTTTGTATCCTGGTACGCCATTTGATGGCTGCAGTTATTAAATATGTAGAGTGTCCTCTCTTTGCCGTCCTTGATTCCCTTGATCTGGCAACCAATGGAGGTTTGTCCCTTGTAGTTTTCACCAAGGGAGGAAGGCTCGGGAAGTACAGCCTTGAGGAACTGTAGTGGTTGGATTTCCATCCCCTGGAACATGACCGGTTCAATACTGGTCATCCCAATATCCTCCAGCACCTTCAGATGGGTGATGTATTGCTGGCTGAAAGTCATCCAGAAACGTGCACGTTTCAGACTCGGGTAGTGTTTCACCAAAGATTCCAACTCTTCATGGAAGAGCAAATAGCTCTCTTTTCCCCCGATTCGTGGATAGTCCACGTTCTGGTGTATTTCCAAGGGCTCCGTGCTTTTCCACTCTCCCTCTTCGTAGTAGCGACCATTTTGGGTAATCTCCCGGATATTGATCTCAGGATTGAAGTTGGTAGCAAAGCTCTTTCCATGATCCCCTGCATTACAGTCTACAATATCGAGGTAGTGCATCTCATCAAAATAGTGTTTTGCAGCATATGCTGTGAATACATTGGTCACCCCTGGGTCAAACCCACTTCCAAGTAGTGCTGTTAGGCCAGCCTCCTTAAACTTTTCCTGGTAGGCCCACTGGTAGGAGTATTCAAAATGTGCTTCATCCTTTGGTTCGTAATTTGCAGTATCAACATAATCAACACCATACTCAAGGCAGGCATCCATGATCGGGAGATCCTGGTAAGGAAGCGCAACATTGAGTACCACATCAGGCTTGAAAGTTTCCATCAAGCTGACTAATGCACCAATATCATCAGCATCAACCTGAGCAGTTTCAATAGGAACTGGTCCTGCCTCAGCTGCAATTGCATCACATTTGGCTTTTGTCCTGCTTGCAAGCAAGATTACTTCATATAAATCTTCCATTCTGGCAGATTTGCGTACGGCAACATTACCGACGCCACCTGCTCCTATGATCATCAAACGTTTCTTTTCCATGTTTTACTCCTCTTGGTCGGTTTCGTAGTAGGTATATCCTCTGAGTCCGGCTGTATAGGCAGCAATAATGCGCCGCCTCTCAAGCGGGGTTATCCTTCCATCCTGAACTGCTCGTTCAGCCTTATTTCTGATCAGAGCCTCCAACTGTTTTGGCTCGTATTCTACGTAGCTTAATACATCAGCTACAGTATCACCTTCCAACTCATTATGAAGTCGGAATTTCCCATCCTCATAGGTAACTGAGGCAACATTGGTATCTCCCAGCAGGTTGTGCAGGTCCCCCAGTGTTTCCTGGTAAGCCCCCACCAAGAAGACCCCAAGGATGTAGTCATCATTCTCAGGAAGGGTGTGCAGGCTCAGGGTGTTCTCCACTTCCCAGCGACCGATGAATCGATCAATCTTTCCCTCGCTGTCACAGGTGATATCACTCAACACAGCCTTTCTGTCCGGCCTCTTGTCCAGCATATGGATCGGCATGATAGGGAATAATTGATCAATCGCCCATACATCAGGAAGTGATTGGAAAAGACTGAAGTTTCCATAGTAGATATCTGATAATTGCTGCTCCAACTTCTCAAACTCAGGAGACTCAACCTCACCATAAGTCTGCTTGATCTCTGCAACAATAGACCAGTAGACATGCTCTGCTGCAGCACGCTCCCTCATATTCACCTTACCATAGAGAAACTTGTTTCTAATCTCCTCACGGTAATAGTTCAGGTCGTTCAGGCATTCCTGTGCATTCTTTTCGTTGAGCATCTTCCTCACGTAGAGGAGGTTCTCCAATGCTGGAAGCACTTCAGGGTCGAGATTTGCCTCAACATCCTCGCCGTTCCAGAAAATATTGGTATCCAGGACGTTGAGCAGCAGGACCGAATAGTAGGAGACCAATGCTCTTCCAGACTCACTGAGCAAGGTTGGATGGGTAACATGCTCTTCCTTGCAGATGGTCATCACTTCCTCTACTACGTCATCACAATACTCTTTGGTGGAATAATTTCGGCTATTTGAGCTATCAGTATGCGAACCATCATAGTCAATTGCCAATCCTCCGCCGATATCCAACAAGCCCATGGGGGCGCCCTCATGAACCAATCCACAGTAGAATCGTGCCGCTTCCGTTGCACCCATTCGGATGTCACGGATGTTGGGAATCTGGCTTCCCAGATGATAGTGCAATAATTTCAAGCTATCGAGCATCTGCTCTTTTTTAAGTTTGTCCACCACCTGGATGACCTGTGTGGTATTCAGACCAAAAACGCTGCGGTCCCCACCACTGTCTGTCCAGTGCCCACTAGCAACGGTTGAGGGCTTCATTCTCAATCCAATATTGGGCTTAATACCCATCGCCCTGCTACGTTCAAGAATAATATCCACTTCTCCTGGCATCTCCACCACCAGAACGGTTTGCACTCCCATGGAGAGGCCTCTTAAGGCCAAGTCAATATATTCTTCATCCTTGTATCCGTTACAGACAACATAGGCTTCCAGATCATCTATATGAGCAAGGGCAAGTAAAAGTTCAGCCTTGCTGCCGGTTTCCAATCCATGGTGATACTGTTTACCGTATTTGCATATTTCCTCAACAACCTGTTGCTGTTGATTTACCTTGATAGGATAGACTCCCCGGTAGGTACCGGTATAGCCGGCATCCTTCATGGCACCAAGAAAACTTTCATTGATATGTTGGATCCTTGAGTCAAGAATATTTGAAAATCGCAGGAGTACAGGCAATTTCATGCCTCTCTCTTGCAAACCCTTGACTATGGATAACAAGCTTACTTGACTTTTTGGGTCCTTATCTTTGAGCCGTACTTCCACTTCACCTTTCTCTGAGACATGAAAATACTCATTCCCCCAGGAATCGATGTGATACAGCTTTCTTGCGTCATCTAGTGTCCAAGTATCCATTACTACTCCTCATAGGTCTTTTCGTTTCATCAGTATACCAGAAATTATTGACAATGCACACAGCAGTAATAGGGTATAGATAGAGCGTAATATTCCCTTCAGGTTGGGAGGTGCAACAAGGATAAACACAAATATGTCTTGCATCTCCTGTAAATTATAAGTCTTAATCTTGACAAATATCAAAGATTGGTGGAATATCTTATTGATATCATTTTGATATCTTTTACCATCATACCTTGGAGGCATTCGTATGAATGAACCTGTGTATTCAAAAGAAAAAGTCCTGAACCGACCTTCAATCGGATTGACAATCCTGGTAGTCAATGTGCTGCTTATCCTCTTGTCATTTGCCCTATTCATCTTTGGCATGGCTGCAGATATTCCAGGAGTTATACGTGCAGTTGTCATTACCCTTGGAGCACTCTATGGTTTTATCATCGGTCCGATCTTGTTTGGGGGATTGAAGATTATCAAACCGAATGAAGCATTGGTGCTTACCTTATTTGGAAAGTATTATGGGACACTCAAGAAAGAGGGATTTTTCTTTGTAAATCCATTTGTGACAGCGGTAAATCCTGCATCTTCATCTGAAAGCTCTTCAGGTTCCTATAAGCTTGAAGGAAAAACAGATGCGAATAAGAGCGGGACCACTGCCTATTCAATACAGATTCCAAAACGTAAGCTATCCTTGAAAGCAATGACGCTGAACAATGAGAAGCAGAAAATCAATGACTCACAGGGTAATCCAATCATTATTGGTGTTGTCGTTATCTGGAAAGTGGTTGATACCGCAAAAGCAGTGTTTGACGTTGACAACTATGTGGATTATCTTTCCATACAGTGCGATAGTGCACTGAGAAATGTGGTACGGCTCTTCCCCTACGATAGTGATGATGATGAAAAATCATTGAGAGGAAGCAGTAGAGAGGTAGCAGAGGATCTACTGAAGGAACTGCAAGGCAAGGTTGCTGTTGCCGGCTTGGAAATTCTGGAGGCAAGGATTACCCACCTCTCTTACGCACCAGAGATAGCAGCGGCAATGTTGCAGCGTCAGCAGGCGTCTGCTATCATCGCTGCAAGACAAAAAATTGTGGAAGGAGCGGTTGGAATGGTCCAGATGGCTCTTGAGCAATTGAATGAGAGTGAGGTAGTGAACCTGGATGAAGAACGTAAGGCTTCTATGGTAAGCAATCTTTTAGTGGTCCTTTGTGGAAACAAGGATGTACAGCCAATCGTAAACAGTGGTTCTCTCTATTAGCATAAGGATGATGACGTATGGATGCAAAGGATAAGAGCAAGAAACAGGTATTGTTGCGTCTTTCGTCATCGCTGTGGAAAGAACTGGCCGCTTGGGCGGAAGATGACTTCCGCTCTATAAACGGCCAGATTGAATTTCTACTCACCGAGAGCGTACGTTCCCGCAGGAAAACGCTCAAGGATGACGATCAAGAGACATAGTGTTTGGGCTGGCTTGATGACCAGCCCACACTTCTGTTATTTGATGATCCCCTGTTTCTTCAGTTCGTTGACATTCAATGGATTATTGTAGGGTGATTCAAGTTTCCCCTCATTAACCATCTTGATGACCTGCTTGCGATAGGGGCTATCCAAGTTAACACCAACGATCTTCCAGTTGTTGTCAACTTTCGGATATATGGTCCCCTTTTCTTTGATGTAGGCAACAAGCATATCACGAATTGAGTTTGGACTCTCCCATTCCCGAACCCCAGATACTAGTTTTTGTGCTTTCAGTGCCGAAGAATATCGGTAGTTGTTCACGGCAAGGGTAAGTTTCTGTGTATCTGAGAGCGACTTGCCCTTGAACATGACATTCTTGATTCTCTGCCCTTCAGGTTTGCTCAGGTCGATCTCGTAGTCAACACCGCTGAACATATCATAGAGATACCCCGGCTTGTCTGGGTTGAAGCTGATGGAGACATCGCCCGGCTTCCACTGGTTGTAGCAGGTTGCAGACCACTCCATGTAGGCTTTCAGTTCAGCACCGGTGACCGGTACGCGATAGAGGGTATTATCATACTTGTAGATACCAAAAATGGTTCCGTAGTTGATCGGACCCTTGGGGATATCACTGGTATCGGCAAAGAGCGCAGCTGCTGACACATCTGCACCACTGTTTAGCAGTTGTACCTCATTGATGAAATCCATGACAGCGGTATCACGAAGTTTTCCTTCGGGGATACCCATAATCTCATTCTTGGGTTGGAAGTCAACTGCTGCAGTTCCAAAGATACCACCACTGGGACTTCCATCAGCAGAAGGTGCTCCACCGGAAATAAAGTCTCTGGTGGCCTGATGTGCCTCTTTGATGAAAGCATTTCCCCTGATCAACTCACTCGGTTCATAGTCAGTCATATCAATGATGGTCACTTCCTGTCCATCAACCTGCTTATTCTCGTCAAGACTCAGGTCGATGCGGATAACCTCACGACCGAGATTTTTTGCCCCACCGATAGCAATCCCATCCTGTACCTCTGCAATCGTGGTATGGGCATGCCCAACGATAAGCACATCAATTTCAGGGCAGAGCTCAAGGATTGCCAAGCCTCCATCACTGCCTCCGTCAACATCATACTCAGGATACAGTCCCACATGAGCTACAACTACCAGGACATCGACCTTATCATCCAGAATATCCACTACCCGTCTTGCAGCAGGACCTACCGGAGCATATACAAATGGATCGGTCTTTTCACCATCCCATCGAGGAGCATTCGGATTCGTCAGGCCAATGATGCCGACCTTTACTCCAGATCTCTCTACTATGGTGTACGGAAGAGCGGCCATGGTGCCATCCAATCGGGACATATTGGCCGAAAGTATAGGGAAGTTTGCCAGCTCTTGCATACGTTTGATCAATTTCTCTCCAAAATTGAACTCATGGTTTCCCAATGTCAGGCTATCATAATCCAAAAGGTTCATTGCACGGATGACAGGATGCTCACCTTCTCTCTTGTTGTATAAATCGTCAGTCATGATATTTCCCTGGATGACATCACCATTATCTACCAGGATGACATTAGGATGTGCATCACGCACTTGCTCCACATAGGTAGCAATGCGAGCCATACCATTGTTGTTTGTCTCCTTGTCATTCTCATAACTGAATCCCCAGACATTTCCATGAATATCTGTGGTAGCTAGGATGACCAGTTCCTCCGCCTGTTCTGGCAGGGGTTGTGCAAAGAGGAATCCCATTGTGATGCAAAGCATCAAAATGCCGAGCAATACCCGCTTTAAGAGTACTCGTTTCATCATTCTACTCCTTTTTTCCGATCCCAATCGGTTCGTGTGATATCTCTATTCTACCACCGCTTTTCCAGAATCCAATATCAGTGGTACAACCGTTTTGCAATTTCTTTTCCGTCTTCGAACTGTGCCTCATATTCAACAGCCCCTACACGGTCATACCTAACCCATGGACCATGTTTCACCCCATGCTTGAAACTCCCTACCTGCAATACAATCCCATTTTCTCGGTAGTAATGCCAAAGCCCTTCCATAAGATTATTCTTGATGGGGCCCTCTGCCTTGATGGTTCCATCCTTGAAGAAATAGGTAAGTTTATCACCCTGCATTCGCTGTTCAACCTGACCGTTCGAATATGTTTTTTCTTTCATCGGTTCCCTCCTTGTTGGTTCATAAAAAAGAGCAAGAACCGTATTGATCCTTGCTCCTTGACTGTGTTTACACACAAATGAATTGCTGCAGAGAGTTCTGGTAGTTTCATGACAGGAAAGCCAACCATTCTGCTTGCCTCCTGATTACACTTTACCGTAGCACACCTTCCGAGATTCGTACATCGCCTGCCTATGCCTCTTGAAGATAATCCATCAACTTTCTGATGGTAAGCGGGGCGCTTCCTTCGTAGTGGTTGTTCACATTGATGTAAATCACCTTACCCTCCTGTGCAAGCTTGACAAGTCTTGGGGCAATTGCAATCATTTCCTGATCATGACTTTCAAGAATACGATTCCACTTCCCTCCACTCTCCTTTTCAATTTCCTTTCTATCTTCACCGTGCAAACGCACACAGAAAGGAGAATAGAGATGGGACCCTGCTCTTTGCAATTGAGTAGCAAGATCATCCATCCAGTACCCAGATAGCAATACAGGACCGATCTGTCGTTCTTCAAGGAAGGAGAAGTAGGTAGCATCCATCCATGCAGGATTCCTTAGCTCAACGGTATAGGGAAGAGAATCTGGGAGCAATGAGAAGAACCTGTCAAGCGATTCCAGGAACTCATCACGATCCTTGAACATACTGCGGTTCAGGTATCCAAACTGAAACATCAATAAGCCAATTTTTGGAATAAGCGGTTCAAGGGTTTCTATGAACCGATAAAAAACCTCGGCATCAAGAAACCAAGGGTTTGGGTCTGTCTTGCTCTGGTAACTGAATGGAAGGGTCAAGGTATTTGGACACTTGATGGTGAACCTGAAGTTTTCAGGAGTATCCTTATCATATTCTCTCACATCATGTGGGTCAGGAAGACCATAACTCTGTTTTCCCAAAGACCAGAACCATCTATCCACTTCCACTGAATCATAGGTGTTGGCATACTGGGCAAGGTACCGCTTTGAACTGCCTTGCTGATATACCAAACCTTCCCAACTCTCATATTTCCACGAACAAGTTCCAAAATGCATGGTATCCATGCCTTACTGTAGCAAGGCTTGAAGGACGGAGCAAGGCCGGAACCTTGCAGTTCCGGCCTTGTCAGGAAGGTATATGAACACCCTTGGGCGCCACATTCAATTTCCCAGTAGTCCATTTCTGGCAGAAATTGCAACCAGATGGGCAAGGGTATGGGCAATTTCGTCAGTAAATTCATCTGCGGTAGCTCTCCAGCTCCAATTGACATCATTGCAGGTCGAAGGATAGTTCATCCTTGCTTGCTCATCCTTCTCCAATAAATCCTGCATAGGAATGATGGCTGTACGAGCACAGGAGAGCATCAGGGTACGAATCATCTTCCGTACCACCTCAGTCTCTTCACAATCAAGATAGGTAAGCACCATCTCCTTGTCCTGGACATCAAGGGATTTGAACCAACCAAGGGTAGTATTGTTGTCATGGGTACCGGTATACGCTACAAAGTTCTCCTTCCAGTTATGCGGTAGGAAGTCATCATAATAATTACTTCTTCCCTTTTCATCCTTACTGAATCCAAATTGGAGTATTTTCATTCCAGGAAATCCATTGTCATCCCGTAAAGATTCAACTGAGTCGGTCATCAACCCAAGGTCCTCGGCAATGATGGGAACTGATCCAAAGTGGTCTCTCACCTTCTTGAAAAAGCTTTTACCTTCTACATCAATCCATTTCCCACGCTCTGCAGTTCTATCCCCAGCTGGTATCTCGTAGTACGCGTCGAACCCTCTGAAGTGGTCTATTCTCAAAATATCAATCATGGTAAACAATCGTTCCAATCGCTTGATCCACCACTGGTACCCCTCAGCTTCAAGAACATCCCAATCATAGACAGGATTACCCCAGAGTTGTCCTGTTGCACTAAAGATATCAGGAGGAACACCACTGACCACGCTGAATTGCCCATCATTATCGGTCTTGAACAGATGGAGATTACTCCAGGTATCTGCACTGTCTGCTGCCACGAAAATGGGGACATCACCAACCAGTTGAATTCGCTTTGCATTCACATACCGTTTAAATGCCTCCCACTGCAAAGCAAAGAAGTATTGCAGCACCTTCCAAATGGCAATATCCCTCTCGTGTTCCTCGGAAAACGCCCTCAAGACATTCTTATCTCGTTTGGCAAAGCCTTCAGACCATTGGCTGAACCAGCGCGCATCCTGATAGGTCTCATACAGGACCATGAAAAGCGCATAGTCATTCAACCAGAATGACTGATCACAGCAGAACCCCGTAAATGCAGTATCATTGTCTTTATTCTTAAGAAGAAAAGTAAGAGCAGCCTTCTTCAACAAGGGTAGTTTTCGCTCCTGGACCAGTTGAAAGTGTACCCTATCATCCGGAAAAGATGGCATGGATTGCAAATCCTCGGAGGAAAGATATCCCTCATGCATTAACGATTCAAGGTCAATGAGAAGCTCATTGCCGGCAAACGTGGAACGAGGAGCGTAGGGAGAATTCCCAAATCCTGTCGGATTGAGTGGCAAAAGTTGCCAGAGGCGGATATCTGCCTTTTCCATCCAATCGGCAACAGCATAGGCATTACGCCCCAAGTCTCCAATACCGTAAGGAGAAGGAAGACTGGTGATGTGCAAGAGAATACCGGCATCTCGTGTATACTTGCTATTCATCGTTGCTCACCTCTCTCATGGTAGGTACTTCTCATTGTCATCAACCCTTCACAGCACCAGCAACTACACCACGGATGATGTGCTTCTGTGCTGCAAGATAGAAAACAATGATTGGAACCATGGCCAATACCAGCATCGCCATCATAGCTCCCATATCGACTGCTCCATAGCCACCTCTCAGGTACTGAATGGCAACAGGAATTGTCTTGTACTCTGTTCCAATGGTCAGGTATGGGAGGAGGTAGTCATTCCAGATCCACATGGAATTAAGGATGGCAACCGTGATCGCAGTTGGCTTGAGCATAGGAAAGACAATAAGGAAGTACGTCTTTACAGGCCCAGCCCCATCAATCATGGCAGCTTCTTCTAGACTGAGGGGAATACTCTTGATGAATCCACTGAACATGAAGGTTCCCAGTCCTGCACCAAATCCTACATAGAGCACGATTATACCAACTGGATTATCAAGATGGAGTATGTTAGCCGTTTTACTCATCGTAAACATGACCATCTGAAAAGGAACGATCATGGAGAACACCAACAGATAATAGACAAAGTTGGTGAATTTAGTTTTTACCCTGGTTATATACCAGGCAAGCATGCTCGTGACCAAGGAGATACTGATCACGGAGAAAACAGTGATGAACAATGAATAGCCGAATGCATCAAAGAATTTGATCTTCTCTGATCCAGTGATATAGTTCTCCCCTCCTGCATAGGTATCAGGATTGGGAAATGAAAATGGTTCATTGGAAATGAACAGCTTTGATTTAAAAGAGTTCATCAATACAATCAATATGGGGGAAATGAACAGAATGGTAAGGAGGGAAAGGATCATGATCAAACCATAGTTGATCCGTTTCTCTTTGGTTTGCAGGTTCATGCCTCTACCTCCTTGTTGCGTGTCAAGCGGAGCTGGCTTAGGGCAATGATCGCAACCAAGATGGTAAAGAGCACTGCTTTTGCCTGACCTACCCCTTCAAAGCCACTGCGGCCATAGAAGGTATTGAAGATGTTGAGTGCCAACATCTCTGTCTGCTTTCCAGGTGCACCAGCTGTGAGAGCTAGGTTCTGGTCAAACAACTTGAATCCGTTCGTAAGGGTTAGGAAACTACAAATAGTAATTGATGGCATAATCGAGGGAAGGATGACTGAACGCAACATGGTCCATCTTCCGGCACCATCAATCTGTGCAGCTTCAATGAGATCATGAGAGATATTCTGAATACCGGCTATGTAAATGACCATCATGTATCCGATATTCTGCCAGTTCATCAGGACAACCAATCCCCAGAATCCATACTTTGGATCACTGACGATAGTAACTCCCTGTCTGAGGAGTATACCATTGATGATTACCTGCCAGATCCAACCAAGGACGATGCCTCCTATCAGGTTAGGCATGAAGAATACCGTTCTGAAAAGGTTTGTTCCCTTAATACCTCTGGTAAGCAGCATTGCAAGTGCAAAGGCACCAAGGTTGATGGTTATCACGGAGACAATCGTAAAACGAATGGTAAACCACAGAGCTGAAATGAACTCCTTATCAATGAAAATGTTCCTGTAGTTCTCCAAGCCATTGAAAGTTGCATCCGTTACGGTACTGAACTTGAAAAAGGAAAGAACCACCCCCATAACCAATGGGATCAGAAACGCAATAGCGAAGCAGATCAGACCAGGAAGAGCAAATAAAACAAAATATTTCTGTATGGACTTTTGCATGAGGGACTCCCTTGTAAAACAGGTAAACCGCCTTGCCTTCCAATGAAGGTAGGCGGTTTATCCTAACATGTTTTCTTAGATGATTAGTTGGTTAAATCGTACTCAGTCTTCCAAGCATCGACAGCAACCTTCTCAACCTGGCTCCAATTCATTCTGCCAACGCTGTACTCAGCAAGAGCTGCGCCGAACTTGTTCTTCCACTCTTCACTGGGAATGATTGAGAATGCCCAAGGAACAGAATTGACACCAGGCTTGTTCATCCAGCGGATGACTTCCTTGGCCAATGGATCGGTGGGAAGCTCGCTATCCTTGAAGGAGTTGAATGGTGTGATAAACATCAAGTCGTTCTTAACGAACTGCTTGCCTGTTTCACTGGCAAAAAGCCATGCGAGGAACTGGTCTGCCATTTCCTGCTGTTCTGCACTTACATTGCTATTAATGCAGAGATAGTTTTCTGTTCCCACGTTCAGGCCTGCATTCTCCTCACCTTCAATCCCGGTGTAGATGGGCAGGAACTTTATGTCGGAATCAGCAACCTTGTTACCCTTGACACCAAGAATCTGACTGGCACCCCAGTTGCCGTTCTGTACCATGGCAGCCTGGCCAAGTGCAAATTCTGCCATGGAGTCATCAACACTCTTGCTTCCAAGCAGGCCAGGGACAGTGGTGCTGTTGTTCAAATAGAGATCCCAGATGTTCTTCATGTTTTCACTGTAGGTGAATTCAAGTTCAGGGACGCTTGATCCAGCTGGAATATCCCTTGCTACCATCTCAAAATGGAGAGGAACGTTTACCAAGTGGGTCTGCCATCTCCACTGATTACCTGCAGACAGGCTGGTGGAAGCGAAAACACCCTTGATACCCAAGGCATCCTTGTGTTTGGTCATATCCTCAACGACTGCCTTAAGGGTTGCAAAATTGTTGATCTCATCTGCACTGGAGATGGATACAGCCTTGCCTGAAAGGGCAAAATATTTTCTCATGATTGCATCATTGTAGATGATACCATAGCCTTCAACAGCATACGGGATAGCCAAGACCTTCTCCCCATCAGTGAGAGCCATTGACTTGTCACTGAGGATGCTGTAGAAATCAGTGTTCCTCAGGTCAGCGGTATAGCTCTTGCTCTCTTTCAATCCTACAGGTCCATTGGTCTGGAAAATTACTGGAGGATTGCTTTTTGCAATTTCACTCTTGAGCGTTTGTGCGTAGGTACCACTTGCAGCGGTAACAACCTTCAACTTAATTCCCGTCTCCTCTTCAAAAGCAGGTGCAATCTTGGATTCGTACACGTCAGCAATTTCTGGCTTGAAGTTCAAGAAATACACTTCCTTGGCGGGAGCGGCTTCTTGGGCACCAGCTGCAAATGCAACCGACCCCATTGCCACCATGGCAATTAGTAAGGCAATAAACAGATGTTTTTTCATTGATTCATTCTCCTTTGGTGTTACCGTGATCATTTGAGAGAAAGATTTCTCCCCTCATTTTCTTTGGTACACCTCTATACTAAACCGGTTTTATAAACCGGTCAACTTAATTCGCATATAACTTTCAGTAGTATTTAATTTCTTATTGTACAAACTTCTTCATTCCTACTGTTCTATTGGTAACAGAACCAATCTCACAGAAACAAAGCGTTCACTTGTATTCAAGAATGATTTGGTAAAGACAAGAAAATAGTATTGTTTTTGCCGACTTAACCACTTTGAAGACATACAGAGCCGTGATTTATCACCCGACTTGCAGCGTCTAAAAACAATTCGCTAAAAGGAGCCCTTCAATGGTGTATGTACAGCACCATGTTCCAAGAAAAAGGAGGCAGTGTATGACTTGTTGAAAAAGTGCTTATCGACAAGTAAATCCCTATACAAGGAGCAGAACATGCAATCTACACCCGAGTACAATCACACAGGCTATCAGATCACAATGACTTACTGAGTTGAGGATGTAACTTATACTGCTGGGATAACCAAGCCATTTTTCCCAAAATACAGGCAAGGGAAGAACATCAACCTCTGAGAATGCTGGTAATGGAGAGTGATAGGCATTCTCCAAGCAAAGAGAATTTACTCCCTATGCAGAGAAAATGTCACCACCAGACGATCAATAGGATCTGTAACTCGTATACGTTCAACTGTTCCTAAACATTTCCACACGGTTTCTCCCCATCTCCTTGGCGCGATAGAGAGCTTTATCAACCTGACGGAAAATTTTGACCTCGGAATCATCAGGGAGTACGGGAGAAACCCCGAAACTGGCAGTAATATTTCCCACCTGTTCAAATACGTGGTCCTCAATGTGCTTTCGTAATGATTCTGCGAGTGCCCCTCCATCACGTTTAGTAAGAATGAGGAACTCCTCCCCTCCCCAACGGGCAAGTGATTCACCCTCCAGCAATTGATCTTTAACTAAAGTAGAGATTTCTTTCAGGAGAAGATCTCCTCGTTGATGACCAAAGGTATCGTTGACCAGTTTAAAATGATCAAGATCAAAGAGAATAAGTGCGGATACTGCAGAACCACCTTGCTTGTTCTGTAATAGCTCTGAGATAATGCTGTCTATCTTACGCCTATTGAGCAAACCGGTCAGTGCATCCTGTTCACTGAGCATACGCAGTTGCTGGTTCTGTTCCTCGATAAGACTGATATGCTTTTGTTCCTGTCTATAATAACGATAATTAAGTGCCGAAACAGTCCAGGCAATTCCATTGTTTATTAAAAAGTCCGTACGAAAAGGAACATTGTTTGCAAGCAGTACATGCGAATTCACCATAACAATCGAAGCAATGGTAAACATACCATAGAGAATACCTGACTGGACATAATCCAAAAGAAAAAAGACAGCTCCCCCGTAGATGAACGCTAGATAAAGCGTGGGGATATTCAAGAGGATTCCTTTATTTGCAAACATCCTATTGAGAGCAATAAACATCCCAAGTCCAAGGGGCAACATTTCAAAAAATGGATAACCCATTCCAGAGATGGTTTCTTTAGGCTTGCTTATCACAAGGCTGATGAGACAGAGAAATGAAATAAGAAAGGCACTGAGGAAGTACTGGGCTCTCACAGGAGTACCTGGCTGTATCAGAAATAAGCCATAGAGCAACTGTTCTACGGCAAGCAATGCTGAGATTATTCTGGTAGCTTTCAAGTTTCTGATGAAACGTTTGGTTCTCTGGTCGAGGGGAGTCATACACTCATATATACCCTATTTCCTCCCACACGTCAGCTAAAAAAGGTCAACCAATAGTGATTATGTTTGCAAAAATTGTAATTAAGAAGGGAGGAACAGTATTGTCCCTCCCCACTTTTTTTAAAGTCAGGAATTACTTGTTGATCAAGCGTACCAACAAGTCACGAATCTGCTTGCCACCCTCGGCAGGTGTGATTTCGCCGAAGGCAACTCTCTGATAAATCAGGAAGAGCGTGCTATTGAACTCAGTGTCGTTGGGTACATGGTCAGTCTCTGCTGAAGAGTGTGGACCAGCAACCTGCATGTAATCAAGAACTTTCTAATCTGCTGGGGTTGCTGCAGTTACAGCAGTTAAAGAGGTAGCAGATGTGTAGAGAGGAGTACCATTATATCGAGTCCAGTACCTAAATGGTGTGGAATTGGTAGACATGGCACCAATATCCTGCATTGGATAGACACCACAGGGCAGCTTATCCTTGAGCAATACCAAATAGTCACGGAACTCATCTTACGTCAAGGATATCTCTATCAGAGATTCACCAAATTTTGTTTTAAGAAAATGTGCTCGGACACATACACTTTTTTATGCATTTTCGGAATAACGTTCCAACTATGAAAAAATTACATTTTCTTCTTGGACTTCTACGTCCTGTACACTGAACTGACTGATTGAGAAGAGAAAAACTGAAACAACTGAGGGATCATACATGGTACCACTGCAGCGCTTGATTTCTGCAATTGCTACTTCCTGTGGCAATGGCTTCTTGTATGATCGTTCGCTGGTCATCGCATCGTAGCTGTCTGCGACACTGATGATTCGCGCAGGCAAGCTGATAGATTCACCTTTCAAACCTCTGGGATATCCACTTCCGTTCCACATCTCATGATGTTCCAGTACTGACAAGGATAGGTCACTATACTCTGCAGAAGCAGAAAGGATTCGATACCCAATCTCAGGGTGCCGCTTTACTGCTTCCCATTCATTCTGATCAAGCCTGGTTGGCTTGTTGAGAATAGACTCATTGATTCCAATCTTTCCTATATCATGCAACAGGGCAGCAATTCGGATACGCTTGACTTCACTCTCAGGAAGCTGCAACTGTTGGGCGAGGAAAACAGAGAGTGCACTTACCCGCCTTGAGTGTTGCAACTCACGGGGACTTTTTGCAAATAGTGAATTGATAACCAATCCTATGGATTTATTTTTTGCACTCGCACTCTCGTAAATCTTGTTCCGTTGTAGGTTATCCTCAGCACGCTTGAGTGTCTCCTGCAAGCTTTCATCTCCAACTTCTCTGATAGCATACCCAGAGGAGAGAGAGAGCCTAAAGCTCTCGATACGAATCTCCTTGGATCGCTCTTCAATACAGGACAACAGGGATTCCACTTCCTGTACAGAATCCCCTGGAAGGAGGAAGACAAACTCGTCACCACCGTATCGTGCAATGGTGGTTTTATCATTACTGCACATCCTGAGTATCTGTGCTGTAGCCTTAAGCATGGAATCCCCCACCTCATGCCCAAAGCTGTCATTGATAAGTTTCAAACCATTGATATCCACCAATGCAAGGGTGAAAGATCCAGCATGTTCAATCCTTTTCAACTTACTCTCGAAATAGACTCTACTATATAAACCAGTGAGATAATCGTGGTTTCTCTGATAGATCAATTTTTTCTGGTTCGTACGAATTTCCGTAACATCACGACAGACCACAACAGCCCCAAGCAACACATCATGTTCATCACGAATAGGAGCAAAACTGTAACTCCCTATCCATTGTTCACCAGTATCTCTCTTAATTAGGGTATACTCTGTGTTCCCTGCTTTCCCAGAGAGTGCTTGGAAGCCTGCCCACAACTGTTGCTCCAACTTATTCCCCTGACTGTCACAGGCTTCAAAGAAAGAAGAAAATGCTTGCAGGGTATCAGGACATTCTGAACGCTTTGAGAATCGATAGTAATGTAGAAATGATTGGTTAACCAGGATGAAACGGCTTTCAGGGTCAATAATGAAGACTGCATCAATCATACTGTTGATTGCTGCATCAAGAGTGGCTTTGCTTTGTGCAAGCGAATGCTGGGCAATCTGCTGATCCTCAAGTGCGTTGAGAATGATTTTCCTCCCCTGTTCGGTCTGTCTTTGCAATGCTTGGAGTGAACGCATGGAGGATATTCTCTCAGTGATATCAAAAAAGGTAATAAGGAGAAAACGGTCCAGAAAGGCTCCACTGATTTCCATCTCCAACACAGTACCTGTCGCTGTAACCAAAGTGAATTCTTGTGAATCGATTTGTCTAGAATGCGTGATTAATGACTGTTCAACAGCCTCTTCCCAGGATTCTCTTGCTTTTTTCCGGTACGTTGGATCAGGGTAAACCTTCTCATACCACGTGTTGACATCCTCTATTTCACCATGCTTGAATTCAAATGTTGTACTCCATGCTTCATTTGCAGAAACTACCGTACCCTCCTCGGTAAGGAGCACCATGGGCAGGGGGGCATTGGAGAATAGTTGCTTGAATTTTATTTCGCTGTCTGCCAATTCTTTTTCCGCAACTTCCCTTCTTCTTACTTCCTTGCTGAGCTTCAATATCCAGAACCCCAGAGATGCAGCGACAAACAATGCTATGCCAATAATCAGATAAATAGTGGTACTCTGTACCGTTTTTTCATACTGCAAAGGTAGATATGTCCGATATAATCGCTCCCTTGTCTCACTGTCAATTGTTTGGAGAGCCTTGTTGATAATGGGAAGAATAGAGGCATAGTCCTCATGAACAGCAATAGAGAGGGAATTCATGTAGGCGGTGGTACCCACTACCTTTATTTTTCTGGTTAGCCCAAGCCTGGACCGATAATGGTTGGCAACCAACAGATTTTCCACCAAGGCAAAACACTCTCCCCTTGCAACGAGGGTGAGGCCTTCTTCAACGGTAGATACTTTCACCAAGGTAAGATTTGGGTAATCCCTGGATAACCACTCCTGGGCTGCATAGTTGGAAACTACTGCAACCGCCTTCCCTTCAAGCTCTGCCAAACTGCCGATATAGCCAACCTGTTCTCCAGCAATGATTGCAAGAGGTACAGTCAAGTAAGGTTCACTGAAATGCAATGTTTCCTCTCGATTTTCTGTCTTGCTGATACTTCCTGTCATGGCAATTTCACCACTGAGCAACTTCGCATAGGCATCCTGCCAGGAAGTCCCTTCGACAGGAATGAAGCTCAGACCGCTGAGAGAGCTGACACTCTGTAAATATGCAAAACTTAGGCCGGTAGGCATGCCATTCTTGTCCAGGTACTCAAGAGGTTCCCACGCAGGATCAACCAAGACAGTAAGAGGAGCTTGTTGTGCAAGCAAAGTACGTTCATTTTCACTCAAGGAAGAGAGAAAGGAGGGATCTGCGGCAAAAAGCGTAGAAGTGAGCAAAAGGAATATACTGAGTAATTTCAGGCACCGGGTATTCATGAGTTGCCATCCTCTTCCACTGAGGGGTACCGTGGTTGTCGTGCGTTATCCTTGAGGAGAGCGTTGACTTCTCGTTTCAGATCAATGATCCGCTCTTCTCTCTGGCTCATTACTGCATACCAACGTCTCAGCTCGTCCAGTTGTTCCTTGTTCTGTCGCTCTATTGCCTTACGCTCGGTTATATCCAGCCCCTGGGCGATGGTTGCAACAAGAGAGCCATCAATCGGGTCAAGGATAGGTCCTGCATTCCAAAGTATGGTCCGAACATCTCCTTCAATGGTTTGAAGATGATTTTCTATATTAAAGAGACTGCGTTCAGTTTTTAGACGGTTTTCTAGCCGTTTAAGTTCCTCCTGTCCCAATGAAGTTAAAACAGATCCCACATTCTTTCCTACAATATCGCTTATCGGAAGGCCCAGCAAAGAGGAAAAGGAGTGGTTGGTTCTGGTAATGGTGAATGAAGCATCCCATACAAGGATAGGGCTGTTTGATTCCATAAGCAGGGCATCGAGATAGTCATGTGCCTCTTTTAGTTCCGAGGCCATTCGCTTCTGTTGGGTAAGCAGCTCGGTATAGACGATAATCCCTCCAATTTTTCCTGATTCCCTATACCAGGGTCGACACTCCCAACGGGTATAATCCACGCTCCCATCCTCATGGATATACACATCATCATCACCTGTGACAACTTCGCCATGGAGCGCTCGCTGGTGAGCAAGCTTCCACTTCTCGGGGAGACTCGGAAATACCTCATAATGATGCCTCCCGATGAGGGCATTCCCACCAGGGATATGATACTCCTCACAATATTTATTGCTGACATAGAGGTACCGTAGATCTGTATCGTGGACTGCGATTGCATAGCGTGAATGCTCTATTACATAGTGAAGCAATGAGGTTTCTTGCGTCTGAAAGGTTCTTGCCTTACGTTTCTGTATGATTATGATGGCCGTGAGAAGGATAAGCAGTCCTAAAAGGAATACTGCCACACCAGAAATGGTGAGGGCATACTGCCCTTGGGGTACACTGATAGGAACGTTCAAATGTATTACTCCCATTCCTCCAAAACAACGTATGACACTACTTTAGCATACCCCTTACTCATACTGCTAGCATTTCTCAATCTACTTTGCGAATATTTTCCTGATTGTTCCGATCAGATCGTGGCATTGCTCGAACTCCTTATCCTTCATTCCTTGGTGTGCATTTCCCATGATATACCCTTTGCCTGCAGCCTCAAGCATGGGAATATCATTCTCATCATCCCCAAAGGCATAGGTATGGGCGATGGGGACAGAAAAGTGTTCACTGACTGCTCTCAGTGAGATTCCCTTCGAGGTAGGACAGATGTCAAACATCTCTTTGCCTGTGGTGACCACATGAAAAGAGGAATCCCAGGCCTTCCGGCTTTGCTCCAGAACTGCAGGGAGATTGCCATCACAGACGGCAGTGATCTGCAGCACGTCTCTGGGGACTTCGCTGAATGTATCAAAGAACCTTGTATATCCTTTTGCTAGATAGCTCTTTGCTTTCAGCTGTTCACGGGCTTCCGTAGGGAGACAGATGGCATCTGTCGTTGAGATAAGCGCCGTTGCTCCCCAGGCATGCAGTGAAGAGGTTATCTGCTCAGCCAAGGAATAATCTATGCCGTGATTGGGAAACAACTCTGTTCCCTGATACAATACCCTGCATCCATTGGAAGCCGAAAAGACCACTTTGGAAGAGACTGGTGAGAAGAGAGGAAGGAGCGCCTCATGGAATCGCCCGCTGGATATACAGACTAGGAAATCGGCTTGCATTGCTTCTTCCACCAAGGCAAAGAACTCCGATGAGACTTCTCTCTTCCCATGGGGAAGAATCGTTCCATCCACATCACAGAAAATTATACCGGCATATGTGTGCACATCCACCTCCAAAATGTTGTGCATCAGTATGGCTGATATCCCCCCCGGAGGCAAGAGACGTGATTTTACTCTTGATTACTTAACATATATATAGTATATCAAGAGTATGAGTATTGTTTTGATTGGAACTTCAGGCTACAGCTATACCGAGTGGATAGGACCAGTATATGCACAGGGGACCAAACGCGAGGATTTTCTCGCCCACTATGCTGAGCTGTTTCCCACAGTGGAGCTGAACTTCAGCTACTATCGTATGCCAGAGGCTCCCCAACTTGCAGCAATGCATAAGAGTGCGCCATCCCTCCAATTCTCCATCAAAGCCCACCAGAGCCTCACCCATACTATTGAGCCTTCCTCATGGAGGAACCAATCGCTTCTGTTTTCCCATGCCCTTGAACCGCTGGTGGAAAACCAGGTACTCAGTGCTGTACTCCTGCAATTCCCCTACTCTTTCCACTATGAAGTGGGAGAGCGAAAATATCTGGACTCACTCCTGAAATCCCTCTCCCCATTCCCGCTTGCCATCGAGTTCAGGAACAGCAGCTGGTACAACAACCGCACAATCGACTCACTACGAGAGAGGAATATTGCCCTTGCTTCTCTTGACCTTCCCCCAGTGAAAGGCAACCCACCCATGATGGATGTTAAAACCAGCAACTCACTGGCATACATCAGGCTGCACGGCAGGAATGAGGAGACATGGTGGGGATCGGACAGCGCAAGCCGCTACGACTATCTCTACAGTGAGAAAGAGCTTGCCAGCCTGTTTGGGCGTATACAGTCATTTACCACACATGCACAGAAGGTGCTCATCTACTTCAACAACCATAGGAGGGGTCAGGCAGTAGCCAATGCACTGACGTTATACCAGTTGGCAGTGGGAGGCAAGGCATGCAAAGAGCAGGTGCAAGCATCATCCATATCAATGTAACCGACTTTGCAGCAGCAGTAGCGGTGGCAAAGAATCCAAGTCTTGCTGACACCCCCTTTGTGGTTGCCCATGAGGGTTCAGCAAGGACTGTGGTACTCACTCCATCCCACAGAGCATGGGAAGAGGGGATACGGGCAGGCATGCCCCTGCGCTTTGCAAAGCAGATGATCCCCTCCCTGCAGGTGCTTCCCTGGGACAATCAGAGCACGGCGAAAGCCGATACAGCAATCACCTCCATCGCACAGGAGTATTCTCCCAGCATCCAGTGCGACCGGGGAGGACATATCTATCTGGACATGCAGGGAACCACCCGTCTCTTTGGCCCGGTGGTGGATAGCGCGGTACAGATCCAGAGCGAGATTAGGAAAAAGCTGAATCTTGAGGCCTCTGTGGCAGTTGCTTCCAATAAACTAGTTGCAAAGGTGGGTACCCGTACCACCCGACCTGCCGGACTTATTGAGGTCAGGGAGGGAGATGAGGCCTCATTCCTTGCTTGGCAGGATGTCTCCTTGCTGAGTGGTGTGGGCTCCTCCACTGCCCGGCTACTCTCAGTTGCAGGAATTACGACAATTGGCCAGATCGCCGCCTTGGAAGATGATCAGGTTCTCTCCTTCCTGGGAAAACGTGGTCTTGCCCTTCGTGATGCCGCCCGTGGACTGGATAACAGTCCATTACAAAACGGATTGCCGGAGAAGCGGGTTGTGCAGAGAAAAATCAGCTTTGCTGAACCAATACTCGATATGAATGCTCTCAAGGCCGCTGTGGTTACAGCTGGGGAGGATGCTGCATTGGCTATGAGAGCTGCAGGACTTGGTTCGGCAAAGATTCACATAGCGTTGCTCTACAGTGATGGAAGGAGAAGTGAGGCTTCCCATCGTACAAAGGGACAATGGGTTTATGACCATGAAATAGCCCTTGTCGCATGGAAGGTTGCACAGCTGGCAGCAAGCCGGAGGGTGCGTATTCTCTCTTGCTCTCTCTCCCTCGCCGAACTCTCTCCACTCGCCCCAACCCTGGACCTCTTTCTTCCCGATACACAGCATCGCTCTGATTCCCTGCAGCAGGCAGTTGACCGAATGCGCCATAAGTTTGGTCCTGGCATCCTAACCCATGTGGTAGCACTTGCCCATGCGTAGTCGCCTAGCCCTGAGCACAGCCTACTCCCTTCTCTTCTCCCCTGTTTCGGTTGATGAACTCTTCGACCGTCTACAGTCCATGCAGGTAAAACAGGCAGCCATTACGGACCGTGACAATCTCTATGGGTATCCTGTCTACAGGGAAGCAGCAAAAGAGAGGGGAATCTCCCTTATCTGCGCGTGCCTGCTTACCGAGAAGACGGGAGACCTCTTCGCCTTTGTACAGGACCAAGTGGGCTATGAACTGCTCTGCAAGCTCATCAGCAAGAGGAATCTTGATCCTTCTTTCTCGTATCTTCCTAAACTCAAGCAAACTGCAAAGGGACTTGTGTTGGCAACCACAAGCAGTGCAATCCTGAGCGAGCTTGCCGATAGTAGAGCTGATATCTATGGCGCAATTACCCCGGATTCCTTGCAGATCATAACCGCTGCAAAGAGACTTGGCCTTCCCCTTCTTGCCGTTGACGGAGCATTCCTTCTTGCCGAAAGTCAAAGGGAGGTCCACCAGGTACTTCGAGCCATTGCCCTTCATAAAAGTGTGGGTGCTCTTACAGAACACGAATATTGCCAAAAGGGCGGCATCTTGCTTGAGCAGAGGGAGTGGGAGCAGTCCTTTGCGCCTTGGCCAGAGGCCATGGAACATGTACAACGAATCAGACCGTATGACCCCTTTCCCTCTTCCCTCATCTTCCCAACCTATCCGGTCAAAGATCAATCGAGTGCAGAGGAGGAACTGAGAAGACGGGTCTACCGAGGTGCAGAGCACCGTTATGGGGAGATCAATGACGCCATCGGGGAACGCATCGATTATGAGCTGGGCATCATCAACGAGAAGGGATTCGCTCCCTATTTCCTGGTGATGCACGATATCGTGCTGATGAGCAGCAGGACCTGCGGTAGGGGATCAGGAGCTGCATCCATCGTCTCCTACAGTCTATTCATCACCAATGTGGATCCCATTGCCCATCATCTGTACTTTGAACGATTTCTCTCCCCTTCCCGCCAGGACCCACCGGACATTGATGTTGACTTTGCATGGGATGAGCGAGATGGGATTTTTACTGCAGTCTTTGCACGCTTTGGCATTGATCATTGTGCGAGGGTGGCCAACCACAACCGGTTCCGTCTGCGTTCCGCCATTCGTGAAACAGCCCGCTGCTATGGACTGAGTGACGCACAAATCACCAAGGCAGAAGAGACATTGTTCATGCGGGGGGTCGATGCACTGCTTGACCCCCTGTGGCAGACCATCGTCCATATAGCCTCAGCCCTTGACCGGCTTCCCAAAGAGATCTCCATGCACTGTGGGGGGTTGGTCATCACACCTAAAGAAGTAACGTGCTATGCCCCGATCCTTCGCTCAGCTGATGGTTATCCCTTACTGAGCTGGGAGAAGGATGGAACAGAGCAAGCAGGCTTTGTAAAGATCGACCTCCTGGGCAACCGATCCCTTGCAGTCATTCGTGATACCTTGGAAAACCTGCGGGAAGAGGGCGTATTCATTGATGAGCGAACCTGGCTCCCTGCAGAAGATGCTGATACAATCGATGCACTTGCCTGTGGGAACTCGATGGGTGTCTTCTACATTGAATCCCCTGCAATGAGACAGTTACAGAAGAAAACAGGACGAGGTGATTTTGCCCATATTGTCATCCATTCCTCCATTATACGGCCTGCAGCAAACAAGTACATCAATGAGTACGTACAACGCTTGAAAGGCAAACGATGGGAACCGCTCCATCCCAGGCTTGCCTATATCCTCGATGAGACCTATGGAATACTTTGTTATCAGGAAGATGTCTCCAAGACAGCCGTTGCCCTGGCTGGATTTTCCCAAGCAGATGCCGACCAACTTCGCAAGGTCATCGCAAAGAAAGCCGCAGGAAAACGGTTGCAGGCATTCAGGGACCAGTTTTTTGCAGGTTGCCATGCTGGTGGGGTAACCACTCCTGTTGCTGAACAGATCTGGCTGATGATGCTCTCCTTCGATGGCTACTCCTTTTGCAAACCCCACTCAGCAAGCTATGCAATGGTATCCTTCCAAAGTGCATACCTCCGTGTCCATCACCCGGCCCATTTCATGGCTGCTGTATTGACCAACCAAGGGGGATATTACCGACCACAGGCGTACATCAGTGAGGCAAGAAGAATGGGCCTTACCATAGCCGGCCCCGATATCAATAGCAGCAGAATTGCGTATTGGGCAGAAGAAAACACCCTCATCATCGGCCTGATGGCCATCGCTGAACTCAGCAGAAAAGCGATGAAGCGAATTATTGAGGAGCGAAAACAAGGAGGGAGGTTCTTCACCTTGGAAGAAGTTTCCCTCCGGATATCCCTGGACAGGGAGGATCTAGTGGCCCTGGTATCCTCTGGCGCATTTGACTCATTGGCACCTGAGAGAAAACGAAGTGAACAGCTCAAGCTCCTGCTTACCTCCACACGTTTGAACCAATCCTATGAACAGGCAGACCTGTTTTCCACTCCTCTCCCCTATTGTAAGAAAGAGCAACTTCCTGTTGCCGTACATCGCTCTTTCAGTGAAGAAGAGCTCCACCGGGAGTTTGCATCCTTGGGCTTTCTCAGGAATCATCATCCCCTGGTCCTCTACGCACACCTCCTGAGATCAGTTCATCGGATCAAGGCCTCAGAGATCGATCAGCATGTAGAGCGATATGTCACGCTCATCGGCTACCAGATAACCCAGAAGCAGGTATTGACCAAGACGGGAGAAAGCATGAGCTTTGTCTCATTTGAGGATGAGACGGCACTCTATGAGACGGTACTGTTCCCGATTCTCTACAATCGTCTCTACCCATTGCTGGCAGGTCGTTGGCCACTACTGGTATTTGGGCTGGTAAAAAATGATGAGGGTGCTCTTATCATAGAGGTCCAGAACCTGAGAAAACTGGGCTCCTAGGTGGATGTCTCTGCCTCAATACGCTGAAGATAGGCTTTCATGTTGAATTTTCGCTCCAGCCCCTTGTCATTCATGTAGCGGATATTTCCGAATATGGGTCGTTCAACCCATGGACGGTCATGCTTGCCGAAACACCAGGCAACACCGGCATACCCATTTGGATCACGTCCATCTGCCTGGTAGGTATTATTGAGTTTCAGTGCCCAGGTAAACCCCTGCTTGGGAGTCGGGCTCCACTCCAGTATCTTTTTCCCCCAATACATCCTCAGGTAGTTGTGCATTTGACCCAATACAACCAACTCTTTCTGTGCTGCATTCCAGTAGGGGTCATGGGTCTCCCCCCTCTCCAACTCTTCATATCGATAGGTAACAGGTCTTGGGTCGGCCTCGTGCACCTCCAGGCTCTTCCTCGCCCAGGAGGGAAGCCCTTCATACTGATTGTAGAATGGGTTGAAAGCAACAAAGTTATAGGCAAGTTCACGCCTGACGATCAACTGCTCCAGAAATGCCGGAACATCAATGATATCCAGATCTTTAACCGCGTGGTAGATGGTAACTGGGCTGATCTGGCCAAAATGAAGATATGCACTGAGCCCACTACTGTGGTTCTGCGCAGGATCATTGCGTTTTGCATCATAGCCTGCCAAAGTATGTTCGATGAAGTCATCCAGTTTATAGAGCGCTGCAGCACTGCCCCCCCTTATAGGCAAAACCGAACTACCCTTCTGTTCAATCCCCAGGGATTCAACAAGCAATGGAATATCCTCAAGATCAGCTGAATCAAAGGGGAAATCAAAGAAGTGACTCTTCACCATGATCTCAGGAAGTGGTATTTCCTGAGCGAAGTAGGAGATCATGGGTTCAATCTTTCTTCTCAAGGTTGCTGCAGAGTATTCTTCCTTATCACTCACCGCCTCAACAGGCACTACTACATTCGCCTCTACCTCATAGACGGTACAGGCAAGGAGCGAGGAAGCCTCCTTTCTCCAAGAACGTTCGATGGTGGTGTATGCCCTGTCGACTATAAGACAGGCAATGCTTGATTGAAGCTTTTTCAATCCTTCCACCACCCCAAAAGAAGAGACAATCAAGGGTATTGAACGCTCCTGCAATTCCTTCTCCACCTCCCGAATACCTTCCAGCATGAAGCGGTAGTGACGGGCTGAGGCTCCTGCAAAATGTGGAGTAATTCCAAAATAAACAACCAACGATTTCTGTAGGGAATTTGCTGTCTCTATTGCAAACGAGAGTGCTTCATTCTGATACACCCTCCCGGATGCCTGCATCCAATACACTACATACGGCTTTTCATGCAGTGTTGGCTTGGTATTGAGTTTCCTTATTCTTTGTTCATCAACCATCATGCCCAAGCGTATCATAATTTCTGCCTTTGGAGAAAAGAAAAGGAAGCATCTAATAACTGTTTTTCTTGTCAATCCTTTCATTATTTCAGCAAACTGAACCTATGGTAGTTCGACAGAATTGACTGTTTGTGTAGATTTCTTTAGCATGCCAAAAAGGAGTCCAGTATGGCTAAACAACTCAAAACCGGAGCAGAGATTATTGCACGAAGCCTTGAGGATCTGGGTGTACAGTATATCTTCGGATATACAGGAGCAGCTATTCTGCCGGTCATGGATGAGCTTGCAAAGAGCTCGATAAAGATTGTCGTGAATGCCAATGAGCAGTGTGCGGCCTTCAGTGCTGCAGGATACTCCAGGAGCAGTGAGCAAGTCGGTGTTGCCATTGTGACCAGTGGTCCGGCTATCACCAATGCACTGACAGCTGTAGCTGACAGCTACGCTGACAGCATCCCCCTGGTGGTAATAGCTGGACAGGTACCAGAGCACAAGCTTGGTACTGACTCGTTCCAACATATTGATGTTGCCTCAGTTTTTGGCCCAACAGCCAAAAAAGTGTACTCCGTTAAAGCATTGAACAACCTTGAAAAAGTGATCAAGGATGCTTATTTTCTGGCACAATCAGGAAAACGTGGACCGGTGGTCATCGACCTTCCCATGAACCTGCAACAAAAAGCAGCCGGGTATGAAGCACTCCCCCTTGCACAGTTCAGCACCATTTATGATCAAGATGTCCATCTCTCTGCCTCACAATGCAAACAATTTTTTAACCTGCTCATGGAAGCTGATCACCCACTCTTGTATTTGGGTGGAGGAGTTAACAGTGAACGTGGCAGTGAAGCCATCAGACGATTCAATGCAAGGTTTTCGATTCCATCAGTAAATACCTTGATGGCAAAAGGGGTGGTGAGTGAGCGTGAAGATACCAATCTTGGGATGCTCGGTATGTTTGGTACACCTGCCGCCAACAAGATCATCCAGGAGAACGACCTCTTTCTCGCCATTGGAGTCCGCTGGGATGACCGTGTTGCGGAAAAAGTTGGCTTTGCCATTCAGGCAAAAATTGCATTCATCGACATCCACGCCGACAAGGTGCAACAAATTCGAGGAGAAAGACAACCGGTGTTCTCCTTCATTGGAGATGCTGCAACCATTCTTCATGACCTCTGCGATTGGGCCGACACCCATGAACTCAGGCTCACCATTGACGCGTGGAGAGAGCATGCTGCAGATCTGAAACGTCGGTGGCCGCTCGCATACAATACTGAGTCTGACACCATTCAGATGGCACAGGTCTTACGTACCTTGGATACGCTTATCGACGAATCTACCATCATTACCACAGGAGTTGGTAATCATCAGTTGTTCTCTGCTCAGTACATTCGATGCCAAAGGCCTCGTTCTTTTCTGACCTGTGGTGCCTTTGGGACCATGGGAAGTGGAATGCCACTTGCTGTTGGAGCCGTACACGCCAATATGGATAAACAGGTAATTGTAGTGGATGGGGACGGAAGTTTCAGGATGAATATGGGTGAGCTTTTCACGATTGGAACCAACTGCCTTCCCATCAAGATACTCCTCCTGAACAACCATGCCGATGGCATGGTCTACAATCTTGAGGATGCTTCATATGAAGGTCGGCACTCTGCAACCTGTAGAAATGAAGATGTCAATTTTGCGAAGATTGCGGACCTGTGTGGTTTCTCCTTCAGCAGAAGGATTGAACAGAAAGATGACATAGTACCTGCGCTCAAGCAATGGCTCGAGAGCACAGGACCATGCTTACTTGAGGTGATTACCGACCGTAAGGAAGTGCTGTACCCGGTTGTACGACCTGGAGCTTCCTATGCAGATATGGACCTTGGTCCGTTTATAAAGGAAAAGGATACACCATGAGTAGCATCGCGAGTAGCATGTTCATGATTTTCAATCATGTTCCCTATGATGGGGGCGATGTAATATGAAATGCCCTTCGTCATGCTGGACAACTGCAGATAACAGATCATACAGTTCGAATCTTCCTGATGAATGATTCTGTCGATATTGCCCGTGATTCAAACAAGAAGCCACTCGAGTATGACCAGGACTTATCGCGGATATTTCGTGACCTGATTGCAAAAGACCTTCGGGCAAGGGTTTGCGATACTTCTATTGCCTGATGTGGTATCCATAAGAACAAACCATATTTTTCACTGAGAAAGCTGCCCTTGCCGAGTAAGCTACAGACAGCGGCAAGGTACTCATATTCCAAGTGCTCTACAGCATTTTCAGATTGAACTTCGGCATGAAGGGGTGGAACCCTTTATCCCCATAATATTCAATAGCACCCTCACCTATGGGAATTTCATCATAGGATGGTCCAAAGTCGAGGGTGCGGTTGTAATAGGTACTATTGGTGGAGTCTTCCCAGAAATTAAAGGAGTTGGTTACATCAACTGTTATCAGGAGGGTCTTTGGCACCGAGACAGTAAAGGTAGTGATCGATGCATCCAGACCACCAGTGGTGCTGCCACTCTTTATGATGATCTTGGGCTCTTCATCATCCAATGTATCGTTTGCACCCCAGAAATCCTCATCAGCAAAAAGGTCGATGCATCCTTGGTAGGGATGCGTTTCCTGATCAAGGAAGAACTTTCGGTTCCCCTCTGAATTCTCCAGCTCCCTTCTCATCCATACCCAGTTGGGCGATTTCTCGGTCCCTGCATTTACCACCATGTCCCGTTTCTGGAACTGTCCATCAACATTGAAATACTGACGAATGGTGTAGCTAGCATGGGAGGGGGAACCACCTGTATCATGGGTAGCTGTTACCAGAGCGTGGGCAGCATCGGTCGACCAGAAAGGAACATTGAAGGAACACAATACATCCATCTCCAGGTAAGTGAAGCTCATCTCATAGGCCGCATAGGTACCGGTGGGTATTGCTTTCCTGGCAAGGAAGAGACCATCTGCCCCAACAGAACCGGAAAAATCAAGAAGTTCTGCGCTCTCTTCATCCACCAATGTGACTTTCAATCCATCATCACGTTCCAAGGCAAAATAGGTTATAAGCATTTTATAGAAGGATGGAGAGATGTTTACCGATTCCCATGCATCTTCATCCACAGCTTTTTCAACAGTCCCCTCACCAGTAACCACCGCATTCAGTGTAATTTCGGCTGTTTCACCGGAACCAAGGCTACATCCAAGTGTAAGAGAAATGAAACTGACCAGAATACCAAGGCAAAGAAAACGAACGAGGCTTCTCATAAGCACCTCCCACGTCACTACCAGGATACTCTCAGTATAATCCGAACTAATAATCAGACAATATCTATGATATGTATGTTCCTGAAAGAAGTGGTAGTTTATTGCCCTTGAGGAAACTCATTCCTGTATACTGAAATGAGGAGACCCATACATGCATCTACCATACCACGGAGCTGGAATCATATTCTGGACGATCACTGAGACAGGTGAAGTATCTTTCCTGATGGGAAAACGTTCCATGCCTCCTCAGAACCATAGGTGGGCTTTCCCTGGAGGGACATGGGAGAAAGCAAGAGATGGGTATGATACCAAGAAAAAGGTTTTCTACAAAGAGACAGCAATAAGGGAGTGCCATGAAGAAGTGGGAATTAACGTTCCATACCCAGAGAATATGCTGCTTCTCTGGTCGCTTGATGTACCAGGTTTCCACTACCGAGTCTATACATATCATCTCAAGATTCAATTAACACCACCCTACATCTCTGAATTCTCTGAAGCAGGATGGTTTACCTTTTCTAACATACCAACTCCTATGGTAACCTTCGTACGAACACAGATCCGTAGGCTGAAACAGCATGTAAAGCAATTAAAGCACTAGAGAGACATACTTAATCATATATGATTAATGGCATCACTCATTATTCCATATAGATAGTTACATCAAGGAAAAGGATCATCGGTTTTTTAGACCAATGATCCCTTTCTAGGCTGTTTTTAATATCCCTACGGCTTGATGTGGCAGAAGTAGTAGTGATCCTCGGAGAGACGCACCATGGGTGGATACTCCTTCTCGCAAATCTCACCTACCTGCTTATGACATCGACCGGCAAACGGACACCCCTTCACCTTCTTTGCAGGGTCTGGAAGCATTCCTTCCAGCTCAATGATCTCCTTCTGCTTTGTCGGGTCAACCTCAGGAACAGCTGAGAGCAGTGCCTCGGTATATGGGTGGTGGGAGTTGTCCATCACCTCATCCCGTTTCCCATATTCAGCAATCTTTCCTGCATACATGACCATGATGTAATCACTGAGGTAGTTGATGACATTCAGGTCATGCGATATGAACAAGTAGGCAACATGCGTGTCCACCTGTAGGTCGTTGAGCAGGTTGAGTACCGATGCCTGGACAGAGACGTCAAGTGCACTGGTTGGCTCATCACAGACGATCAGGTTTGGAGAGATGGAGAGTGAACGTGCAATAGCCACACGCTGCTGTTCTCCTCCACTGAGCTGACGGGGTTTCTTCTCTAAATATTCCTTACCCAAGTCAACCTTCCTGAGGATATCGATGATCTTCTCACGCCGCTCATTCGCATCATTGATGTTTGCAAGCTTCTGCATGGTTCGACCAATGATCTTTTCAACGGTGTGGGAAGGATTGAGACTCCGCCCAGGATTCTGGAAAATGAGCTGAATGTTCTTCAGCGTCTCCTTGTCCCGCTTATTCCAGCCAATGGAAATATCAGTATCCCCGAAAAGTATTCTCCCCTTGGATGGGGGGAACAATCCACTGACCATATGTCCGGTAGTGGATTTACCACATCCTGATTCACCTACAATACCAAGGATGGAATGTGGTTTGACTGAGAACTCAATGCCATTGACTGCATACACTTTACGCCTGCTTCCATAGATCTTATGCAAGTTCTCAACCTTCAACAGATCTTTCTCACTGTCAAAATCTGGATCATCCTTGCGTGGGGTTGGCGTAAGTCGTACCTTCAGTTTGTCGGGGATATCCTCAGCATAGGCGCGATCGCAGGCAGCAAAGTGGGCTCCTTCTATCTTCTTAATCCCGTATTCACTGATACAGGTATCGTTCTTTTTATCACACCTGTCAGCAAACGGACAGCCACCTTCATCCGCCCCACGTTTCTTCACATAGCCGGGGATGGTGTTCAACTTTGTCTTTTCCTTCACTACCCCACCTCGGGGCATACAATTGATCAAGGCACGGGTATACGGGTGTACAGGATTCTCAAATATTTGCTGTTTGGGACCACTCTCAACTATCTCTCCGCTGTACATGACCACAATGTTCTCAGCTACTTTATTGATAACACCAATATCATGCGAGATATAGATCATGGACATTTTCAGCTTATCCCTGAGTTCTGCGATAGAATCAAGAATGACAGCCTCTGTAGTGACATCCAACGCAGTAGTTGGTTCATCAAGAATCATAAGATCCGGCTTACAGAGCAATGCCATCGCAATACAGATTCTTTGCTGGATTCCCCCACTAACCTGGTGAGGATATCTCCTCACAATGCCTTTGGGATCTCCAAGGTTCATCATCTCCAAAGCTTCAATTGTTGCTTTCCTTGCCTTTGCCTTGTTGAGCTTTTGGTGATGCATTCCCACTTCATCGAGCTGGAAGCCGATGGTAAGAGAAGGATTGAGGGAGGAGTATGGATTCTGGAAAACCATGGCTATTCTATTACCACGTACAGATTCCATATCTTTCTCCGATTTCTCAAGCAAATTCTCGCCCTTGAAACGGATAGCTCCATCTACCTCTGCATTACTAGCAAGGTAGCGCATTACAGTGAAAGCCAGGGTACTCTTTCCACAACCCGATTCACCTATGATGCCAATCGATTCACTATATTCCAGATTCAAGGATACACTGTTGACTGCAGAGAAGGTTCCATCAAAGGTGTTGAATCGTACATGGAGGTTTTCAATTTCTAAAATATTATCGTTCATGTATCAATACCTTACTGACAAAGTCAGAGAAAATTGAGATGGCAATCACCAAGGAAGCGATAGCCAAGGCTGGAAACAGAACCGCCCAAGGCGCTTGTGCAATGACCGGCTTGTTCTCGATAACCATCATACCCCAGTCAGGGGTGGGAGGTTGCAATCCAACTCCCAAAAAACCGAGTGAGGCAACCATCATAATTGAATATGCAAATCGTGCAGTAGCTTCAACAATAATAGGTCCCATGGTATTGGGGAGTATCTCAACAAACATGATGTAGAGATGGTTCTCACCTCGAATACGAGCAGCAGAAACATACTCTTGGCTCTTTTCTGTTAAAAGCACTCCACGGGAGACACGTGCTGTAGCAGGTACGAACGCAATGGATACAATGATCGTCAAGCTCGCAATACTGGAATCTCCAAGAATACCAAGGATAACCATGGACAATACCAAGGGAGGTATGGCCATAAGAATATCCATTGCTCGAAGGAATGCGGTATCAAGCTTCCCTCCAAAGTACCCTGCTGAAAACCCAAGTAAGATACCCACCAATGTGGAAAATATGGAAGTCAGTAGTGCTACGGTAAGGATTGATCGGCTGCCATAGACAATTCTCGCAAGGATATCGCGGCCAAGCCCATCGGTTCCCAACACATGACCATATTCACCAGGGGAGGCCATCTGATTCTCAGAATCCATCGCCGTATGCGTAAAGGGAATCAAGGATGGACCTACTGCAGCAGCTATTAACCAGAACAAGATGATTGCGATACCAACCATGGCCAATGGGCTTTTCTTCAATTGATACAAGAAATACTTCATTTCTGGCCTCCTTGGTATCTGATTCTCGGATTGAGATAGCTATACATAATGTCGGTAATCATCGTAGAGAGTGAGTAGATGACGGTTATCAAGAGCACACAAGCCTCAATAAGGGGTACATCTCGTGTCTTGATTCCAGTCATCAGCAATGAGCCCATCCCTGGGAACCCAAAGAGCGTCTCAACTACGACAAGACCACCAAACAACCAACCCATATTCATACCAATAATGGTAATTGTGGGAAGCATTGCATTTTTCAACGCATGCCTGAAAATGACATACTTGCGCGGCATACCTTTCAAGGTTGCTGCCCTGATGTAGTCAGAATTCATAACGGTGATCATGGAAGAACGTTGCATTCTCGAGATATATCCGAACATTACAAATGTAATGGATAATGCAGGAAGAATAACAATGTTCAGATTCTGCCATATACTTTCCCCAATGGGAATAACGCTGACAATGGGAAACCAGTCCAACTGGACAGCAAAGACGGTGATAAGAATAACACCGGAAACAAACTCAGGGAGGGCCATCGTCGCCAAACCAAAGAAGGAGATGATGGAGTCTGTCGGTTTTTTCTCCTTTACCCCTGCCAATACCCCAAAGAAGATAGATAGTGGAACAAAAATGATAAAGGCTGTCATGGCTAGTATTACTGAATGGCCGACCTTCCTCCAAAGTATGGAGTTGATTGAAACACCTTTCATGTATATAGATTCACCTAAATCACCGACCGCTACGCCTTTAATCCATCTTCCATAGCGTTCCAGCAAGGGATCATTGAGCCCCCTTGCCTCACGGAGGGAAGCTACGGCCTCCTCTGTAGCACTTTGGCCCAGAATCATCTGTGCAACATCACCTGGCATGATTTCAACAAGCAAGAAGATGATGAACGACATGACGACCAGGGTCGCAAGAAGCGACCCCAGACGACGAAGAAACATTTGCATTAATCTCTTCATAGAATATCCATGTACTTATATTGTGGAAGCATGGTAATCGGCTGCCGGTAACCAACAACACTGTCATTGATCGCCACCAGATATGGAACCTGTACGTTGATCAGTGGCCCATTCTCATAGAACCATTCCTGAAGATCATGGTAGTAGCTCATACGCTGATCAGGATCTGCCTCACCGGAAATCTTTTCAATTAGATCGTTGAGAGCAGGTGCGTCCAGATGGGACTCGTTCCAAGGACCACCGCCCTTAAAGGCAAGGGCGAGCAACATGGATGGGTCAATACGACCACCCCACCCGGTGAGGGAGATGGGAACATTCAACCAGTACTGTGAGAGGTACACGTCACGGGTATATCCCTTCAGCTCAATATCGAATCCAGCCTCAGCAGCCAATTCCTTGACCGTCTGGCTGAGCTCCTTACCAAATGGGTGGTCAGAAGCGTAGTAGAGTTCAGTGCTCAAGCCATTAGGATAGCCAGCTTCTGCAAGCAATTCCTTTGCCTTTGCAATATTTCTCTCACGTAATGGCAACTCTTTGTACTCAGCCAATGCATTCATGATCGGGGTCTCATTATAGTAGACTCCATCGCCCAGTTCCATTTTAGCGGTACTGCGGGCAATTATCTCTGGATCCATGGCATACTTGAAAGCCAATCGGACGCGGTTGTCATCAAAGGGAGCCTCATCAACACGCATGGAGATGAATCTCTGTTCCTGGTAAGGAGAGATGACAGAAATGCCATCAACACCATCAAGACGCTGCTTAATCTCTGGGGTGATGAAAGGAACGACATCTACACGATCAGATTCAAGCATGGAGATGCTGGCATCAATATCGCCTACAAAGTAAATGGCAATCTGATCGACCTTGGGAAGTCCTTCTACCCAGTAGTTTGGATTCTTCTCGAGTAATGCAGATTCCTTGGGAACCAACTGACTCATCATGAAAGGACCAGTACCCATTGGCTTGGTTTCTCCGAAGGAGTCATAGTCATACTCGCTGGAAAGGATTGCCATACTGTAGTCGGTCATCTGATATACAAAAGTCGGGCGAGGCTCTTTGAGCGTTATCTCAACCGTATAATCATCAATTACACGCACAGATTCCATAACCTCAAAGTCAGACTTCTTCAGATGTCCAAGATCAGGATCCTGGGTTCTTTCAAGTGTAAATTTCACATCCTCAGCGGTAAAATCAGAACCATTGTGGAACTTGACACCCTCTCTCAGCTTAAAGATCCAGACCTTACCAGCGTCGGTTTCCCAGCTTGTTGCAAGCACAGGATCAAGTTCACCGGTTTCTGCATTGATTTCCATAAGATACTCATAGATGGATGAGTTCATGGAGAATACCTGACCATCCCAGACACCCGGGGTTATCAATCCAGGGACCTGGTCTGCTACTCGGATCTGTTTAACAGGAGCTGCTTTCTCAGCGGCTCCTCCTGCAAATACCATCATAGGTATTGCAAGTAAAAGTACTACTAGTAATGTACGTCGCATAATTCCTCCTCAAAGTTGTTCGAATCTAGACGTTTTCTTGTCGGAAGTTCCTAAATTTGGAACAATTTTCAAAAACATACAGGCCACCAGTGCAACCAATGCACGTAACATAGTTTGTGTAATTCCTGTATCCGACAACTCTATTAAACTATTAAAGTTGGCACTTTGTCAAGAAACATGCTATAATTATTTGCTATTAGCAATCTTTTACTTAATCTTATCCATTACAATCCCTCTCTAGCAAACATCTTATCATGACTTTCCTCTCCCTTGAATAGATCAAACATATGTACACTTCCTGAATATTCAAGGGATAATCAATGACATAAAACAAATTCATATTAAATCATTTTATGATTTTTCTAGACATATTTATGATTCAATGATACGTTCTTACATGGGATTACACCATTGGAATACTATAAAAGGAGAGACAACATGAGAAAATTTACGATGTTTGTGAGCATACTATGCTTGACAACTCTGCTCTTTGGGGCTGGAATCAATGAAGGTCAGTTTGCCGATCAAAGCAATCCTGAATACCTTGAGCACTATTTTGGGATCACACTTCCCAGCGATTCGGTTGAAATCGCATTCTTAGAGAACGCGCTCAACCAACTGAGCGGATCAGCAATTGAGATCAATAAGAAGGAGGACATCTTCAAAGCACTTGTTGCTACAGCTGACCTCACTGAATTGGCCTTGACCTACAGTCCAGAAAAGGCATCGAGCAGACTTGCCTTCCATGGCATCAGAGGTGAAGTACCACAGGAGGTACGACCCTATCTTGCATGTGCCCTGGATGCATCACTGCTTCCCCCCTCCATTGCTGAGGAGATCATGGGTACATCGTCACTTGCCAGCCCAACTGCCGCAAATCTGCTGATGAGCATTGCCAACGCAAATGGTGTAAGTAGAAACTATATCGGCAATGTACAGGATAGCGATATTCTTATGCGAATCTCCAACGCTTTTGACAGTTATACCCTCTTCTCCGACAACAATCTTGATGCAATCGGAGCAGAAGCTGTACAGAGAAAGGCTTCCACCGGGTACAACTTGAAGAAGGACGTTGATGATGCACAATTCCTTTCATCTCGTACCATTCAGTATGGCCATAGCGATGAGACCCACCTGAAACAGCTTGTTGTTCTGCTTGCAAGTGAAGGAATGGATGCAAAACTGCAGATAGAACCAAAAGTTTCCATCTATGAATACCTGCTTGACTGGGGTCCGGTACCTGAACCAAGTCCCTATTACATGGTTCTGGAAAATAGTGAAGATTTCTATCTTGCCTATGCAGTTGAGTATGATGCGAAATTTGAGTTTGAAAAGGAAGGAGATCTATTGAAATTCGACCAAATCATCAACACCTATGCAAAGAAAAATGACAAGAATCAAGCAAAGGGCAGCAACATAGCATTGATCCGAGGCGCCTGGTGGCAACCGCTTTATAGCACGACTTTCAATGCCGACCCGCAAGCATACCAGGAAATCGTCGACTGCATCCTGATGGAGGACGGATATACCATCCACCCCTTCTCCCTGCTTGAGAACAAGAACAACCTTATCAATACTCTGGAAGACCTGAGTGGATTGGAAGTACAGGAGAAGGCCTTGTTTGTAAATAATGCTTTTTACCGCTATCTAACCGGTGCAGATTACCAGTAAGATACCATGTGATGGATAGGCAGCCGTCTAAGGGCTGCCTATCTTAACAGAACTGAGATCAGATGGAGGTCACTGTTATGATTCCCTACGTACGTCAGAACCAGATTTATTCATATATTAAAATGAAGCAGATTGCCTACATTGAAGAGTTGCTGGAATTGACAAACGTCTCTCTTCCAACCGTTCGTCGTGATCTCAAGAAACTGGAAGAAGAAGGAAAAATTATTCTTCTCAATGGCGGCGGGGTAAGGCCAAATGAAGAGGCCGAACACTCGGTAGTAGCCAGGCTGGAGGTTAATTCTGAAGAGAAATACCTAATCTGCAGTAAAGCCGCAAAATCGCTTGAGAATAATGAATTCATATATCTCGGCCCGGGTACTACGGAAAACTTCCTCATTGGGTTTCTGGCAGGCAAGCATTGCACCGTGGTTACCAATGGTATTTTCCATCTTCCGAAACTATTGGAGTACAAGATCAAGACGATTATTATTGGAGGATCCCTCGATCATAGCTATGGGATTACCCATGGTCCTGAGGTATATGGGAACATTGATACAATGAATTTCAGTACATGCATCATTGGTGCAAGTGCAATCACGAAGGGAGGCGTATCGTCTTTTGACCATGATGTCTCAGTTATCAATAAACTCGTGCTTAAACGTTCAAAAAAACGGATCCTTATTGCAGATTCCACCAAATTCTCTGCTTTCAGTCATCACGAATTTGCCAAGGTTGATGACTTCAATTGTATCATTACTACAGAAAAAGCAGGGATTAAAGCAAATGAAATAAAGAATCTTGTCATTGCTCAACCCTCTGATCTATAAAGGAATTATCATGCAGCATCGTAGAAAAGCAATCATCGGAGGAACTGGAGTTGGATCACTGGCCAACTTGGAAGGACCTTTCCTTGTAGAAACAATGTATGGGAATGTAGAGATGTACCATTTTACCCTTGCAGGGGAGGATATTCTTTTCCTTCCACGCCATGGGAAAGCACACAATACCCCTCCTCATGCCATCAATTACCGAGCTCAGATGAAGGCACTTCAACAGGAAGGAATTACCCATATATATGCATTGCTCACTAGTGGTTCGATGAATGATTCAATTCAGGAAGGATCCCTGGTGGTTATTGAGGACTTTCTCGATTTTACCACTGGTCGCAACAAGACCTTTTTTGATGGCCATGACAATAAAGTTGCTCATGTTGACATGAGTGACCCTTATTGCAATAACCTGAGATCGCTGTTCATAGAAGCTGCAGAAGAAGCAAACATACCCATCCATACCCAAGGGGTGTACGTCTGCACGGAAGGTCCTCGATTTGAGGGCAAAACAGAGATTGCCATGTTCCAGAAATGTGGAGGAACTTTGGTCGGCATGACAGGTATTCCGGAAATGTTCCTAGCCAAAGAACTGGGAATGTGCTATGCCGCTATCGGCCTTATCTCGAACATGGCTTGTGGTTTGAAAGGTGAGAATCTTGCACACATCGACCACGGCCAAAGGATTGCCCAGGCGAAGGAGTCTGCCTTGCAGATCATCAGCAACATTTTTACGACAAAACCATTGAAGAAAAACCTTTGTGACTGCTCCACTGCAGTCCTTCATCTATAATTTTAGGAGAATTACATGCCTACTACTATCCCTGTTTACTTGCAACATGATCCAGTTAAGCTCGTTTTGCTCGACCAGACAAAACTACCCATTGCCGAGGAGTTCCTCTATCTTGATACTCGACAATCCATATTCGAGGCTATCAAGAAACTACGCGTCAGAGGTGCTCCTGCTATAGGAATCGCTGCTGCATATGGCATCTATGTGTGTCTGTCACAGAAGGAGTACCAGAGCCTTGAGGATATGGAACAGGACATGAAGGAACTTACAGAGTATTTTGCTTCCAGTCGTCCCACTGCAGTGAACCTGTTCTGGGCATTGGACCGCATGAACAAGACCTTCAATGAATTACGCATCAAGCCAGGTAGCAAGCAAACGGATATACTTGCATCGTTATTGCAGGAGAGCAATACCATTTTCAATGAAGACCAGGAGATGGGCAAGGCAATTGGAATGCATGGGCTGTCTCTCTTTGACAAGAGGAAACAGTGGGGTGTGATGACACACTGCAATGCAGGAGGATTGGCCACCAGTGGATATGGAACCGCTCTTGCCCCACTCTACCTTGGTCATGAACAAGGGTATCAATTCAAGGTCTATTCAAATGAGACAAGACCGTTGTTACAGGGAAGTAGACTTACTGCCTATGAACTTGCAAAAGGTGGCCTTGATGTCACGGTTCTATGTGATAATATGGTATCATTGGTGATGAAGGAAAAGAAAATCGATGCCGTAATTGTAGGTGCTGATCGGATAGCTGCTAATGGGGATACAGCAAACAAGATAGGCACCAGTGGTGTAGCGATACTTGCTCGCTATTATAACATTCCTTTTTATGTAGCGGCTCCAAGTTCAACGTTTGATACTTCAACAGAGACAGGCAGCGATATTGTTATCGAGTTGCGTGACGGAGATGAGGTGATTAATGGTTTTGGAAAACGTACGGGACCTAAGGATGCACAGGTGTACAATCCTGCTTTTGATGTAACCGATGCTTCGCTTATTACCGCCATTATTACAGAGAAAGGTATTATTGAGTCCCCAACTGCAGAGAAGATCAGAAATCATCTCAGCAAGTAAGCAACAGCAACCAAAAGAGAGATTATCCATCATGGAAAATGATGGATCTCACAAAATAGGTAGAAGGAGATAGAGATGAAGAAATTTGTTGGATTTATCGCAATGGTTCTTATCGCTGGTCTGTTATTCGCAGCAGGTTCGGCAGAAAAGACATCACAGGAAACAGGTCTGAATATTGCCATTATCACCACCCCAAGCGGTGTCGATGATGGGTCGTTCAACCAGGACAACTATAATGGGATACTGGCATTCATCGACGAGAATCCCGAAGCGCAAGTAACGGCTATTCGTGAACCCAGTGGAGATGTGGCGGCTGCTCTGAAAACTGCAGCTGATGTCGTAGCTGAGTATGATGTACTGGTATGTACAGGATTCCAGTTTGCAGGTATCGGTGAGTTGGCTAAGGAAAATCCCGAAACTAAGTTCATCCTGGTAGATACCTACCCCACTGATGCTACAGGAAACAACATTGAGCTTCCCAATGTATATGCAATGACCTTTGCAGAACAGGAAAGTGGATTCTTTGCTGGCGTAGCAGCTGCCCTTGAAACCAAGACAAACAAGGTTGCGGTTGTCAATGGTGTTGCCTACCCTTCAAACGTAAACTACCAGTATGGCTTTGAGAGTGGTGTCATCTATGCAAACAAGAAACTCGGAACCAAAGCTGAACTCGTTGAACTGGCCTCCCAGGCAGGTACCGATGTTACCGGTGCGAATGTAGGTGGTAACTATGTCGGTTCTTTCGCAGATGAGGCAACTGGCAAAGTAATCGGACAGCAGCTGCTTGGTCAGGGTGTAGATACTGTTTTTGTTGCTGCCGGAGCCAGCGGGAACGGAGTCTTTACTGCAGCAAAAGAGAGTAATGGCAAGCTGCACGTCATCGGATGCGATGTTGACCAGTGGGATGACGGCAAGGTCGGAAACGACAACATTATCCTTACCAGTGTCTTGAAAGTGATGAGCCTGAATGTACATCGTGCACTCTCCAGTATCCAGGACGGTACCTTCGAGGGCGCCAATGTATTGCTGAAAGCTGACACAGATTCAACTGGGTTTGTGAAAGAGAATGGTCGTAACCAGCTCGAATCTTCCACGATCGGGAAGCTTGATGAAGCCTACAAATTGGTTCAGGATGGAACACTCGTTCCTGCCTCCAACTTTGGCGGATTCACTCCTGAGGGATTCAAGGTAAACTAATTTTGTGTGTATTCGGTACTGGTATCCCTTGATACCAGTACCAATCTTTGTAGGGAGCAACACGACGTGGACACGGTGGTAGAATTTAGACACATTACCAAACGATTTCCCGGGATCATTGCAAACAATGACATCTCCCTTTCTGTCAAGGAAGGAGAAATATTAGCAATTCTCGGAGAGAATGGTGCTGGCAAGTCGACATTGATGAGCATGCTCTTCGGTATGCAGACACCTGATGAAGGGGAAATCCTGATCAGGGGTAAGGAAGAGCATATCTCCAGTCCACTTGTTGCAAATGAATTGAATATTGGCATGGTACATCAGCATTTCATGCTGGTGGAAAACCAGAGCATTACAGAAAACATCATCATGGGAATAGAACCAAAGAAAAAATATCTTGGACTCTTTCCCTATGTAGATGTACAGTCTTCAAACGAGAAGGTTCGTGAACTGTCGAAGCACTACCAATTGGAAGTAAATCCAGAAGACATTATCGAGGACCTTCCCGTATCGACACGCCAACGTGTTGAGATACTCAAGATGCTCTACAGAAATGCAGAAATCCTCATTTTCGATGAACCAAGTGCAGTTTTAACCCCACAGGAGATAGAATCCTTGTTGGGCATCATCAAAAATCTCAGGGAAAGCGGAAAAACCATCATCCTCATCACCCATAAATTGGATGAAATCAAGAGAATTGCCGATCGTTGTGCAATTCTCTGTAAAGGAAAACTGGTTGGTATACTTGATGTACCCACTACCACCACACAGGAAATGAGTGCCTTGATGGTGGGACGAGATGTTTCCCTTACCCTTACCTCTACTGAGCATACCCAAGGAGCAGAAGCTCTTCGTGTTGAAGGGCTTACAGTAGAAACGGATGACCATATTCGAAAAGTTGACAAGGTTAGTTTCTCCCTCCATAGGGGGGAAGTACTCGCTATTGCAGGGGTTGCAGGCAATGGTCAGGTTGAGATTGCAGACGCCATTGCAGGGCTCATTCCTCTAAAAGAAGGTTCTATAACGCTTGATGAGCAAGATATCACCGCTCACACCGTCCGCCAGCGTATTGAGGCAGGAGTTGCCTACATACCTGAAGACAGACACTCTGTTGGTCTGGTGCTCGATTTTCCTCTCCGTGAAAACCTCTGCCTGAAACAATATTACCAAGAACCGTACAGCAACTCACATGGTGTGCTGCAACAACAGGAGATGGATGCACTCGCTACCGAGCTTATCTCCTCTTTTGATATCCGTAGTGGTTCAGGTGCCACCACCCTTGCTCGAAGTATGAGCGGGGGAAATCAGCAGAAAGCCATTATCGCACGTGAGATCAATCTACAGGCAAACGTATTGATGTTTGTGCAACCTACTCGTGGGTTGGATGTAGGAGCAATTGAGACTATACATAAAAAAATTGATGAACTTAGGGCGCAGGGCAAGGCAATTTTGCTCATCTCCTTGGAACTGGATGAGATTATGGAGCTTGCTGACACGATTCTCGTCCTCTACAACGGAAGAAAGCAGACGATAAAGCCAGCATCAACAATGACCAAGCTTGAGGTTGGAGAGTATATGATGGGGGTACATGTTGAAAAAGCCTAATAGTGTCAAACGCTTATTTATTTCCTGTTGTGGTCCAGGCAAGCACCAACTACTCAGGGTAAGTCTGTTTTGTATATTTCTCAGCCTCCTTGCTGGAGCGGTATTGCTGTTGCTGCTCGGGAAAAACCCACTTGAAGCGTACCGGAGCATTCTCCAAGGTGCCGGTATTCTTCCCAAGGCACGATATGCTGGAAAAAAGAGTCAGCTTACCGACTTTATGAGTTTGCTTAATTACACGACTCCCATGATTTTTGCCGCACTTTCTGTTGCTATTGCCCTGAAGAGTGGAATCTTCAATATTTGTGTTTCCGGTATCATGGTATTTTCCGGATTCTTGGCAACAGTCTTGGTGGGATACTCTTCCCTTGCTCCCATGATTGCCAAGCCGTTGGTTATCCTGATTGGGATCGTAGCTGGCGGCCTGATAGGGGTGTTGATCGGGTACCTGAGACACCGCTTCAACATGAATGAGGTAGTGGTGGCGATCATGCTCAACTACATCATCAGTTATGTAGTCAGCTTCTTTATCCAGACCAAGTTTGTTGACCCAATCACTCGCCAGTCAGTAGAGGTTGGACAGAATGCAAGATTAACTCTTTTTGACTACCCTGTCATGCATTTAAAAATGGAAATTAATCTTGTTTTCCCTCTTGCCCTGATTACTGTATTTTTCATTCGTTACTTGATCAACCGCACCCGATTTGGATTTGAACTGAAGGCAGTTGGACTGAACAGTAAGGCCAGCAACTATGCAGGGATCAATGTTGGAAAAACTATGGTAACAACGATGTTGATCAGTGGCGCGCTTGCAGGTTTGGCCGGTGTTACCTACTACCTGGGAAGCAATGCATCGATCCAACCCAGGGTACTCCCTTCCCTAGGGTTTGACTCCATTGCGGTCGCTCTCCTTGGCAATACAACCGCCATTGGAAGCTTCTTCGCATCCCTATTGGTCATGGTATTCGACTCAGGTACGACCTACATGTCCTCAAGAATGCAGGTGCTCCGAGAGATTGCTGCACTCATCACCAGTATCCTGCTGTTGTTCAGTGCAATTGGTATTTTCTTCAGGGCACTTGCAAACCGCTATGCCCGCGAAGTTGAGGAGGTTTGAGTATGGACAGTATCATCATCGAAGGAATCGCATTCTCCATCCCGCTCTTCATCATCGCAATCGGGGGCATCTACAGTGAGGGAAGCGGGGTGATAAACCTCGCCCTGGAAGGACTGCTTGGCTTTGGGGCCTTTGCAGGAGGGCTGAGTTATGCTCTTCTGAGCAGTGTCATCACCGGCAATCCTCTCTTGCTTATCTATGCTTCCTTGGCATTTGCCATGGTCGGAGGAGCCTTGCTTGCATCACTTCATGCACTGATGTGTATCAAGTTCAAGGCTAATCAGGTTATCAGCGGTGTGGTTATCAACATGCTCAGTGTAGCCCTCACAGCCTTTCTTGCAAACCAGATCAATGCATCAGTTTTTGGACAACCATCGAACAAGTTCCTCTTGGAGATCTTTCCCAAGGTTACCGTTCCCTTCCTATCAAGAATTCCTATCTTAGGAGCTGTCTTTACTGATCTGTACACCTTTATCCCGATTATTGTTGTGGTTGCATTCCTCATGGCATACATCTTCTATAAGACTCCGTTCGGTATGCATATCCGCGCTTGTGGGGACAATCCCCACGCAGTGGCTGCCGCCGGCGGGAATGTCATGAAAATCCGCTTTGTCTCGGTATTGGTCAGCGGTGCTCTGGCAGGGCTTGGGGGCATGTGTTTTGCCTACTCTATCTCTACCACGTTTTCCCCGAACATCTATATGGGTTTTGGTTATCTTGCCATTGCTGCCTATATCTTCGGTTCTTGGAAAATTAGCCGGACATTCCTTGCTTGTATTCTTTTCGGCTTTGCCAGGAGTGCTGGATATGTGCTGGTACAGAAGCTGGAATTGGCATCTTCCTTTGGGGACCTCGTCCTTACCCTTCCCTATATCGTTACCCTGGTCTTGCTGCTCTTTTTCTCATCAAAGACCAAGGCCCCAAGAGCTCTTGGGGATGTATACGAATAATGACATAGTGAGTCGAGAGGCTCCCTATTTCTATGTATCAATTTTAAACGTGTAAGATAGACAAATAAATCCTTGTTTGTAAAACTTATCCCCAACCTCTTACGTTTTTCTTGCTAACATATCCTACAGACCGTATGATTCTGATAGGATATACGAGCAAGGGAGCATTAATGTCGCAGGGAATCATCATCCAAAATGTGTATCACTTCTTGTTTTTTTTGGTCATGTGCTATGCATGGATAATTTCAAAACGACAGGTTCCAGGAATTGGTTATTGGACGCTCAATTTATTTCTTTACACAATCGGCCTGATATTACAGATGGTGTTTGTACAAACAGGACTCCAGTTCTCCAGAATTATTGCCAATCTGATGCTATTCAGTGGAGGGCTGTTCTTTTACTTCGGTTTCGCTCATTATACGGCACGTCCAGTTCACTGGAAAATTTGCTACGTATTGATACTTTCCATGATTATTTCCTCCCTCACTGAGATCTTTCTTTCACTCCCCTTGGAAATTTTCATTATTATCAATGCAATCTATTTCCTTGCAATTATCGCCCTCTATTATACAGTTTTTATCCCAAATTTTTCTGGTTGGTTCGGGTCACTCATGGTGATATTGTGTGTGATTTACACCATCTTGGCAGGTACTCAGATCTACAGGATTATTACCACACTCGAGAATATCATCCATGGCAACCCCTCTATCAATGGATTCGATCTTACGGGATATGCCATGACAGCGGTCGTCAATCGATTGATGCTCTATATAGTCAATTTTATAGTCCTCCTACTGGTCTATAAGAAGTTATTGCATGATCTCCAAACGCAAGTAGAAAACCAAAAGACCCTTTCTTTGCATCTCAAAAACCTTGCCGAACATGATGAACTTACTACCCTCTATAATCGTCGTACCATTGAACAACTCATCAGTCTCTATGTACCTAAGAAACAAGATAGTACTATCGCATTTCTCTTTATGCTTGATATTGATTATTTCAAGGACCTGAATGATGCCTACGGACATCAGTGTGGCGATGTCGTATTGCAGCATACTGCACAAGGTTTGTCTTCACTGCTTGAAGAACAAGACCTTTTGGGTCGTTGGGGTGGTGATGAGTTCTTGCTGCTGGTGGTAAGGAGGGACAAGGACGCAATTGCACCTCTTTTACAAGGAATGAAAGATATGATGCGCGATATTTGCAAGCAATATCCAAATACACAGGGATGTTCCCTAAGCGGAGGCTTTACCCTGCTTACGACTGATGATACGCTGGATAGTGCCATACAGCGTGCAGATGCCTTGCTCTACCAAGCAAAGGAAGCAGGACGAAACCGTATCATTGGTAACCTGACAGGAGATTCAGAATGACAGATGACGACAAGCTTGCGATGTGTTACCAGGTTATAGGGGATACTGCAACAGAAATATCCCAAGCATATTCAGATTTCGGAGACCTTGTAGGATACTACATGGGCCAAACATCAACCACATTGCAGCTCAGGCTTTTTAGACCTCTGGCTTTGGAAACCTCACTCTATCTCTTGTCGCTGCTTGATAGCACCAGTAAATTCTACGCTGATATCCATCAGGAAACAGAGCAGCTTGCAGAAGAATTGGAAGTACCATCCCTGAAGGAACGGCTTACCACATACGAACAAGGAACTGATAGCGTCGCGCTCTTTGTTACTGCTTGCCAGCAGGTCGTAGGAAGTGATGCGCTGTGGCTTAGTATGAGAAGAAAAGATACGCCTCCCCAAGAGACCATCAGCGACAGGGGCTATGTGGTGATCAAGAGCGCGGCAGAGAAGATCCAGAAAGCGGTAGAGTCGTTAACGTAAAGCATCATACGGTACGAATACTTTAAAAAATTGAGCGCATGCAGCATTTTTCAAATCAAAATCCGCCTTTACCTTTTTCGTTTTCTTCGTTACAACTATATGCACAATGCAAAACAAAAACCAGTTTTCCCATAAACCCACATATGAGCGGGTAGTATTAACACAGCAAAGTCAAATTCATCGGACGGTCTACATCAGCCTCCTCTGTATTCTTGTTGGAGCCATAGCAGGATTGGGTGCTGCCGGATTCAAGTACTTGATCGAGTTCTTCCATAATCTTTTCTTCTCCGGTCAACTCTCCTTCCAACATAATCGTGGAGGACTTATCAGTTCTTGGGGTCCCTTTGTTATAGCTGTTCCTGCAATCGGTATTACCCTCGCCCAATGGATTACTACAAAATGGGCACCGGAGGCTAAAGGACATGGAGTTCCTGAGGTCATGGTCGCAGTATCAGAAAACCGAGGCAAGATTCGACCCGTCGTTGCACTAGTAAAATCATTTGCCTCAGCAATTACCATTGGATCAGGCGGTTCAGTCGGCAAGGAAGGACCCATTGTGCAAATTGGGGCTAGCTTTGGTTCTACATTGGGGCAATCACTTAAACTCTCATCCAGGGAGACCATTATCCTTGTTGGTGCTGGGGTTGCCGGAGGTATCAGCGCAACGTTCAATGCACCGATCGGCGGCATTATGTTCGCCTTGGAACTCATTCTTCCTGAATACAGCATCATGACCATCATGCCATTGGTGGTATCAGCAATTATTGCAACTACTGTAGGAGCAGTGTTCATGGGATCACATCCTGCTTTCATAGTTCCTGAATATACAATGGTCTCCCATTATGAACTCTTTTTCTATGCACTGTTAGGGCTGCTCGCAGGATTGCTTTCTGTTGTTTTCATCAAGTCAGTTTACGGAATGGAAGACTTTTTTGATGGACTAAAAATTCCTGCTACAGTGAAATCAATCATCGGGGGTCTGATTGTAGGAACCATCGGCTATATCAGCCTCCGCCTGTTTGGCAATTACCACGTGTTTGGTGTCGGATACGACTTCCTCGACTTGGTTCTTGATAACAAAATCACTGCATTGGTGATGGCATTCGCCCTAATATTCATGAAACTGCTTGCTAACTCCCTGACCCTTGCCTCTGGAGGTTCTGGCGGCATTTTTGCCCCATCCCTCTTCCTGGGAGGTGCCTTGGGTGCAACGGTTGGTATTATCGTGAACACGCTCTTCCCAGAGACAACAGGTCCTATCTCTGCATATGCCATTGTTGGGATGGCCGCAATTGTCTCGGGGGTAACAGGTGGGGTACTTACCGCTATCATCATGGTTTTTGAGATGACACGGGACTATGCGATCATGCTACCCCTGTTGCTCAGCGGAGTACTCTCCTTCTTTGTTGCAAGGCTTATCTACGGTGAGACAATGTACACGCAGAAACTCACCAGGAGAGGTATTCAAATACAGTTTGACAAGCGAATTCCGACCATGAAGACACTCTCTGTTGGAGAAATCATGAAAAAGGACTTGATCAGCTGCAACCCCTCCGACACTGCAGAAACAGTATGGAACATAATGCATAAACATGGAATCGGGTTACTCCCTGTAATTGATGGGGACAATGTACTTGGAACTATTGGATACATCGGATTGCATCAGAGTAAAGAAAAGAGCAAAGAATCGGTCTCTTCGTTGATGAAGAAAACCGATATTACCATCCCCTACTCTGCAAACTTGTATGATGCACTTCAGGTAATGGAAGAGGAGAAAACCAATATCCTTATTGTGAAGGACAAGGATAGTAAGGTGGTTGGGTTTGTTACTACCAATAGGCTTATACAAAACTACCTACAAAAGAAACGTCTAAGTTAATAACTCAGTTTATCTCAGTAATATCCAACCGGCACGTTTATGTGCCAGTTGGATATTTTTATGCTTTGTAAATATTTCATATCAATACTTATATAATCTTAGTAAATTACTTTGTCTTTTAATCTACTGAATAGTGAATAATCCACGTTACTATTTGCTATATATAAGGTAATTCAGACTATTTAACCAGAATTTATTTCTTCTCCCATGGTTACATCAAGAATCGATGCACTATATTGACAGATAGAAAAACAGGTTCAATATGGTAGATATTACAGGTTTTTATAAAGGAGCGAACCATGGACCAAAACGCCCAAAAAGGGAAGATTCCCTTTTTTGCTGGCTTCGTCCTGTTGTTAATGCTGCTCTCCATTTCCTGCTCACACACACAACAAGAAACAATTGAAGCACTGTCGTACTCTCCATCCTTTCAGGAACTGGAGACAATGCCGCTTTCCGTCCCTGAATCCGCTCAGGGATATGTACGGGAATACGAACTTCTGGGAGTGGAGACTTTCTCAACTATCATGCGTGCCCCTACCCCAGGTTTTCTGCTACAAGAGGCAGGCTTTTTTCCCAGTGACCCTGAAGATTACTGGATTGTGGGCAGGTCACAAGGGGAACGAGATTATCGGCAATATTATACCACTGACCACGAGGCTATACATCTCAAAGCAAATGGGCTCTATGAGGTACGGTTTTCATATAAGGTACTGGAAACCCCAGACAAAGGATTCGAGGTAATCTTCTACTCTGATACCGGGGCCTCTCGAAACGACTGGGTGGGTGACAGTATCTTCATTACAGAACCTGAGGGAAGCCAAGGGGAAGCTTCTTTCACTGCACGACTGAAGAACTATCCTGACTACATACTCCTGATGAATATTGTCAGGAAAGGTTCCATTGCTGTTCGCGATATTGTGATAACAGACCTTGAAACGGGAAAGGTTGTCGCGGAAGAACATGGGGACGCTGTGAGACACGGTCATTCACTTTTCCTTCGAGGGGAAGGAAATTTCTCAATCAAACCGAGTACTATCATAGACGATGGTTCCAGCATTTTCACAAAAGGATTCTCCAGGGTCTGGACCAATCCAGAAGTAATGACCATTCCCAAGGATAGCATCATTCTCTTTGAATTTGACTACAAGGTGAACAAGAACATCAATAACCGGGAACATCTTGGCTGGGTACGACTTTTCCTCGAGTCTGATAACTCCACAGATCGTGGTATGCTCAATGTACCGGGATATGACATACAGGAAGGACATTATGCAGGTGCTGTGAAAACAGGAACAATGGATGGCACCTATATATTGGAGTTGGGAATCCACGATGATGTGGAGATGGAATTCACGAATATCAAGCTATCAAAACAGATACCTGTGCAACCTTCCCCTAATTTAAAACCATTTAGTGCTCTCTACCCTCGCCTTGGTGATTTCTTCACAGCATATGGTGAATGGGTCGCTTCTGATGGAAGTGGATCAGCTAAAGGCGATACCCCATGGATGAGTCTCTTCGAACTTGAAAAGAAATTGGCATACAACGATGTTCTGCTCGCACTGCATGAGATTACCAGCACCAATGATCCTGCTTTCGCATTAAGAATGCGGACGCAGAATCCCTCGATTCTTCTTCTTCCCTTGGTAACCACTCATACATTCTGGAAGGGCGATGAATACATGCAGGAGCAAATGGCCAACACCCTTGCCAATGCTGAGATATCATTCATCCGAGGAATTGATCCAAAGTGGGTACTCACCACTGCTAAGGGGAAAAGAATCAACGACACGTATGGCGTCGATACATTGCTGCTGAACATTTCCCCTTTCTGTCCTCCAAACAGTAGTGGGCAAACTTACCTTGATTACTGGAAGGAAACCATGTTCGATCTTCACATTGAAGACGGTACTTGGGATGGGGTGTACCTTCAGCAACTTCTGGATCGTGGTAACGATTTGATTAAGGGGATTAGCTATAAAACCAAGGTAGACGCTGACTATAATGTAAACCAGAAAAAGGATGAGACCCCTCCTTGGATCCATGAAATGACAGTTGCTTCTTCTCTGACAATGATCAGATCACTCAGAGAAAAGGCTGGCATGAATACATTATTGATTCCAGGACACCTGATAGATCCTCTTCTTGCCCCTTTCTGCAATGGGGTGACAATACGAAATTTCAACTGGAGCTGGTATCATACAGATGGGAAAAAAGAGTGGTTTGGAGAGGCTCAGTGGAGTCATCTCGTCAACCGAGTATGGGAGTTGGAAGACATGCTTCTTGACCCAGCAATTATTCTTCTTGAAGCAACTCCTCTAGAATTTACCAATGGAAAACGTGAACCATATGAATCCGATTATCCTCTTAATCGGTTTGCACTAGGCACAGCACTCTTGACCGATGCCTTCTATGAATATGACTTGGTAGATGGTCGTAGTGCTCCCTTCTTCTTCGACGAGCTTTTGGTAGCATCCAATGGCACAAGTACTGACGATATCTCTGGGAAAGGCTGGCTTGGGAAAGCCTTGGCAGAGGCGGAACACCTATCCAGCAATGAGGAGGAACTATTAACTATCTCTGAACCCATACTGCTAGGAAACCGAAGAACCAAATACGTTGAACTCTTCAAACAAAAAACCAAGGAGACAGACAGCAGGCAATATACCATTGAGCTGGATTGGAGAATCCTGGAAACTTCAACATCAAATCCTACGCTCAACGTCTCCCTCGACAACACTTGGATAGACTACTACCCCTTCTCCTCTGTATTACAAGGCTCCTCAGGTCATGCAAGCTTCCACACTACCGTTCCCGCCAAACAACTCATGAGCTGTACGCTCAATATGGGCAAGCAAGGGGTATTGGAAGTGTCCAATGTAAAGATCAGCAAGAGCGACAGTGGCCTCTACAGGAGGGATTTTGAGCATGGTATTGTCATTGTCAACGCTACCAATGAGGATAAAACGGTATCGTTAAGGGATATCAAGGGACCTTTGAACAGGACAAATCCCAGACACATCAAAGGCAGATTGGATACGGTTACCAACAACGGCCAGATGGTTAGTGGGGATGTCACGATCAAGGCCCATGATGCCCTTATTCTCTTGGCAGACTGACATTCAATCTTTTCAAGTGATGACCGGAGTTCTCTCCGGTCATCTCCCTTGTTAATCTGTCAGGCGGCATACTGTACAGCTATTACTGTATCACCTTCAATACACGTTCCTTCATGAATTGCGTGAACGCTTCACTCTCTGTGTATATTCCGTTATGTCCTGAATGTTCCAACCATAGCATCTGTTTTTCTGGTGCCTTTACGCTGTTAAACCAACGCTCGGTGATACTTGAAACGCATGTCATGTCGTATGCTGCGTTGATGACAAACAGTGGTAGGGTGAATCGATTGGCTTCGTCTTCCAGACTACGATGCCGGATCTTTGGGTAAACGGTCTTCGTTCCGCGGATCACCCCTCTGACCAGATTGATTTTAGAGAAAAAAGAGTGTTCAGGTGCAAGAAACATTTTCTCTGAGCGAAAACCATGATCACTTGGAGCACTGGGACTGTAGGAGTATAGACGTGAGAGCAATGCATAATAGGCCTGTCCGTCTCCTACCAGATTTCCCTCTTTATCGTTCTTTTCATAAGGAGGCAATCCAATCTCCTCAAGTGTCTTGATTGTTTTGGTATCTCCTCTTCTCCTCGCGCCCTCTAATATCATCCTGTATCCTATGGTGTCGTTCTCATTCGAGTTGACATGGGGGGAGGCAGCAATGAAGGCATGGAATAAATCAGGTCGTTCTACAGCTGCAAGGGACCCCAGAAAGCCGCCCCAGGAGTGCCCGAGTAAAAAGATTTTTTCTTGATTGAATCGTTCGGTCAAGAGCTCACTGAGTGCAATGACATCTTCAACATAGTGCTCAACTTCCATGCCCTTCTTCGCTGCTGCATAGCTTGCCGCAACTCCACGTTGGTCCCAGCAGACAATGGTGAAGTCTTTATGCAAATCTCCCAGATAGGTTCTTACCCAACCCACCTCTGATCCTCCGGGTCCTCCATCAAGCCAGAGAAGGATTGGATTGTCTCTTTTCTCTCCTGCCAAATAAATGGACTGTTTTGTACCATTGATTGATACACGTTCTCTGCTATCTACTTCCAAATCCAGCCTATTGCCTGCTTGATCACGTATAGTTGCTGTATGAGTACAAGATGAAATGATCAGAAGGAACGTAATGAGAATGATGGTAATAGGAAAAAGTAGTTTCGTTCTTTTGTGCATAAAAATGCTCCTCGTTGTTGATTTTCATCATCAGTGTAAGGAGCATTGCGTTTAGATTCCTATCGGAAGATTGTCTGAATTTAGGAAAAATCTTCTCAGTAGATGTTCGTAGACGACCAGAAAAAGAGCATTTTCTACCCTTCCATGCTCTTTCCAGCGTGCTTACCCTTATCATTCAATACGTGTCTGAACAACGGTATCAACTCCAGAGAGCAAATCCTCAACAGTAGGAGTAACTAATACATCTGGCTGTAGGGAACCACCCTGGTGTGACTTGTCCATGACAAAGAACTTTGTTGAGTACTGCAGGGGAATCCCGCTATTGGGTAGGGTGAAGGACTTCACCTCTCCAAAGTGATTCACGCTCCCTCCCGTGGGTGTTCCCACAAGCGTTGCGTTTGAGCGCTGCTTGAGTTGTACTGCATTCATCAATGCTGAAGAGAATGTACGCTCTCCGATCAACACATCCAGTGAAAATCCCTGTGTTTTCTGATACGTTGCCAATCCATCAATCATGGGTTCAAACAAGCTTGAATCTCCTCCTCCATTGTATCTGAGATCAACGATAATCTGGGCAGGTTTCTTGGAGGATACAAGGGCCAAGGAATCCTTGATGAAGGCATCTATAGGGAAAGCAGGGTCTGAAGCACAGACATTGTATTGTATGAAGAGTATATCTTCTTGTCTGTCAAGAAACTCTGTTCGGTAGTAGACACGTGCACTTCCCGTACGGGAAGGATTGTCATACAGAGTCACGAACTCTTTCTGGTAAAACTCAGTGATTGAAATTGGTTTGATTGAAGATGAAGAAACATTCTGACAGGTGCGATGGTCGATGGCTAGCGTAATTGGATCACTAGGATTCTCCGATATTCCCAGATATGAGTAGAACTCTGCAACGTTAAGAAGCTGGGAAATATTTTGGTTAAACCAAACCTGATTATCATAACCAACCAGCGGTTCTGCATTTTCCATTATCTGCTCAATCGATACCCCATTGAGGCTGATCACCTCAGAACCAAGCATTGGCTCTTGGCTCTTCTCAACCACAATCAGACGCCATGCATTGTTGAAATAGGCAATCTGGATAGGGAGTACATGTAAGCCCGCAGCCATGTCCTTGGGAAATCCAACCATCGTATGGGAATCACCAACCTGTGCAATGATTTCACGTACGGCAAAATAGAAATCAAAGTCTTCCATCTGGGGAGCAGATACCAGCGCTTTCTCATACAGTGCCTTGAAGGTTTTTTCATCGGTTACGCTATACAGATCGGGATGATTATGCTCAAGGGTAGTCATAAGGACCTGTAGGTCCTCTCTTCTGGGATCAGACATATCAATATCATTTGATAGGTCTGTTGAAGCACAAGAAGAAAGCAGACCAAGCAAAAGAACGATGCTCAGGATTAGAAAATTTCTCATGGTTTTCATGAAAGGCAATATACCATACATAGTAGACTTGGTATAGGAAGAAAAAGACCGGGTATTCCTGTTAATCAGAAAACCCGGCTTGTTTACAAACAGAATGATTAGCCCCTGGCCATCATATTATGCAGACCACCACCATTTTCCACGTTGGTGAATCCCATTTGGTTAAGGATACGCATGCCATAACTGGAACGGGCTCCTGATGCACAATAGATGATGATTTCGCGATCTTTATCTTCTATTCCTTCAGCCCACTCCTGTAGGGAATCGAGTCCAACATTGATTGATCCTGGGTATGCACCCATTTCAAATTCCATCGGAGTACGGACATCCAAGATGATTGGTCCTTCAGAAGCAAGCGCTTCAGATTCATCAGCTTCTTCCCTCTTTGTCTCCTTAGAATCCTCTACAGATTTCTTTTCAATCGGGAACTTTCCTACTTGTAGATACTGGAAACCAATGGCTCTGGCATGTCGTTCTAGACTGATATAGCCACCACTCACGTTAAACACACGGTCGAACCCTGCACCCTTGAGCATTCTGAGTACTACGTGACCCTTTTGCCCATCATCGCTGATGAGGATGATCGGATTCTCCTTGGGAATCTTGTCCAGATTCTCCCTGATCATATCCTGACTCAGGTTATTGGTTCCACGTAGATTGGCCTTTCCATAGCTGATTGGATCACGAAGGTCAATTGCAATAGGTTGTTGTTCCATGACGAAGTGTTCAAAATCCTGTGCAAGGATAGAGGGACTGAACCCACTGGCATGGTTGATGGCAGTAAAAGCTGCCATGTTGACTGGGCCATTCGGTGAGTTGAACGGAGGAGCATACGCCAAGTCGAGTTCAGCAAGGTCATCAAGAGTCAGACCACCAGCAATAGCAGTTGCGATAACATCGATTCTCTTATCTATTCCTACCCGTCCAGCGACCTGTGCTCCAAGTACTTTCTTAGTCTTCTTATCAAAAACAAGCATCAAACTCACTTTCTCTGAACCTGGGTAATAAGCAGTATGACTCGCCTTGTGTACGACCACAGCATCAACGCTGAGACCTGCATCCCTACCTGCCTTTAGACTCATACCTGTAGAACCTGCAATAGCCTCAAATACTTTTACGATCGAGCTACCCGAAACACCTTTATAGGTACGGTTCCCTCCAAGAGCATTCTCTCCAACAATTCTTCCCTGTCTGTTTGCAGGACCTGCAAGTGGCATCCGAACATTTTTCCCAAGGATATTGTGTGATATCTCCACCATATCCCCAGCAGCAAAGATGGAAGGGTCACTGGTGCACATCTGTGCATTAACCTTGAGTCCACCAGAGGAACCCATCTCAAGGCCTGAATCCTTTGCAAGTTGCAACGTTGGAAGCACACCTACTGAAAGCAGAACAAAATCAGTATCAATGGAGGTACCGTCGTTGATGAGTACCTGTTTGTCTTCAATGGCCTCTACGGATTTACCCAGTTTGAGCTTTACACCATAATCCAATAGTTCCTTCGTGATAAACCCTGCAAACTCCCCTTCCAAATTCGGCATTACCTGGGGTGCCATCTCTACCAGTGTAACAGCAATCCCTCGCTTGGTGAGTGCCTCAACCATTTCCAGACCTATGAAACCACCGCCAACTACTACTGCTTTCTTAGGGTCTTTCTCATTGATGTAGTGGTCGATCCTATCCATATCTGCAAGAGTCCAAAGTTGGAATACATGTTCCTTATTCACACCTGGAAGAGGCGGTACGACCGGCTTCCCCCCCTGGGCTAGAATCAGGGAATCATACGGAAACACATGCTCCTCGCCGGTAACGTTATTCAATGCTTTTACCTGCTTCTTTTCACGGTCTATAGCAAGCGCCTCTGTATGGGTATGTACTTTAACGCGATACTGTTCATGAAACGTCTCTTCACTTGCAAGAATCAAGGAAGAACGGTATTCAATATCTCGACCAAGATAATAAGGAAGGCCGCAGTTTGCAAACGAAACATCTGCCCCAGCCTCCAAGAGGGTAATATTCACATCATTATCGAGTCTTCGTGCTCTTGCTGCTGCGGTTGCTCCAGCTGCAACTCCGCCTATGATCAATACATTCTTCATTAATAACTCCTCGTGTAACGAACGGGGAAAAAATAATATGAATAGTTGCTAGTGTCAAGTATTCACACTAGCAATCGTTATTTTTTTCTTGAATGAAGAATATTTCTGTCCTTAACGCTATATTTCTGTGCATATTACATACTTCAATAAGATTAGGAGGTGCTGCAAAGCACCCCCTATTGTAGAGAAATAACTGTGTATGAAAGGATTAGATACAGCGAACAGCGTGGAATCCATGGTGCACTGCAGAGAGAATATTATCTGGATTCTCGGCATCCCCGACCAAGGCACAGTCGACCTTGTCAGAAAGGGCATCATACAATTCCGTATTTGCCTTGTATCCAGCAGCAATCGCTATTGTATCGGCTTCAAGGGAGTGTTTCTTGCCATCCTTTTCATAGATGACCTTGCCATCTTCAAATGAGAGTACCTTTGCAGAAGTTACACTTTTCACCTTGCAGTCCTCGATCAACTGACGGAGAGCCTGGTCATTGTTCTTGCAGTGTCTTGTGGTTGCAAGAATCTCAGGAAGCATCTCGATCATGGTCACAGAATCTGCCTGCTCTGCACAGTGACATGCGGTCTCACATCCGACCAAGCCAGCTCCAACTACAACAACCTTCTTTCCGTAGGTTTTCTTGTTGGTCAGTAGGTTATTTGCCCCTGTTACCCAATCCTGTTCAATTCCCTTGATCGAAGGCATAACGGGCGTTGCTCCGGTAGCGAAAATTACTTTGTCATAACCACCAGCAAGTACTTCATCAGGAGTTCCATCTTTCATAAGTGAAACCTTCACACTGCTACGGTGCAGTTTTCCAACCAAGTAGTCGACATAGTCCTGAACGTCCTTCTTGAAGCGTGGTCCACCTGCTGCAAGCAACAATCCACCAAGCACGTTTCGTTTCTCCCACAGTTCTACCTGCATGCCTCTCTGCTCTGCAGTCAGTGCAGCCACAATACCACCAGGACCACCACCGATGACCAAGATACGCTTGTTGGAATCATCTTTACCGACAGGATAATAATCTTCAGCAAAAGCAAGCGGGTTCACAGCACAATGTAGAATCTTTCCACTGAAACCAGCAAAGAGACACTCATTACAGCCGATACAGGGAGTAATGTCGTAGGTTTCATGTTTCTTGACCTTCTGGACCCAGTAAGGGTCAGCGATGGCCATATGCCCCAGTCCGATCATATCAGCTTTTCCATCCTGCAAGGCAGCTTCTGCATCTGCAGGATTCTGCATTTTCCCTTGTGACAGTACAGGTACCGTTACATGCTTCTTTATCTCTGCGGCAACTGGCAATTGTACCATTGGTGGTTGATAAACGGTATTGATCGCCTTGTACCAAGCCTCATAACAACCAACATCAACATGAAGCGCATCAACCCCAGCTTCCTCAAGTATCTTTGCCATAGCAGTTCCTTCGTCAAGCTCCCTACCCCCTTCCACTCCGTGGTACGGGGTGAACTTGTAGAGAATCGGGAAGTTCGGTCCTACTGCCTCACGAATTGCCTTCACACACTCCACTGAGAAACGCATACGGTTTTCCAAGCTACCACCATATTCATCAGTGCGCTTGTTCCAGAGGGTTGACTGGAACTGGTCCATCAAATACCCACCATATCCATGTAGCTCGACTGCATCTGCCCCAGAGGCCTTGGCAGTTGCAGCTCCTTCTGCCATCTTTGTGACGAGGAACTGGATATCTTCTTTACTGAAAGCCTTGCATTTCACTTCAGGAAACCAGAATGAATCTACTTCACTCGCTGAATATGGGCGTACATCACCTGTGGTGAACTGCATCCGTCCCAGTCCTGGGGTGAGCTGGATACAGAGCTTTGCACCATGATTGTGAATTCGTCTTGCGAGAAAGTTCATTTGCTCGAACGCTTTTGCAGTACCAAGTACATTACATGCCTTTGCTTCATACTCCATGGTAACCTGATTTGCTCCAGTGATAATGAGTGCAAAACCACCCTTGGCGCGCTCTTCATAATAACGAATGGATCTGTCGGAGAAGGAACCGTCAGCGTTTGTCTGGGTTCCCATCGGTGCCATGTATGTGCGGTTTCGCAATTTCATACCTGCAATGCGTGTCTGTTCTAAAAGTCTCATCTTTCGTTCCTCTCCTGTAATGAGTTGTTTCAATAAGTACTTGGTGGTTATATTACTCGGGTAATATATTTATGTACTTGGGTACACCTTAACAAGCTAACTAAGTGTTGTCAATACTTATTTATCGATATAGGGCTATCCATCTTATACACTTGTTGAATGAAGGGGCTTCTGGTAGAGTTTGGAGCTAAGGGAGAGCGTGGTATGGACATGAAGGCACAGATTATTGCCAAGGGGAATGAGCTTTTCAAGGATAAAGGGTATGAGAAAGTTACCGTGAATGATATCTGTGAAGCCTGTGGCATTACAAAGACCACGTTCTATTATCATCTGAAGTCAAAACAGGACATTCTGTTGCAAAGCTATGATATTATCGTTGACAATCTGACCCCGATGCTAAGACAGATGTTGCACTTACCTTCTTGTTGGGAGCAAATAAAACACCTCTTTGATTATCTCATTACTCAATTCATAGAATTGGGACCTGAGTTGAACACTCAACTGTTGATCGTGAATCTTCAGAGGAAAGAACGTGCTCTGCACCTGAGGAAACACCTCGAGGAGATTGCAATAGACATCATCTCCATGGGACAGGAAAGAGGTCAGTTTCAAAACAGCAATGAGCCAAGGATACTCTATGAAGCGGCTGCTTATATGTTTACTGGTTATGAATATATGTGGTGCTCTCTTTCTGGTGATTTTGCATGGAGGGAGTTATTCTTCCAATCCCTAAAAACCCTGCTCGAGGTATCTTTAGATCCGGTTTCTTGCAACTAGGGATACATTCATTATTATAGGTATATATTTCTATATATTATTTATATAGGTTATATAAACTATATTTATATTATATAGTTTTATAACACTATATTGACAGATACTCGTATCAGATGTAATCTTCTTTCATGGACAATACGCACCACTACGTCGCTATTATCGCTGACATTATTGACTCACGGACGCTTCCAAACAGAAGACAAGTCCAAATACAGCTGCAGCAAGTTTTAAAGAATGTCAATAATTATTCCTTTTTGGATACCTATACTCAACTTATTCAAACCGCACCATTCTCCCATCCCCTTTCTAAACCAAAACAACGCACTACGCTTAAGGATACGATTGTATCACCCTTTACCATCACCCTCGGAGATGAGTTCCAAGGATTGTTGAGTGATTATTCTTTAGCAGTTCCAATCGTCGACTATATTGAACGTCACATGTGGTCGGTGCGAATTCGTTTTGGAATCGGTATCGGAGAAATTCACACTGAAATCATTAGGAATTCACCTTTTGGTATGGACGGACCGGCATATCATATTGCCCGTGATATGCTTATACACCTTAAACAAAGTGAAAAAAAACACAAAGAACCCTTTACTACTATGCGAATTGGCATTGCAGACAATGAAAAGCTTTCCATGATGCTCAATATGACCTTTTCTCTCCTCTCAACGCTAAAGGAAGGATGGACGGAGAAACAGCAGAAAACAGTACATACATTTATGGAAGCGGGCCAATACAACCAAATGCAAACTGCTGCTTTGCTTGGTATTACACAACCTACAGTGAATAACGCATTATCTGCTGCTCATTTTTATACCTACTTGCATACGTTAGCTGGAATACTGAGTAGTCTTAATGAGGAGAAGAGATGAATACCAGCATTTTCCAATTATATCTTCTTCTCCATGTACTAGGTGATTTCTATCTCCAAAGTGAAACAATGGCAAGGCACAAAAATATAAAATACCGAGCTGTTATGCTACATTCTCTTATGTACGCACTCCCGTTTCTAAGCTCACTGTTATTCTTGCATCCCTCAAAGGACTTAAGCATTTCCCTCATCATTCTCATCGTATTACATCTCTGTATCGACTCAATCAAATTCATATTTCTCAAATATAAAAAGAGCAAGGAATCTACCTTGTATGGTATAGATCAAGGTCTCCATATCGTCTCTTTGGCAGTGGTAACAATACTCATCAAACCAATGCTATTGTACCCAGCATCATGGCTTATCGGTGTAGTCAATTCCAGTACCTTATCCTTTTCAACCCAACTTAGCTGGCCACTCTGCATCCTGATTCTAGCAAAACCCTCTAACATTACTATTAAACACATAATTTCACGACTAGGAAGAAAGGAAGAGACAACACGCAACAATGCTGGGGCCATGATCGGTACCCTTGAACGCTATATCATGATCATCTTGCTCAGTCTCGGGCAGTTTGGAGCATTGGCTCTGGTAATGGCAGCCAAATCCATTTCTCGGTATGAGATGCTCAAGGATAAGTATTTTGCAGAATATTATCTTTTAGGAACCCTTTTGAGCATTCTCATATCACTTCTTGTCTGGTTACTTCTCTTCATTTGACAGTGTGGTTTGTTTCTCAGTACTGCCTGCATGATTTGTTTGATTCCAGGAGAGCAGACCAAATACCTGTTCCCCAATAAAGGCGAGCAGACTGATTACGATGGTACCAGAGAGCACCAAGGCAGAATTACGCAGGGTAAGTCCGCTGATGATGATGGTCCCGAGTCCTTCCCCACCAATCACTGCTGCTATAGCAGCAGTCCCAAGATTAAGGATATAACTGTGTCGTATACCGGTGATTATCATGGGCAACGCTTGTGGGAGCTCAGCAATATGAAGTTGCTGGAACCAAGTCATCCCCATTCCCTTTGCAGCATCGATTACAGCTGGGTTAACTGCATTGAACCCTACTATCGTATTCCCCAGGACAGGAAAGAGAGAGTAGAGAAACAGGGCCAACAAGGCTGGTTTCCAGCCAAAACCCAACACGGGAAATGCAAGAATGATGACTGCCGATGGAGGAAAGGTCTGGATAAAAGCATTCAGCTTAAGTACCAGATGCTGGAACTCTCTCCCTGCCCTTCTTGTAACCAGGATGCCGATGAATATACCAAACAAGCTGGCAAGTAGCGTTGCTGCAATCGTTAGGGTAATGTGGGCACCGGTCATCTGCAGAATGGTCTTCCTTGAATGGGTAAACTGTGTCTCCGCAGGAAACAAGAACGAGAGTATCGTTGTTTGCAATGCATCAGAGGAAATATAGAGGGCCAACCCAACAGAGATCAGGAGAAGAGGAACCCATCGCTTGATCATTTCTCTAGGAGATGCTGATTGTTTGGATTGTCTCAAATCGAACCTCCCCGAATAACCGTCCTTCCTCATCGACAACGGCAGCTGCAGGCAGTCCCAAGCTCAGTATGGCAGCCATACACTCTCTCATTGATGAATACGTCTGTACTGTATGGTTTGCACTGTGTACCGCACGCGATACGAGACGTCCTTTCACCCACACAAACCCTTTGATAGGGTTCCCCTGTTCATCAACTTGCCAATAACACCTGGGTGAATCCTCTGGTAATACTGATGTATTCGCCTCTTCCTTCCCAGTGAGTACTTCTTGTATGCAACAATGGTCCGCAGTAAAGAGTGATAAGCGCTTGAGAGATCGATCGGGGCCGAGAAATCGCTCCACGAAGTCATCCTGAGGAGAGGCAAGAATCTGCTCTGGGGTATCAGCTTGTACCACTTCCCCATCTTTCATGATCACTAGATAGTCAGCAAGACGGATAGCCTCATCAATATCATGGGTCACAAAAATAACGGTCTTCTTCAATTGGCGTTGAATGCGGATAAATTCATCCTGGAGCTGTTCACGATTCAGCGGATCCACAGCCCCAAAGGGTTCATCCATCAGCAGTACAGGGGGGTCTGCACCAAGGGCACGGGCAACCCCTACCCGTTGGGCTTCCCCACCGGAGAGTTCATGGGGATATTTGTTCCGGTAGATCTTGGGGTCCAACCGCACCAGAGTGAGCAATCGCTCTACCCGCTCCCCTCTTCCTGACCGTTCCCATCCAAGCAAACGGGGAACTAAATCGACATTTTCCTCTACACTAAGATGAGGCATCAAACCTACAGATTGTATGGCGTACCCCATGGATCTTCTGAGCTCAGTCTCATTCATGTTCTGTATGGACTCATCACCATAGGTTATGACTCCAGAAGAGAGTTTTACCAGCGCATTGATACACCTGAGCGTGGTTGATTTCCCACAACCGCTGGGGCCGATCAACACGGTAACCCGATTGGTAGGAATCTGCAAGGAGACTTCCTTGAGGGCCTCTGTTTCTCCATACCGCACAGAAATATGGTCTGCTTGTAGAAAGATGGAAGTGTCTGAAAGGATAGGATGGTCAGGCAATTGCATCAGCGTTCCTCCCTTGATAAAGATTTTGGTGTAAATACCTTGATCAAGAACTGAAAGAGCCTATCTGAGATAACCGTAAGAGCGATAATCAAGAGCATGCCAAGCAAGACCATATCGACTGAAGCCTGCCCCAGTCCCTCAAAGACCAAGACCCCAAGTCCATCCCCTCCGATCAACTTTGCCAGTGTGGCATTCCCTATGGTTTGTACCAAAGCTACCCGAATACCATGAAGAATTCCTACTGTTGCCAAGGGAAGGCGAACGATCTTCCATAGTTGTGTGGAGTTCATACCCATTCCCTTTGCGGCAAGAACCACTTGCTCATCAATTCCACTGAGCGATGTATAGGTATATCGGATGATGGGATAAAGAGCATACATACTGAGCGCAATGATTGCTGGTGCATTGCCGATACCCTGGATTCCCCACTGTCGAAGAAACGGGAAAGTTCTGGAGAGAGAAGCAAGTGGAGCAATCAATAGACCAAAGAGAGCAATTCCTGGAATAGTCTGCAATACGTTGAGGATCGGGAATACTACACGCCTGATGGCTTTGTTCATAAAAGCGAGAAATGCGATTGGTATTCCTATAATCATACTGATAAGCAAGCTTACACCAGTAATCCTGATATGTGATAGAATTTCACGAGCCAAGCGTGTGCCCAGATTCCTTGCTTCCAGGAGAATACCCAGGCGATCAAACATGCCAAGAAAGCCCATGCCAAGTATTACCAGCAATACGCAGAAAAGGGCAATTTTATCACGTCTCTGCAAGGTTTTTTGCATGAAGTAAAGAATGGAGACGGAGGCAATATAGATATACATCCCTGATGCTGGACTATAGCGGGCAAAAGCTCCAAGATCTTCAACCAGGGCGCTGCCAGCAATTCCCAATACCAGAATGGGAAAAAGCACCCCAATCATCATGGAAATAGATTCAAGGAGCCGAGCATGGGTTTTCTCTGGAATAATTGCACTTGCCAAGAGCATAAGAGGAGGCGCGAGCAAGAGAAGTATAGGGATAAACCCAAGTGAAAGCACATGTACCGACAATTCTTCGGATATCCTGTTTTCCCTTGATTGTAAAAATGGCAGGGTTAAGCTCACCAAAAAAAGAAACAGCGTACATATCACCTGTTTATCGAGGGATCTCCACTGGAGTATGTTCCGATTCAATGACACTCCCCTCTGATGCGAACCGCCTAATGATCACCATCTATCCCCCGCATGCACGGGCCGTTCGTCCATGGTTGATTTGAGAATAACAGGAGAAAGGGAGGGAATCAAGTTTTCTCGGGGTCAATTTTCTTGTGTGGGTGAGCAATCACCTTTATAGTGCTAGGTATACTGAAGGTCTATCAGGAGGTAATCCCGATGAAACAGTATGATGTAATTATCATTGGAACAGGGCAAGCAACAGGGACCATCCTTGGAGAACTTCTGAAGCAGAAGTATTCTGTTGCTGTGGTTGAGTCAGATCGTGTTGGCGGGAGTTGCGTCAACTGGGGTTGTACCCCTACCAAGACCCTTATCGCAAGTGCCCGCACCGCCCACATGATCCAAAGAGGAAGTGAGTTTGGAATTGAGGTAACATCCTACCAAACCAATTTTTCCAAAGTCATGAAACGTGTCAATGCCATACGTGATGAAGCGAACAAAGGCTTTAGGGAATGGCTCGAGCAAACAATTGACTTCTATCCCGGGGTTGGGTCCTTCCTCGACTCTCATACCATTGAGATTGAGGGAACACGTATCCATGGAGAGAAAATCGTCATTCATACGGGCACCAGGGCAAGGGTTCCTGATATCCCCGGTATCGATGCCGTTCCTTGGTTGGACAACAAGGGAATCCTTGCACTACAGGAGTTCCCTTCCCATCTCTTGATCATAGGAGGATCCTATATCGGGCTGGAGTTCGCCCAGGCGTTCAGGAGACTCGGTTCCAAGGTAACGATATTTGAGTCATCTCCACATATCATTTCCAGGGAGGATGAAGAGATCAGCCTGATAGCGAGAACCATCCTGGAGGATGAAGGAATTGAGATTCTCACCTCTGCTTCCATCAAATCCGTCTCCAGGGAACGTGACCAGTCAATCTCAGTACACTACAAAGGAGGAACCATAACAGGGTCCCACCTTTTACTTGGTATTGGCAGAGTTCCAAACAGTGACGTACTTAACCTCAGGAGTGCTGGTATCGAGATGGATGAAAGAGGATTTATCACGGTTGACGATGAGTGTAGAACATCAGTCCCCCATATCTTTGCACTCGGGGACGTAAATGGACGAGGTGCCTTTACCCACACATCCGTCCATGACGGCCAGGTTTTCCTCTCGGTACTTTCTGGAGGTTCGAAAAAAATCTCTGACCGTATTCCCACCTACGCACTATTCATCGATCCACCACTTGCAAGAGTAGGATTGAGTGAGAAAGAAGCAAAGAAGCTTAATATACCCTACTTGGTAGCAACCAAGGAGATGAAAACGATCAGTAGAGCGAAGGAAAAGAATGAGACGAAAGGACGTATCAAATTTTTAGTACACAAGAGAGATAATACAATTATTGGGGCTGCTGTATTTGGTGTGGGTGGAGATGAAGTGATTGGTATGATCGCACTCGCCATGCAAGCAGGACTTCGCTATCAGACAATCCAGGATACCGTCATTCCACACCCTACTGTGGCGGAATTGATACCCTGGGTATTCTCTTCACTTCAATCGGAGGCGTAATCATGAAACACATTGCGGAAAAAGTACTCTTACTCTCATTGGCACTGTTACTGCTGTGCGTACCTATTTTCGCTGCAGGTACAACCGAGCGTGTTGACAAGCCAGAGATAACCGTGGGGTCCAAGATAGATACAGAAGGCGCCTTGCTGGGAAATATGATTGTACTTATGCTGGAAAACGATGGTTTTCGCGTTATCGACAAGACACAGACCGGCTCGACACCCATTGTCCGCTCTGCAATCATCGCTGGTGAAATCGATATCTACCCAGAATATACCGGTAATGCCTACTACTTCTTCTCTGGAGAGAGCGAAGCAGAGCTCTGGAAGGATTTCCAAGCTGGCTATAAGAAGGCTGCTGAACTCGACCTGGAAGCCAATAACATTGTCTGGCTCACCCCTGCTCCCGCTAACAACACGTGGGCAATCTCTGTTCGTGGCGATCTCGCTGAGAGGCAGTCACTAAAAACCTTGGAAGATCTTGCAGCCTATGTAAATGCTGGAGGACATTTCAAGCTTGCGGCAAGTGAAGAGTTTGTATCCAGTGAGGCAGCACTCCCCAGTTTTGAGAAGGGATACGGATTTTCTCTTGATGAAAGCCAGCTCTTAGTATTTGCAGGTGGGAACACAACCCTCACTGAGCAGGCAGCAGCCTCTGGTCAGGAACAGGTCAATGCTGCTATGGCATACGGAACCGATGGACAGCTTGCTGCCCTTGGATTGAAGGTCCTCACCGACACAAAGAACATCCAACCGGTCTATGCTCCCTCCCCGATCATCCGATCTGAAGTGCTTGAGCAAAGTCCACAAATTGCAGTGATTCTTGAACCCGTCTTCCAAAGTCTTGACCTTGAAACACTGCAGTTGCTCAACAGCAGGATTGCTGTTGAGGGACAACCAGCCAGAATGGTCGCTGAGAACTATCTCAAGGAAAAGTCGTTCTTGTAGGAGCATATATGGATATTCTTTCCTGGGTATTGATAGCATTTATCACCTTGGAGACTCTGAATGTAGTGTTACTCTACAGGATGCCTTCCTCGACACGGGGGAATGCCGTGGGAGTGTTCAAAGCCTATGAAAAATCACAAAACGACCCAGAGATTGGGGAGTTTGTTACCTATCTCATCAATTGGGTTGCAGGCACCAAGTTGATTTTCATTGTGCTGATCATTGGAATTGTCATCACGGGTGAAAAAGAGACCAAAGTATTCAGCGTAATTTCCCTAATTTTCTCAATCATGACTTTTTATTCACAATTGTATCCTAGACTGAAACATATGGACACTGAACACCAGCTCAGTGTCAGTGGGTACTCCAAAACGCTTGCAATTATGATCGGTGGCTTTGTATTGGTTTTCACTATCGCAGTAGTTTTTGTCCTCTGTACACTGTGATTGGTCGTTTTGAGAAATGAGGTAGGCTTTTAATGAAGAGAAACAGTTTGGAATATCTCGATATGGAGCGGGTAAACGCCCTGCTTGAAGGGTTCAACCAATCCACGGGATTTGTTACTGCCATTCTTGACCTCAATGGAAAGATTCTCTCCAAATCTGGGTGGAGACGAATTTGTACAGAATTCCATCGCATCAATCCATTGACGGGCAAGAGGTGTACCCAAAGCGATACCATTCTTGCCCAAAATTGCAAGGATCATGAGATGTACCACTTCTACACCTGCCTGAATGGATTGGTGGATGTTGCCGTTCCGGTCATCATAAAAGGTGAGCATGTTGCGAATTTATTCTCCGGACAATTCTTCTTTGAAAAACCTGATTTACAGTTTTTCAAGGAACAGGCAACCCACTTTGGATTTGATACAGCATCATATCTACAAGCTCTCAGAGAGGTTCCGGTCGTCTCCAAGGATCATGTGACTAAAGTAATGGATTTCCTGCTCAACATGACCCAGCTGATCAGTGAGATGACACTCCAGAGAATTGAACAGATTGAATTGAACAAAGCCTTACAAAAGAGTGAAAAGGCGCTTAGAGAGAGTTATGAACGTTTCAGAATTGCACAAGATATGTCCCCTGATGGTTTTACCATCTTTCAGCCGGTACGCGATGAACAAGGAAACATAGTCGATTTTACCTGGGTGTATGAAAATGCTGCAATTGCATCTTTGAATGGCACTGACCCTGAAAAGGTAATTGGATTGCATTTGCTTGATCTGTTCCCAGATCATAGAAACAGCAAGATGTTTCAAATGTATCAAGATGTTATTATTTCAGGAAAAAGCCAGACAATGGAGATTGGTTATGAGCGTGAAGGAAAATCCAAATCGATATGGTTGAGATTAGTTGTCGTTCCCATGACAGGAAATATCGCTATCCTTGCACAAGACCTAACTGAACGCAAACATGCAGAAGAACGTCTGCAATTTCAATATGACCATGATTTCCTCACGAATCTTTATAACCGGGGTTACTTGGAAAGAGCATTGATACATCTGGAGAATGAGCAATATCTCCCCGTCTCCCTGATTATCGCAGATACTAATGGATTAAAGTTAATCAATGATTCCTTTGGGCATGCCATAGGAGATGAAGTATTGAGGAGAACTGCGAAACGTTTACAACATTTTGCAAAACCTCGAGATATTGTTGCTCGCTATGGCGGTGATGAATTCATCATGGTTCTACCAAATACCACCAGAGCTGAGGCGGAAGCCCGACTTCAGGAAATTGAATCTACTGAAAGAGAAGCTGAGCAGGACTCAATTCAATTATCCTTGGCCTATGGGTATGATACTCGTAGCATCCTGCAAGAAACTTTTGCGGCCGTCTTCAAACAAGCAGAAGATATGATGTATCGGAACAAACTGTACGAAAGTTCCAGCACCAAGAACAAAACCATCAAATTGGTCATCAATTCGCTATTTGCAAAAAGCGACCGGGAATCGGAACATTCCAAACGGGTAAGTGCACTATGTGAATTTATTGCCAGTAAGCTAAAAATGTCCACGATTGAGATTCACCGGATGAGAATCGCAGGACTTTTACATGATATTGGAAAAATTGGAGTACCTGAGCATATTCTTAACAAACCTGGAACATTATCTGATCATGAATGGAACGTGGTTAAGAGACATCCAGAAACTGGGTTTAGAATTTTGTCGGCTTCCAATGAATTCATAGATATTTCCAATACCATTCTCGAACATCATGAACACTGGGATGGAACAGGATACCCAAGGGGAATTTCTGGTAATTCGATTTCCCAGCAAGCTAGAATAATCGCTGTAGCTGATGCCTTTGATGCGATGACCAATTCACGCTCATATAAACAGCCAATGGAAATCTCAGAAGCTATCAAGGAAATCGACCATTGTGCCGGAAGACATTTTGATCCTACCATTGCTCGCATATTCATCGATAATTATAGCGAATTCAATCCGTAAGCCTGGATGAGTCTGAGCAGCTGTTGGAAAAAGTAATCGATGTTTTTCATGGTTTAGCCTTTACAATACATTCAATTGCTAAAATACTGTTACCATTTTCTTATTCTTTTATGAATATTTTGCCATATGATAACAAAAATCATGCTATAACTTTCTCATTAGAATATATTTTATGGAATGGATATAATGGAATTTTCTATACAGAGCAAAGAACAACTGAGAGAGTTATGGACCAATATCTACAACACAGAGGGAAAGCCCGACTGGTCCCACATATTACCTTACTATGATGAGCAAATTTTCTTTTGGGACAGTGTCCAGAAAATCCATGGCATCGCAGATTTCACTGCAATGACCGAACGCTTGATCGCCAGGTCCAGCGACCTAAAGATGGATATCAAGAATATTGCCCAGAACGGTAATGTCATGTTTCTTGAGTGGGAAATGACGCTGAGTTTCAAGAAATACCCCAATTCATCGGTATATGGTGCAAGCAGGGTCACCTTGAACGAACAGGGGAAAATCATAGAACAACGCGATTATTACGACCTGTGGGGAGATATCTTTGACAACATCCCCCATTTCGGCAAGGCTTATCGCAAGTTTATGCATAAGAAATTTGGATAACACAAGAGGTAGTCATGAATCCATATCTGAAAGAGTATGAATGGTCACATATTGCAGCCATGCTCAAGAACAACAAGGCAACTCCCAAAAGCGAAGAGAAAGACTTTGCCGGAAACTTAGTTGTCATCACGGGAGCTACCTCAGGCATCGGATACGAGACAGCCAGGCTTTTCGCTTCCCATGGTGCCTCCCTTCTGGTAATCAACCGGAACAAGGTGAAGTCAGAACAGCTGAAACAAGCAATAGAGCATGAGTTCAAGGTACCTTGTAACTACTTTATCGCAGACTTCTCACATCTTGAGCAGATACGTGCCACCGCTACCATGCTGGCAGGTCTAGAACAAGACATCGCTGTGCTCATTCATAATGCCGGGGTATACAATACCAAAAAGCAGTTTACTGCTGATGGCTTGGAGGAGGTCTTCCAGGTCAATTATCTCGCTTCCTTCATCATAACCTACCGGCTGATGGAAAAACTCAAACAACAGGAAAGTGCAAGGATTTTGTATGTCAATTCTGAGGGGCACAGGTTTGCACTCTCTGGCTTGCATCTGGATGATCTTGATTGGGAAAAGCACCACTATAGTGGATTGAAGAGTTACGGTTCTGCAAAAACGGCACAACTGCTCTCTCTTTTCCCGTTTACCGAACAATTCAAGAATAGTGCAGTTACGATCAATGCGATGCACCCTGGTGATGTAAGGACCAATATGGGCGAGAATAACGGGAAGCTCTATAAATGGTTTAAGCACCACCTGATTAATCCTTCAGCCAGAACACCACAGCTCTCAGCCTTGGCGTTGTACTACCTGGGTGTCTCCGCTGAATTGGAGGGAATTACAGGAAGGTTCTTCAACTTCACTACTGAAGAAATTCCTGCTCCCCACGCTCTCGACCGCGAGATGGCTGAGGAGCTATGGGAAAAGAGCCTTCAGTTCCTGGAATTTCAAGCCACATTAGAGAAGGAGACTACATGAGGCAACACATCCTTGCAGTCTCCTTTCTACTATTCAATTTTGGATGTTGATTGGGGTTTCCCTCTCCGGCCCTACAACACCAATTATGGGATAACCTGTGTTTTTACTGTAAGCAATTGCATCACTTTCCCTCATACTGAGTAACAATCCTCCCGAGGTCTGGGGATCATAGAGCACATCCATCAGTTCTTGGGCGATACTTCCCTGATGAGAAACCTTCGCTTCAAGATATTCCCTATTGTTGTACATCCCTTCTGGATTCAACCCCATCTGGGCATACTCAAGTGCTTCCGTAAATACTGGAATCTTTTCAGCATGCAAGGTAATGCTCTTCTTCGAGGCAACAGCCATTTCTGCAGCATGCCCAATCAGGGAAAATCCTGTGATATCGGTTGCTGCATGAACCGAAAAATCCATCGCTTCATCACGGGCATATTTGTTCAGTTTTGTCATGCTCTCAATGGCTTTCTTACCAGCAAGCTCACTTGCGAGTCCCGCCTTGACCGCAGTATTGATAATTCCAACACCCAAGGGTTTGGTAAGTATCAGCAAATCCCCTTCTGCCGCTCCATTATTTGCCCAAACCTTGTTCTCATGAGCGAAGCCTGTGACACATAAGCCATACTTCGGCGTAGGATCGCTGATGGTGTGTCCTCCGGCAATGATGGCACCTGCTTCTTCAACCTTTGACTGCCCTCCGAGGAGGATCTCACGCAACACCGAGATATCGAGACATGAGGGAAAGCATACCAGATTTAATGCGGTATTGGGCTCCCCTCCCATTGCATAGATATCACTAAGCGCATTTGCAGCAGCAACTTGCCCGAAAAGATATGGATTGTCCACCATGGGAGGAAAAAAATCTACGGTCTGTAACATTACCATACCCGCTTGGGAAGGCAACTTATACACAAACGCATCATCGCTGCCTTCATATCCTCCCACCAGATCGGGACTGTGCATTACCGGTAGGCTATCCAGTACTTCATGCAATATCCCCGGGGGAATCTTTGCAGCGCAACCGCTTGTTTTAACCAATTGAGTGAGTCTTACTTCTTCCATTGTATTGTCCTTGCTTATTGCAATGTATTTACTATGTGACTCGTTGTACTTATCGTCTATACATTGAGTCCAAAACCTTTTTACAGGCTTCAAGTGTCCTGTCTATCTCCTCTTCCGTTGTTGCATAACCAAGGCTGAATCGTACCGTACCCTCCGGGAATGTACCTAAGGTCCGATGGGCAATCGGAGCACAATGCAATCCAACCCTTGTTTCAATCCCGGCATTGAGAAACAGTTCGTCTGCCACCTGTGCATTGTCGAGACCGGGAAAGTCTACACTGATAACACTGGTGCGGTTATGCAGATTTTTTGGACCTATCACCTTGATTCGTTCATCTACTTGAAATCCTTTGAGCAACTTTTCTGAAAGTTTCATTTCATGCTCAACAATGGATATTCTGTGTTCCTTGATGTAATCCAAGGCAGCTGAAAGGCCTATGATACCAGGGAGATTCTGCGTACCTGCCTCAAATTTGTCAGGAAGGAAATCCGGCATATCCAGGAGATCACTCTTGCTTCCTGTTCCCCCAGTAGCCCAAGGAGTCATCCGATGAGCCAATTGTTCTGATAAAACCAGTCCTCCCACTCCCTGTGGTCCCAGAAGGCTTTTGTGACCAGTGAAGGCAATTGCATCAAGATTGTCATTCTCGAGGGATAAATTTAGAGATAGTGGCAACTGAGCTGCGTCAATGATCACAAGAAGACCTGATGCTTTTGCAAGGGAGGCAACCTCTCTGACCGGCTGGATTGCTCCACTCACATTCGAAGCGGAAGTCATGATGATGGCTTTTGTATTCGGTCGAACAAGTGCTTGCATCTGTTCTGGAAGGAGGAATCCTTCTGGAGAACAGGGAATAATGGAATAAGGTATTCCCCGTTGTGTCAATGGACGCATAACAGCGTTGTGTTCCATTCCACTGACCAATACATGGTCGTCAGGAGTGAATAACCCGAATATCAAGGTGTTCAATGCATGGGTAACGTTCAGAGTAAAAGTACAATTCCTACTATCTCTAGCCCCAAACATGTTACCGATTTTGTCTCGGCAGGCTTGTATTTCGCCGGCGGTCTCATAGGCTCGCTCATACCCTCCTCGTGAGATATTCACAGCATGATCTAGTATAAAGGAGGAAACAGCTTGAGCAACGTTGGGAGCTTTGGGCCAAGAAGTAGCTCCGTTATCAAGGTAAATGGTTTGCATGGGTTAAGCGTATCACAACAATCTAAAAATAACCATTGTATTTTCATAAATATAACGGTTATAATCAACGCTGTATGGAGGAAGTATGAATATTTCAAAAGAAAAGAAATCCCTGATGATTGCCGGTACAATCACAGGTGTGATCTCAGTTGTTTTGGTGTTGCTTGGCAACCCTGCGAACATGGGGTTCTGTATTGCCTGTTTCTATCGGGATATTGCAGGGGCTGTATCACTGCATAGTGCCTCGGTGGTGCAGTATGCACGGCCTGAAATCATCGGACTACTCTTGGGTTCCATGCTCATCAGTGTTGTAAGAAAAGAGTTCAAGCCAAGAGGGGGCTCAAGCCCGGTTTTTCGTTTTGTCATCTCATTCTTTGTTATGATTGGTGCTTTGGTGTTCCTGGGTTGTCCTTTCAGGATGGTACTACGTCTTGCCGGAGGGGATCTGAACGCACTGATTGCACTCTTTGGCTTCATTGCCGGCATTATAGCAGGTTCTGTGTTGCTCAATAGGGGATTTACTCTCGGAATTAGCTATAAGCAATCAACCATTGAAGGAGGAACAATCAGTGGGATGTTCCTTGCACTATTGTTCATACTGCTATTCATCCCTTCTCTTTTGAAATTCAGCACTTCAGGCCCTGGCAGCCTTCATGCTCCCATACTGTTCTCTCTGATTGGAGGACTAGCTGTTGGAGCTCTTGCACAACGCAATCGTTTTTGTATGGCGGGAGGAATCAGAGATGTCTTCCTCTTTAGGGATTTCACCCTGCTTACTGGGTTGGTCATGGTTTTCGTAGCAGCCTTGATCATGAATTTGGTGACTGGTAATTTCATGCTGGGGTTTGAGGGCCAAAGCGTTGCACATACAAACTGGCTGTGGAATTTCCTTGGTATGGCATTGGTAGGATATGGTTCGGTATTGCTTGGAGGATGTCCGCTCAGACAAACAATCTTAGCGGGGGAAGGAAACAGTGACAGTGCAATGAGTGTATTGGGTATGCTTGCAGGTGCTGCATTCTCGCACAACTTTTCTCTGGCTTCTTCTCCCAAAGGACCCACCATCGGGGGCCAAGTTGCAACCATCATGGGATTTGTTGTAATCACCATCATCGCATTGACTATCATTTACAAGAAAAACAAGAAGGAGGCAGCACATGGAAATTGATGCTCGAGGACTCTCATGTCCCCAACCTGTAATTGAAACAAAGAAAGCCGTTGATGCAAAAATCATGCATATGAAGATTCTGGTAGACAATATTGCAGCTAAGGAAAATGTATGCAGATTTGCAAAGGTTATGAAATACCAAGTAAGTATTACCGAGACAGATTATGGCTGGATGTTGGAATTGCAGAAGCAATGAACCAGTTTATCGCAACATTCTTTAGCCAATATGGGGCAGTACAGTTTCTCAAGCATGCGAGGATCCACAAGATTCCCTGCAGACTCGCACCTGTACCACGGGTATTGTCTTCATCCTGCGGTACATGTGCACATTACTCATACTCGGAATGGGATCCTGGTTTTTTGATGAAAGATCTTGAATCTATCTATAAGGTATCCGGTTCTCGTTATGATCTTATATATGGAAACGAAGAAGATTATTAGTATAAACATTTACATTGTGTTCTCGCATTGAGAACACAATGTATGCACATTCTTTGTAAGCACCAAGATAAAACACAACTCTTTGGTCGTCTCTACCTTGTAGCATTCATACAGGGGTATCAGAAAATTGTTTTCCAAACATTTCTGAAAATACCAATGCATCTATCATGCACAATTTTGTCATAGTATCAATCATATGACGGTAAGTATCAGTGTATATGCAATAACTGATTTAATTGTAAACGTTTACAAATTTTTCTTGACAGATATGGATTGTCATGCGAATAATACAGTTGTACAAGGAGATGCGGAGTGAGTAACGTAATCCTGTCCATGAAAGCTATTGATAAGCGATTCGCCGGCGTACATGCACTCAAAGGTGTGGATTTTGATTTGTATGAAGGCGAAATTCATGCAATCGTCGGTGAAAACGGGGCTGGTAAATCAACACTGATGAAAGCCCTCACTGGAATATTCCCAAAAGACTCAGGTGAGATCCATTACATGGGTAAGCTGTTTAATCCTCAAGGCCCAAAGGAAGCATTGGATGCAGGAATAGCGATTGTGCATCAAGAGCTGAATATGATGGAGCATCTCACCGTAGCACAAAATCTCTATATCGGGCGTGAGGCTACCAAACACGGCGGGTTGTTTTTGGATGAGAAAGCACAAAACAAGAGAGCCAGAGAGTTATTCGCTCATCTGAATATGTCCATAGACCCAGAAGAAAAGGTACGAGATCTCACCGTTGGCAAGCAACAGATGGTTGAGATTGCAAAGGCTGTTTCCCATAATCTCAAGATTCTCATCTTTGACGAACCTACTGCCGCCTTGACCGACAGAGAGATCAAGGACTTGTTTACCATCATGAAAGATTTGGCAAAGAAAGGCGTTGGCATGATCTACATCAGTCACCGTCTTGATGAAATCGGCATCATCACAGACCGGGTTACCGTTCTCAGGGACGGGGAATATGTGGGCACCAAGCTGACCAAGGAGTTAAGCAAGGATGAGATGATCAATATGATGGTTGGACGAGTCATCTATGAACAGCCTAAAGCAAAAAGCAATGTTCCCGATAATGCACCAGTAGTCCTGAAGGTTGATAATCTTAAAGCAGGCAAACTTGTAAAGAACATCTCGTTTGAGTTGCATAAGGGAGAGATCCTTGGATTTTCTGGACTCATGGGGGCGGGCAGGACTGAGACAATGCGTGCTCTCTTTGGTGCTGATAAAGCCTCTGGTTCGATCTATATCAATGGAAAGAAGACACTCATTGAAAGTCCAGAGGATGCTGTACTCAATGGCATTGGATACCTATCAGAAGATCGAAAACGTTTTGGCCTGGCAATCAAGCTCTCTGTTGAATCCAATGCCATCATGGCTTCGTACGAAGACCTCTGCCCTAACCTCTTTCTTCCTCGCTCCAAACTACATCAGATTGCTGCAGAGAATGTAGAGAAACTCAATGTAAAGACACCTTCACTGGACCAGCTCGTACAAAATCTTTCTGGGGGCAACCAGCAGAAAGTGGTTATCGCAAAGTGGCTGATCAAAAACTGTTCCATCCTCATCTTCGATGAACCAACGCGAGGGATTGATGTAGGGGCAAAGAGTGAAATCTATCACCTGATGAATGAACTCGTCAAAGAAGGTAAGTCTATCATCATGATCAGCAGTGAACTGAATGAGATTCTGAGAATGAGTGACCGAATTGCTGTAATGTGTGAAGGAAAACTCACAGGCTTCCTTCCAATAGAAGAGGCAACCCAGGAAAAGATCATGGAATTGGCTACACAACATGGATAGGAGTAACCCTAGATGAAAACGAAAGATATGCTTGAGTTGAAAAAAAAGAAAGGATTGAATCTCCAAAAGTTGCTTGCACCACTGGCTCTCGTTATCATCTACGCGTTCTTTGCGCTCTTTGGCAGGAACTTCTTCTCCTATACAACATTGGTAAACATCCTTGACTCTTCCTACTATATTGGGTTCCTGGCCATCGGTGTTACTTTTGTCATCATTACCGGTGGGATTGATCTCTCGTGTGGCACAGTGATGATGGCAGCGACAATCATCGGCGGAACAGCATACAAGACATGGGGATGGCCCATGTGGATTTCATTGATCCTCATCATTGTGGTTGCAACATCCTTTGGGCTTTTCAATGGCATCATGGTAAGCCGGCTGAAGTTGCCGCCTTTCATCGCTACTCTGGGTACCATGATGATCAGCTTAGGTACCGGATCCATTGTATCGAATGTGCGTAGTGCTACCTTCCCGGCTCGTGGGGCAGAAGATAGTTGGTTCAAGGGAATCTTCAAGTTTATCGCTGAGGATAATACATCCTACCCCACCGGTGCTATCGTACTCTTCGGCACAGCATTCATTGCTTATATCATTCTTACTAGAACTAAGATGGGACGATATATTTTTGCTGTTGGTTCTAACAAGGAAGCAGCGCGTCTTAGCGGTATTGATGTTGCTAAATGGGAGATGATGGCCTATGTGATCAGCGGCTTCCTAGCCGGTATCGGCGGTATTGCTTTTGCCGCAGTATACACCACCGTTATGCCTGCCCAAGGCCAGGGTTTTGAATTGTATGCTATCGCAGGAACCGTTATCGGGGGAACCAGTCTTAGCGGGGGTGCAGGTTCAGTTTTTGGGACAATGATTGGTGTATATATCATGAGTGTATTACGCGCTGGGCTGCCATCGATGGACCTACAGTCACAATACCAGACGTTCTTTACTGGTGTGGTTGTCCTTGGCGCTGTCATGCTCGATATCTATCGAACGAAAAAATCCTCAGAGGTTCGCATTCTCTCCGAGTCTGACAGGTACAAGGAGGAAATGCAGCTGAAGATGTCTCAACTGAAGGCAGAATTGTCCTCTGCTGATCCTGCAGCCAAAACAGAAGGAGAGAAAAAACTTACAGAGCTTCGTCTGGAGATGCGTGCCCGATACCGTGCGCTGAGACGGGAAGAAAAGGCACAGAGAGCCGAGCTACGCAAGAAGGAAAAGGAATTCGTAAAGAGATAACGGAATATATCCGTTGTATATAGCAAATCCGGATTATTGGATCCGGTAGAAAACAGGAGGATTAGTATGAAGAAGACCTTAGTCGTTCTAATGGTTCTAGTGTTGCTTACTTCCACTGTTCTGTTTGCAGAAGGAGTAAAGGAACAAAAGCCTTATATCGCTGTTGTTTCAAAAGGAGAACAACACGATTTCTGGCAGCAAGTGAAACTGGGTGCCAATGCGGCTGCTGCAGATTATGGGGTTGATATTACCTTTGAAGGACCTCCTTCAGAAAGTGATGTACAAATCCAGGTTGAAATGCTCAACAATGCAATGGCGAAGAACCCTGTTGCAATCGCCTTGGCGGCATTGAATACCAGCAGCGTACTTGACCAGCTCCAACAGACCAAGAGCCAAGGTATTCCCGTCATCGGATTTGACTCTGGTGTACCGGAAGCTCCAGCAGGATCAATTTGGGCAAATGCATCAACCAACAACTATGCCGCAGCAGGTATGGCTGCCCAGAAGATGTTTGAAGTAATCAAAGGCAAAATTGAAGCTGCTTCAATCGCCAAGCCCGTCAAGATTGTCGTCATGAATCAGGACGCTTCAGGTGAATCGCTGCTTAGCCGTGGAAAGGGCTTTAGAGACACCATGATCAAGCTGATAGACGAGAACACTTCACTTGGCAAGAGTGATATTGCAGTAATCGGAAACACTGCCTACATTGCCGCAGACAGCCCAACAAAGGGAAGAAAAGTCTTCATTGAGATGATAGTCCCCGCTTCTGCCGCAATGACTGATGCAACCAACGCAGCGCAGGCAATGCTGAACAAGGTAGCCAGTGACAATGTTCTGGGAATCTTCTGCTCCAACGAAGCAACGGTCAAGGGTCTTCTAGCTGCAACCAATGATGGAGCAACCTTGAAGAGCAATTCTGCATTCAAGGATGTTGTGGTTATCGGATATGATGCAGGCGCTGCACAGAAGAATGCGGTTCGCCAGCAATACTTCCTTGGGTCCATTACCCAAGACCCCTATCAGATTGGATACAAAGCAGTCGAACTGGCATACAAAGCCTACAAGGGTGAACCTGTTGCTGATGTCGACACCGGTGCAAAGTTCTACAACTACCAGAACATGGATGATGCAGACATCAAGGGTTTGATCTACGATTGATGATCCGTTGAATAGAGATTGCATCTCACAAGTTTGGGGGGTCACCGGCATATGTACCGGCTGACCCCTTATTCTGAGGAGACCATCATGGCATCCCCTACCATCAAAGATGTTGCAAAAGCAGCGAGTGTGTCTATCGCTACAGTATCTCGTGTCCTCAACCATGGGGATTCTGTGAACATACACACACAAAAGAAAGTATTGGACGCCATGGAAACGCTTGGCTATAACCGTAATGAGGTGGCACGTTCTCTCAAGTTTCGTCATACTAAGACAATTGGCATAATCGCCCCAGAACTCTCCAATATCTTTTTTATGGAAGTTGTCGAGGCAATGGAACGTTGCTTGGCTCCCCACGGGTATTCACTGATCATCACCTCTTCCAACGATTCAGTGGAAGAAGAAAAACGGAAGCTCCAAATATTCATTGAGCGTAATGTGGATGGAATTGTGGTGATGCCCGCAGGGGCAGATGGCCGGCACTTCCAGACAACCGCGCTTTCAAGGATTCCCTTGGTCATGGTCGACCGATGTATTGAAGGACTCAAGGTTGATTTCGTGGAAACAGACAGTCGATATGGAGTTCGTCAGATGATCAAGGCGCTCAAGCATGAAGGATATAAACGAATCGGGTATATTGGTGGAGATCTCAGTATCCATACGGCACATGAACGATTGTACGGATATTTGGAGGCAATGAAGGAACAGGGTCTGACCGTCGAAAATCGATTCGTCTATCATCAGGATGCAATGACCCAGGCCTCTGGGAGGTATCTCATCAGGCAAGCACTTCGTGAAGTAGATTATCCAGAAGCCTTTTTTATTGCCAATGATTCCCTGCATCTGGGGGCAACCATCCAAGCATTAGAAATGCTCTCCCCTCATCAGCTGGAGCAACTTGTTTTTGCAAGTTTTGACTATCTCAGCTATGCTCCCTTACTCAAGCTCTGTCATTATGCAGTTGCACAACCTTGTGAAAAGATTGGGAGAGAAGTCTCCACCCTTCTTCTAAAACGGCTGGGGGGCAGTTGGGAAGACTTTCCCGAGCATGTAAAGCTTCGTCCTGAAATCAAGGTGATTCGGGCAAATGGGGGAATCCCCTACCCCATGACAGATAGAGAATCAGAATCGCTGTCCTATTGAATTACGGGGACCTTTCACAATAGAATCCATTGCATTCTTTTTTAACCGACCAATTGTATCTACTTGATATTATTTGGATCTAAGAAAAAATTACTTTTGCATATGATTCTTTTATGGAGGCTTTTGATGGACTATCTGATTCAATTCCAGATCAACATATTTGCCTTCGCTATCTTGGTAATCCTCTATCTATTCATGCAGAAATCAAGGATCAAGACATTCAGTAAACATCTCCTCAATTGGTCCCTGCTCACTACCAGTATTGCCATTATCGATGAACCACTGACATGGATAATTGATGGCGAGCAATTCCTTGGTGCATTTCTCCTTGAATACTCCACCAACTTCCTGCTTTACCTCATTGGTCCTGTCATCGGGGGACTGCTCATGTCCTATGTGGATTTCAGGATGTTTCATGACAGGAAGAGAGTCCAAAAGAGATGGTACTATCAGCATGCAAGCCTGCTTACACTCTTTATGCTTATCATGAATACCTTCTTGCCTCTCTATTTCTCAGTAAACCCTGAGACCAACAGTTATAGTAGTGAACCTTTCAAGTTCATCCACTACATCTTGCTTGGCTTGCTGTATGGGTATTTCTTTGTCTTTATCACCATGAATAGAAAGAAGATTACCCGCAATGAAACCTTGATCTATCAGTTTTTCTTTTTCATCCCCATAGCAGGAATGGTACTTCAATTTTTCAATTCCAAGTTGCACTTTTCCTGGACATCAATTGCATTGGCTTTGTTTGTCATCTATGTCTTTCTTGAATCTACACCATCCGATGAGGATTACCTAACCAAACTCTACAACCGCAGCAGCTATGATGCGTATATGCAGCACCTGTTGCAAAGCAACAAACAGTTCTCACTGATTGTGTTTGACCTGAACTATTTCAAGGAGATCAATGACAAACATGGCCATGAAATGGGAGACTATACACTAATCTGCTTTGCCAAGGCGCTCAAGAAAGCATTTGCCCCGAGGGGACTTGCCTTCAGACTAGGAGGAGATGAATTTGCGGCAATATCCGAATCTGGTAATGTTGAAGCCATCATCGAAATGATAAAGGTTTATTTACATAAGAATAACAATCCACTCATCAAGAACCTACGTTTTAGCTACGGATACCATTCACCACTGCCTGGGATGACCGCTGATGAGCTAAGCAATATTGCAGACCATAAGATGTATGCACAGAAGCAAGTGATGAAAGAAAACGATCCCAGGGGGGAGAGATAGAAAATCCCCACTGGTCAATCGTTCAAGTGTATTACAAAGCTTCTGCTGTAGAGAAGATCTCAGCCAATCCTTCAGGAATCTCTCCTGTGAAGACATAGTCCATGTAGTTCAGATCATGGTTGTATCCTTCATGGACAGAGATGGTTAGGTTCTCTTTTCCCAATTGCTCAAACCAATCCCTGACTTCATATACGCCCTCCACACGAGCATTCTGGTCAAATGTACCATGGATGATATGAATAGGAATATCAACAAAGGGAAGGATTTCTTTGTTCGTTGGCATCATCTTGTGTGCATCAAACCATTCTGGAGTAAGATATACCCCATAGGAATGCTTTAGGTACTCTCGATCTCTCTCTTCGATGGCCCGGTACAGCTCATTTCTGGTTGGTTCAAGCATGATTGCAAAATCCTTTTCATCCATGACCCCGCTCTTGTCCTGGTCCATGTAGTCATAGGTAACACCGAAATGTGCTGCAATCCCGTTTCTGTCTTCAGCAAATTCCTCTGGTGATACAATCCCATCCTTGTTATAGTCAAAGTAGTTGCGGTAGAAGACCATACTTGACCCACCTGTTTGTTGCCAATCGAGGATACTCATCATATCGTCATACATAAAGCCACAAAGGATGAGTCCATCAATATCCGTCTTCAGGGACACCAAGGGAGCAATCAAGGTACCTTCACTCCATCCCAGGAGGATGATCTTGGCATTCTGGAGACCCTTGTACGCTCTCAAGTACTCTACGATTGAAACAACATCATTTACACTTGCATGAGGGGTATAGCTTCTGTATTCAATATCATCCACTGAGGTAAAGTACGGAGGTTCATCTGAAGGGGTGACCCCACGGGTATTGTAACTGAAGAATGCTATATCACGTGCATTGAACTCATCGCGGAAGAGATCAAAATAGGTGAACTGTTTTTGCTCATCCAGCATTCGTTTGTTATCATAGGTATTCGGTCCAGAACCATTGACATACACAACCAGCGTTTCTGAATTCGCATCATCGGGCATGGAGAGGAATCCTTCGATTAAGTACCCATCACTTGAGGATATATGCACGATTCCCGTCTCTGCTTTGTCTACGTACATGGTGGTACAACTCGAAAGAAGCACAACCAATGAAATAATCAGAACCAACATATTTCGTCTCCCAGAACATAGTATTGTATCTATTTGTATCGTATCAGATCAGAAAAATATACGGTATGGAGTATTTTAAAAGAAATAAATATCTCTAAATGTTTTGGTAAATTCCCCCTTCCCATTGGTTAATTTTACCATCCAAGAGAAATCACTAAGTGATATGTAGGTACTTTTCGCTATATTTCTCATGGTTTCTAACTTTGGCACGATTGTTGCAAAGTACAAGCAGGAGTTCGTAAAGACCTCCAAACTTCTATGGAGAGATAAGTATTATTATGAACAGAAACAGTACGAAACAGCTTGTTGTACTCATGATCATCGCATTCACCACGATGACAACCCTTTTTGCAACAGATAGGTGTGAATACCTATCGCCTCGTATCTACCTCGGCATCAATTATGGTCATAGTGTGGTAGAAAAACAGGAAGTGCCAAATGTTGGCGTTACCGTTGGAAGCAAGCTTTCAAGCCGGACATCAACCGAAATATTCGCAAAAATTGAACCGCTTTCGAATTTTCCGGGAGAGGATTTTGGTGTTGACATCACAGAAACAGAAGCAACGTTTGCTTTCAGCAGTGGCTTGGCAGTAACTACCAGGATGTTCCATGATGCAGCATTCAACCCCTTTGTCCAAGCTGGAATTGGAACCATGGCTATCGGGCACCTAATCAGTGAGGATGATGAGTACGTCATGTCAAACCTTGAGTATGTGATGCATGGCACAATCGCTACCGGACTTGAAGTGAACATCTTCCAGGGAGTCTCCGTCCAATTTGTGCACGGATATCGATACATTCCACATAGAAGAATACTCGATATCGAACCTCACACATTAAGCGGTTCCTTCAACAGCGTTGCATTCAAGGCGTACTTGGATTGAAAACAGGGTTAAGATCTTTTCAGTGCACCTCCTTTACACAGGAGGTGCACTGTATGCTGAGATTTTGTTTCATGATATGATTCAGCATCCTACAGGTAGAGAGCGACAACATGAAGAAATATCCGGTACATGAAGATTTTCATACGTTGCAGATGAGTATTCCCTTCTATGCACCACTCTTACCATTGCTACAAAGGATGACCCGCTCTGCATATGTACGGCGAACCATCCCTGAAACACTCACATACAAGAGAGAAACCTGTATCGCTCATGATGGATATTCCATTCCAATAGAGTTGTTCAGTCCCAAGTCTATTGAGCCAAATGCTCCTTGCATCCTCTTCTTGCATGGAGGGGCCTTTGCACTCCCTGCTGCTGACCACCATAAGCAATTGATTATGGATTTTGCTCAGGGATGCTCTTGCAAGGTAGTCATGGCTGATTATCGATTGGCTCCAAGGTATCCATACCCTCACGGACTGGAAGACTGCTTTTCAGTCTATCAATGGACTACTCAACATGCAAAGGAACTCTCCATAGATTCTGAACGGATCGCAATCTACGGGGATAGTGCTGGAGGTGCGTTGGCCTCTGGATTGACGCATTTGATCAGGGATCGCTCACTGCAGATGCCACTGTTCCAGATGCTTATCTATCCGGTCCTGGATGCAAGGCTATCCACTGATTCCATGCAGAAATATGTTGATACCCCTATCTGGAACGCAAAGCTCAATGCCAAGATGTGGAAAATCTACCTTGTAGGAAAAAAGGACGCATACGCCTCACCAAATGAGATAACCTCATTACAGGGGTTGCCAAATACCTATATTGAGGTCAATGAGTTCGACTGTCTTAGGGATGAGGCAATCGAGTACGCAAAGAAACTCCAAAAGACGGGTATTGAAGTGTCTTTGGTAAAAACAGAGGGGACCATCCATGGGTTTGAGCTGAACTATGAAAGCAGCTATACCCAGATGATTGTAGGCAAACGGATAGCGTATATGAAGGAGCAATTTTCCTTTAGATGATCAGAAAAAGCACCTATAGTTCCTCGTACAAAACATAAGCACTTTTCAGTTTGAACTGTGCCTATGTTTCTAAAAAATTGAACCTATCGTAGCGTCAATCCCAGCTTCTCAAGCATAGCCTTTCCATATTCGATTGAGATGGCATAACTGAAACTTGATTCATACCCAGGAAGGGACCCCCTGATAAAATCCCCACCCTCTTCTTTCGGAACAAAAAGACCCATCATGATCCCAATGACTCTTCCGTCGTCATAATTGACCAGAGGACCTCCTGCCATCCCAGTATGCATGGCTCGGTCGAACAGAAAAAGATTCACTGAATCCCTGAGTGAAACTTTTGAGGCAATAATTCCACTTTGTACAGCAAGGTTCTGCAGGTCCTCATGTCCGAAAGGGAATCCAAATCCAAGTACCGAAGAACCCAGTTGTACGGACTCAACATTTCCTACCATATGGTCAGGGGTATCTATGATCAGGGGCTTTGTAAAATGAAGCAGAGCTGTATTGGTGGTATGATCAGCCTTGATAACCTCCACAGGGATTGCCTGTACCACATCAAGACTAAGCGGAGAAAACGCCTCTGGATTACTGGGTCGAGCGACCATCAACCCCTCATAGTTCTCTTCCATCAAGTAGGTGGCAGTAAGGAGATATCCCTGTTCATGTACAAGAAAAGCCGTTCCCAGAAAGACTACTACAGCCTCTTGCTGTCGTAACAAGAAAAAACATCCACTTGCGAATTTTTGACTGATCTGTTTAAACATCTGATTTCTCCTGCTGTTTTTTCTTGGATTTCTTATGGAAACGCACAAGAGGGGCCTCACCACTCTCAATCTGGAAATGGCGAGCCTTCAGTTTTCCTGTCTTCACAGAGAACGTCTGTACTCCGGTATACTCATTGAGACCTTTCTTGAGGCTGTAAGTAAGTACAAGCAGCACTACTGCAAAAGGGAGCCCTGTTGCAATGACTGCAGACTGGAGTGCAACAAGTCCTCCACTGAGGAGAAGCGAAGCTGCCACCACACCTTCTAGAATTGCCCAAAAAAGACGCTGGGGAATAGGAGGATCAGGGTTGCCACCAGCTGTAATGATATCGATTACCATGGAACCGGAATCAGATGAGGTAACAAAGAAACTCACCACCACCAACACCCCGAGAACAGAAAGAACTGAAGAGAGCGGGAAATGTTCCAATAGAAGGAAGAGAGAAAGCGGTACATTCTCAGTTACCCCTTGGCCAAGATCACCTCCCAAAAATAGGTCAATATAGAGAGCAGAATTACCAAATACAGTGATCCACAAGAAGGTAACAAGCGTCGGAATCAAGAGGACTCCCATAAGGAATTCCCTGATGGTCCTTCCTCGAGATACACGAGCGATAAACATCCCTACAAAGGGAGACCAAGCAATCCACCAAGCCCAGTAGAAGACAGTCCAGTCATTCTGCCAGGATGCATTCTCAAATGTTTCATTCCATGTAGCTATCTCAGCGAACGAAGAGAGATAAGCACCAATATTCTCGACAAACCCGTTTGCTATAAAGAGCGTGGGGCCAAAAACGAACACAAACAACAACAGTGCGAGGGCGAGCCAAATGTTAAGTTCTGAGAGTTTTCTGATACCGGCATCAAGTCCCCTGACAACTGAAATCGTGGCAATCGTGGTGATCCCTGCTATAAGAAACAGCTGCACAAGAGGGCTCTGTTCGAGACCGGTGAGGTGATTCAGGCCTGCATTAATTTGCTGTACACCAAATCCGAGGGAGGTGGCTACACCAAACAAAGTAGCGATAGTCGCCAGGATATCAATCAGATTACCCCATCCTCCGTTGATCTTCTCACCAAGAATTGGATAGAAAATCGATCGGATTGACAGGGGTTGTCCCTTATTGAAACTGAAAAACGCCAAGGCAAGCGCAACCAAGGCATAGATGGCCCAAGGATGTAGTCCCCAGTGGAGAAAGGTATACTTCATGGCATTCTGTGCAGCTTCAGCAGCAGAATCAGCGGGAACCGGGGGAACCATGAAATGGAACATTGGTTCAGCTACACCGTAGAAGAGCAGGCCAATTCCCATTCCAGCGGAGAAGAGCATAGCAAACCAGCTGAGGGTACTGAAATCCGGTTCAGCATCGTCCCCTCCGAGTCGTATATCACCATAACGGCTGAACATAAGATAGAGCACAAAAAGCAGGATAATATTCACTGCCAACGTGAAAAACCAACCGGCGTTGGTTGAGATTCCATTAAGAAGAGGGTTGAATATATTCCCCAGCATCTCGTTGAAGAATACCGATACAATGACAAACCCAATAATAAGGGAAGCAGAGGTAAAGAACACCACTGGATGTATGTCAAAGTCTAGTTTTCGTTTGGTAGATGATTTTTTCTGTTTGATATCAAAGCTCCTTATGTATCGCTATCAGCATAATCATAATTCTGCTCTGATTGAAAACCAATACAGGATATCTGTCAATAGGCGAAATTTGTCACAAATTTAAACATTATAGGATGAGAATAGCAATTAAGTATTAATTAGTAATTGTATTCATGTATTGTACTATTTAACTCTCAATAGATGAACAGGCAAGCTTCGCATACTTCTTCTTGTACACGTACCGCATCAAATGGGTATCCAGATAAGGAAGTGGTTTCACCTGTGCATAGGAGAGCCTAAGCAATGCAGCTTTGCTGTTCTTCTGGACCAGTGTCGCTACCGCATGAGCCTCTGACTCACTGCTGCCCATACAAAACGCCCCTACTTTCTGCACGATCAGCGCATCGCGATGCTTGAGACTGTGAAAGCCAGAAGGTTTCTCTTGAACTATCTGCACGGAGGGGCCGGCAATCTGTGCGAAATCGTCTAGGTACGCGTTCAGATTTTTACCTCTCTTACTTACCTCCAGAACCTCCTGAGAGGTAAGCAAGAGCATATGCGTGCAATCCTTCTTACTCTTCATTATCTGTTTCACCATTGCTTGCAATGAAGGAGAACCATTGGTTGTATACGTCACTTCCTCCCCATCTTTCCTTGCAAAAGTACGTATTTGCACCTCCCCATCGAGGGAAGGAAGAATTGGGAAGAGCCTGTAGACCTGCTCCTTACATACCCCTTCCAAGGCTTCAGCAATACTGAAAGCCTCTTGAGGACTGGATCCAAAACAGAGTGCACCATGGTTAGCCATCAGAACTGCAGGGCTTGTAGAGTACTTTAGTACCCTGCCTATCCGATTCATCAAAGCCTTGGTACCTGGCAATCCGTATCGTGAGGTGTGTATGGTCTCTCCAAGCAATTCTCTCCAGTCATCGCTGATGGATAGGTCATTGCCAATCAGACTGATCAGAGAAGCCATCTCTTGATGGGTGTGTATAACACAGTTTACCTTGGGATGCATTCTATAGACCAAGGCATGGATTCCTTTCTCGGAGGAGGGTTTCAGGGAGCCTGTATACACGAGTCCCTCCAGCGATACCAATACCAATTGGTCCTCCGTCAGTTGCTCATAGGACTTACCGCTGGGGGTGATAAGGAATTGATTACGTCCTACCCTGCAGCTGATATTCCCCCATGTTCTTGTAACCAACTGCGAGGCAACTAATTTCTTCGTAGCTTCCAATACCGCCTGTTTTGCTTCCTGAAGTTCCATACATCAATCCTTGATACACTCAATCTGGGAAAATACCCGGTCGAAGGCTTTCAGTGATTCGTCAATCATTTCTTCAGTATACGCTGCACTGGTGTAGAGTCTGCTTCCGGCCAATGTTACCAACCCTTCGGCCATGTACGCTGCACCCATATACTCCATCTCTTTCTTACGCTTTGAAGTTTCTGCAATAACGTGGGGGATGGTCCATGGTCTCTTCCAATTGACGGAGAAGTGCATGGTTCCCACCGTTTCCAGATGGCAGATGGAGCCTTGGTTGAATGCTACAAACGGGAGTGAATGTTTCTTTATAAGTGCTTTCAGTCCTTTGGTAAGTCGGTCCCCCATGACACCGGCCTTCTGGCATGCATCACTTTTGTCTATCTCCTCCAAAGTGTAGTACCCAGCAACACAGCTCAGGGGAGTTGCAGCCATCGTTCCTCCAACCAGGGCCTTGTGAATCTTGTCTCCGGTCTGTATCCCTGCAGCAAGATATTTCATATAGTCCTGTTTCCCTCCAAGCCCACCAGCACCAGGATACCCCCCTGCGATGACCTTTCCAAATACCGTAAGATCAGGGGAAACTCCAAAATATCCCTGGGCTCCTGCCATGCCAATCCTGAACCCGGTTACCACCTCATCAAATACCAGCAGAGCATGGTAGGCATGACAGAGTTTCTCCACTTCCTTATTGAAGTTCTTGTCCAGTGGTCTGGTACCACTCTCCGGCCCTACTGGTTCAATGAAGACTGCAGCGGTTCCTCCCCTAAGCTTGTTCAAACGCAAGGTCCGCTCCAAAGCATCCAAGTTATTGGGGAAAAATTCCTGGGTGTGCTTGAAAAGATAGGAAGGTACTCCATGCGCCTGTATTCCTCTTGTACCGGGAAGCCGTATTCCATAGGCAAGTTGGTCACTCCACCCGTGATATGCCCCACCCATCTTGATGATGTTCTTCCGACCGGTAGCGAGCCTGGCAACCCGTATGGCTGCCATGCAGGCTTCTGAACCTGAGTTGAACATCCTGAACATATCAACACTGGGAATGCTTTCACAAATCTTTTTTGCAAGTTTATACTCATACTCATGGAAGAGACCTGTGGACGGACCGCCGTCTTGCAGGAGTTCTATAACCTTTTCCCTGACGGATGGAGGATTGGATCCAAGAACTGTAGGCCCTCCTGCTTGCAGAAAGTCGAAATACCTGTGCCCGTCGATGTCATACAGATATGCTCCTTCTGCCTTTTTCATCACCAATGGGAAGGGATAATTAAAGGCAAGATTATGTTGTACTCCACCAGGGATATAGTGCTTGGCCTCCCCTATCATTGCTTTTGAAAGAGGGCAAGATTCATCAAAATATGTTCTCTCGTAGTGTGCTAAGGCCTCTCTGGAAATACTGTAGATTGGGCTCTTGATCAATGCATCAAGTTTTTTTGAGATTTCTGCTGCATCGCTGTAGGTTGAAATTGCAAATCGGGTATCCATATCATTCCTCCTAGATGGATGGTGTTTTTACGGTTTTACACGGGTATTCATGGAAGTTCTATAAATGATGAATCGATTGACACAGAACTCAGAGATCAGATTGACCACCATCGTGCCGCCAAGAACAAGGTAATCAGAGATACCAAGGCCAACCAAGGCATCGCCCCACCACGTGGAGAGTGGGGTGAAAATAAGATAATAGATTCCCAACTGTGTCATGGCCTTGGGGATATTGTTTGCACTCTTGAAGGTAAAACGCCGATTCACTGTGAAGTTGTAGAGAACACTTGCAATGAGTGCAGTAAGATAACTCGGCCAATATTTGAGATGAAACACTTCCTCCAGGAGCGTAAATACCAATACCTGAATAATACCTGCACTGATGGAAAAGAGTACGAATTTTCCAAACTGGATGAGATTCTGTTTTCCGGTCATTGCTATGTTGTTGTTTTCTTCCATGGAACTTCCTTTCCCTATGCATTCAAGGTAGCAAAGTGCTTCTTGTTGGACCTATAGAGCTGGATATACACCTTGTAATTCCGGTCATACACTTTCTTGCTCTCTATCCTCGGCTCATAGACCCTACCCCTTGGTATTGCATCAGCTGCCTCTTTCTCACTCTGGTAAATCCCGAGACCAAAACCTGCAATAATGGCAGCTCCCATCGCTCCTACATTCTGCGGGTTCTCAATACTCTGTATTCGTCTTCCCAATATGTCACTGAGAATTTGGCAGGTAATGGGAGAGAGTGCCCCACCACCAACAAACCGGATAACCGATGATGTTTTGATCTTCCTCTCCTGTACTTCCAGGAACCAGCGCATATGCAAGCAGACCCCTTCAGTGACTGCTCTGATCATCTCTGTCTTACCTGTCTCCAAGCGCAAATTGAAGAACATTCCCCGGGCTTTGCTGTCCTCAAATGGACATCGATTCCCGTGCAACCATGGAGTAAAGAGCACTCCATTGCTTCCAGGGGGTACCGTGTCGATAACTGAAGCCATGTAGTCATAGAGGTTTTTGGCAATAGCCTCAGGAGAATCTGTTACCAATTTCTTCTCCAGATACAGGTTTATCTCATCCAGGGCAAGATGATCCTTTACCCATTCAAGACATTTTCCGGCTGTCTCGAGTTCAGAAAAATAGGTAAATCGCCCAGGAAGGGCACTTACGATTGCTGCAGTTTTTATTTCAGGATCAACCATGCTCTTTTCAACCACGGTAGAAAGCCACCCTGAGGTACCCATGTAAATATGGGTATCCCCTGGGTTGATAGCACCTGAACCCAGACCAATTGAAGCAGCATCTCCTCCGCCACCGAAGACCGGAGTGCCAGGCTGCAACCCAAGTATGTTCGCTGCCTGCTCTTTCATGGTTCCAGCCTGCTTCGTCGATTGTATGATATGGGGTAAATGATCTGGATTGACCTTGAGCATTCTGCACATGGCTCTGCTCCAGGTGTGTTTCTTTATATCAAACAAGAGTGTGGCAAACGCTGAATCTTCAGTCATGATAAACGAACCAGTCAGCTTCGCTATCAGGTACTCCTTCACATCCAGCCACTTGTAGATGTGTGAAAATATCTCAGGCTCATGATTCCTCACCCATTGGTATTTCCAAACTGGGTCTTTCACACTGGTTGCAACCGCCTTTGTAATGGAGAGGGAGACAAGGAGCTTCCAGATATTTGCACCCTCGATTTGCATTCCATGGGCCATGCCCTCCCTCAATTCCTTGGTTGCTCGTTGATCAAGGTAGCTGAATGCATTCCTCAGAGCGTTTCCTTCGCTATCCACAAGCACCAAGCCCTGCATCTGGGAACAAAAGGAGATTCCCTTGATGTCTGCAGGATTGATTGCAGACTCAGAGAGGATTTCACCTGTCGTGCTTACCATCGCCTTCCACCAATCCTCAGGATCTTGCTCTGCTCCACCACCAGAGAGGAGATACAAGGGGTATTTTGCAAGTGAAGAGGAAATAAGCTCCAAGTGACCAACTGCTGAGAAAAGACAAGTCTTCATTCCCGTAGTACCAACATCATAGGTGAGAAGGTATTGCTTTCTGTCCATGCCCACTCCTTTTACATGGCTATCAGGGTTTCAAAGCACTAGAGATGAAACCAACCATTTGATCATGAACAAATGTGTCTCGATCATCTATATCATTTCCCAAGAAAATCTTGAAACGTTGTTGGTAATATTCACTGGAATATGAAAACTGCAGCGATATGAAGAGATTATCCATGAGAAAGGCAGCCATCGCTGGATCAATATCCCCCCTGATCTCACCGGTTCTCTGTCCTTCCTTGACCAACTCCATGTACATCTCGGCAGAGATGGATTCAATCTCAAACGAAAGTTGTTTGACAAGGTCACTGTTTCCTACTGAGGTTAGTTCACTATAGAGACGTATTAGTTCCTGTTGTTCCCTACTGGTTTTCTGGATTGCCTTGATCAAATCCTTGCACTTTTTTTCAAAGGATTGGTCTGAAGGCACAATTGCCTGTAAGATGGTCTTCAGCACCTCGGTTCCTTGATGTATCGTCACAAGAAAAAGGTCTTGCTTCGACCCAAAATACTTGTATAAAGAGCCAACACTGATTCCTGCTTTCTCAGCAATGATGTTGATATTCGCATGGTCAAATCCTTGGCTTGCGAACTCACTGATTGCCGTTCGTAGAATCATGTGTTTCTTCTCTTCAGAGAGATTGTCGAACGTAGGCTTGGTGAGTTTTCTCTTTCTTATTTTTGCCATGAAATATCATCTACCCTCCATATCAGTGAGTGAGTACTCACTCACTACTGAGTATACCATGAAACATACAATGGTCAAGAAAACTTTACCCTACTTAGATGAACAGGTTTCAGTCTGTAGTTCTTAAATGCATGTATACAGTATTCTTACTAATCCTGAGTTCTTTTGCCACAAGCACCACTGCGTTTTTTAATTTAAAAATATTCTTTTCCTGCAAGAGCATGATTATTGCTCTGTTTCTCTGCGCAGTAGGTATTTCACGCTTTGAATCAACTTCATCAATCGAATCTCTGACCGCCTTTGTGATAAGTTGTGTCGGATCCTCTGAAAATGATTCATATATATACTTGTGAGATTCGTTTTTCTTTGTGAACTCTGAATCGAAAAACTCCGAAATTATATCCAGAAATGGTGCATTGAGAAAAAAGTTGATGCACAGCAATCCAATAATTTTATTATGTTCTCCACGAATTGCAATGGTACTGGATTTAACAGGTTCACCATTCTTATCCTTTGTAAAATAAGTTACATCATTGATAGAATTTTTATCAATTTTGGAAAGCATTTCCAATGCCATATTTGTGATGGGAGCCCCTACTGTACGTCCTGTATGGAACCCATTTTTTATATATACAACAGAATTATCCAGATTGCTCAGGGAATGCAAAACTATTTCGTAGTTTTTCCCCAAGTATTCCGCCAACCCATCAACAATGGTTTTATATGATTCAATAATCATGCTGTCAATGATCGTGAATTGAACTTTCAAGCTGTCTTTGGCCATCAATGTTTTTCCTTATTGGATGAAGAAGTGAACAGAGAAGACACCCTTCATCATTCTTCCCTGCTCACTCAATAGCTAATGAATCCTAATCTTAGTTCTTCTTACAATTTTCAAGAATAAAGTTGATTGTAACAAACCCGGATACAACAACTCCCATTATGATAATTACTATTGATATAATATCCATCATGCTACCTCACTTTTTTTATTCTGGGTAAATAAGCTCACAATAATCAGCGTAAAGGTACACACCACTACAGTCACAAAACTAGGATCTAAACCAAACACACTGATCTTTGCAAGATAGAAGAGAACTGCCATTACTAATGCAATGATGATTGTTGCAACAGCACCTGTATTGGTTACTTTCTTCCAGAAGAACATCGCAAGTACAATCGGGAATATTGCACCAACAAAAGGAGTTGCCATCATCTGCATGATGGAAATTATATTCTGCGCATACATTGCAAGGATGATCGCCAAAACGCCGATAAGAACCACACCTATACGGGATGCCTTCAAATCATTCTTCACTTTCTTGCCCAATGTTCTTCCCCAAAAATCATGCACAAGATTAGAAGAAGAGACAAGGAGCACTGAATCTGCACAAGACATTACAGCAGCTATCAGACCTGCCAAGAGGATACCTTCAATTACTGGATTACCCAATTGCGATATAAGAGTTGGAAGTACAGCATCACCCTCCAAACCAGCAGGTAATACTGTCGCTGCAATCAGACCGACTGATACAACACTAACTGCATACGGGAGGTAAATTCCAACTGAGGCAATCACCGTCGATTGAACTGCAAGTTTCTCATCTTTGCAAGCGAAAATTCTTACCCAAAGTTCCTGAGACAAGAAAGCTTGTGGAATGATCCAACTAAAGAAGCCAATTGTGGTGGCTAGTCCATAGTTACCCATGCTGAAAAATCCCTCTGGCACTGTTGCTACGATATCACGGAACCCATGAGTTGCAGTAAATCCAAAAATTGGCAAGATAATCATGATACCTATCAGGTTAATGATAAGCTGGTAGGAGTCGGTTATCGAGAGCGCATTGAGCCCTCCCATTGTAGTATAGATGATAATAATAACACCGCAGAGAATTACTGCTAGCTTAAATTCCATATCCAGCAACACAGAAACAATGTGCCCTAGGGCAATGAACTGTGCACATGCAATCCCGACATATGAAATAAGCACTAGTATGGTTGTAAGATTCCTCACCTGTTGATTGTACTTGCTTCCGATAACATCAGTAAGCGTTAAGACGTTGAGATTGTAAATCTTCTTTCCGATGAGCAATGCAATAAGCACAAACCCAAGAGAATAGCCAATTAATATCCAACTTGCAGCAATTCCTGAATTATACGCCATTGTACATACTCCGATTGTTGTGCCGGATCCAATGGCAGTAGCGGCCATGGTATTGGCAGCCGTCCATTTATTTAGTTTTCTACCTGCTACAAAATAGTCTTCTGTATTGGTATTTTTCTTCGATGATAAATACCCAACAAGCAGCAACCCACAAAAAAATACCCCAATGATTAAAAATGTAATCCACATAGTAACCTCCTAGTACCTATGCACTACTGATGAATCAATTCGGCAAGACCTTCTTCAATTCTATTTAAAGCTTCAGTCAAGATTTCTTTACTTGTAGCCAAACAGATCCTAACATGTCCCGTCGATCCTGGACCAAAAAACCTAGCTCCCCCGGGTACTATCGATACTCCTTTTTTTTCATGCAGATACCTCACAATTTCCTCTGAGGTTTTCCCAATCCCCGTGATGTCGGGAAATAAAACAAATGTTGCCTTAGGATTGTTGCAGACTACTCCAGGCATTGCATTAAGCCGTTTAACAGCATAATCCCGATTCTTTTGAAGATGGGCAACAAATTCCTTTACCCAATATGAGCATTCATTCAAACAAGCTATTCCAGCAATTTGTGAAAGCGAAGAGATACCTCCTATAGTCTTATCAACAGCTGAGGCATACACAATTTTTTCAAAAAGCTCATCGTCCTGGCAGTAGATACATCCTGCCCTCAATCCAGCAATTCCAAACCCTTTGGAAAACCCATACACAGAAATGGTCCTACGGTTTCTTTCAGCACCCAAAGATACAATACTTGTGAATGCTCCATCTGAATATACAATATCTGACCAGATTTCATCGTTCATGATGTAAAACCCATATTTCTCTGACAAATCGAGAATATGATTGAGATCAGAGGCTGGATAGGTTTTCCCCAATGGGTTGTGAGGGTTGCAAAGACCCAACATTTTTGTCTTAGGGGTTATGTAGTTTTCAAGTGACGAGAAGTCAATATCGCCATTCTCCTTTATCTGCATGGGGAAAAGAACAATTTTGGCTCCAGCTCTTTCCATTGTAGTCTTGAACAAGAAGTCCACTGGGTCAAAGACAATTGCTTCATCACCTGGTTTCAATACACTGCTTGCAATTATATCCATCCCACGTGCAGCACTATCAATTGGAAGAATATGGTTAGGAAGGACATGTTCTCCCTTTCTCCCCAATGCATATGAAATACTTTTCTTGAATTCCTGCAGGCCTCTGTTTGGAACATATGAAAAATACCCCTTTCCTACATAATCCGTTAAAGCTCTTGCTATTTCAGGTGCCACAGGAAAGTCCGAATCAGCTGCAGTCAATGGGATTACCCCATCATCAACCTCAGCCCATCTCATATTGAAAGCCCTCTCTTTGAGCACTTTCAAATTGACTTCATTATTGGTAAACAAATTCTTCCTCCTTTACCCATTATTGAGCAACCGCAATTGCTTCAATTTCACACAGTGCATTCTTCGGCAATGTTTTGACAGCTACACAACTTCTTGATGGGTTCCCAGTAAAATATTCAGCATACACCTCATTAAAAGCAGCAAAATCATCCATAGAAGCAATAAAACAAGTTGTTTTCATGACTTGCTCCATCTCACATCCTGCTGAAACCAATACTTCTTTTACATTCTTACAGCATTGATGAGTTTGTGCTGCAATCCCCTGAGGAATTTCTCCAGTAACAGGATCCAGGGGCAGCTGCCCACTTGTAAAAATAAAACCATTGCAAATCCACCCTTGCGAGTAGGGCCCGATAGCCTTGGGAGCCTTTTCAGTTTCAATTTTGCTATTCATGCACCACCTCTCTCATTTGTTTTATTAATTGTACTTTATAATATTCTATTGTCAATCTTTTATTATTTTATTTGAATCTTATTTTATTTTCTGTATTATTTTTCAGTTTGAATTATGTACTTAAAAATTCTCAATATACGATTATTGGCATAGATAAGGTTGTTTGGATGAAGAATATTTGACCTTCACTCTTTACTATCAAGAATTCAGACGTTAGACTAAAAATTAATTAATATTACGTTTGATAAGGAGTTAGAACATGGCAAAGGATCCAAAAGCAACGCTTGGGGTACTCGCATCGACAAAGATCAAGCAGTTACTCATTGCACTCTTATTCATTGCAATGGGTATGATGGGTTTCGCATCTGCCTCCGGAGCGGGGAGTCAACTCTCTCGTGAACTCTCCAATATGTTTGGTGGAGACCGGGAACTCCTCCTTTACATTCTCTCCGCACTTGAATTGCTCTGCGGTATTTTCCTCATTGCCCAATTCTTCATGAAAGGAATCCCTGCAAAATTTGGTAAGTTTGCTCTGACCATCATCCTGGTTTTCTGGCTTGCATTGATCGTCATCCTCGATATCCTGACCATTGACTTTGGTGGTTTCAGAGGTTCTGACTGGTTTTCCTGGATAGAGCAGGTGGTGCTTCACCTCATCGTACTGGCAAGCATAGTGCAATTGCAGAAGTGAGAATGATTACCGAATAGCTTATCAATATCTGTATTGATTCAACCTAGCGCGAAATCACCCGTCCGGATCTGGGTGTTCGCGCTCTTTTTTTTTTGCTTTATAGGGACTTACCGCTCTGGTTTACGATTCGTAATTTATTTTGTATATTATAGTTATGGATATTGACGGATGCGACGTACTACGAATGTAAAAGGAGAAAAGCATGGCATATGAAATTGCACAGCGTTTTCCAGATGAAGTATTGTACCAAGACGAAGGTCCCTTTATCTCGCTCTATCAACCTACGCATAGACGCTTTCCGGAAAACAAACAGGATCCTATCGTATTCAAGAATTTACTTCGAACAGTAGTGACATCACTGAATCAAAGCTATAAGAAAGATATTGTCACCCAAATCATGGAACCGTTCCATGAACTTGGAGAAGATGCTCCATTCTGGAACAACACATCAGAGAGCATCGCAGTCCTTGCAAGCAGAAACAGGTGCATGGTATATAATCTCCAGATTCCTGTTAAGGAATTTGCCACAGTAGCAGACAGTTTCCATATCAAGCCATTGATCAAAGCGTTCCAGTCAATGGAAAGCTATCAACTCTTGGGTTTGAGCAGCAATAAATTTTCGCTGTATCAAGGTGACAGGAATGGGTTTTCACAAGTCACCCTACCCCCAGATACCCCACAAACTTTGGAAGAGGTGTTAGGAGACCAACTGACAGAGTCATATCTATCACATGGTGCATATGGAGGGACAGGAAGCCATACCATGTATCATGGACACGGAGATGCAAAACAAGAGAGAGACAACGATACCGAAAAATACTTTAGGTATGTCGACCGGTTCGTACTTGATCACTACTCAAAACCATCCAAGTTACCGCTCATTGTTGTCTCACTTCCAGAATTCCTTTCCCTCTTCAAGAACCTCAGCAATAATCCCTATGTGTTGGATGAGGGTATTGAAAACGCCTATGATTCCTTGGACAAGGACGCGCTCAAGGCCAAAGCCTTGGAGATTATCAAACCAATCAACGAGGAGAAAATACAGAAGGTAGCTGAAGCCTATAAGTTAGCTGAAGCAGAAGGTCTTGGATCTACTGCTATCAACACGGTAGCAAAAGCTGCTTTCAATAGCAGGATTGCAACCTTGCTTATAGAGGAAAGCAACTTAGTACCCGGAAAGATCAACCGAGCGACTGGAGAGGTGGAATACGGTGCTCTTGATGATCCAGCGTTTGACGACCTGTTGGATGATATAGCTGAATTAGCCTTGATGCGAAAGGGAGATGTACTTGTCATCCCGAAGGATATGATGCCAAGTACTACAGGAGTTGCTGCGATATTTAGATACTGACACACGCGTCGCTCAACGTAATTACATCAGCAACGTGCCCAAAAATGTAATTATTACCCAGCTACCTGTTCCATCCAGAACAGGTAGCTGATCTTTTCAGCCAGCCACTACCACGCCCTTTGATGATTTACGGCTGATAATAATACAGTAGAGAACAGAAATAACAAGGATGAGGACGAGCAGCATTGCTTGCAATTCTGCTTCCTGGTTGGTCACCGTTCCACTGAAATTGAACAGGGCATGGAAAATTGCACCAGGAATAATGCTTCGTGTCTTTGCCACGAGAAGAGCAAGCAGTATTCCTACAGCTATTGCTACTGCTATCTGGGAGAGTAGTTCAGTACTGCTGTAGCCCCTCAGTAAGTTTACAATATGGCCAAAACCAAAGGTAACACCACTTATGATGATAGCCCGCTTTGTGTTTGCATGTTTTTCTATTGCCAGAAAAAGCAATCCACGAAAGAGCACTTCCTCAATAAACCCTACTGCAATCATCAATAAGGCAGCAACCAGGATATCCGAAAAACCCAAGGTAGCTTCCAGGCCTACAAGCCACTGGATGAGTGCAAGTATCAGGAGTGGTATAAAATACCATACACTTGCGTAGACATTTCGCTCTGGCAATCGCAGCAAGAGGTCTTGCAGCCGATGGGTTTTCAGTAGCACTCCCGAAAAACAGAGTAGTATCAATGCAGTGATGAGACTTCCCATACCTGTTTGCCTCCCAAGCTCATCCCCGATATTCACTAATACAATGTAGACCAATATCCAGAGAAGTGCGCGTCGTACTACCGTTTTGTCTTTACCTTCATTCATTTCCTGTTCCTTCTTTACCGTATTCATTTTTCAAACCTGTAAACGTATGCTTTAGAAGCTGTGAAATCTGTGCATCTTCCAGACTGCACTCATTGGTGGCCAGCATTGAGGCAATACCATGCACCATGAGCCAAATACCCAGGAATATTTGTTCTGATTGTTTCTCTGTGAGTTGCGTCATTTGGGAGATAATGCGTATGATCGGTTTATTTGCATCATCTGCTGCCAGGTCAATGACTTGTTTTCCTCGAAATCCATCCGACATGAACAACAACCTGAACAGGTGTTTCTCTCTCCTGGCGAAATCGATGTATGAGTGCCCCATTCCAAGAAAGGGTATCGCGTTTTTTCCCAAGCCTTGGAGCAACTGCTCCTCGAAAAGGGAATCAACCTTTTGATACACAGCCTCTCTGAGATGCTCCATCGAGGGGAAGTTATGAAATACCGGCTGTACGGAACATCCAAGTGCCTTGGCGACAGCTCGTGCATTAAGAGCCCCTTCTCCTTTTTCACGAATAATCTGGATTGCAGCATCCACAATAGCTTGTTCTGTGATTCTTACTTTTGGTGGCATAAGCACTCCTTTATATATCTTTTGATATATAACGTTTGCTATGTTTTATGCAAGTCTTTTTTTATAATACATATATTTGTTCATACAACTGTTGTTTGGGGATAGCATGCTCTCTCTGCCAATCGCTGGTACTTACGTATTACATACTCAGCTCACCTAAAGTACCCATTCAACACCAACTACTCAAATTCTTGAATGACATGTGTATACTAACAAGAGGGAGATCTGTAAAACTCCCCCACTATACATTAGCTATCAGTTACACTCGTACTACAACGAGAGTCCTGGATACCCGCCAATACTGAACCCATTGTCAATGGATATTGTGTTGAATGACGTACCACTATCGGTTGTTTTCTGGTCAGTGACATGTAGAGGATATTTCAGCTTTAATCCGGTTCCGAAAAGCAAGGTATCAGCTATTGCAACGAGACCACCTACCTTTGTCTCAATTTTTGATACATAGAAAACTTGAATGTCATCACTTGAAACGGAATCACCGGTTCCGGTTAATCCATACCCAAGACCAGTCTCTAAACTCAAGGATTCACTGATCTTGAATCTGATATGACCTTTTTCAAGGAAAGTTTTTGAATATTTTATCGTTTTTGTATCTCCTTTTATAGAACAGAAAAGGGGACGATTGACAGGATATCAGTGTTCGGCATCTGACCATTCTGATATACGTGGATTGGATACCACAGGCCAATGGTCCGCCTACAGCTCTTTCTGTCTAAGAACGTGAATCACCATCACAAGGGTGTCAACATAGATTCATCGAAGATAGCAGGATCGTTGCCCGATTGTCCTGTCTATCAACCCCTCTCAACAATAACCCAGTACGTTACTTCTTCCAGCTCAATCGATTCTGTCGTTCATCATCCCCCACACAAAACAGGCAATCTCACGGGCTACGGCAACTGTGGCCTTATTGTGGTGGACCCCCTTTGCAGTTAGCCTATCATAGGTCTTGTGCAATCTCCTGTTAGCACGGTCTGCGTAGGCAATGAGATCTGGATCATTTCCCTTCTGCCGGGCAAGAAATCGTTTTGACTTCTTGCCGTAGATATTGCTTCGCTATGTCCTGTGAATCAAGACGATCATTCTTTACCCTGTTCCCAGATGCCTTCGGCATCGTGGTCGGTGCCATGATGGCACAGGGAATGCCGGCCTTTTCCAGATCCCGGTGGGACGCGCCTCATACCCGCAGACAACCTGTGTATCCTGATGCTCTTTCTTCATCCGATTGACGTACTTGATGACAAGTGAACTCTTGCTGGAAATTCGTGTCTGACCGAAGCACTGCTGATTGTTGAAAGTAAAAGCGCTCAGCGAGTAGCTGTCCTTGTGGACATCGATACCAATCTTGATTACAGTATTCATGGTGACCTTCATTTGCATGCGGTAGCCGCATACGGTTTAAGTTGTTCTTATTCCCAGTATGCAAGGTGAATCCACGATTTGCAAACTGCGAGGTCACTTCATAGTGTCTAAGTTGTACAATGAGGCTTGCAGTGCTGCAGTACATGCAACGCGATGAATCAATATGATGCGTGGAATTGCCTCAATTTCTTGTTGATCACTTTTTTTACCCTTCGTGATTGGTGGGTTCTATCAAACCCTCTTTCCCAGTTCCCGTATTACCCCAGAATCAGCTGCAGCTCATCTCTTTCAAGGAGCTGTAACAGTTTCCGTACTGATGGAGAAGAATGCTTCTACCACCCTGGGATCGAATTGTGAGCCACTGCAACGCGCCAGCTCTTCCATTGCTTGCTGGTGGGTGATCGGATCACGATAAGGCCTATGATAGGTCATAGCGTCATAGGCATCAGCAACTGAGATAATTCGCGCAGTGAACGGTATTGCCTCTTGCTGCAACCCCCTTGGATATCCTTTACCGTCCCATCTCTCATGATGTGCAAGAATATCCTTTGCAAATTCCGCGTATCGTGAGACCGAACTTAGTAGATGAAACCCGATTTCAGGATGTCGTTTCATCTGTGCCCACTCATTCTGATCGAGCTTACCTTCCTTGTTAAGCACACTGTCATCAATGGCAATCTTTCCTATATCGTGCATAATACCAGCCACTTTTATCAATTCAATCTTTTCATCTGAAAAACCAAGCTCCTTGGCAATAAGCATGCACAAAGCAGAAACCCGACTACTGTGCTCTTTCTCTCTTGAACTCTTGCTGAACAGAGTCTGGAGCAGGACCTCAATCGTCTGTTGTCTACTGGTCGTGTGTTCTACCAGTTTATGCTGGAATAAATCATCCTCAGCCTCTTTGAGCACAGTCTCAAAGCCGATACCCTGTTCTTCCTTCATTGCATAACCAAAGGAAATATTACTGTAACGATTGCCAACATTCCTTCTGTTGTAGTTCTCTTGTATCTGCGAAAGCAACGATTCAATCGCTGCTGGAATTGCATAGGGAACTAAAATCCCAAATTCATCACCGCCAAGACGGGCGGAAACCCATGCATTATCTGAACAAGCCTCCCTGATGCTTTCTGCTAGTTGCCAGATCAAGAGATCCCCTATCTCAAATCCATAGGTATCATTGACTACCTTCAACCCATTGATATCAAACAACAAGACCGCCAGGGGATACATCCTTCGCGTATCATACTCTGAGAACTGCAAGACAAAGGCATTCCTGTTGAACATCTTGGTATAGGTGTCATGGTAATTAAGAAACTCGAGTTCACGTTCCCGTTCTCTTCTTTCAGAGATATCCTCAAAAATGGTAATAAACTGTCCTTTTTTGGGACTATACACATGGACCAAAAACCATTTGTCGAAATTTTTTGCGTATCGCTCAATGACCTTCGGCCTGCCGTTTATGGCTACTTCACCATACTCCTCAATCCAGAAATGTTCCGTTTGGGGGATTGCTTCCAATATTCTTTTCCCAACCAACTGAGCCTCTGTAAGTCCGGTAAACTGAGTAAATACTGGATTGACCTTCAGGAATACATAGTCTATAGGTTTGCCTTGCTCATTGCATACAATCTCATGCAAACCAAGCGCTTGGGGCATCTGATCGACCAATAATTTCATCTCCTTATCAGTCTCGAGCAATTGGTGATTGGTCTTCTCCAGCGCTTTTCTCATTTTGAGGCTTTTTAAATACTGACTGAAGAGAATGGATGATGCGATCATGAACAGCCAGGTAGCAAATAGTATTAAAAATTGCCGGATAATGTTGATTCTTGCCGACTGATACAACTCATCAGTATCCATTGCAAATGCCAAGCCACCAAACACCTCATCAGTTTCCAGATTGAGCATTGGGGAAAGTATGAGTGTATACGCTGCTCCCCCTTCTACGACAGAGGAAAGCAACGTGCTCTTTGTATCCAATGCCTCATGAAAAACCGGGTTGAATTCTGCATTTAGGTCTGGATAAGAGAGGGAGCTCCCATCATGGTGTTGCCGAGAATCGACGAGAACGGATATGCCATCTTTTTGCTCTATATAGAAAACAATGTAGTGCATTTGTGAATTTACACGAGCTGCTCGGAGCAATCGAGTATGAAATCTTTCAAATTCCGCTGCAGAAGGGATTTCATTTTGATCAAACAAGGTAACCAATCGTTCCCCATTTAGCGTAGCTGCAATGGAAGATGCCTGTATCTTTGCTTGCTTTTCGGCCTCACCCTTATATTCGATCCAACGAGCACGAAGATAGAACGTACCCAACAGTACAAACAGAAGTGCAACCACAACGATAAATACATTAGGTCTTAATTCCAGTCTCTTTTTACTCATATACACTCTGCTTCGATCACTACCCCAACCAGGTGAGGATCAAGTACTGAACCTGATAATGATTGAATATAGGTCTTCACCTCATCTTTTGGGTTGCTAGCGATATACCATGCAATGACATCAACAAGTGTGAGAATTCGTGTAAGTAAGGGGATAGACTCTCCTTTCAAGCCCAATGGAAAACCACCACCATCCCATCGTTCGTGATGATACAAGACTGTCTCAGCAACCACATGCTGATCATCAAGAGAACAAAGCACCCTGTAACCTTTCTCAGGATGTCTTCTGGAGTGCTCCTCAATTACCTCATCCGATACAGAAAGCAATTTTCCAATATCATGGACATAGGCGCTAAGCACAAGATCCTCCCTCTGTTTTGCCGAGAGATTCAGGCAAGATGCCATCTGTTTCGCGATATTTCTGGAAAGATTTGCAAACTGCCGTTGCTCCTCATGCTGAGCAAAAAGCGAATCAATCAAGGAATAGACCAATGATTGCCGAACAGTCTTGCTTGCGAACAACTTGTTTTGATACATCAGATCTTCTGCATGCCGCACTACCGATTCAAGACTGGCCTCCACCGAATCTCGCAGAGCATGACCAAAGCTAGCAGAGAGTTGAATCGATCCTACCTTGATTGCGTTGCACTGCTGTTCAATCTGCTTGATGATGGACAAAAGTTTCTCACTGGTTATGTGGGGCAGAAGATACAGGAACTCGTCACCACCGATGCGGAACACTAATCCATCAGCGGGGCAATGCTGTTGAAGTACTTTGGCCAATGCAACCAACAGGGCATCACCCATTTCATGTCCAAAGGTATCATTTACGAGTTTAAGAGCATTCATATCACTGACAATTATTCCAAGTGGCAATGAATCTGGGGAGGCATACCAGTCATGGACGTGCTCAAAGTAGGTCCGGTTATACAGCCCGGTAAGAATATCGCGAAATGTTAGGTACTCAATCTTTCGCTGTTGCTCATGCTCCCTGCTTATATCTATGAAAGCAGAACGGATCATCGTCTTGTTTGCAAGGGTAACCCGATTACTCTGCATCTTGACCCGAAGTGGTTTCTGGTTGGTCCTAACAAGATCCAGAGAACAGCTCTCTCCCTCCGCTTTGTTCTCAACTGCTTTAAGATGAAGGTAGAAAGCGTCCTGGGAATCGGGATGAATGAATTGGAACATTTTTTGTCCCTCTAGCTTCCCGGTACCAACAATAAGGGTCTCCCTACAAGATTTGTTTGCCCGTTGTATCAGTAGATCTTGGTCATACAATACATAATTTACAGGGGCATGTTCAAACAAGTCTGTATAGAACTCCTTCGCCTCTTCCAAGTCCAATTGTACTCGTCTGAGCTCATCATTCTGGAACTCCAGCTCCTGATGATACACTGAAAGCTCAAGCAACAACTCCTTGGCTGTTTTCCCATCAAACATCGCTGAAGAGAAAGGCTCACCTTCAAGCACTGCTTTCAGCTTCTGCTCAAGTTGGTCAATAGAATTGCTCATCGATTGTCAATCCTCATAGCCATGGATGATGAAAAGGTTACCGTTCTGCTTGCTGTGCGAGCCAGATAGGAAACCTTGAACCCGAATAAGCACAGGAGCATGATCCGCATGAGGCAGTATTGGGAATGCACCAACGCAAGGCTTCTTTTCCTTTTGCAACAATGCGAAGGGACCAATATCTGCCTTCTCTGAATCCAGAATAAAGAAAGAATCAAATTGTTTTTCGAGGAAATGTTGTGATGACCTGTTCCAGAACTTCGCGGCATCTTCACTTATGAACTGCACAGCCCCCTGCTGATCCACAAGAACATGTGGTTGGGGGTTCCACGCAGCAAGCGAATCAAAATTCTCTGTACTATCCATCAATGCTGATTCAAGTTTTAGAATCTTGGAAATGTTGGTCAAGGTACCAAAAAGATTCGTAGGAGAGCGTTGGCCTTGCTCCTCTTTTGTGCCTGCATTGCAAGAGAACGAGAGATAGACGCCATCTGATCTACGGATTCTGATGGTCATCTCCAAACTCTTTCGACGACTATGCCGCAAGTCCGTGAAGGCTTCACTGAGCCGTGTGCGGTCTGAGGGGTGCACCAATTCCAAGAAGGATTCGAAATCGTAAGGCTGGTCCCGATTTTTGAGAAGCAACATCTCTATGAGCATCGTGTCATAGATGAAGGCGTTCTTGGGGATGTCCCAAAGCCACCAAGCCATCTCTCCGATCCTCATCCCTGCTTCCATTCTCTCCAGTGTCAACTGGGTTTTCTTCTCCTGATCTTTGAATTTGGTTATATCTACAAAAATCATGATAATGCCATCTACGGCATTGAAGCTTGTCCTATAAGGTCTGATTCTCACCAACCAGTACTGCCCCTCTGTGTCCTCAATTTCTCGTTCAATATGCTGCAGTGTCTCAATGACACGCTGGATATCCTGCATCAATTCCTTCGAATTGTTCTTGAAAGACACGTGAGCAATAGGCCTGCCGATATCGCTTGGAATAATATTGGCAACGTTGTGTATGGAAGGGGTAAACCTACGGATGCAGAGATCCCTGTCGAGATATAAAGCACCAATCTCCGAATTCTTGATCAAGTTGTCAAGATCATTTGTTGTCTTGATCAATTCATCAATTTTTTGCTGATACTCGGCATTTACCGAATAGAGCTCTTCATTTACAGCTTGTAATTCCTCATTGGTACTCTGGAGCTCCTCATTGGAAGCAATAAGCTCCTCATTCGAGGACTGGAGCTCCTCATTGCTGGTCTCAAGCTCCTCCACCGTTGCCTGGAGGTTTTCCTTAGTCAACTGTAGGCTATTCTCCAACTCCACGATTCGCTTACCCACCTGGTGTTCGATCTCGACACTGGTACTTTCAGCGTCCCCATCGTAAGCTATTTCTTCTTTTGTCTCAAAACTGAGTTGATAAAATCTTCTGTTCTCCAGCTTGATCACGCGACCAACAATACTTACTCGCTTATCAATAAATCTCTGGATTCCCGTAATGTTCTCAAACGCCACCTCCCGGTCACCATCCTTCAGTCGGCGTAGGATATTATTCACAAACAGAGAGAGGTCAGTCGGAAGATTTGAAAGTAAATTCTGAGAAAATCTTCCTGGTCGTATCTCCATGAAACTATTCATGTTGTTGACGATATGAACGATGTTGTCGTTTTCATCAACAATGACCGATGGTGGAAGTACTGCTGAAAGTGTGTTCTCCAGAAGTCGCTCAAAGACCCTGCCCTTTACCAGCACATGGGGCGCTGTTCTGTTTGCTGAGATATCCATGACTGAAGGCTCCAGGGACATAACACTCCCTACAAGCTTTGGATTGAAGGAAGGTTCCTTTCGGTAAAGTTTCCACTTCAAATCAACACTTTTGAAAGCCTCACTCATTTCTCCAATCGACTCACTACTGCCCATGAATAAATATCCATCTCTCACCAAGGAATAGAAAAACATGGAGAGCACCTGCTGCTGGATGTCACTTTTAAAGTAGATGAACAGATTGCGGCAGCAGATGAGGTCAATACGACTGAAAGGGGGATCCTTCAGCACATTATGAACTGCAAATACTACTAGTCTTCTTACATCCTCACTGATCAGGTATCCATTATGTTGGGAGATGAAATACTTGCTCAGTAGTGAAGAATCAATATCAGAGGCAATATTGCTCGGGTAATATCCCGCACTTGCAAATTCCAAGGCGTGTTTGTCGATGTCAGTAGCAAAAATTTTTAGTTCACAGTTGATTGACTGTTCCTTGATGTATTCCAGGCATTCGATTGCCAATGAATACACTTCCTCTCCCGTTGAACAACCTGTGGACCAGATACGTACGCTTGCTCCTTCTTTGAGAATCTGAGGAAGCACCTTCTCTCTGAGTGCCGCGAAGGCATCCCCATCTCTAAAGAAGCGAGTTACGCCTATGAGCAACTCCTTGTAGAGAATTTCCTTTTCCTCATCTGATTCAACCAAGAAAGACAGGTACTCATTAATGGTATTGTAATGCTTGATGCTCACTCTACGCTCAATGCGTCGGGCAATGGTGTTCTCCTTGTAGAAGGAGAAGTCGATACCACTGGTTTCTCGGAGGATCAAGAGAATCTTGGCCATTGCATCAATATTCATTGCTGTAATTGAATCAGTGGAGCTGGGGTTGGGAAAAGAGAGAGGATGATTGATATAAGCCTGTATTGCTTCTCCCATCTTTGCCGGAGGGAGGATGTAATCGACGAGACCTGTATCGATGGTATTACGAGGCATCCCGTCAAACTTGGCAGATTCTGTTGCTTGGGCCAACACCATTCCGCCCATCTCCTTGATAGCTTTCACCCCCATTGTCCCATCACTTCCAGTGCCACTCAAAACAACAGCAATAGCTTGCTTTTCTTGGTCAGTGGCCAGACTTCTAAAAAATATGTCCACTGGAAGATTGAATCCCCGCTCCGAGGTTTGCTTATCAAGATAGAGCTGCCCATGATAAATGGTCAGATTATGAGCAGGAGGTATAAGATAAATTGTTCTTGGGACAATGGTCTGCCCATTCTTTATTTTCTCAATGGGAAGATCAGTAAAACGAGACAGGAGCTCATCCATCATGCTCTTGTAGTCTGGAGCAAGATGTTGGATGACGATATATGAAGCATCTATGTCATCAGGCAGGTTCTTAAAGAATTCCTGGAGCGCTTCAAGTCCCCCAGCCGACGCACCGATACCGACAAAATACTTTGGGGCAATCTGTTCCATATGCTTTGAGACGTGCGTTTGCTTCATACTTTTTCTCATTCATGTCGTTCATCTCATTAGTAACCCACAGCATCTATGTAGAAAACTATACAGGGTGAATTTACTACAGTAAAGTATTTTTGTCGACATGTTTGATAGATATTCAATACGTATACCTTACATTGGTGATTGTGCAGAGAGGTAGTTGCCGTATGCATTATCGGTACAAATAGTGTAGTGATCCACGCTCAGTATTGAAATCTCTCTTCCTTGAGTTCCTTGTATTTTAATGCAGTTGGATGGTTCAACCCTATGTTTATGGTCATTTGTACACTATACTATAATGCTGATTTGATTCTCCTGTTAATTGAATTGCACACACTTCTCTTCCTTGCATGCTGTACCACTAGATAAGAGTGCAATCCGAAAAAGGCATAGCAATGACAAGATACAAAAAGAAGCTCTGTACCACCATCCTGTTGCTCTTCTTTCTCCAGTCTGGATTCTCTGCACAGACTTCCTTGGGAATAGAACTTGGATTGCCTGGTACTACCGGTATTGTTGGACAGTTTGAACATCAGAACTTGCGTAGCGAATTTGCCTTGCATGTATTCACCTTCGAATACTTGCGTGCAGCCTTCAAACAAGATGGGATACAGATGGTACAGCAGAATCAAATCATAGGAAAAGCCATCGTCTCTACAAAAATCACACCAACCGAACGACATGTATTGTATGGAGGTGTGGGGATGCTCAGTTACCTCGATTTGTACGATGACGAGTATATGGTAGGTTTTGGCCCTGTTCTTCAATATGCCTGGAAATTTCCAGAGGAACATTGGGAGTTGAATTTCGATCTGCTCATCCCACTCCTTTTCAAATATTCGTATGAAGACCCCATACCTGAAGACGACTGGCCTTCAACAGCATCGTTTATATATGTAATGCTCATAGCGATGGCCCCAACGATTGGTATTTCCTGGTCGTTCTAGCATTAGAGAAAGTACTTCAGGAAAGAAACAAACGTTCATGAAGATTCCCTTATGAATCTGTAGACAACTCCCACACTCCGTTGTTGAAGGTGTATGTCACTTCTTCTGGAGTCTCTGAACCCGAAGGAAATTCTTCATCAAACAATTCACGTTTCTCCGCCCAATCAACAAGGTCTATTTCACTGGGTGCTACATACCATGAAGGCTTATCGGTTTGATCAAGCATTATAGTGGTAAAAAATGGGATTTCATCTTCAATGTTCACTTTGTACGTAATATTCATCAACCAGGAGGTGCCGGTTTCAGAATCTGGATCCACTACCCAGGCCCGTGCAATTCCACCAGTTCCAGAAATGAAATCCCCACTGATCTCTCCATCTTCAAGTGATGATTCCACCACAAGTACGGTATTATCTGATTTAGTAAACAGTATAGTCCCAGTATAGGAGAATTTACCATTAGCAAATACTGTGAAATCTAGATCAATGTTTTCATTTACCCCAGTAAATCTTACATAATTGTCACCCTCTTCAATGGTACAAGGAACTGTAACACCAAAGATTTCGATATCAATAGCACTGGTACCAGTGGGAATCACTTCTGTTTCCCAACCCTTGATAGGAGGAATGGCAAAGGAATAATCAGAAGCAGAGGAACGAATAGAACGCTCAAATGGCGATGCATTACTGAATATAGGTATCATGTGGGCCGATCCTTGTTCAAGCGAACATGACATAAAGACAAGACCAATAGAGAAAAGAAGTAATGAAACGAAAGTAATATTAATAGCTGACTTCATAGAACAATGAGACACATACGAATGCTTAATCACCAAAGACTCCAAATTCTTGTTATTATTTGTTTATAAATGGTCATTGTAGTACAGATCATAGTGCATCGCCACCCTGAATTTTCAATTTCTGGTTATAGTACACACAGGAACCACAATTACAATAAGAGGAAATACCCGCTTGAAGATAAGCTACATACCTTACTACTCTTCTTATAGGAATATCTCAGTAATGGTGATCCCTTCAGTACCTATGAGTCTATTGCTTGTTGATGGCAGTTTCCCAGACCATTCGAGCATACAGGGAAATCTCTGGACCACTTAGTCCATATTGTGCTATTCCCATAACCTCCTTGTTTGCAGCAAATCGCCATCCTCCACGCACTGCTAGCTGCATATGGGTGGTAATATTCAGCTCAAGGCCAGCAGAGACTGAGGCAAAAGCAGAACGATGGGAGAAAGCGACATCATACCCCTCCTTTCCGTCAACATCCTCTAGATATCCAACAGAGATCCCTCCAACTGCCAAGCGCATGATGGGGTGGACCAGACTATCAGGGGAGAACGTGAACAACATCTCCATTCCCGACATCATTGCATACGCTGCATCGGTATTCGCGATTGACAACCCTAAATCTGCGTGGGCAAAATTGGATAATGGATTGACGGCAATGAAAGCACCGAGAGACAAACTGGGCGAGAGCCTAAACCCATAGGATACATCAAGTAATATAGCCATTTCATCCTCGATGAATGCTTCTCCCCCTCCCACATGGAGATAATTCACAAATGAACATGTAGGGCTAGAACCTTCAAACACTGTTTGTGATGCAAAGACCACGCTTCCACCACATAAAACCACCAGAACCAACAAACCGATTTTTACATTCTTAGACATACGTAATTTACTTCCTTATATGTATTGTTAGTGACTATTTTTATCTGCCAATTGATCAAGCATTCCCACCAGTTCAGATTGCCTGTAAGGCACACCCTGTACCACAACAAGATTGATATCCCTCAGGTTGTTAATGTCCTCAAGTGGATTATTGTTCAAGATCAATAGATCAGAGCGCCGACCTGCCTGCACTGTTCCGAATTCATCTGATTTTTCAAAGCATTCAGAAGCCCGTACCGTGCAAGTGGCAATTGCCTCCCAGGAGGTCATGCCCAACGCAACCAATCTTTCCAATTCCTTATGCAGTGAAGAACCTGCAACTACGTTCAGGGTTCCACTGTCCGTCCCCGCTGCAATAGGAGCGTTTGCCCTGATAAGTGCCTCCACAATCAATGCAAAATCTTCCATGTGGTCAGAGGGCAATAAAGAGTACCCCTCCACGTTTTTCTGTATGAGCTTGGAAAATGATTCTACTGATGCAGACCAGAAATTCCGATTTGACGGAGATATATAGCGTGTCCAGGGATCAGCATCTATTGCATCAATATGTTCGGGTGCAACAATATTCCTCCAGACTTCCAATGTAGGGATATTCCAAATTCCAGCCTCGGCAGTACGGTTTGCAATCTCATCAAGCTTCTCGATATCTATCTTGTAAGTCCCAAATGGGTTGATATAACCAGTCAGATGCTCAATGGAGTGCATCAAGGAACCATCGATCACCTCTTCAATTCCTACCTCATGTGGGACATGCCCTACCACAGGCATGCCCAACTTCTTGGCCTCTTTTGCAATACTGAAAAATGCACTTGCAGGAAGCTTATTGTACACCTTTAAATAGTCAAATCCTTTCTCATTAGCCCTCAGAACAGCATCCTTCCCTTCGTTGCCTGTCTTTGTGTCTAAATAAAGCGACTTATCAAAATATTTGCCCGTTCTCGCTTCATGAATTGGGCTTGCTTGGTACACCCAAGGTGAAAGCACTTCCCCTTTTCGAACTGAATCCCGGAATTCCAGATGGTCAGAAAAGGCAAACCTTGCATTATCCCGACCGGCTTCAGTAAAGGACGCCATGTTGCGTACTGAAGTCACCCCATTTGCCAAAAACAACAAGGGATCCAAGGCATTGAAAAGGAGATGCACATGCGCATCAGCCAAGCCCGGAACTATCCACTTGCCGGTACAGTCGATACGATCTGCAGATGCTGGTATCTTTTTATAATCAGTACCCACATATACAATCTTTTTATCTTTGACAATTACCACTGCATTCTCAATAATCTTGTCAGGCTCAGTCATGGGAATCACTGTTGCATGAACAAAAGCCTGTGTGGTATTCACCTCTTTGGGCTTTGGAAGCTCCAATCGTACTGCACGGTGTCCCGTTAAACAGGAGGTTATCGACAAGACGAAAACCAACAGTAATCCGATCATCAAAAGCCTATACTTTTTCCCTACCATAATATTCTCCTCTTCACGTGTGATGGTGAAAAGCATATGGCTTTGTGATGGTTGATCCTATCGGAAAAATGTATGAGAAGCGGTATAAACAGCTACGTATTTAGTTGTAATTGGGGTGATTTTAGGTGCTTAATACGTCATCTTTTCATTGAAAAGAAAAAGAATGGAGGAGAATGCTCGTTGATTTCGTTCAAACTGCAATCCTCATGTTTTCGAATCTCTCTAATAAATAATAGGTGCCCATTAGTGTTCTCATATGTTGGTAGAACAGATCAAGTGGTGGATTGCTAGTAATAATTATTCGCAACATAGTAAAAATCGGCAACTCAAAAGATTGACTTATGACATATATTATGAAGAAAATTGTGTATGAAAACAATTAATAAAACGAAATTAGCATGTGCTCTTGGAGTGATCGGGATCATCGTTTTATTCTTGACAAGCTGTATAGTCACAGAAGAATTTATGAATGAGTTACTGTACGGCACAGGAGACGCTTCGGGAGGCTCCAGTGAAACAGCTCCCACCAGAGAGGAGATCAATGCAAGTGATGGATTCAGTGGTGATATAAGTGGAACCTATTTCAGCGAAAATTGGGGTGAAATTGTTTTTATACAGAATAATAACAAAGTCTCTGGAACCTTTTCGAATGGTGTAATCGAAGGGACACTCACCGGAGATATATTGGAAGGAACTTGGGCTGGGCCTTGGGTAGGCGGAAGAATGCGGTTGAAGTTTTCATCTGATACCAGTAGCTTCAAAGGCTATGAGGCCTATGGCAACCTAGAACCGGAAGCAAACAATCCTGATGCTCGTCCATGGAGCGGCACAAGGATTGGATCACTACCAGCCCAAGAAACAAAAACACAGAAACTTGTGTCACCACCAATAGCAGAGAAGTCTACTGCTGCCACAGTATCCAGTACGGGTTCATCCTCAGCGTTCAATGCCACTGGAGTGTATAGGACAAGCTTGGGTGAACTGACATTGTCCCAAAACGGGAGTACAGTAACGGGAAGTTATCCTCAGAGCACGCTTGCAGGACAAATGTCCGGTTATGAACTTACCGGACAAATCTTCTCGCTTGGAACGACGGCAGATATTCGCTTTACCTTCGCTTCTGATGGCAGTGGTTTTCAGGGAGAGATGTTGTACCAAGGGGAAAGCCATGTATGGAATGGTACGAAAATCAGTGGGGGCTCCCCACCCCAACAAGGGGTAACGAACAAGCAACCAGTAGTAGAATCCAAGCAAACAACACCACTATCTGTGAGCGGTACCTACTACAGTGAAAACTGGGGAGAGATCGTTCTGGAACAACGAGGAGAGTATGTAACTGGTACATACCCAAATGGGATACTAGCAGGAACACTTACGGGGAATACGCTGGAAGGGACTTGGGAGAGCCCTTGGACGCGTGGCAGAATGATATTGAAATTCTCAACTGATGCTAAAAACTTCAGTGGATATGAGAATATTGGTTCACTCGAACCAAAAGCGAGCAACCCTGATTCCAGTCCTTGGACAGGTGTAAGGATTGGCTCATCACCCCAGGGCAGCTCGGATACGGGAACCACGCAAGTCGATACTGATCAATTTGATCTGTATTATGGTGGTTGGATCGATGTGAATGAAGACAACTCTGGCTTTGTGTTCGGTGCCGATACATCATTAATCCTGTTCTTCGATGGTGAAATTGCTGAGGGATATTGGACCACGAAAGGCAAGAACATCACCCTATTTGTAGAAGGTCCACAAGGGGATTATGTCACCTTTGAGGGTACGTATGATTCCAATGGGACTAATCTTCTCCTCACACTCGATGGTGATCAGCTGGTCTTGGAGCGGCATTGGATCAGCAACAAGGATGATGTAATTGCATTCAACAACCAATTAAAAACGGAGACAACTGTACAGTCAGGTTCCATTGCGGGAGTGTACGATACCAATTTCGGGAAAATGACACTTACTCAGAGAGGATCATCGGTAACAGGAGAATATCCGATGGGAGAGGTGCAAGGCAACTTTTCCAACAATACGTTCTCTGGAACCTTCTCCTCCATGGGAATTGAAGGTACGTTCAATCTTGTTTTTACCCCCAATGGTGATGCATTTGAGGGAAAGATGGTGGTGGACAAGTACACAGATTATCTTTGGATCGGTACAAGAATATCATTGGGGGTTCAGGATCCTCCTGCTCAGACTGAACCAATCCAGAGCTCTCCATCTTCCTATTCGGTTGGCATGAAGGGTCCAGCTGGGGGAATTATCTTCTATGACAAGGGAGAACCCAGTGATGGATGGCGTTATCTGGAGGTAGCCCCACAAGGAGCCGAAATGACTAAAATGTGGGCTCCAAACAACGAGATGACTGCTAGCGTATTTGATGTTGACGATGAGATTGGTAGGGGTGAAGACTATACTGGGAAAATTGTTCGCACCTATGCAAACACTACTTCTGGGTCTTCAATGAATGATTACGCCGCACAAGCATGTGAGAGTCTTTCCTATGGTGGATTCAATGATTGGTTCCTGCCTTCACATGCAGAATTGGTTGAAATCTACAACAAGGTACATAAGGAAGGTTTGGGCGGGTTTGCCAGAGATCTGTATTGGTCATCCACAGAATGGAAAGATGGGAGCAACAGCTATGCTTATTATCTTAATTTCGATGATGGATCCCAGTACGTGAGTTCAAAGATGGATTCCTTGAAAGTTCGGCCGGTGAGAGCTTTCTAGGGAGCATGCATAGACAATTCAACGGTGGCACTGCCACCGTTGTTTACTTCTACAAGCTTCCAGGCAAAAGAGTATCTCCTCACATGATCCATTTCTCATCAGTGAGGAGCATACACCATTAAGTAATGGAAGCCTCGTAAATTTCCTGTATTGAAGTTCCAAGTATCTTGTTGAACTCCTCGTCGCTCTGCTCAACATGCAGATCTTGCGTGAGGGCTCTTGAGAAGCTGGCGATAAGTCCATGGTTCTTTGTAAGAAGTTTATTGGCCTTATTGCGAGGATACCCTCCAGAGAGAGCCACCACACGAACCATGTGTTTCTCTTTCTGCAGTTCAGCATAGAAGTTTGGTTCGGTTGGTATGGAGAGCTTCAGCATGACCCGATCCTCTTCATTGAGGTGTTCAAGTTGCTTGACAAGTTCAGCCTTCAGAATTTTCTCAGATGCTTGTTTGTCCATGCTGTGGATGTCGACCTCGGGTTCTATGATTGGAACCAAGCCTGCTTTCAATATGATCTTGGCAATTTCGAACTGCTGCTGGACTATCTTCTTGATTCCCTTAGAATTGGATTCCTTGATGACTGAACGCATTTTCGTGCCAAAAATCCCCTGCTCAACAGCTTTCTCAAGTAGTTGTTCAAGGTCGGGCATGGGTTTCATCAACTGAACTCCTTCAGAGAGTTCAGCAAGACCTTTATCCACCTTCAGGAATGGGACTATTCTTTTGGTTCTCCAAAGGTATGCAGCTGTTGGCATTCCTCCAATAGTCCTGTCCATGGTGTCTTCAAACAGAATAGCACCCAGGATATGGGCATCAGTAAAAGCGGAGCTCGTAATGATTCTGGTGCGCATTGCATGTACAAGATCGAACATTTCTTTATCCGTTGCATAGGCGTCTTCAGGGATTCCATAGTGCAATAGTGCTTTGGGGGTACTGCCCCCACTCTGGTCCAATGCAGCGATAAAACCTTTTCCAGTTACCATCCGGCTAAGTTGTTCTCTGTTCATACGCTTCCTTCCTTATTACCAATATAAGTATTTTATTGGTTATAAATTATAAGGTACTCAAATGTAGTGGAGCAAGCAAGTGAAGGACCAGAGAATTCGCTTGCTTACGATGTAATTGCTTTTACAACAGGTCCATCAAATGAGTTAATCAGTAAGCACGTATGGGTCTTATTCTAAAATCTGAGGAGCGGTTCCCGTCGTAATTGTTTCCACTATTAAAATCGAAGAATGCTGCATACAGTGCATTTTTCTCTGTTGAACTCCAATAATTGGCGTCTGAAAATCCTCCAAGATTATGTTGCTTAAGATTCAAATACATGAGAGCCAGCTCTTCTCTCGAAGGTAGAAACCAATCGTCATATGTTACTCCCTCATTTTCCAGTGCAAAATCATTACAAATCTTTGCAGCATATGATGAGGTTTTTGTTGATGTCCCGCTAGGGTCAGTAAAGAGTATATCTCCCATTTTTTGTACTATCTCTATGGTATTCGACATTCCGGCCCCTACGTTTGTAATAGTTCCTACCGGCAGATCTACTCCATCCCAAGTCGTGCGATAATAACCAAAAATGGTAGTATATTCATCCATATCGTTCCAATCGGTGGGAGCTGCTTCCAAATACCGATATCCTGGAATAGTATCTATCCCATCAGATTCATCATCGTAGAAAATGATTCCTCCAGCTTGCCCAGGACCACCGACAGTCACAATCCATTTTGCATAGAGTGTTCTACTTTCCTCAAGTATGAGAGATGATCCAATGGTATAGTCAGCACCATCCCCATCTGCTTCAGTATTCCAGCCTGAGAAAATATAGCCTGCACGTGTCAGATTGCCAATATTGCTTTGGATCGTTGTTGAATCACCAGCGTAGAGGAACTCCATATCTGGGACAGTTCCACTGTCACCCTGATTACCGTCATATTTAATCCAAACGGCGATTTTTCCCTTGATGTCACCTACCGCAGTGAGTTGCAAGTCTGGTGCGGTTACAGTTTCTCCTTTCACAACCTGCAGGGAAGTATATACCGCTCGCTCTTTTGAATCCTTTGAAGAAGCGTAGAGAGTATACGAGCCTTCAGGAACTGATTCAAAACTAAACTCACCATTGGCTTTGGTCTTTGTTTGAGCTGTTAAAGATCGAGAATCTGCATCAGATGTAATACCATTGATTGCCCTGGAAACATTGCGGGTTTTCCCTTTTTCCAGTATTTCCAAGGACACTATGATATCTTCATGTGAATCATTGTTTAAGAATACTGCCTTACCAACAACACGACCTGTAGAGGGCTCATTAATCGCAATCTCACACCCCGCAAGCATCCATACTACAACGACTAAAAAAACGAGCAAAATTCCACCTGCTTGATTTCTTGACATGTCAGGCCCCTTATGCAGTTCATCCAGATTTTAAAAACGCATTTCATGACGTGCGGGGTGTGATGATCATATCAAAGCAGGACTGGCACCGTCACCTAACACTATTAGACTTCGGAAATTGCCAGAAGTCAATTAGTCGCATTTCAAAAAGCTGTTAGTTATCTTCTATCTGTACAATAGAATACATTTCTTTTGCCAATATCATAGTAGGTTTCTAATCAGTGTTTGCGAGCAAGGTTCAATCATAAATGCATGACTCTTATCCATACAGAAGATCTTCGACAGGGTTGAAGAGATGGTAATGTCATCAGCCAAGACTACTTGGAAACAGTATTGAATCTTTTTCTTAATTCTTTCTGGCTGTTCTAAGCTGGAAAGATGATTGAATGCTTTCTGTAGCTTCCCAACCTGGTCAAACAGCCCGCATTCAAGTATATCCATACCTCTATACAAGTGCCCTCCTTTGGGAGTTCACATCTTCTGTGGACATGTGATGGGTATTTACGGCAAGCGAGAAGAACTCCTGAAAGCATTGTTCACGATATTCCTAGAGTATCCCAACCCAAAGAACGCTCATGGAAGTCACTTGATACCTCGCTTTTCATCCCCTACTCTTCCAGCTTGATCAGATGGGTTTTCGTAAAATCATTGGTATCTATCTCAAGATGGTTGGCAAGGTTTTCAATTGCTGATACCACTGCGTGCAATGCTTCATCGGGTACGCTATCCAGAAGCCCGAACATTTCCTTGTATCCCAATTCCAGGAGTCCCTTGCTTTTTTGGATATAGAACTCTTTCCCATACTTCGATGGTCTTAGAATTATCTCTTTTCGGTTATCCGCTTTTCTATAACGTTCAACCAATTTTTGGTCAACCAATTTCTTTACATACTTCGAAAAAGTGCTTTGTGGCATACCAAGATGTTTCGAGAGCTCAGCCATCTTGAGGGTAGCTTCTTCATGCTCGATGATACTCTCCAATACCTGCCAGCTTTGTGCTGAAAGGGTTATCCCCTCTTCTCCACCCAACTCTATATTATATCCACGAACGTATATATTGGCATATCTGATCAGTTGCCCAATAAGATTTCTGTAGCGCCCCATCCAGCTCAATTCCATGAAAAACCCCAATAAGTTTGTGCTGATTGCAATAATTTTTACTAAATCCGTTTGAGTATACCACACCACTGCATATTTAATACAGAACACCATTGTGCCAAGAAACACGCTTAGCACAATGGTCAAACAAGTTATCGATTTTGAAAGATTATAGCATTACAGCAAAGGATCCTGCTGCTGAGAGATACCACACAATAAACAATGTCGTTATGCTGATACCTACATAAATCCTACCGGTTTTACGGAAGAAATACGTGTATAAGCAAGCGACCAACGGCCACAATACCAGTAAAGGCAGATAATAGATTCCACCCATCCCAGCAGCAGTCTGAGTTAATGGATCAGCACCAAATAATATGGAACCTCCAGCAATTATTGGAATATACAACAACAATAGCCAAATTATTGCACCAAAGGTCAGAACAATTGAATTAATAAGCATCTCTTTTCCCAAACGCAACTTTCCATTTCCTGGTCTTTGAAAACCTGCGAACGATATACCCTGCGGAATAAAAAAGATTGAGAATGGTACAAGATACCCAAGAAAGGCCAAGAACCGTTGTCCTGTCAGCGGAAGCAGAGTTATTACCCACGCCCTGAAGTCAACATGCCATACCGCATCAATGAAAACCAACAATAGATATACAGGAACCAAGATGATAACAGTCAGCAAGAACGATTTTTTGATTTTTCTCCAATTGAATACTCCTGAGGTATCGGTAAGACCATACTGAACCAAGCTTGCACCTCGTTTCTTTAGGACCAGGAAATGTCCTGCAACTAGAAGGATTATGCTGATGCTTCCTACGAGAATCGACCAGACCATATATACGTTCGTGAAGTTCTGAGGCCAAATCCTGTTTGGGCTGACCCAAGGAACAAAGAACATATGGTTCCATACAAACAGATACAGGAGAGGACCGAGTGCTGTGGTGATCAAAGCACCTATCCACCACTCTCTCTTTCTATACCCACGATATGCTGGCACCTCTTCCTTGAGTTCCTTGAAATATTTGGATTCAAGCAGCAGTGAGCCCATGGGGAATAGGAAAAGCATTGCCCCAAACAAGGCAAGAGCAGTACCAAGGAGCTTAAAGGGCCAAATCTGTTTGTTTGGAGGGAGTCCACTACCTCCTTGTAACGTAAGCTGCATCCATTCCAATGCGTTTGCTATTGCAGGAATCGAATCAGTCGAACCTGCATGATTCTCCCATGGTTGGTAAAGAATTCTCGCTGTTCCTTCCTTTATTGAACCATACACCTTTTCGACTTCTATCGGGTCCTCTATCCCAAACAGTGGCTGGAGGACTGGGGATACAGGAGCGTCAGAGCCCTTCCCAACAAATATCATGACGCCTAATTCTGTGACCGTGCCAATATTGAAAGCGGCATTCTTGACATACTTGGCTGCTGAGAGATCCATAGACCCGGGGGCGTTGACTTCAGATTCCATGAAGAAGACAGAAGAATACCCCTCTGGATCAGAGGTAATGGCGCCTATGGCTCCAGCAAAACCACCTTGCGACATCCCAACAATACCAATATTGTGGGAATCAACGTTAGGAAGGCTTTTCAGGTATGAAAGTCCAGCAGGCCCCCCTGCCCCATGATCCATATTCTTGCCACTTGAGCGGCCATGACCACTCATATCAATGGATAGCACAACGTATCCCCTACGAGCAAATTCCAACGCAGTATTTGCCATATGGTTCTTCTGGTTGTTCAACCCATGGATAGCAAGAATTGCAGGGGCTTTTCCTTCAAGATTCTTCGGTGTATACAAGTATGCACTTACCTTGAATCCTGGAGCTTCCCAAATGGCGACCTCCTCGACATCAGCTTTCCCCAGTCCAGAATTCACCCAAGCTCCTAGTAGGCTTCCCCCAATCATCAATACGATTGCCAGATAGAGCACCATCTTGGTCCTACGTGTGTTCATACGTCCTCCTTTTCATTCTTTGGAATGTTTTTCCTTTCTTTAGGAAGTATATTGCACGTATGTACCCTTTTCAACCAATACTTACAAAGATTTCATGATGTGCTGCACTATCTGCCACTGACTGAACAACTGAAGTCTTATTTCCTGGACACAAGACAGTATTTCCTAAAACCAATATGGTATAGATTGCTATTCGCCTGCAGAGAAGCTATGATTCAGTCGAAATCATACTATTGTGGAGGTACGATATATGTCTAAATCACATGATGCAAAGAAAACAGAGAAGAAAAAACCACTAAAGACTGCTAAAGAAAAAAAGCAGGAGAAGATGGAAAAAAAGAAAGCCAAATAATTTTCTGTAGCCCTGTTCCATTTTTATGCTCTTCTGTGTAAATCATATCAATCCCCTCCAGATTTAGATATGCTTTTATTCGTGTACCCACGATGGTACAACTATTCGTAAATTTTTTATCAGCACTCCGCTCCTGGAGTAGGTATCTTTTTTATCATTACTCCTATTTGATTGCAAAAAACTCTATTTTATACTACATATCTACAAATCTTTAGTATGCCTACACTTTCCTTACTCAAGAATTTTCTCTTTTCCTGTGTCTCATGCATTCTCAGGTTGAATTTCTACTATTCCGGTAGTATATTTTAAAGACATACAGACGTTATTTTTTATTTGAAGAATATTGTAAGTACGTACACTCACTATCGGAGGAAAAGTATGAGTAAAAAGATTTTTCATGATCCAGACCCTGCAGAGACGAAAGATTGGCTGGAGTCGCTAGAGGGTGTAATAAAGCATGAAGGCGATCAGAAGACTGATTATTTGCTTTCAGAACTTACCCAAACTGCACGCAACAAAGGTGTTACCACATCCCCTGGGGTCATAAGCCCCTATATCAATACTACAAATCTAGACAGTAATGCGATCATTCCACCGGAAGAATCGCTTATTGCCCGAAATGTATCAGCATTTGTACGTTGGAATGCCATGGTAATGGTAGCCAAGGCAAATGAGGATGGGAAAGGATTGGGCGGACATATCGCCAGCTACTCATCCTCTTCAGCAATGTATGAAGTAGGTTTCAACTGGTTCTTCAAGGGACCAGAGTCAGAACACGGCGCCGATATGATCTACTTCCAAGGTCACTCCTCCCCTGGCATGTATGCTCGGGCGTTTATTGAAGGACGGCTGAGCGAAGACCAACTGGAACATTTCAGACAGGAGGCAGCAGGCAAGGGCCTTTCTTCTTACCCACACCCCTACCTGATGCCGGAATTCTGGCAGTTCCCAACAGTCTCGATGGGTCTTGGACCTTCCATGGCAATCTATCAGGCACGGTTTATGAAGTATATGGAAGACAGAGGCTTAAAGAAAAGCGGTGACAGAAAAGTCTGGGTCTTTATGGGCGATGGTGAATCTGACGAACCAGAGTCCCTATCCGCACTCTCGCTTGCCTCAAGGGAGAAACTGGACAACCTTATATTTGTGGTTAACTGCAACCTGCAGCGTCTCGATGGACCTGTTCGTGGTAATGGAAAGATTATCCAGGAACTAGAAGGAAAGTTCAGGGGTGCTGGTTGGAATGTTATCAAGGTTATCTGGGGAACTGAATGGGACTCAATCCTCGAGAAGGATACCAAGGGTATTCTCCTGCAGAAACTGGCAACCATGGTTGATGGTGAGTTCCAGACCCTGCAAGCGAGAGGCCCAGCATATCTGAGAGAAAAACTCTTCTCTGGAGATGAGTACCTTGAATCGCTTGTTGAAGGTATGACGGATAAGGATCTCTGGCAGTTGAGCCGTGGCGGCCATGACCCCAGAAAGATCTACCAGGCATTCCATGCAGCATCAAACCACAAGGGAGCCCCCACGGTCATTCTGTTCAAGACCATCAAGGGCTTTGGTATGGGCAGCGGCGAAGGTGCTATGGGAGCTCATAACCTGAAGCACATGGAAGAGAGCGATCTTCTTGCCTTCAGGGACCACTTCCATGTACCCATCGATGACGAACAGGCAAAGAGCATGGTTTTTATCAAACCAGACCCTGAGAGCAAAGAAGGCAAATTCCTTGCCAGGCGCCGCGAGCTAATGGGAGGACCTGTTCCCTATCGCCATAAGGATGGCGAAAAGTTGACAGTTCCTACAACCAAGAGCTTTGAAGATATGTATGCCTCGACTGGAGAGAGAGAACTTTCCACGACCATGGCATTTGTTCGCCTGCTTACCAAGTTGGTAAAGGATAAACATATCGGAGAGAGAATCGTCCCCATCGTCTCAGATGAAGCACGAACCTTCGGCATGGAGGGTCTCTTCAGACAAATTGGTATCTATGCACCGGATGGACAACTGTATGAACCGGTGGATAAGGAATCATTCCTGTGGTATCGCGAAGATAAGAAAGGACAGATTCTAGAAGAAGGAATCTCTGAGGCCGGAGCGATGTCCTCATGGATAGCAGCAGCCACAAGTTATGCAAACCACCAGGTCTCGATGATCCCCTTCTTCATTTTCTATTCCATTTTCGGATTCCAAAGAGTCGGTGACTTCATCTATGCCGCAGGAGACAGTCGTGCAAAGGGCTTCCTGATGGGAGCTACTGCAGGAAGAACCACCCTGAACGGGGAAGGGCTCCAGCATGAGGACGGCCATGGGCTGCTCTTGGCTTCCACCCATCCCACATGTCAGGCATATGATCCGACGTTCTCCTATGAGCTTGCTGTAATCATCCAGGATGGAATGAAGCGTATGTATGAGGATGATGAGAACATCTTCTACTACATTACGCTGATGAATGAGAACTATACCCATCCAGAGATGCCAAAAGGAGCAGAGGAAGGGATCAAGAAAGGTGCCTACCTCTTCAGGAAAGCAAAGAAGAACAAGAATCCTGTCGTACAGTTGATGGGAAGTGGGACAATCCTCAGGGAAGTCATTGAAGCGGCTGAACTCTTGTCTAAGGACTTCGGTGTGGAGTCTGACATCTGGAGTATCCCGGGGGTCAATGAACTGCACCGTGACGGGGTTGAGGCAGAGCGATACAACCTCACCCACCCCGAAGGAAAGGCAAAGATTCCGTATCTGACCAAGGTGATGGAAGGACATGATGGTCCAGTGGTGATAAGCACCGACTATCTCAGGGCATATCCTGAGCAGATCAGGAGACTCATTCCCAATTCCAAGGTCACTATCCTCGGCACGGATGGATTTGGCAGATCTGATTTCAGACATGCACTGAGGACCTTCTTTGAGGTTGACCGGTACTACATCGCTGTTGCAGCGCTGAAAGGCCTTGCCGATGAAGGCACCATTCCTGCCAAGAACGTGAGTGAAGCGATCAAGAAGTATGCTATCGATGTCGACAAGCCCAATCCACTACTGAGTTAAGGAGAGATACAGTATGGCAACAAAACAAATTCTAGTACCAGATATCGGGGATTTCTCTGATGTACCAATCATTGACGTTTACATCAAGGTTGGTGATGTTATCGCAGTCGATGACTCAGTAGTAGCGCTTGAAAGTGAGAAGGCTGTCATTGACATTCCCTCCCCCTTTGCGGGAACCATAACAAAGGTTCTGGTCAATGAGGGAGATGCTGTTTCCAAGGACTCTCCGGTAGCTGAGATCGAGGTCGAAGCTGAAGGTGTGGAAGAGCAAGAGAAAGAAAGCCCTGAAGATGAGACCACAATAGAGCCTCCTGCAGAAAAAGAGGAAGAGAAAAAGCCTGTAGAGAAGAAACCAGAAAAGGTTGTTGAGGCTCCTAAGCCTGAACAACCTAAACAAGAACCACAGGAAAACATCCCAGATCTTGTCAATGAACAGGCTCCTGGGGCTGTCTACCATGCAACGCCTTCACTTCGCAAATATGCAAGGGAACTCGGGGTTGATCTCGCTAAGGTAACAGGGAGCGGGCCCAATGGTCGTATCCTGCATGAAGATGTGCAGGCCTTGGTGAAAAAGGCACTCAGTGGTGGACCTCCGGCTTCCTTCGGTAAGATTGAGCTGGAAGACTTCTCAAAGTACGGTGAGATTGAACGCAAGAAACTTACCCGTATCCAAAAAATATCGGGACCACATCTACAGAAAAGCTGGCAGATAATCCCCCATGTCACCCAGTATGACGAGGCTGATGTCACAGAGCTTGAAGCATTGAGGAGAACAATCAAGGAGGAGATGAAGAGAAGTGAAGACCCGGTAAGCATCAGCATTCTCCCCTTCATCGTAAAGGCGGTTGTCGCAGCATTGAAGAAATTCCCAGAGATGAATGCTTCATTTGATGAGGACAGTGGTGAGTTGATTCTCAAGCACTACTACCATATCGGTATAGCAGTCGACACCCCAGAGGGCTTGATTGTACCGGTCCTCAAGGATGCAGACAAGAAGAGCGTTACAGAGATTGCAAGGGACCTTGCAAGCATCAGCCAGCGAGCCCGGGACAGGAAGCTGAAACCAGAGGACCTCGCAGGAGGATCGTTCAGCATCTCAAGCCTTGGAGGGATCGGGGGTACTGGATTCACTCCCCTGATCAATCCACCGCAGGTTGCAATCCTTGGAGTCTCAAGACTTGCAAAGAAGCCGGTTTGGAATGGCAAGGAGTTTACGCCCCGAGATGTTCTACCCTTCTCAGTAGCCTATGACCATCGGGTCATAGATGGTGCTGCTGGAGTTCGCTTTACTACGTATCTCGTTTCCTTGTTGGGCGATTTGCGACGAGTACTACTCTAAGGAGGTGGGTACAGATGCAAGAGAAGAAAACAGACCTTGTGGTCCTCGGAGGAGGCCCCGGTGGGTATAGCGCGGCTTTCCGTGCCGCAGATTTGGGCAGGAAGGTTACCGTCATTGAGAAGAGTGCAGTATTGGGAGGGGTATGTCTGAATGTAGGTTGCATTCCTTCCAAGACATTACTGCATATTGCAGAAGTGATAGAAGAGGCTGAGAAGATGGCTCCTCTTGGGGTCTCCTTTGGTAAGCCTACTTTTGACTTGGAGAAGATCAGATCCCATAGGGATTCAGTTATCAAAACCCTTACCTCCGGACTGGACTCGCTCTGCAAGGCAAGGAAAGTAGAGCGTATTGTAGGAGTGGGATCCTTTCTCTCTGATACTGAGCTCAAGGTGGAAACTGACAAGGAAGAGTTGAAGATTACTTTTGAGGACCTGATCATAGCGGTCGGGTCAAGGTCGGTACAGATCCCGGGTATTCCTTATGAGGATGAACGTATCTGGGACTCAACCAAAGCCTTGGAGCTCACGCACATCCCCAATCGTCTTGCAATCATAGGGGGAGGTATCATTGGGCTCGAGGTTGCTACCATGTACCACGCGCTTGGTGCAAAGATAACCATCATCGAGATGATGGATTCCTTGATCCCCCCTGCTGACAAAGATCTCAAGCAACCATTGGTGAAGAAGCTCAAGAAGCAGTACGAAGCCATCTACACCTCCACAAAGGTGGAGAAAGTAGAAGCAAAGAAGGATGCACTTACGCTCCACTTAGCTGGGGACAAGGCTCCCTCCACCATCGATGCTGATGCTGTGTTGGTCGCAGTGGGAAGAAAAGTCAATTCCGACCAAGTAGCACTTGAGAACACGGGTATCAAGACAACTGGTCGTGGTTGGATCGAGGTGGACAAGAAGCTCAGGACCAATGTCCCTCATATCTTTGCTATTGGGGATGTTGTGGGAGACCCAATGCTCGCCCATAAAAGCAGTCATCAGGGCAAGGTGGCCGCCGAGGTAGCTTCAGGACAAGCATCAGCCTTTACTCCCATGGGAATTCCCTCAGTCGCTTATACCAGCCCTGAAGTAGCATGGGTTGGCCTGAGTGAAAATGAGGCAAAGGAGAATGGCATAGCCTATAAGAAGGGTTCTTTCCCTTGGATGGCAAACGGTAGGGCACTCAGTGCTGTCGCTGCAGAGGGAGTCAGCAAGGCTCTCTTTGATGAAAAGACAGGACGCTTACTGGGAGCTGGGATCTGTGGAAAGAATGCAGGTGAGCTTATCTCTGAGGCGGTAATTGCCCTGGAGATGGGTACAGTTGCCGAGGATATAGCTCTCAGCATCCATCCTCACCCTACCCTCAGTGAGACGTTTGCAGTAGCAGCAGAACTTGCTGAAGGAACAGCAACCGATACACTGAACCGGTAAGCACCACATTAGAAGCCCGCCCTGCTACAAAGGGCGGGCTTTCTGTGCAGTAGTCTTGTATGGACAATTCATATTAAATGAAAGAATGGTCTCAGGGTATGGCCTGACGTATTTATCTTGTCTCTCATGGGTGTTTACGATAAAGCATGAAATTGACTTTGCATCCTGAGCATGATGTCTCGAGACACTTCACACTCCCCTATGCTTGAGGCTCTGGAACAAGATACGTCAGCTCATTGTGGTTATCATCATCGTGTACTACACTACCAATAGTTTTCTTGTAATGACTTCACCAAGAAGGGATAAGATGTCGTTACATTATCCAACGCTGGGATCGGTGTTGCTTACAGTTGGAATTCTCACTTCCGTTATGATGATTTTCATCTGGCGATTATACCCTTCATTACAGGGCACCGCCCTTTGGGCAGTTGGAGCACTACTGACCACATTAGGATTCTTTCCCATATGGTTGGAACCAACGCTTGGCAGCATCGCCATTGTCCTGAATAACATTGCTACAATTACCACACCACTACTCATCTTCGAGGGATCCATCAGGTTCAAGGGTCTTCATCCCCTGGATCATGTACGCGTTCCTTTTGAGATTCTCTATGGAATAGGCTATCTTCTTTCGACTCTCTTGAACCTACATAATGCAAGAGGGCGATATATGATCAATGATCTTCTCATGCTGATTGTCCTTGCCCTGACCATCGTGGTCCTGCTTTGGAAGGTGAAAGGGCTTGAACGCATTGTCTATATAATCATTGCGATCACATTCGCCCTGATGTTTGTTGCCTTCTTCTTTCGATGGCTGTTCTCAGTGCTTAACAGCGATTTCCAGAAAGATCCCAATCAGGTGCTGACCCCCATAATCTTGTTCACGCTAGTCCCCTGGGCTATCGGATGGTCATATGGATTTATCCTCATTATCAACATCAAGGGGAGACAAGCACTCTTTGACGCAGCCCGTACCGACGTGCTTACGGGATTGAACAATCGGTTATGGATGACCGAACAATTTGACGCTGCGCTCAAGGCTGCCTCAACCAAAGGGAAATCTCTATGTCTTTCAGTATTGGATGTCAATGGATTCAAGCATCTCAACGATCAGTATGGACACATGTTTGGGGATGAAGTGTTGCGACACATAGGCAAGGTAATAAGAGAACGACTGGCTGATGGGGATTCAGCTATCCGTTACGGAGGGGATGAATTCATCCTCCTCCTTACTTGTCCAAAATCAGGTAACAACCTTACACAAAAATTACAGCTGATTGTAGAAGCCACTACAGAACCAACAACTATCGAATCTGTTGACCTGAACCTATCCATAAGCTTTGGGAATGCTCACTATCTTAAGGATGGGACAACCAGTGATGAACTCTTCAAGGTAGCCGACAGCAGGATGTATGAACAGAAACGCGTTGCCATGCGATGAAAAGATGCATCAATCTGAACCAGATACCAGGAAGGCTACGCTGAAATACCTATGGTTACTTGTACTCTTCCACAGCTTCTCTCTATGCTACTATTAGTAAAAATAATTCACCATCCCCTTTCCGTTTGTTGATATTTTTAGTAGCTTCTAAAAATACAATCTTTTATCTCCTATATACATCCATTTAATTTGAATTATATCAAAGGTTGTTTTTATAGAATCACGTCATGGTGGTAATACCACCTCTGGCTTTTGTTTCATGAGAGGAATAACAGGTTGTAATCTATTTGTAAGGTGGCTATTTTTATGCAGATTTCTGACAAGCATGTAGTGAGTATGAACTACACATTGAAAAACGACCAGGGAACAGTTCTTGATACTTCAGAAAACCGTGAACCTCTTTCTTTCATCGTCGGTTCCGGGATGATCATTCCAGGGCTGGAGAAAGAACTGCACGGTAAAGAAAAGGGAGACAAAGTATCAGTAACCGTCGAACCCAAGGAAGGGTATGGTGAATATGATCCTTCCCAGACTGTTGATGTTTCCAAGAACCAGTTTGCTGAAGGAACTGAAGTCAAGGTGGGTATGACTGTTCAGGCTCAGAGAGAAGACGGTCAAGTACAACTATTGACCATTAAAGAGGTAGTGGATGACACCATTACATTGGATGCAAACCACCCTCTTGCTGGAGTGACTCTCCATTTCGATGTTCAGATCGAAGATGTCCGTGAGGCTACAGAGGAAGAGATTGAACACGGTCACGTGCACTGATCTGTTTTCTGATTGATTCGTTCAACCAACTAAATCACATATTCAAGACCGTCGGTACACAGGAAATATTGCCTGGCTGACGGTCTTGTTGTGCGATTGTTCTTTGATTGATAGATTATGAATCTCAATCCTCGTATTTCATGCGTCCAATTGATGCAATTATGTTTGTAATGGATCAACAAGGACTGTCCAGAAAAGATCTCGTTCCCAATATTGGTAGCCAGAGCAAAGTGTCTGTAATTTTGAACAGAAAACGCCCTCTCAGTCTTTCTATGATGAGAAGGCTTCATGAGGAATTGAATATTCCAGCAGCAATTCTACTTCAAGACACATACCAGCAACAAATTCCTGTAAAGCATTTCAATAATGATGATTATCCTGTTTTCGAGATTGAATGTGTTTTGTAGTTCGCATATCCAGAACCATGCTCTGCTATGAAAATAAACCAACAACCCCGAACTGAATAACACCCAATCTTACCCATTTTCACTATCAAGTGCACAAATTATTTCATTCAGCCATCCCCTCCTCTTGCCATTCTTCCATTCCAGGAAGATAGTTATAGTATAGCTATTACGGAATCGCTTCCCAACTGGGTAAAGGAATTCAGCTATGCAAAGAGATACATTTCATACAATGATCATACTGGTCCTTGGCTTGCTACTCCTGTTGGTATCCTGTGCTACTTCCCCCACAGCCGAACCTATGCATGAGATAGAAAGTGAAGCCATCTCTCCCGCACTAATTGAAGCAGCACCCTCTTTAGCACCTGAAACTGAGACACTAAGGACTGCTCTAGATGCACCTGATGCACCACAGACTTCGATTGCACAATTGATAAAACCCAAGCGAGTTTTTCGGTATGGAGATGTACCTCGTTACGGTGAGTATCTTATCATAAGTAATGAAACCGGCTATACACTGGTACAGCTTGATATATTCAATGAGAGCATGTATCGCTCAAGTGACCAGATGGATAATCTGTTAGAACCGGAGGCACTGATTCACCACGGTCAACAGAGAATAGCACTATTCAAGTTTCCATTATTACAACAAACCTTAGAGCAACAAGGAACAGAATCATACGCAGTCAATGCAATCGATATCGATGGAGATCGGTATAGCTTCTCATGGTTACCTGAAACCGATTCATGGAATATTGAGATTACTGAAGATGAACTCACCTTCTCTCTGGAAGATGTAACAATTCCTCCCCCACAAGGAGACTACTTTCTCATCACGAATGGGACGGAGTATCCCCTCAGTGCTCTCTATGTCATAGATCCTACTAAGAATAATGAAATTGCGAGTACCAATCTCTTAGGTGATATGATACTCCTTCCAACACGCATCGTTCACATAGCCACTGAAGATGTTCCCTGGATAGCCGATCAGTTACCGTTTGATACATATGGCAGGGTTGAAATTCGAGCAGAAGATACCGATGGTGACATGTATCAAAGACTGTGGTTTCCCACGACAGATATCTGGAATATTGAATTGACTATCGCAGACTTCCAATATGATTCCCTACCACTCTCCCCTGATACACATGAGCTGTATGTGGAGAACAATACCAGCCTTAATATTTGGTACCTCTATCTTGCCACTGAAGAATACTATGATGTACATGCATACGGAGATGACCTGTTAGAGGACAACATCCTTTATGCCGGTGATAGTACATATATCAATCTCTCTCAGTTCTCCCATCTAAGTGAATTATTGGCTACCGATATCGATGAACCATTACATCTCATTGGTCTCGACCTGGATAATGAGGAATACCACTTGCTTTGGTCACCTTCTGGTGATGGCTGGAGTATTGAACTGACCAATGAGAATTTCAGGTCAGAGCCCTTGCCAGAAGCCCCTTATGGCTTTGCTACGCTCCTTGCCAGGAATCGTACTGGTGAAGATATTTGGTATCTTTACATGGTTACCGATACCATGGCTGCGCTCCAAGATGACGGTTTAGATGTGTTGGGTGATATCATCTGGCGAAGTGAAGATACACAAGCTCTTGTACCAGAGTCGTTCTCTTGGGTTATCAGCTGGCTAAGTTCATATCCCGACAGCTCCTTGAACCTTATAGCAGAGACATATGATGGAACAATCTATACTCGCTCCTGGAATCCTCATACGCATGGCTGGCTCATTGATCTTTCATCGGAGGATCTATTGAAAGAAATGTGAGAGGTACTCCCTGGTTGTAGATACAGGAAGCCTATAAGAAAATCTAAATATACAAGCGTCGGATGGATATCTTTATCAAGAAGAAATTGTATGTCATTGATTTCTCTGCCACATGAAATTGTTCTTTGCTATCGTAACAAAACAGTACATATCTTCTTTGATATCTACTGCATTATGGATTACACTAATTTTTAAGAGGATGTTATATGATTGGATTTGTTGTCATTGCAGCTATTGCTGCTTTAGCCTTTGCCGTAATCAACTATTATGGGGTGAAAAGAAAGGATTCTGGAACACCGGAGATGCAGCAAATTGCAGCTGCAATCCAGGAAGGGGCAAAAGCTTTCTTGGTGCTTGAATACTCTGTTATTGTAAAAGTTGTAATTCTCATTGCGATTCTTCTCGGGATTGTTGTATCCCCCAGTAGTGCCATAGCATTTGTATTTGGAGCTTTGATGAGTGCCAGTGCAGGATGGGTTGGAATGAATATTGCAACGATCAGCAACGTAAGAGTCTCCAATGAAGCTCGTAATACGAGAAATTTAGGAAAAACATTACGTGTGGCTTTTAGAGGGGGGTCTGTCATGGGGCTCTCTGTTGGGGGTTTTGCCCTTCTTGGACTCGCCATTGTCTATCTGGTATTCGGGGTTCTTTTAAAACAGGTCGCTCCTGAAAATCTTACATTCCATACCAACTGGCTTGGTATTAGTGATATTCCCTTTACGATGACCATAAGTGCCTATGCTTTAGGTTGTTCTATCATTGCTATGTTCAACCGTGTTGGAGGTGGAATCTATACGAAGGCTGCCGATATGGGAGCTGACTTGGTCGGAAAAACTGAAGCAGGAATACCTGAAGATGATCCAAGAAACCCAGCTACCATTGCTGATAACGTGGGAGACAACGTGGGAGATGTGGCTGGTCTTGGTTCTGACTTGCTGGAAAGTTATGTTGGGGCATTGGTATCAGCAATGATCCTTGCTGCATATATTTATTTTTCTCAGGGAGGAATAGATGCAAGCCTTGTTGCCAAACTCATCTATGTCCCACTCCTGGTTGCTGCTGTTGGAATTATCTCTTCTATGGTGGGCATTCTCTACTTACTGCTAAAAAAAGTGTCCTCCAACCCACATAAGGAACTCAATGCTGCAACATTTGTCGGTGCAGGATTAACCATTATTTCTAGTGGGTTTATCTCTTATTTTGTATTTACCGGTGAAGCCTTACATACCATAGGATTTGCTCTCGGTGCCTTTTCTCCCTGGGTATGCGCTGTCCTTGGTATTGTAAGTGGCATTGTAATTGGACAAATCGCTGAATACTATACAAGTTATGATTATAAACCGACACAGAAAATTGCAGCGAGCAGCGCGGAGGGTGCCGCCCTTACCATTACCGAGGGAATGAGTGTTGGCATGATCTCTGTAATCGGTCCGGTGATGATCTTAGGCGTTGCCATTATTGCAGCAAATATCACAGCGGGCCTGTATGGTGTAGCTATGGCAGCTATCGGTATGCTTAGCTTTGTTACAGTTACCGTGTCTGTAGATACGTACGGACCAATTGCTGACAATGCTGGTGGTATCAGTGAGATGGCAAAACTGCATCCTGATGTTCGTGGCATTACTGATGAGTTGGATGCAGTGGGAAATACAACGGCGGCGATTGGAAAAGGATTTGCTATCGGTTCTGCAACCCTTGCCGCTCTTTCTCTCTTTTCTTCGTACTTGTATGCACAAGCCGGGGAACATGCTGTACATGGTGCGGCTATGATTTTGAATATGGTGAATCCTCTTACGCTCGTTGGGGCCTTGGTTGGGGGAGCACTTCCCTATTTATTTAGTGGAATATTGATAAGAGCTGTTGCGAATGCCGCACGAAAAATGGTGCAAGAGGTGAGAAGACAATTCAAAGCAGATCCTGGAATTATCTTAGGTACCAGTCTTCCCGATTATAAAACATGCATCAGCATAAGCAGTGCGGGGGCTCTATCTGAAATGAAGAGTCCTGCTCTTATTGCAGTTCTCACTCCCCTTTTTACCGGATTCCTCTTTGGCGCTGAATTTGTTGGTGGATTATTAATTGGAACAACACTCTCTTCGGTCATGCTAGCTCTGTATACAGCAAATGCAGGAGGGGCATGGGATAATGGAAAGAAGTATGTAGAGAATGGACACTTCGGAGGTAAGGGTTCTGATGCACATAAAGCTGCTGTGGTAGGAGATACTGTTGGAGATCCTCTCAAGGATACAGTCGGCCCATCCCTCGATATTCTGATTAAAATCATGGCAATCGTTTCCTTGATAGCTGTATCAATTTTCAGTAAGTATAACTTGTTTTCACTTCTCATGAATTGACCAATAGGAGTGTATGTATGAATTATTACTATGTTGTTTTTTCACCAATTGAAGCTCTCATTTGCAGTCAGTTGGAACCAAAACCGTTTGGGGCTTATATGGCAAGAGGATCGAAGAAAGGCTCTGCCGAACGCCTGATGTTTGCTGAGGTCGAGGGTGATTTTGGTGATTACTTCGATTGGGACTATGCAAAAGAGAAATGTGTGACGCATGCAAGCGGAGAAGTGAAACATTCGCTCTATTTGTCGATATACAGGGTAATTGAGCATATTCCACTTGAACAGTACAAGAACATCTACCTGGTTAACAAGGATGGTTCTACGCTTTGCTTGGAAGCAGCCCCGTATACAACGCCTAGTAATTGGAGAGGGTATGGACTTTATAAAGAACACTGTCCTGTACATCCACTTGTTGTCAGTTCGTTGGAGCCACATATGTTGGCGGATTATATCATCAATGACAGAACAAAAAAAATCACTGTTCCTGCGATAATATTCAATGATATTCGCATCATTGACTTCAATGAGAAAGAGGATACCGGCAATATTGGAAGCATGTATGAACGGGATCTTGATCACCTGAAAGATTGTATTGCCACAATCCAGAGCAATAAGGATAAAATCACCAAGACTGTGGATCGATCCTTTGATACCAAGTTTTCCTATCAAATCATTGATAATGGATTCTATCTTGCTAGAGGCAAGAAAATCATTTTCTATCCTATGCTCTCCCGAGAGCAACTGAAAGAGGTCGATTATGATTGGGGTAAAAGTGCCAACTTCTTCTAATATCTTGATGAGGAAACATGTCTATATGCCACGTTAAGTGATGTTTGCAATTTCGTATGGATAGATCTCTGAATTATTTTCATTCTTTCATAGCAGACAACACATGTTCTGACAATAAATGCGATGCCAGAGCTCCTGTAATATGCCCTTTATCAATGATATTAATCGGTGTTGAGCCATAACATCGCCTCTGTCTCTCATACTCGATAATCTGATCGTATCTGGCCATTAATGGATAGACGTTACTCTTATGACAGGATTTGAATTGTTCTTCAAAGTTGAGAATCCTTGTGATTTCCTCAGGATTTGTTCTCACGAGAGAAGATGACAACTTCCTATAGTAGGATGAGAGAAACAACTCATCCAAGGCAGCTCCTGCGAACATGGGAATATAGGTATCAGCGCTATTAAAATAGCTCCTATGAAGGTTCGTTACCCAGCCTCCGAGACTCACACCGCTTACCACCACTTTCCCGTTACCTTTCAATTTCAAGGTTTCTACCAACTGTTCGACAAGTTTGACCGAAGCTGACAGCATAGCGGTAAATTCCGAAAGATACCCAATCTTCTCCAAGTATTGGCGCATGCCATTATGGTGGAATGGGGCCCTAATATTAATGATATTGGCATCGAATTGATCCTTGTTGGACAGAATCACCGTCTTGAAAGTATTCTTTGCAACATGCCCATAGTTGAAAGGTTGTTCATTGTTCCCATGATGGTAGATCAATGTTGGTTTGTCCCAGCCGATAAATTGTACTACATGGAAGGCTGGATCTAGCATTCCCCCTGGATATGTTCCCTTCACTTCATAGTATCCTGCTTCCTTGAACTCAGGTATGACCAAATTAATTGAATCAAATTGCTCATCGAAAGTCGGGCTCATGATACTTTTGTTGAACCAGGTGTGGCGTTTCAGCAGTGCTGCTGCCATCACTACACTATACTTGTCAAAAAATGCATGCATTTCCTACACCTCACGATTGTTTCAGCGGAGACAATCCTCCTGCCATTAATTTCATTAACTCTTTTACAACAGCAACGAGATCCATACTTCGCACCTTATGTAAATGTTCCGGCTTATACATATCTCCGTAGTAGGTGACACCAGCTTTCACGGCTATTAATTTTGCGAACTCCAAAGTCATTGAACTGAGGTAAAACACCATTGTATCCAGATCAACATCATTTCGTACTTGGTGTGCGGCTATTCCCCGCTCGATCAAGTTCCTCATAAAGCGACGATTCATTTCGAGCATTTTTTCTATGCTTTCATCAACCAATGGACCTGTTAATGTTCGATGAAGGAGTTTGCTATGAGCGGGGTTAGCCAAATCATATTCACAGCCAAGTACCATAAGGTCTGTGAAGCACTCAACAAACCCCTTTGTATGCATACAAGTTTCGCATGTTTTAAGATACGTGAATTTCTTATCTCCTGCTATCTCAATCAAATAAAGGTACAATTCTTTCTTATCATCAAAATATTGGTAAAGGCTTCCCTTCGATATCTTCGACCGTTTAACGATGGTGTTTACCGATGCTTCTTCAAAGGTATGCTCTGAAAATTCCTCAAGGGACACAGCAATGATTTGATTTCTCTTTTCTTTATCAAGATTGAAAAATGTAGGTTTTGGCATAACAACTCCTCAAATATGACCAGTCGGTCACACCATAACATGACCACCTGGTCATGTCAATCACATACAAACAATGATCAAAGACATGAGTATCCTTACCGTTTACGATACAACCCAATCATTACATCTTAGGTAACAATTTAATTGCCCTATCCTACTTGGATTTATGTAATCAACTAGTTATTTGGAGTTGTTTTTTCTTTTACTACTTGTAGTTCTTTTTTGAGTTCTTCAACTCTATTTTTTAAAGATCCTACTTGAGCAAGTGCTGCTAATGAAAAAACAAACGCTATTGGTGCTAACCATGCAAGATACTGCATACTCTTTCCTCTCCTCTTACTCAATTTTAGTAAATACCATTGTAATGGCATAAGGGCATTTTGTGTAATCAAATTTCAAGGCTTATTCCAATACACCTTGCTGAGTATACAGTATCCCTGGAGCATCACAAAGAGCGTTCAGACCTCCCCTATTCTCCTTGTTAATTCTTATGTAGTGAATGTATAATAGGGTAACATCCACGTATAAAGGTTCTTCTAATGTTTCATAACAATAAGCTAATCAGTAAGCAACTCCTTATCATCATTTCTCTCATCATCATAACTATTTTTGTTGGATGCGGTGCACAAGAAGGGAAACGTTCCCAAACCATCGAGGACGAAGGTATTATCGTTGGTTTTTCACAGATAGGTGCTGAAAGCGCCTGGAGAACTTGTAACACCCGCTCAGTACAGGAAGCAGCAGCAGAACGAGGGGTGCAGCTGGTATATGACAATGCTGAGCAAAAACAGGAGAACCAGATAAAAGCATTGCGATCTTTTATTGCATATCAAGTTGATGTAATCGTTTTTGTACCAATTGTAACCGATGGTTGGGATAATGTACTGCAAGAAGCCCGTGATGCCGGAATTCCTGTTTTAGTCACCGACCGGAAAATTGATGTGGAAGATCCATCGTTATATGCAGGATTTATTGGAACCGATAGCCTGAAAGAAGGCAGAAATGCTGGATTATTTCTATTGGATAAATTCAAAGACGAACGAGAACGTTTCGACAAAACCGGTGATCATATCAATATTGTGGAATTATTCGGCACAGAAGGTTCCTCGGTAGCACTCGGAAGAGCTGAAGGTTTTAGAGAAGTTCTAAAGGATGATCCGGCTTTCAAGATAGTTTATAGTAAATCAGGTGATTTCCTCCGTTCAAAGGGATATGAACTGGCTGTTGAATTTCTCGATATGCATGACGATATCGATGTTATTTATTCCCACAATGATGGAATGACCCTTGGGGCTATCGAAGCAATGGAAGAGCGAGGGATTATTCCAGGGGCTGACATCGTCATTGTCACCATTGATGCACAACAAGCAGCCATTGATGCTCTTCGTGAAGGTAAGGTTAATTGTGTCATTGAGTGCAACCCAAAGACCGGGCCTGAAATCATCAAGCTTGCTGAAAAACTGGCAGCTGGCGAAGAGATACCACGACTGCAATATGTACATGAAGAAGTGTTCTATGAAACCGATGACCTTTCACTCATAGCGCCTCGTGGGTACTAGCATGAAAAATAAGATATCTATTGTTGATAAGATTTTTTCTGTGTTTAAGAGCAGAAGCATCAAAGAGAGAATTAAGATCTCCTATGTGATTATCATTCTTCTCATGATCACGCCTCCCGTTATCACGGTCTTCTCATTTGTAGTCCAAATGACTCGCTATGACCTCATCATTACCAATGTCAGCAAGGCAAACAGCCTCAACCAGACGGTAAAGGAGGAGATCTCCAATGAGATATGGGATATCGTAGCAGGAAACAAGAAATTCGATGAAGGCAGCCAGTATGACATCATTGACGGCATCAATGAGAGCCTGGAAGACATCATGAGAACGACTGAGGAGCGGGAGAACCGCCAGATGCTTGAGGTTGCCGGGCGTGCGGTCGATACGCTGAAGCGAAATGTTGACCGGCTGGGGAACCAGATGGCAAACCATTCCCTGGTCAGTGAAAATGAGGAGAGCCTCGATGAAATTCGAGGGGTATCAGCCCTTATTTCGGACATCCTGCAGGATTTTATCGTTCGTGTTATTGAATCAGCCACAATAACGAATGAGCATCATAAGCGTATAACGTTTGTACTCACTGTAATTCAGATTTTTACGGTATTTTTTGTTACTATCTTCGCTGTCTTTACACAGCGTTCGGTAACCGCCAGTATCAATAATCCAATTACAAGACTTGAAAACCTGTCAAAGAAGATTGCTGAGGGAGATTTCACTGCCAGGGTGAAGCTTCCCCAAGTGAGTGAGCTTGACGGTCTGACCGACAACTTGAATATCATGGCGGTAAAGATACAAGCCTTGATCGCAGAGAATGTCCGGGAACAGCAAAACCTACAGAAATCAGAGATGAAGGCCCTTCAGGCCCAGATAACACCACATTTTCTCTATAATACATTCGATACAATCGTCTGGCTTGCTGAGGAGAAGAAGAATGATCAGGTAATTGACATAACACGCGCCTTTTCCAGCTTTTTCAGGATATCCCTCAACAAGGGTAAAGACTTCTTGACAGTCAAAGAGGAGTTTGAACATGTTAGAAGTTATCTGACAATTCAGAAAATCCGATATAGAGACATTCTGGACTATGATATTGAATACTCACCCGAGATGGCAGACTGTCAGATTCTGAAGCTGGTGCTGCAACCTCTCGTTGAAAATGCATTGTACCATGGGATCAAGAATAAGAGAGGTCGCGGATTCTTGTCGGTGAAGGGTTGGCGTGAAAACGAACGTCTCTGTTTTTCCGTGGAGGACAATGGTATCGGGATGACAGAAGAGAAACTTGCGAACATCATGGAACAGATAAATGGTTCGGCTGATCCCGAAGATCTGAATAATGTGTATGGACTGTATAATGTTAACAAGAGACTTGAGCTGTATTATGATACAAGCACGAAGCTGGAAATAACGAGTCGGTATAAGAAGGGCACAACCGTGTATTTCAGTGTTCCAGAGGTTGGATTCAATGTATAAGGTTTTTATTGCAGAGGATGAGATAGTAGTACGTGAAGGACTCAGAAATAGTATACAGTCGGGGGCAGGCCCTTTTATCCTCGCGGGTGAAGCATCAGATGGAGAGATGGCCTTGTCCATTATGAAGGATGTGAAACCGGACATTCTGATTACTGATATTAGAATGCCGTTTGTTGATGGATTGAGCCTTTCCAGAATTATTAAAAAGATTCTGCCATGGATAAAAATTGTTATAATTTCGGGTCATGATGAATTTCAGTATGCACAAGAGGCTATATCAATCGGTGTCGACGAATACATACTTAAACCTATTTCCGCCTCAGATATGCTGGCAACGCTCAACAAACTGGTGGATAGGATTGAACAAGAAAAACGGCATCTTTCTAGTATAGAAAATCTGAAACTGCAGGCTCAGTCCAATTCGGACCTGATCAGGGAGCGCTGGCTTTGTGACTTGGTAACCGGAATTGTCAAGACCGAGGATGCGCTTGAGAAAGCTGGTGACATGGGTATTGATCTTATCGCTCATGGATACCTTGTAGCGATTATCAAGCTTTCCACCTCCTGTGAGAATTATTCTGAATTGATTACCGCCAAGCTCCACATAAACAGCCTTATAGACAATCAGGAAGAGGTGTTATGCTTTTCACAAAGCAGGGATTCATTCATCCTACTGTTGAAACAGCTTGTATCCGAATCACTCGAAGAGACTGCTTATACCCTAGGACAGGCGATAAAATATGAAGTTGAGCGAAACACTGACTGTATGGTAGCCATTGGGATAGGCTCGTTAGTGGAACGGATCGGGAGCCTCTCTCAATCATTCGCCGAAGCTGAACAAGCAGTGAATTTCTCTGTCAAGACTGGTCAAAAACTGATCATCGGAACGCATGACCTGAATGCCTTTTCCGAAATTGATTTCTTGAAACTGGACGGGAGTCCCATCTCGGAGAGGCTGAAATATGTGAAGAAATCTGGTGTTGATGAGATCATCGCGCAGTATATTACCATGATCGGAGACCACCCGTTCGAGACCACGCTCATAGGCTATTACCTTCTCTATGATCTGATGGTGGCTATATCCAAGATCATTGATGAATTGGGAGGTGTTTCCCAAGATGTTATTCCATGGTTGTCGCAGAAAACGCAACTTTCAGAGATTGCGAGTTCAAAAGAGACGTTCTGTGAAGGAGTGAAATTGATCCTGGATACGTTCATCGATTTCAGGGAGTCCAAATCGGCAGGAAAGTATTATGAAATGATCCAGAAGGCAAAGCAGCATATTACCCTTCATTTTGCGGACCAAGATATTTCCTTGCATTCAGTGGCATCAATCGTGAACGTGAGTCCAAACCATTTCAGTACCATTTTTTCCCAAGAGACCGGGGAGACCTTCATTGAATACCTTACACGAGTCCGAATCAATAAATCGAAAGACCTGTTGCTGACGACAGCGCTCAGAAGTGCAGACATCGCATATGAAGTAGGATTTGGAGATCCCCATTATTTCAGTTTCATTTTCAAGAAGCATACAGGCATCTCCCCCCGGGAATTCAGATCCGGAGGGAAATGCCATAATTGAAGATAAAGGGTCTTTATAGTTGTTACTACTCTCTTTGACCCTCACTCGATTCCTTCCCTGACAGTCGTAGCCAAGGCGGAAGAGCTATACTGAATTTTCTTCTGTCACGGAGCGACATGATTACGCTTTGCAGCACAATAAAGAAATACAGAAGCAGTCCGCTTACCATTGCTTGCCAGTTGGATTGAACACCCGCTGCTCGGATCAGCTCATTAATGATCAAAAGGGTCAATGTACCTATTGGAGCCCCTAGCAGGTTCCCTACCCCACCATTAAGCAATGTACCGCCTATGATAGCCGATGCTATTGCTTTCATTTCGGCTCCTGCAGCATTTCCCACATTGCCTGCTCCGGTTGTCATGATGTAGACAAAACCTGCAATACCGGCTGTCAATCCACTAATCACATAGGTAATGAATATTGTTCTCTTAACATTGATGCCGAGCATCATGGCACTATGGGTATTTCCACCGACGGCATAGACATTCCGCCCAAACCGGGACCACTTCATAAGGGATGCAAGAATGACGAGAAGGACAATAAAGACCAGCGTGCCTGGTTTTATTTCACACGGAATAAAAATCCCCAGTCTGTTCCTTGTACCCAGCCATGCAATCACAATATCAAAATCCCTCAAACTCACGAATGCAGGCATGGTTACGTTGATCGGATCCTTATGGAGTGTAGTCAGGAGTCCCTGTGCCAAGAACAACCCAGAGAGCGTAATAATAAACGGTTGGATCTCAAGATAGGCGATAAGATATCCTTGCAGAATTCCAAACGCAATACCGATACCCAGTGCAACAATGATTGCACCACCAATACTCCCCATCCTGGATTCCAGGAAGACTGCACAGGCCATTGTTACCAAACCAGTCACCGAACCGATGGAGATATCGATACCTCCTCCGATCATGACGATACATAAGCCGAGGGTCATGATAATGAGTGGTGCATTTAGGTTGAATAGGTCGAAAAATGTCTGGAATTGTAAAAAACTATTGGGAAAAGTGATGATTGCAAAAAGGTACATCAGTACAAAGATGACCGCAGCTATAAGAAACAGAATATTTGAATTTGATAGTTTTGCTTTTGGTTTGATTACGTTCACAGATGCCATCCTATTCCCCCTGCTTCCTGGTTATATTTGTGGTGGAAATATGTCCCTTTTGTTGGCTTGAAGAAAGTCTCCAGGAGCGGAACTTATCCAGATTCTTGCTCATGAAAGCCCTGACAACCGGAGAAGCAACCACCATGAGAATGATAATGAAAACAGCCTTGAAGACCTTGATCATCGCTGGGTCTATCTCCAGCCTGAGTAGAGTCCTGTTCAGCATCTCTATCGTATAGGCACCAATGATGGAACCGGTAATGCTGAACTTTCCACCGCCCAAAGAGTTTCCACCGATAGCCACGGCAAGAATCGCATCCATCATGATCAGTTTGAGCAAGTTGACGCTGTCGTGCCGTCCTGCCTTGTTCACTGCAATGAATCCGGCAACTGCGGTACAGATTCCCATGATCAAGAAGGTCAGGAATATGATTTTCTTCGGGTTGATACCGTTCAGACGTGCAGCGTTCGGATTTATCCCAACAGTCTCTACATAGAGTCTGAGATTTGTGGTCTTGAATACCACAGCAACGATAGCAATAAAAACAACAGTAAGGATTATTGCTGTCTGCACTGGTACCCCTGGTATTACCGTACCTATTTTATTCGATATATCGTTAGCCAGAATGGGAGAGAGTTTCCCATCAATCATGAAAGCTATGGACCGGCCACCGGTAAAGAGTATAAGGGATGCAACCATTGGCTGAACCTTGAATACCGAAACCAAGGTACCGTTGAAGGCTCCAAGGACCAAGCCCATAAGACAACTCAAGAGGAAACCAATGAATATGGTAACCAAGGTGACTTCACTGGCTTGGAGGACATACTGCACAAATACGGCTGAAGTGATGGTTGCACTTACTCCGATACTGATGTCCTGCCCTCGTGAGGCTCCTGTTACCAGCGTCATTCCAATCGAGAGAATGACCAATTCAGAGGCACCGAAGAGGATATTCGGTATATTCCCGTAGAATGCTCCGTTTACCATGCTGATGGCGAAATAATCGGCACCCTTTATCAGATTGATGACAATGAGTAGTGCCATCACCGAAAGAGGAAGAACCAGGTGAGAAACGTTCTTTTTCATGTTGCTCATTTGTTCTTTCCCCCCTGTGCTATTACGTTCATAACATCGTTCTCCGTCAAATCCGTTCCCCTGAGTTCCCCGACAATTTCACGGTCTTTCATGACTATCAACCGGGAACAGGTTCGAAGCATCTCCTCAATTTCTGAAGAGATGAATGTCAGGCTCATTCCTTTGGATGCAAGATTGAGCACCAGTTTCTGGATCTCAACCTTGGTTCCAACATCAATACCACGGGTCGGTTCATCCAGGATCAGGTACTCTGGGTTGGTAAGCAGCCAGCGGGCAAGTATGACTTTCTGCTGATTGCCTCCAGAAAGGGATTTGATCGGTGTATTGGAGGTTGGCGTCTTGATATTTAACTTCTTGATATACTCGTCGGCAAAAATCTCTGCCTGTTTTTTTGGGATTGGTTTGAAGAAGCCATTTAGGACTTGCAGGGTGAGTATGATATTGTCTCGTACCGACAGGTCTTCGACAATGCCATCACCCTTGCGGTCTTCTGGCAAATAGCCTATTCCATGTTTTATTGCGTGTAGGGGTGTTTTGATATTCACCCTCTTTCCGTTCATGCTTACCTCACCACCTGTTACCTTGTCTGCGGCGAATATGGCACGGACACTTTCACTACGTCCTGAGCCGAGCAGGCCTGCAAATCCATTCACCTCGCCTTTTTGTATAGCAAAGTTGAAGGGTTTTACCCCTGCGGAACTCGAAAGTTCTTTTCCTTCAAAGACAGGAACGGAAGTATCAGATACGATCGGTTCATGTTTCTTTAGTTTAGTAACATCCTCGAGCACATTACCCAGCATCTTTGAGATGAGCTCGATTTGGGAGAGCGAGGTTGTTCCATATTCACCGACCAGCTTTCCGTTGCGAAGTACCGTGATCCTGTCACTGACTTCGTACACCTGTTCAAGAAAGTGAGTGATAAAGATGATTCCCACTCCCCGCTCTTTCAGCTCACGCATGAGCGCAAAGAGTTTATGAACTTCGTCTTCATCAAGAGAGGATGTTGGCTCGTCCAGTATGAGAATCTTACAGTCCATATCCACTGCTCGCGCGATGGCAATCATTTGCTGTACGGCAATCGAACAGCTTGCAAGTTCCTGGACTGGACTTGCAGGAATACCGAGGGAATCGAGCAACTGAGCTGCCTTTTCATTCATTTGCTTCCAATTAACGAATGGGCTGTGACTACGGCCGATAAACATATTTTCAGCGACAGTCAAATTGGGACAAAGCATTATTTCCTGATAGACGGTACCTATTCCCTTGTTTTGCGCTTCTTCCGGGGCTTTAAAGTGAATAGGTTCTCCCTGTAAGGTAATCAAGCCGGCGTCTTTTTCATAGACTCCGGTAATGACTTTGATGAGAGTAGACTTACCCGCCCCGTTTTCGCCCATGAGTGCATGGATTTCACCTTTTCGGAGTTTGAAGTCTACGCAATCCAGAGCTTTGACGCCAGGAAATGATTTGCTGATATCCTTCATTTCAAGTATGGTTTCTGACAACAATCCAAGGTCTCCTTATACAGATACGGTACGAGCCAATTGCGGTGCGGCATGCAGAATCATTTCTGCGCACCGCACTGCAAATACTACTTTGTTGTGATTACAAATACTTACCTGGTGATTACACCTTTACCTGGATCTGCATTGATTCCCCATTTCGCGATGAGTTCATCAGTAATCGTGTCGGTAGTTAAGAGCAACTCTTCCTGGTAGACTATGCCACTAGGCATCTTTCCACTCTTGATCCATTTGGAGATCTCAGCTGCCTGCCTTGGGTTACATTGCATGTCTGCATCCCAGTAACCAGCCTGTACGTTTCTCAGTGCAAAACGGTTGAAGTCAAATCCAATGACCTTTACCTTTCCGCCCTTTCCATGGCTGATTCCAGCTGCTTCGAGTGCCTGCACGGCACCTTGTGCCATACCATCATTCTGTGCGTAGATGACGTTGAAATCCTTGCCTGCGGCAATTGCTGCTTCAACAACTTTACGCGCTTCTTCAAGACTCCAGCTGTCTCCACCGGTTCCATCGGCAACTATGTTGAGTTTGCCTGCTTTTGCGGCGTCCAGTACTGCTGCACTTCGGCCGATTTCTGCTGCAGAACCCATCTGTCCGCGAATAAGGATCAGGTTGATCTCATCAAGATCAAGTCCCAATACCCATTCCACTGCCTTCTCACCTTCATAAGCCATGTCAGAGAGAATAGCTGCCTGGTAATTGGAGGGGTCGGTGTCAATTGCGCGGTCAAAAAGAATTACCTGGATACCTGCATCCTTTGCAGACTTCAAGGTGTCATCCCATCCAGAAGCGTTTGCTGCTGAGACCAAAAGGTAGTCCACTCCGTCTCGGATGTAGCCTTTTGCTGCAGCGATCTGCTCACTGTTGTCCATGGTGTTGGTCTGTTTTGCGTCATAGCCGTTGGCTTCTGAGAATACAGCATTCATGTCTTCAACATTAGCCTGACGATATCCGGATTCTTCTGGTGGTAGATTTACAATACCAACCTTAGTTAGACCAGATTCTTGCACACCAGCGGCGAACAGAGCGCCCGATCCCAGTATAACCAGAACCAATAAAATACCTAGAGTTTTTTTCATGTTCTCCTCCTTTTAAGGAATCATAAAAATTAGATAGTTTTTTAGCGGCAACGCCGCATCTAGTAATAAAATCCTAAGGTCAGGTATGTCAGAAGTACATGAGGTATTCTATTGAGTTTGGTAAGTTATCTTACGCTTTCAAGCCAAATCTCGAGAAAGGAGAAAAAAGGTATGTAATCTTCTTAAGAAGGTTTGTTTTCTTACGATTCTAGATGGTTTCAAAGCTCATATTCAGGGATTGGTCTTACATAAGTAACAAAAAACTATCCCTTCTAGCTAGAAAGGAGAGCCTCTTTTAAGTAGCAGGGATACACCGTCGACAGCTCTCAGAATACCGACATTTTTGAAAAAAAGTACCGTCCCATGGGGCAGAAGCTTTTATCTTCTTTGTTGCCCATATGGGTACGGTACCTAAATTATCATTCACTACCCTCGTCTTGGGGGATAATGAACCATTTGAATCTTTCTATCTACCGTTCTTGAACGCCTGTGCTACGGAGACAGTTCTCTTGGCCTGATGTTTGACCGCAGGTTCAATATCACCGACAATCTTCCCATCCTGACCGATGGTGGCGGAAGTCCCATAGGGATTTCCACCAGCAGCGAATAATACCGGATCTGTATAACCGGGAGCTACTACCAGAGCACCCCAATGGTACATGACGGTATAAAGGGAAAGAATGGTAGCCTCTTGCCCACCATGAGGATTCTGTGCCGAAGACATTGCGCTGACCACCTTGTTTACAGTTTTACCTTGAGCCCATAACCCACCTGTTGTATCGAGGAATTGCTTCATCTGAGACGCCATGACTCCGAAACGTGTTGGAGTACTGAAAATGATGGCATCGGCCCAATCAAGATCATCCACTGTGGCAACAGGAATACCTTTTGTTGCCTCCACGGTAGCTTTCCAAGCGGGATTCTCCTCTATCACGGACTGAGGAGCAAGCTCCGCAACTTTCAACAGCTTCACTTCAGCGCCAGCTTCCTTAGCCGCCTCGGCTGCCCACTTTGCCATCTGATAGTTCGAACCACCCATACTATAAAACACTATTGCCAAATTTACCTTAGCCATATCAAAACTCCTAATAATTAATCGTTCTATTCCCTTGGTCATCCATTGGAAGAACCAAGCTTCTTCAGCAGCTCAACAAGCTGTTGTTTCTCTTCTGTACTCAATACACTGAAAATACCACCGATATTCGCTACATGGCCGGGAAACATGGTTTCCACTAATTTAAAGCCTTTTTCGGTTATACGAATGAGACTCGCCCTTCCATCCTGAGGATCGGGGTATCTCACTACAAATCCAGTCTTTTCCAAATTCTCGATGACCACCGTCATATTTCCGCCAGTGGAGAGCGTTCCTTCAAGAATCTCACCAATACGAAGATTTCCTTTATGGTAGAGAATCTCAAGCACTCCAAACTGGGCTGCTGTTAGACCTACCTGCTTGATGGTCCTCATCTCGCGTCGCCTCACCGATTGGAAACATCGTGAAAGTGTTACCAAGGCTTTCAAATTCAAATCATTATCGGCTCCATACGACTTCTTGTTCTTCATATTCCCAATATACTACTAATTAGTAATAACGTCTACTGTCTTCCCCACTTGGAAGGAGAGAAACAGGTAATAGCTCTAAAACATAGAGAGATTACCATGATGGTATTTGAATTCAAATCTCCAATACCAAAGGATTGTTTCTCCTTAAGAGAAATATTCTTCTGTAGTTTTCATTTTAAGACGGGGGGACCCAGTAGCTGTCGTTAATAAAGATGCAACAAGCTGTGCTCGAGTATTTAGCCATGCAACCAATCGTTAAATTATCAGAAAATAACAGTTGTGCTCAGTTCGTCTTCCACGCTACTGTACACTCAGACAAGTCCAATCGTGAGCTCGGGAATTCCACCCGGGCTTTCTTTTTGCCCGTAGGAGTACCCCCCCCTCATGCCCTACAAGCCCAAGCGATCGTGCAGCCAGAGTGGCTACACGCAGCTCGCCGACGAGGCGATACCATATGTAGGCCAAATTACCACAACCAGTGGGGTTAAGCATTGCTTGAAAACATATTCTTGAGTATTTTTGAGTTTGAACTATCAGCACGAAGGTTGTGTTCGAAGATGTGTCGTAGAATTTGTTCGAATCCCGTACACGGGAGATTAGAGAGGGATCATGAGAAAACTTGCTATTGGAGCTAGCGTTCTATCTATTATTCTTTTAGTACTCAATGTGGTCCTTTACAACAACATTCCACAAATTATCCCGGTGCTTCGAGGACTCGGAGCAGAGAAGACTTTTCTCCTGAGCATACGCATACTCGTCATCAATAGCCTTACCCTTGCAGCCTTCTTGATTCTCTCAAAGAGCATACGCCGCTCTCAACGAGATAATGAATTGAACACCTATGGTTCATGGATACTGATCTTCATCATGGTCAAGATGCTCGTAGAATTCATAGGCTTGTTTTATGAAGACTTTTTGATCCTCCAAGTGTATTTTCTGTTAGCAGGATTCATTCTGCTCTTTGCCTATGGAGTGTTGCGGCACCGATATTTAATCAACAAGGAATTTTGGAAGCCCGTAAGGTTCATCACATCAGAAAAAATTATCCTATCGATGCTCCTCATTGCATATATTGCTATAAATATCCCTGTGATATCCATTATCTCTAGCCGATAAATAAATAACCCACTCAGCAAGAGTCTAGCACCAAAACACATACCATCACCTAGAAAAAGCAAAAGCCAGGCTGAAGACTGGTGGGGGTGAAGATTTCTTTTAACGGATTTTCTCTTGACATAACACAATATGGTCACTAGAAGGATAAAGTAAAAGAGGGGTCGTTATCCTCGAATAACGGAGCACAGTCATGGAAATTGCGATATGTATACCCCTTGAACCTCTCGACTGACTCCCCACTATATATGACACCGCCGTTTTCCGCGATATCATCAGGATACTTGGAAATGAACTTCTTTAGGTTCAGCGTGTGCTTGCTATCCATAGTTCTGCCGCTCTTAATCTCGTAAGGAATGAGCTTTCTCTGTTGCCCGACCAAGAGGTCCACTTCCAGTCCGTTGCTATTCCTGAAAAAGTAAAGCTGGTTGCTCTTACCTGCGTTGTAGCGCGCTTTCACCGCCTCCATAACAATCATATTCTCAAAAAGATTGCCCATAAGAGGATCCCTATTCATCTGGGCAGGAGTGCTGATGCCGAGAAGATGCGCAGCAAACCCGACATCACAGAAATAGATCTTTGGGGTCTTTACAATTTGGCTGGTGCGGGATGTGAACCAAGGCCTAAGGATATACACCAGATGCGATGCTTCAAGAATAGAAAGCCAGGAACCTATGGTCGTGCTACTGACTCCAACTTCGCCACTCATGGCCGAGTTGTTGACCAACTGGCCACACCTCCCCGCAAGAAGTGTAAGAAAAGCAAGGAAACGCGAGAGGTCATGGACAGCTCCCACCGATGCGACATCCCTCTCCACGTAGGTGGTAAGGTAGCTCCGGTAGTAGTCGGATGGGGTCCTCCCAGGAACTTGGAAGAGATAGGGCATGAATCCAGAGACCAGTTGCTGATCACGGTCCATGGTAATACCTGCATTTGCCAACTCATCCAGCGACAAAGGTAGCAGGTTGACTACAGCAGTGCGCCCGGCAAGGGATTGCGAGACCGTATTCTGCAAACGTATCTGCTGACTTCCCGTGATGATATATTGTCCCATCTCCTTCTGTTTATCTATCCTGACCTGTACAAGGCTTAGCAACGATGGGACCCTTTGGATCTCATCGATTATAACAGGTTCAGGATACTGAATGAAAAATTCGTACGGATCTTCCTCAGCAAGTTTCCGAGTCTGCAAGTCCTCGAGGTTCGCGTGTGAGAAGCCGGGGTACAGGGAAAGCGCCAACGTGGTTTTGCCACACTGGCGGGGACCGAATATGGTCACAGCGGGATACTCGCCCATTAAGCGCCTTATCACTGGTTCAATTTTTCGTACGATCATAGGAAGATTGTATCCTATGATTACGGAGATTACAAGTATTGGTTGAAATCTCCGTATATTAGTAAAATGAACAATAAAATACCATTCTCTTTTTCCTAGAGGATAACTTTCATATGAACGAAAAATGAGGGATTTGCTTATGGGCACGACTGGGTTTGAACCAACGACTTCTACCGTCTAAAGCCAAACCAACCTCCGCTCTGTAGCACGATCTGTTTTTCATCTACAACAATCTATATATAATCACTTTTCATAACATATATGTACAAATCACGAATTACATATTTTTATAACTATAATTCAGGAGTTTACAGCATGCGTAATATTTTTTCAGGACCTGTAACCGTTTTTCATGGATTCTTACTGCCAGAGGAAGCAATCCCTGCGGGGTATGTCGCTCTCATTGATGCATATCGACTTCCTGCACCTTTTCCCCGCCAGAAAATGGCGATCGGGTTGAAACATACTATTATTAAAAGTATGGGGTGGCACTTGCTGACGCCCAGGCATCAACCGGAAGAGACACTTATTGGCCACCTTGAATTCGCTTTAAAATATGAAGGAATAGATCTATGCATATTGAAAAAACTGTTTGAGGTAATCGATAGACGAACGATTGAAACCATCATTCTGGATACGATTACTGGTTCATACAGCAGACTGATTTGGTTTCTTTATGAATGGCTCATGGGAACACTCCTTGATATTCCAGATGCCAAGAAAGGTAATTATGTATTGGCTGTTAATCCCAAACAGCAAGTTACCATAGAAGGAGAAAGATCCAAGAGATATCGTGTTGTGAACAATCTTCTAGGGACTCCTGATTTTTGTCCGATGATCATGAAAACTGAAGAACTTGAAGCATTTCTCATGATTGACCTTAAACGTAAAGCTCTTCAAGTCATTTCAGATATCCCAAAGGATGTCGTAGCCCGTGCTGCAGCATTCTTGCTACTTAAAGATTCCAAAGCGAGTTTTTCCATAGAAAATGAGACACCTTCGCATGACAGGATTCAACGATGGGGCAATGCGTTGAGAGAAACAGGAAAATCACCTTTGAGTAAAGAGGAACTGATACGTCTCCAACATATTGTGATAGGCTCTAGAGGTTTTGTGAAGATAGGGTTCAGAGATGATGGTGGTTTCATTGGCGAACTATACTAAGACTGAGTTTTGGACAGGAGATTAAAAAATTAACGAATGTTTGCTACCTTATAGAAAGGAGCAAACAAGATGGGAAGGAACAGGAAAACATTCACGGATTCTTTCAAGAAAGAAGTTGCGCTTGAGGCTTTGAAAGAGCGGAGCACCGTTAATGAGATTGCTGCAAAGTATGGGATTTCCGCCAGCATGGTGTCAAACTGGAAGAAACAATTTCTTTCTGGAGGCTTTTCCAAGGAAGTAAAGCAACTGAAGAAAGAGCTTGCTGAAGCCCAACGAAGAATTGAGGAAACCTATCAAGAACTCGGGAAGACCAAGATGGAGAACGAGATCCTGAAAAAAAAAGCGAATTTATAGGGGCAGACCCCTGTGCCCTGGTGGATCCCCTGCTGGCAAGGCCTTTGGGAAAGGAGAGATCCTACACCCTGTCCATTTGCAGGCAGTGCCAGCTTCTGGGAGTCCCCCGTTCCTCCTATTATTACTGGAGAGACCATCATGAGGAGCAGGAACGGCTCAGACAGGAGTTTTTTGCAGAGGAAAAGGATTTTGCAGAGTTAGTGATGAACAATTGGGTGGAACTTCCTGTCTATGGTTACCAGAAAATGGCCCGTCACCTACAGAAGAAAGGACATCCAGAGGCGACGGAGAAACGGGTAAGGAGGGTCTACAGCCAACTTGGGCTGCAGGGATTGGTTCCCAAGTTCAAGACCACCAGGAGTTCCAGACGGAAGGAAGGGAAGTTCCCCTATCTGCTTCGGAACAGAGAGATACGGTATGTCAACGAATGTTGGAGTAGCGATATCACTTACATCAAACTTCCGGGAGGGATGGTCTACTTCACCGCGGTGATCGATCTCTTCAGCCGCAAGATTCTTTCCTGGAGGCTCAGCAACACAATGGATACCATCTTTTGCATCGAATGCGTGATGGAGGCAATTGAAATGTATGGGATCCCCGCCATTTTTAATACAGACTGCGGATCTCAATACACTAGCAAGGAATTTGTCTCAATGCTACAGAGTGAGTTCGCTGACGGTTCCCAGCCAGTTGACCGGTAAAAACCCAGCCACCCAACGGAGAAAATCCTACCAGTAGGAACAGAGCGATGATAAACCTTGGATATGCATGCATAGCATGCAGATATCAATCCAAGGAGGTCAATTATGACCAATTTCAAGGAAATCCTGCGTTTGTATTACGGAGGATTTAGCCAGCGATCGATTGCAACCAGCTTATGCTGCTCCAGAGATGCCGTTGCACTCTGCATCAAACGAGCGAAAGAGCGGGGATTGCAACTCCCCGTTTCAGAGGATGTCACCAACGAGGACCTGAGGAAACTCCTTCATTGCAGCCAGGAAGGTGTTCGTGACCCAAGCTATCTGCTTCCTGATTTTGCACATGTTGTGAAGGAACTGAAAAGACCTCATGTTACCAGCGGCCTTGTATGGACTGAATACTTGGTAGAATGCAAGAGCTTGGGATTGAAACCCTACAGCATAAGCCAATTCAATGCACTTGTACGTGAGTATTCCAAAAACATGAATATTTCCCTCAGGCAGGATCATCATCCAGGAGAGGTCCTCGAGCTTGACTGGTCAGGATCCGCCATCCTTCTCAGTGACAGGCTGACAGATGAGACAATACCTTGTCATCTATTCGTTGCTGCATTTCCTTTCAGTGGCTATTTCTATGCAGAAGCATTCGAAAATGAAAAGATGCTTGCATGGGTCACCGGTGTTGTACATGCTCTTTCATTCTTTGCAGGGGTCCCGCTAATCCTTCGGCCTGACAATCTGAAAACAGCGGTATTGAAACCAGACAAGTATGAGCCGGAGCTGAACACGGCAATGATCGAACTTGCACAGCATTACAAGACCGTGGTGGTTCCGGCAAGAGTCAAGGCTCCCCGTGACAAGAATGTTGTTGAAGGGGCTGTTGGGTATGCATCGCGGCAGATAATTGCTGCATTGCGCAACCAGAAATTCCTGTCACTCGAGGAGATGAACCAAAGCATCTGGGACTACATGGACAAGCTCAATGCCGCCGATTTCAAGAAGAAGGATGGTTCACGTCTTGGGTTGTTCACTGAACAGGAACAACCAGAACTGTTGCCGCTTCCGAGCAAACCTTTTCAACTCTTCGATCGGATCACGGCAACAGTTGCCCAGGATTATCACATCGAGTTCGATCACCGATTCTACAGCCTACCATCTAACCTGGTTAAAAGCGAGGTATCGGTCAAGGCAACCCCGCATACAGTGTTCATATACCACAAGGACAGCCTGGTGGCAGAACATCCAAGACTCAAGTTCAAAGGTCAGAAAAGTACCTTGCCGGAGCATATCCCTGAGAAGCACAGGGACTATCTTCTCTGGTCTTCCGACCATTTTCTCAGCCAGGCAAGGAGGATTGGTCCTGCCACGGAACAGATGATTTCAAACGTCCTGGCAAGCAGAGAGTATGAGGTGCAGTCCTATCGATCTTGTGTGGGCATTCTACGTATAGCAAACAAATACACCGCCGAATGCCTTGAGGCTGCCTGCAAAGAAGGTTTGGAAAGCGGGATTCGTTCGTACAAGGCTGTAAATGCAATTGCCAAGACCCTGAAGGATGCCATCGTCCCCGTTGAGGGGATGCATCCACGGGAAGATTTGGAGGAGCAGGATCTTGGAGACCTCTATTGCGCACACGATGCAGGAGGTTCCCGATGACAGACAAGGAAAAACAACTGGTGATGAACTTCGAGCAACTGGGAGCTGAAAGCATCTCCCTGGGATTGATTGAGGCTTTCTCTTCACCATCCATGCAACATGTACCATTGATGGATGTGCTGTTGGATACTACCAACAAGGAATTGCTGCAACGACTAAATGCTAGGGCCCAGAGGTTGCTGAAGACGGCAAAGCTGCACAATACTGTGGCTAATATTGATGAGATTGAATACCGCCCTGACCGTAACCTGGACAAGCTTACCATTGATAGGCTGGCCACCTGTACCTACCTCGAAAACCATACAAATGTCTGTGTGGTAGGTGCTTCCGGTACGGGCAAGTCGTTCATATCAAAAGCATTGGCCCACCGTGCTTGTCTACATGGGTACCGGACCAAGGTGGTTTCCTTCCCGGCATTGATGCGTGAGCTGGGACATCTCTATTCACATGATTCACCAAAGTATGAGAAAAAACTGCGATATTATTCGCGGTTCCCACTCTTGGTAATAGATGAATGGCTGTGTCAGCAACCAGAGAAACAGTGGACCTCTATCTTGCTGGAACTGATGGAGAATCGTTATGACTCTACGTCAACCATAATCTGCACCCAATTACCGGTTGAGAACTGGCCCAAGGTCATCGGTAATGTTGCCTTGGGACAAGCAATCCTGGGAAGGGTCACGGCGTCTTCATACATTCTGAGACTTGAAGGACAAGACTTGCGTTCCAGACATTCAGCTAAACCCTGATGCTTTCCAATTTCCCTGTCAGTAGCTCCTACTGGCAGGGATTGCATAATTCAGTGGCAGGCTTTGTTCAGGTCAAGTGGCAGGGATGCATCGTTGAACTCAAGAGCTTTGGGATTCAGATAAGCATGGATGGAATCGGGAGATGTTTGGACAATATTTTCATTGAGAGAACCTTCAGAACTTTGAAATATGAATGCATCTTTCTCCATGACTATGCAACAATGACAGAACTCTCTGATGGATTGAAAGTTTTTGTAGGGTTCTTCAACCAGGAAAGGCTTCACCAAGGATTGGACTACCAAACACCAGATGAAGTGTATGAAGCAGGATGTTTCCCCGATAGGGAAATCGATAATCAGGTAGCATAGGAATATTCGTTATTTTTCATGATACCTGTCTTGACAGAGGGCTTAGCTCCAACATGATAGGGAAACAGGAACACCCATCGTTGAACATATAAGTGCCAGATATGAAGATATTGATTCTTTAATTTTAGGACTTATTGCATATAACAAAAGAGTTTTCCATCAAATTGACCCAATTGTTGCCGCAGCTGCGATTGCCTTCGGGTTTGTGATTATCCATCCATTCTCTGATGGAAATGGAAGGATTCATCGATATCTGATTCATCATATTCTTGCAAAGGATGGGTACAATCCCCCAGGAATGATATTTCCTATTTCAAGTGCAATGTTACTTCGAATAGAGGAATATGCTTCCGTCCTAAAAAATTACTCACAAAGCATTCTCCCGTTCATACGGTGGGAACCTACGGAAGATCACAATGTACGTGTCCTGAATTCGACCATAGACTACTACCGATATTTTGATGCAACCCCCTTTGCGGAGTTCCTATTTCCTTGTATGCAGCAAACGATTGAACATGATCTCCCGAAAGAGACACGATTCCTAGTGAATTATGATCGGTTCAGAGAAACTATACAGGATTCGGTTGAGATGCCTGATTCTACCGTCTTTTTCTTGTATAGTTTCATCTCACAGAATGAGGGAAAGCTATCAAAAGGAGCACGTGAAAAGGAATTCCAACGGCTAACTGAAGAAGAAATTGAACACTTTGAGGCTGTATATAAGAGGCTGTTTATTGCCGATCCCATTGAGTAATAGTTGCATAATAGAGAGAAGAGCTCCATTAGGAACTCTGTAAATAATTCTGTGTAAATGCAAATTCTACGTAGCCCGATAAGAATAGATGAGTAGAGTATGTGCAGTATCATAGGAAGAACCATACTTGAACAGATGGTATAAGGATCAGCCAAGACAATTACATCACTGCTCTCCATTCAAAGTCAATTTTTCAATTTTTGATAGTTCCTCAGAAAGCCCTCACTGGTCTGACACTGTATTCAAAGTATCGCTTATTGTTCAGCTGATAGCCAAAGTAGAAATTCTGGGACCATGCATAGTCTGCACTAAAATTGGAAGAACTCCAGTAGTGACCATCAGAAAAATCTCCTAAATCGTTTATCTTTAAAAATTGATACATCTGATTCAGTTCATCTTTTGATGGTAAAAACCAATCGTCATATACCTCACCGTCTTTTATTACTTCAAGAGAATGGCATAGCTTTGCTCCATAATCTACCTTCGCACTATATGGCTCGGAATCACCAAATATTGAGACAATCTTCTCTGTGTTGCTCGCCCCACTGCCAATATTGGTATTAGTATCTTCTACTTCCTTACCATATCCTCCCCATACCTTCTTGCTATACTCATAACGCACAGGTGCTGCCTCAAGATATCGCCATCCATTACTATATATTCCTTTATCATAAAATATTATTCCACCTGCAGGACCAATAGAGCCTACTTCTGGAACTCTCCATTTTGCATACAATATCATGTCAGTTTCAACCTTATCTCTTTGGAAGTCCCATTTATTAAACATCTCTTGATCCTTAAACCAACCGTCAAATATATAGCTATCATTTGTAGGAGTTGCAGGTCTTGCAATACGAGAACCCCACTCAATATGAGCAATCGTTTCAGCGGGACTCCCCCCATTACTATCAAAAACAACGGTTGGAATTATTGCTATCATCCTCTCTTTAGCATCCTTATAGTCACCAAGTGAATGTAAAATCTCATAACCATCAATTAGCCGTCCTTCCTGAATCATTTCATTGGCCAACTTATATAAATCTTCGGAAGTTTCCTCATACCCCATCTTTTCAAGCCATCTTAAGCCATTTAATCGGTCATCAAGGCTAGAAACTCCAGCCAAGACTCTCCTAAACGAATCAAAAACCTTCTCATTGGGATAACCGTTCTCAAGAAGTCTTTGAAATCCTTCAATACTAAACCCCTTACCTGCATTTATTTCCAAGTATTCGGCATATGTCTTAAGTGATTGCTCTGAGGCATCCTTATAATCATCTAGAGAAGCGAATATTGTATATCCATCATATAGACGTCCTGCCTTAACCATATCTTTAGCCAACTGATATAAATACTCAGCAGATTCCTCGTATTCCATCTTTTCAAGCCACCTTAAACCTTTCAATCGTTCATCAAAGCTAGGAGTTCCTGCCAAAACTCTACTAAAAGAAGAAAAGACAATCTCTTTAGGGTAACCATTCTCCAGCAACCACTGATATCCTTTAATTCTGATACTCTCAGCTGCATCTGTTTCAATGTATTTCATATATGATTCAAATGACATTGTTCTGGCGTCTTTATAATCACCAAGAAGTTGAAAGGTATCGAACGCCTGCAAGTAAGATCCAGATTCTAATAACCCCGTTGCATCACGATAGTCACTCAATGGCTTAAGAACATATATCCAGAGTGTAAACACTACACCAACAAGCACGAGAAATGAAAGAATACCTACTGAGAGCCATCTATCCCTTCGTTTTTCTTTATTTTTCCTAATTCGTTCCTGCTCCACCTTTTTTGCAAGATTTCGTTCTTCTTCCTTTATTTTTGCTTTGTTTTCTTCTTCTAGTTTATGAAGCCTTTCTTCTTCCAGCCGATCTCTCTCCTCCTTATAATCTAATAGAAATTTTTCAATCTTCTCTTTAACACAGTAGGAATTTTCTTCTATAGTCGAATTACATAATTTGCATCGGACATTTATCCCATCGTTCCTGACACCGCAAAATGCACACGTCCATATTTCCTCTTGAGTTTTGCTGTAGATAAATTGAGGAATCTTATCAAGATTGAACAATTGCTGATACTGCTCAATCGCTAATGCATTGAAATGAGGGATATCATCCACTCTTTCTTTCTTATTCAATGAAATAAAATCCTCTTTCCCTGAAAATTCCTCAATTGCCTGATCTCCATATAGAACTGCATTCAGATAGGGAATGAATGACTTCGTTCCTGCCGGTAGACCTTCCGAAATTTTCAGTGTTAAAATTTCTCTAGGCTCAATTTTTCTTTCATGTCTGATAATAATTGGGTTCCCTGATTCAATCGGTTTTCGCAGGATGTCAAAATATATCAGTTGCCACTGGGTATAAAGAATCTCTCGTTGCTGCACATTCTGGAAACTAAAAGTGCAAGAAATTGTTTCCAAGTCATCACTACCAGTCAATATTTTCAAGCTTCCAGATTCAAGGGCAACAGGCCATAACAAAAAAATTTTATCCGAAAAATCTATTGGAATAACAGTTTCATCTACAACAGTAACAGTTTGCGCCTTATGGGCAGATGAATCGTGAGATTTACATACCTCTTCATGATTTTTCTCAGTTTCTTGTTCTGATTCATAACTCTTGTTAACAGAAATTCCATTTGATCTCAGGATTGATTTGTCTTTCTCGGAATAAGGAATGAATCCTTTCTCCAGCAAACGATTAATGTAGTTATTATTATATAAGAATGGCCAGATTAACCAGAAAATGCCAATAGTAAAAACAGACCCAAGAATTTGGATAAGCATCCCAATAAAGTCTCCCCTGAAAAGTGGGACAAAAAAACCAAAAAATAAGGTCGTCCAAGAAAATCCTGTCGGGCATTCCTTTTCAATACCTGTATTATTAATGAGCCGCACTTCCATCTATTTGCCTCCAATATATTTCAAGAATGTATTCTACCTGATTAATGAACGAATTGAGTATCAAGTTATTGAGCAAAGGTTTAGGTTTGAACCTGTAGCTAAATGTAAAATTCCACAACTTCAAGTTTCTATTGTGCAAAAAAATCTTCTTTATATTCTCTTTAAGTACATAAATACCACTCATATCATACTCGTCAGCTTACCCATAAGCAACGAATAATTAAAGTAAAGTCCTTTACCTAGATTGTTAGTTGGAAATTTTACGTATATCAAGGTGCCAGTTGAGCACCAGTATAAGTCGAAAGGGCACTATCTTATTTTTTTTTGTGGTTATTTTCTGTTGTCTAGGATTGGTGTTCTCTTCCGGCTATTTTGGTTACTTTTACCCAACGTCAACTACACTATCATTATTGAACTACATTCTCTTTCAGTTCATAACTTTCGTCCAAGTTTTCAATTGTATCAAGAATCTGCTTAGCGATTGCAGCTACCAAGGGGACAACAACTGAATTACCGAATTGTCTATACGCTTGAGTATCGGAAACAGGTATTTTAAAATTCTCAGGGAATCCCTGCAATCTAGCACATTCTCTAGGTGTTAACCGACGAGGATTGCTTTTCACCTGAGGAATTAGGATTTCAGAACCATCCTTATGGTATCGTGCACTAAGTGTACGTGTTATACCATCAAGATCAGCCAATCCATAGCCAAACCCGTTTCCAAGAGCTCTATGCTTAGCGGCATAATCTTGCAAATATTGCCAGAGTTTATCAGATAGAGTGTACTTTGAAGGAACATCCACATCTAGTATTTCCTTAAGCTTTCTTTTTTTTCTATTCACCAAAAAATTGAATGTAAAATCTATATTCCGTCCATAGCGCCTTCTATCAAATCCTACTACAAAAATCCTTTCTCTATGCTGAGGAACATAATCTTGACCATCTTTAATATCCCAAAAAACTTCATAGTCCAATTCTTCAAGAGATTCTAGAATGACTTTCCAAGTATTCTTACCATCATGACTTTTGAGGTTTTTTACATTCTCAAGCAAAAACCCTTTCGGCCTTTTCTCGTTGAGTATTCTCACTATATCGAAAAATAAGGTACCCTGGGTCCGATCCAAGAACCCTGTAGCCCTACCTAGACTATTCTTTTTTGCAACTCCAGCAATTGAAAACGGCTGACATGGAAAACCAGCGACTAGAATATCATGATTAGGGATATCTTTTTCATTAATCTCTCTTATATCACCTATTGGCATTTCTCCAAAATTCTCATGATATGTAATTTGGCTGAATTTATCCCATTCAGAAGAAAAAACGCATTGGCTATTACAAGATTCAAAAGCAAGACGCATACCACCAATGCCTGCAAATAGATCTATAAAAGTGAATCTTGAATTTCTCACGTTTTGACTACATTTTCTCTTTTGCAAATTCAATTTATAAAAATCTATACGCATCGATCCCATTTTATTATTCTCATCATCTGCGTTATGTTTCACTATTTGCCCCAAATGAATATAAAACTATTCCAGAACACAGTACTAAAACCAAACAATATTATTGCACTATGTAAGTATTAAAATATCCCAAATATTATTCGAACATACAATGAATTGTATGCACATGAATTTCAGCTATCTACTTTACATCTAAATGTTCTGAAAATTCTATACTCTTCAAATTCGAAAGATCAACTTCATAAGTAATTCTTGTAATCCCAGGAGGTAAAGAACCTCCTACAAAACTTGATTCTGTGATTTTAGGAAAACCGGAATCAACCAGAAACAACTTCGGGGTTCCGTGTAGAATATACTTTTCTTTTCTTGAGGTCCTTCCCTCTTCAAAACCAAGAGCAGACAGTTTTCTCTCAATCTCTTTCTTAGATATACCTAGATTAGTAATTTCATCAATAACACTATCTATGGAAATACCACTGCTGGTAGAGCTTTCAAATCTTATAAAAACCAAATAGAATTTTTTATTTGGACTTACTGTCAGTTGATGTTGCCCGGAAATCGTAACACTACTATCATAACGCCTAATTGTAGACTTAATTTCATAGTCAATATATTCGCTTTCAATATCATGAGAACTCTTTTTAGGACCATTCCAAGATATCTTTTTGATGTCTAATTCCAGCAATAACTTATAGATGTACAATTCTCCAATAATATCATAAGGTTTTCTATCTCGAATAGCATTTCCGAGCAGAGATCTCCAAGTTTTCCACCATACTGAAGGATCTTTCATCAATATCAATCTTTGCTGATTGTCACTTCCCAATTCAATAAAACTTTCACAAACCTTGGCAAATTCATTTCTTGAAAATTCATCACTACTTGTCAACAGAAGAAAGTTTTTATCTTCTCCCTCCGATTTGATGAAAATTCTATCAGTGAATAGTCGAGCAGTTGCAAATACCTCAGAGAACTTAAGGTCATTTGCGATTTCTATTCCTACCCCAAAACTATCTTCCCAACGAAAAATCCAATAACTAAACCCGGAATCCTGAGATATTTCATCAGCGCGTGAACTATCCATAAAAGCAAAACCAATTTTAATTTTTTCTAAATCTGTTTTCATTATTCCTCCAATTATTCCCGCCAAACAGGACCTTTAAGTTTCAGTAATTATGGTTCTACTAGTAAGATCAACTTATCCAAGATTGCTTCAGGCTCCAAAAGGATGAAGGTTCTGTTTTTACGATTTTTTGGAAATTATCCTATTCAATTATATTATTTCTTATTGACTCAATTAAATTATCAACATAACCACTTACGCCACCATCAAAAAATCTTGGTTCCATGTTAACAATCCTAATTGTATTCAATGTCATCATAGCTCTAAACTCTTCTTGATTTAGCTGATTTTCCTTGGCTTTAAACATCATACACCGATAAAGATCGATCCGATAACCATGTCGTCCTGATCTTTCAACAAGCTGGGCAATGGTATCAGTTGAGAAACATGAATTAGAGAGACGTTCTATGGTCGCTTTGGCATCATTCTGCCATGCTAAGTGCACATACCACCAGATTACTTTCAACCAAATTCTATTAGGTTTCTCCCAGAATCGATCTTTCTTCAAGCCTTCCCAACGGTTGTATACTAAATCTGGGAGAATCTTTATTGAGAGGTATCTCCAGAAATCATCACTTGCAGCAATACGCATGCTCAAATGAAGTGGTGGCAACAACTCATAGAGCTTCATTCCAACAAATATGTCAGATATATATTTTTCTTTTTTTGAGCCTAACAATTTTGAACGCTCTACTTCTTGAGATAATGGAAGAAACAACTCTTCTCGGAGATTTGGATCCTCCCCTTTATAAAGATTGTTACCATTTTCTGAGAGTTGTTCAAATAGTTTTTGGGATTCATCTTTACTCAGTAACTTTTTTCCAAAATTCATCTCATTCATGATTACCCCAATAACTTATGAACAGCAGTATTGATAGATGCAGTCCATTTCTCAGGTTTCGATAAATCAACAAGGAAGGTTGTTTTAAAATAATATAGCCATTGTGCTATTGAATTTTTTCCAAATTCTTCCGTATTGCCTGTACAAATATCTTCGAATACCTCTCTATATTCTGAATGAATAATAAAATAGGCGAGACTGATCCAAGACGAAAAAACTTCATTTCTAAAGGCATTTGAGCGAGAAAAATCTGTTATTTTTAAATCTTTATATCTACGATGGGATATATTTAATAGTATACAAATATAGTCTTCATTGAATGGATCTGTTGGGGGATCTGAAGAATTGAATCGCATTTCCCATAGCGGACCATTGGTGCCAAAGTCGGCTAAAAGCGCTGGAAATAATGACCCTACTCCATCAAAAGCAATTTTTATAGGATTGCTTAGATATCCCAAAACAGCTCCATTAGTGTTAGCTTTTCTCCCCCTATACTGACATGTCTTTCGAGCGATATATACAAAATCAACAATCTCACCAATTCCTCGATAAGTATTCTTGTTTAAAACCAATCGTTGCTTAATTACCAAAGGGCCTGTTTGAGACTGAGGTAAAAATGTCACATTCTTAAAAATATATCTTTGTTGTGATGAAGATGAGAGGAACTCTGAAGCTATTCCAACTTCTGCTCCATCCGGGATAATCCCCGTCTCCCCATATAATTTCTGTGGATTAGCAATCGTAATACATCTTTCAATTGTGACTACTGTTTTATGTGGGTCCCAATACTCATATTCACCTAATAAAATCAATCTACTATCAGAAACTGCAATTTGTTCGTATTGTTTTAAGTCATCAGTTTCATAGGTAATGTCTAATAGATTATCTTTAATCCCAATTTCTTGAATCAACTTCTGATTCAGCATGGGATATTGGGGTATCTTATTTCTCATCGGCTGAATCCCATTTTAAATTCAATTGAAAATTTATAGAATGATCTTTCACTCTCAGTAGAGTTTTTCCCTTGATAATAGATCTTGACAAAGCCTCATCCAGATCAGCTATTTGAAATATATTATCTTCAATTCGAAATCGTACATCATTGCTTGTATCGAAGATATCCTCGTAACTCTTGTCTAATAAATATGTATAAGGTAATTCTTTAGGTGCCACTTTACTGGTTATTGATTTTTGTTTTTTCGAAGACAATTCCACAGAATCTATCCAACAAGGATAAGAACCTAATAATTGTTCACTATCCCACTTTTGTTTTGAGAGAATTCCATTTTCTGATACAACTTCAAAAATCATTGAGATGGACTTAATTGTTGTAGGTCCCCAATACAGGCTCCAATCAACAGATATTGTACTTGAATCTTGAGGGTATGATACATGATCAATGATTACAGCAGGATTTTTTGTTCGATATTCATTTGGGATGGAGTTTTTTGAGCCTTTAGGTAAAACTCTTGCATCATTCCCCCAATCTTCTGGCATGAACGCTTTAGCCAGATATCTCATCACGGCATAATTATGATTTTCATTCTGATCCAGTAATTCTTTTTCAGTATACAGCTTGTTAATTTTGGCAATCACATGCCTTCGAATACGTTCAATAATGTTAAATCCATACACATCATGCCATACAGAATGATCAGATTTCTCTGTTGAGCGCAGATAACCTTCAAAGGTATCAGCTCCAATTTGATCTCTGATATTAGGATGCAATAGATTATCAGAATTTGGAACAAATAAAGCTACTATGTATTTTCCACGTTCTGATGTCGCCATATCTCCTACCCAGCCAGGATCAAACCAGTTAATTATCATTCCTGGTTTACGCACAAATGCTAAAATTACTTTATTGTTTTCGTCACTTTCCTTTCTACATTCTATATGCTCATAAGGTGATCGATGATTATCAGGTTCCAGCATCCCTAAATCAGACTTATTGAATTTCGCTGTAATCACATGACCACTAAGCGTTTTATAAAATGCATTTTTAATATTAACAGGAATCACATTAACTTGACGATTTTCTACAGTATCTACGGCATTGTATAACTCTTGCATTTTTTGAAATATTGGAAAGGAGTTCTTAACTCTTTTCCCATTAACAAACGCAGTTAATTTTGGACCACTACGAAATCTATTATTATTCAAACGTATACAATACCATCGTTGAATTGCAGATTCTAGGTACCCTTCAACACCACGAAACCAGTCACACGAGATTTCTTGCGAGTCTCCTTGGACTTGCATTAAAGATGGGTCCAATCGAGATTTATCTGCACCAAATATCATAATCGATGTTCCTGTTTCCCCATCCTTGAATCTCTGAACACCAAACTTCCTTAGGATTTCTCCGATTTCCTTAACATTTTCCACTGCCTGTGTTTCATTGCTATCTACCTCATATCTCTTTCCCCACCAAGCAATTCCAGAGGAGACATTTGGCAAGTATAATATTTCTTTTCTTTCATCTTCAATGAAGCAAGCTGCCAGTCGTTCTTTGAAGACACCCTTTTTAGATGTCTGTATTTTTGAATAGAATAGTATCAAACCTATTCCAGCTCTATAGTAAATCGTTTTTCCAAGTCCCCAAGAGCCTCCAGCGTCCTTTTTCTCTTGTGGATTTGAGAGATCGTATACAAGTTTGGAAAAGTTGCTATTTGATTTCCCATCAAAATGAGGCACGCCTGTTAAACCTTCTGTTCCTAAATCCCGAATTTCTAGCATATATTGTGTATTGCTCTTAAGGTGTTGGAGCTCTGGAAAAACATCATGAATAGCTTGAATCGGAACTGTCGATGTATTGAAAGAAACGGTAACTGAATCAGTATTGCTAGCAAGTGATGCATCCAAGCTATTCTGAATTGCTTCACGTACAAGAAGATCAGCAAGAGGAGTTTCTTGATTCTGTAGAGAACGAAGCACCTTGCTTCCGGTCGTTGGCATTTTATTTTGAATCAGCGGTTCGAAGTCAAAATAGCTCATACTCACTCATCCTCAGAATAATCTACCGATTGGGGAATTCTAACTGTAAGAGATTTTACAAATGTTTCGGAATTGTCATTTCCACCGATACTCGGTATCCATAAACTGATGCCTATTAAATTCTTAACACTCTTACCTGTCTTTTCTCTATTCTCATTAAGGACTTCTCCAGTAATATTATAAATAATCATCTGAGGAGTACCCCCTAACCCATTTCCTTCCCTAATTGTCTTCACAACATTTTTAAATTGAGTCCCTCTGATTGGAGAGTCCAATTTTACATCAGCTAGTAAGTCTTTTGGAGCTCGCATGACCTTAGTGTATAATTCTTTATCAGCAGGCCTAACAATAATTGACCTTCTTACTGGAGGAACACCTACGATTTCCCAATTATCCTTGTCCTCTTTCTTTTTTATGCTACCAATAACTACATTCCAATTTGTATATCCAGCTTCCTGTTCTACTGATTCATACCACTTAAAGAATGGATCCAGATCAGAAAAAACTAGAGTATCAGGATGAAATTGCATCTGAATCAAGTAGTGTTTGACCAACCTAAAAGGAACTTGCTCATAAAAAATAGAAGATCCATCAAAGCTGGGCCTAGAATCGCCAAGTTGCATTATGAATTTTTCTGTCTCAATTAAATTATTGTTTATAGCATTTTTCAGAAACAACGTAGTTTGAGTGTTAAACCCAGAATAATTAACATCATAGGGAATTGCATTCTGCATCTTATTCTTACCAGTTGGTCTTAACCAACTAGATCGTATCGAATTTTTAACTCGTGGTCCCAAATCTTTTGGAGACAACCTATCTTCGTTGAAACTTTTTAAATCGGCCCGTAATTCTTCTTCCAATGAAGTTAAGAAGCTAAATTTCTCCTGGGTGTCATCTGTCATCCAAATCCGAGGCAATAGTTCATATCCACGTCTATACCCAAACCATCTACCCATCTGCATTAAAGTATCAGCTTGGCACACATTTCTTAAAAAATAGGTACATATCAAACCTTCTAAGGTTAGTCCTCTAGAAAGTGTATTTCCCCCAATTACAATAAAGGCAGTCGGATGATCTGTTGGATGCTCGTTATTTGGATATAGAAGTCTAATGTGTTCATTATTATCATTGATACCGGTATTGGAAGAGTTATCAATACACAAATTAATACCTTTAGAAAATGATACAATATCATTCTCTCCTTCAATGTTAATATGAGTGACTTCGTGGATAATTTTTGGAATTTCGTCCTCAATTAAAGAGAAATCTGGATAATCTTGCACTTGTTCAAGCAACCGATAGTCTGGGAATTGAGCATTTAAGTCTTCCAATGAAAAACGATCTCTCTCAAAATCATAGACAGCTTTACATAGTTCAAGAATTTCTTGCTCTGTTATATCTACGAACCATTTACTGATAGCATTAGCCATATTTTGGTGATGAATTTGTTTCTGGCTAGTATGGACCAGCATGGTAACTGGTTTGATAACCCCCTGAGACCTTCTTACCGCACAACAACAGATGAACCATGCTAAAGCATTTTTTAAAGATGATGGTATATCGGATGATATTCCAGTGTGAATTTTCTTAGTTATTATCTTAAAATCATCATTTGCCTCTGATGGAGTATTCTTAGGGATTGTCCTAATTATATCAATTCCTTCACCATAGTCGTCATAACCAAATATTTGTTTAGGCCCAAAATGTTCAAATGATTGGGGCAATAATTTTATGAAATTACGAGGATATAGTGATTCTGGGAACGCTTCATTTAAAAAGCATGAATAGGGAGTAGCTGTATATGCGACATAATTTGCCGCTTGTGCTGGGACTTGAGTTAACTCAATAATCAATTTATTGATTCTTGTTCTATCACTCGCACTTGTATTTATACTCGCTTGATCAGCCTCATCATCAATAATAACCAATCTCATTTGCTTTAGTTTGTTTTTATCACTTTTAAGCCAGCTTAATAGATTTTCCAGTCTGCTTTTCACTTTCAACGAAACCGTAAAATATCTTGTTGGATTTCCCTTTTGTAGCAACATATTCTGCAAACTATGATTTGGTTCAGTATTTGTTCCAAGTTGTGATAATTGTAACCACTGTAGATTACCTGGATGATTGAGATCTGTGAAGAGTCTGTTTGAGGTCTGTCTTCGTAAACTCTCAATTGTTCCAGAAAGAATTATGAAAAAATTCCATCCATTATCGGCACCAGCAGCCATTAGTGATGCAATATTTGCTGTTTTTCCTGATTGGACATGGCCTACAACCAACCCTTTTACTGCTCCATCATGATGCTCACTTGTATCTCTACTCATTCTTTTAAGCGAATTAACTGCATTTAGTCCTAGTTGATCAACCGAAGGTTCATACCAACCCTCTCTTAGGAGATGTGTACGATATAGTTGCCAAGAAGATTCCTCTACTTCCGATAAACGTACATCAGCTGAAATTTCATCTCCAACTGTCACATCATCAGTTGGCCTTATTTCAGCTTGTTTTCGCTTATGTTGCTCTTCCACATGGTCTATGAGAATACCCCACTGTCCAGGAGTTACTAAAACATTAACAACTCCCAATTTAACAAATTGTTCTAAGTATGCTTCATCAAAACCAGATTTTCTCAATTCGTCAAACGTTTTTCCGTTTCGTACTTGTCTTTTAATCAAGCTTATATGGTCATCATAGTGCGGATCTGTTGCATCAAACATCTAGAGAACTCCTTACTTATTACTGTAGGAAATGTATGTCATAAATAGCTCATTTATATCTATGGAATATATGCAGAAAATCCCAATTGTTTTAAAAATGGAATACATTCGAAAAACAATTATTGTATCTAACAATTCCTATAAAACATCTCTTTTAGACTAGTATAGCCTGAAACCAATCGTATAACAATTTTTCTTTGTATCTATTTTTTAAATGCTTTATACCAACAGGTTTTCAAAAAATAGCTCACAATGAACACTATATAGGTGACGAAAGGTTTTTAATATCTCCAAAAATCAATATTGAAGTTTTCACCTTCAGTACAAGATTTTCCATTGAAATCGAATTGGCAATAGCAGAATACAAGAGATTATAGTCTACTTGATAATTTGATAGATGGCTCATCACAACTTTCATAGAGGAACAAACTCTTAATTCACAACTCTTTTCGTCAATATTAGAAAAACTAAATATTCCAAAATCACCACTCTTTTGAATCATAGTAAGTTCATCCGATGTCAAGAAAAACTCTTGTGGTTCTTCAAACAATGAAATTTTCAATAAGACATTTCTTTCAACCTTATTGTTAATGATCATTTTGCAAAAATTTGCATATTTGTTCGCTCCAATACGCAAGATCTCAAAATCAGTGATCTGACCTGCCTGCTTTTTACGATCGAGAAATACTGAAAGATGTTCTATTGCTTTTTGCTGCAACAAAGAAGTGAAGTCAGTGAGATTGAAAATTGAATCCAGGGTCCTTTCGATTGAACCTAGCATTTGTTGTTGTTGTATTTTCTTTATTATAATCTCAATATCTTGTTTTAGAATCGAGATGATATAGTTTTGTATTTGCAAAATAATTTCATCGTAATGCTGATTCTTTGGTGAAATCACTTTCAGTGAATCTAATAAAGATTCTCCTTCCAATTCATTCAATTTCGAGAAGAGAGAATCTTCATCACTAAATAAAGCCGTAATAATCTTACCTGAGTCAGTTCCTAACCATATAAGGTACCATTTTATTTCTGGAACTTCTTGAATAATAGATCGTATCCGATTTACTAATGAAAATTCACTGGTTCCCAAACGAAATTTCGGACTTCTAGTTGTACCGTCAGGATTGGTAATACGGTCGAAATAGATATCAACTATTTCGTATGAACCGTTTGAAAAGAACAACCCATTTTCTGAAGATGTGTGATCATCAATAAACGTAAGCACATCATTATAGAGGCCAATGTGAGTCTGATGAGATTTCCCTATGCCAAGATCAGCATTTGTAAGTTTCTTGATTCCGATAGTATTTTCTGTATGAACCTTGAACAGGTCTAACATAGAATGCTCCTCAAATTATTATAACCCATTATAAATAAATAAATAATACAATATCGCATATACGGTATTCACACTTACTGCATTTCCTGCTTGTTTTAAGAGTTGAAATTCACTCACTTTATTTTGAATCGCCTTATCATAAAAACTGTTAGGAAAACCCTGTAATTGAAGTGCTTCCTTAGGTGTTAAACGCCGAATATCCTTAGTTAACAGGTCATCAGTAGATTGATGAAGAAAAGCATGGGCATAAGGATTTTCACTCTGAAGAAATTCTAGTGAATAATAGTTATCTTGATTAGCACGATGGAGCTTGACCATCGTGGCAGTCAATGGACGGGCAATCAAACAGTTAATCTTCGATAAACTATAATAAGAACCTGTTCCGTCAGAAAGTATTGTTGGTTTAATTCGTTCTGATAGAAAATACTTTCTATCTTTCACACTCCTATCAAGGACATCCAGCACATTGTTCTGAAGCTCAAGAGAATGCTTGTTTGTTTTAACGAAATCATCAAAAACAATTTTTATTTTTTTTTGGGAAAACTCAAAAGTAGAAGGTAGAGTCTCTCTAGTAGCAAATATAAAAATGCGATTTCTTTTTTGGGCAAGCCCAAAATCATTGCTGTTAAAGATATCATAGTAGATATGATATCCTATACTTTCTAAAGATTCTCGTATAATGGAAAAGGTTCGTTTCTTGTCATGTGATACAAGATTCCTCACATTCTCCAGTAGCACAAAAGGGGGCTTCTTCTCTATCAAGATTTTCAAGATATCAAAGAAAAGATTCCCTCTCTCATCTTGGAAACCATTTTTAAATCCCATCATACTAAAGGCTTGACAAGGAAACCCTCCAGTTAGAACTTTAAAATCAGGAAGGCTGCTAAATGTTTCTCGATCTTTCGTAAGTGTTGCAATATCTCCAAGATTTAAAGATGCGCTAACATCGTAATTTGCCTGGTATGATTTAATTGCTTGCTGATCAATTTCAGAGTATCCCACACAAGGAACCGCTAGATTATGATCAATTCCTAACAAGTCAAATGCACGATGGAATCCTCCAATTCCTGAGAATAATTCCAAATGGCTTAATTCAGACATGATGTAATTGCCCTCCCAATCAATTCAGCCAGCTTGACTGGTACGGCATTTCCTATTTGTTGATACCAACTGTTCTGAGGGCCATAGAACACATAGTCATCTGGGAAGGTCTGAATTCTTGCAGCTTCACGAGGAGACAATCCACGAGGCTGCGTGGGATGGATATACATATTACAATCATTTCTCATATGGGAGGTAATCGTTTTCGAAATCTCTTCATATCTAAGCTTATAATACTTATCTTTGAACATATGATTCCTCGAGGAATATGGCATGATATCTTTAATTGATTCATCAAGCGAATTTGCACCTTGGGGCAACCTTCTGAAAATTTCTATGTCCCGATCGTTGTTATATCGATTCTTATGATTGTACAGAGCAGTAATTACCCGTCCATTGTTAATGTATCTGTTGTATTCAGTCTCTTTGTAGTTGAAGGTTCGCTTAAAGTAGCCAATATCATCATTTTCAATTGTAGTGTTGTTTCTATTTGGATTCGACTTTAATTCGGGTAAGTCACCAATCGCATCGAACAATGTAAATGATTGCTGTTTCTGTGAAACTATTGAAAAGATAATATCATTGGTATTGATACCTAGGTTATTGCCAATGATAAACAGCCTTTCTCGATTCTGTGGGATATTATATTCTTTAGCATTCAAAAGGCTGTATGAGATATTATACTCTTGACCCAGATACTCATGAAAATTTTCCATAACCTCATCAATTTTTTGAGTCATTCCTCGTACATTTTCCATGATAAAAAAATGAGGTTTAACTCTCTTAAGAAATTTTAAATATTCAAGATACAAACGATTCCTTGGGTCATCGATCAAACGTTGCCGATTTGCCATGGAAAAACCTTGGCAAGGAGGACCCCCACAAACTAGGAAAGGGTTTTTAATATCTCCATTAACTTCATTTACATGTTCATTAAGGTAAGCGATATCTCCAATAAATACATGGCTATCATCCAATGCTCTATTATTTTTATATGTTAAAGCGGCATAGCTGTTTATATCATTGGCAAATATTGAAGTAAACCCTGCTTGTTCTAGGCCTAAACTCAAGCCACCTGCTCCAGCAAACAAGTCAATGAACGTGAAATTCTTTGATTCCATCAAATTCCCTTACTTAAATTTTTTCATGAGTCATTGTGTAAATATTTTATCATACAAATGACTCAATTTGTTTTTTATCTATCTACCCTTCTAGAACGTTAGCCAAGTTGCATCTCAACTCCTACCTTCACACGGTAGCACTTGCATACACTTATACCATTGCCCAGTTAAAGCAAAAACCAGTCCGAAGACTGGTCTTTATGGGCGCGATTGGGTTTGAACCAACGACTTCTACCGTGTGAAGGTAGCACTCTCCCGCTGAGTTACGCGCCCGAATTACTCTGACTATAATACGGAAATAATCTCTTGCTGTCCAGTGGGTATTTTGGTTTTCTGTGGATGCTGGTTGTAGATAATTAATTATATATATACTACACTCGGTGTAATCGATAAAATGAGGGTTAATCATGGAAACACTGGTTGTTGGTAGCAGGGTCTCTGATTCTGTGGAGGGACTGAACTGCTTTCTCTTTGATGAACGAATGGGAATCATGACCTATCACTCAGGTTCAATGAAAATTGAACAACCTACCTTCCAGTGTTTTGATGCTGCGAGAAACATTCTTTACAGCGTCAGTGAGACAGAGACAGACGGACATGTATATGCCATACAGGTATACCCTGACCATACCTGTAAACTACTCTACATGCTTCCAACCGGTGGAGGTTCTCCCTGCCATCTCTCACTCAGCCTTGATCATTCGATGCTTGTTGTTTCCAATTATGCAGACGGAGTGCTTTCCATATACTCTGTTTTGGATACACCTACCTTACTGTTTCAGAAATCCTTCACTGGCAAGGGAACCCACCCTACCCGCCAGGAACGATCACATATCCACAGCAGTCGATTCACCAAGGATGGCAATACCCTTTTCGTCGCTGACCTGGGATTGGACCAAGTAATCTGGTACACCAAAGACTTTATTGAAAAGACGATCATCAACACACCACCAGGTAGTGGACCCAGGCACCTGGAACTCTCCATAAATGAGAAATTTCTCTATGTCGCTGCTGAACTCTCATCTGAAGTTTTAGTATACAGACTTTCCAATCAACCAGTCCTGATACAACGAATCAGCACGCTTGAACCTGGGTACAAAAAAGAAAACACCGTGGCTGACATTCATTTTGATGCGAAGTATCGCTTTCTCTACTGTTCCAACCGAGGCCATGACAGTATTGCCATCTACCGATGTGAAAGCAAGGATGGAACATTGCGTTTCATAGGCCACTGCAAGACAGAAAAGGAACCCCGAAACTTCACATTCTCGCCTTCCGGTGCTCACCTTGTGGTTGCAAACGGTAGCAGCAACTCAATTACCAGCTACCCCATCAACCGCAGGACAGGATTGTGTGGATTATGCAATCATCGGATTATTGTTGAGCAACCAGTCTGCCTGAACTTTGTTGGATAGCGCAAAAGAGGGTCGGATAATCCGACCCTCCATACTACCGCTACTTCTTGGTTACCAATTCCGCCAGACCGTCACATGGGTGACATTTCTATTGGGTAATTCCTGCATTGAGAACCGGTCAATGAGGAAAGAACCAAAAATGACACTGGCAAGGAGATAGACAACCAAAAAGATCCCTGCCCCTATCAACATCCTATTACTCTTCTTGTGGCTCGATTTCATCATCTTTCTCCTTATTTTCAGCATATTGTTGTAAGTCTTTCATGGTCAGACCCAAGCGACCCATGGTTTCAAAGAGAGCAGGAAGCTCTCGTTTGATAAAGTGCTCACGTCGTTTTTGCAGGACCAGTGTCCTGGCATCCTTGGCTGTGAAGTACCCAATCCCTCGTTGGTTCTCAAGTGTACCCTCTTCCTGCAGAAGCGAGTATGTCCTGATAACGGTATTGGGATTCACCTCCAGTTCCATTGCCATATCGCGTACCGAGGGAATTCTCTGACCATCCTCCCAGACATTGCTGAGGATCAAGTCATGAATATACTCGGCAATTTGCATATAGATTGGAGAATGTGTGTTAAACTGCATCGGTGGCTTGGACCTCCTCAACCCTGAAGAACGCGGTTACCAGACAGAAGATCGGCAACACAGCATAGTAGAAAATCTGTGCAATGACACTAAAGACCTTAAGGGGACTCAACGCCCTGCTCAAATTTACTGGACTGAGATAGAACATTGCATCGAATACCTGCAATGAGGAACCAAATTTTATCGCAAACACAATTCTGGTGAACAACAGGCCAAGACCCCCAAGTACCAGGGCGATCACTCCTATCGCCAACACAGTCTTGATAAAATGGGCCTTCCTGAAGTACGTACCACCAAGAAGGAACACAGAGGTCCAGACCCAGTACTGGGCAAGCAGGATACCGAAATCACCATCCCTGAAAGGATTGAACATTGCCATCGGATTACCGAAGATGATCAACTGGATCGGCTCGGTTACCACACTGATCAGAAAGAACAATACAACAAGAGCTATTGGATAGGCCACAATCATCAGCAAAGTTTTTGAAAGAAACTTCTCAAGGTTCGTTGCAGGAAGCATCAGCCAATCGTGTTGGGTATCCTTGCCGAACATATCCTCACTGAACATCAGGCTACTGATGATGAATCCCCCAAGCAACAGGAAAGAAGGGAACATCTCGTTGTATGATTCAGCCGGGAACGGTACCCCAGCATACCGGGCAAATACACTCTGCAGCGTCTCAGACGCAAACATCACCAGAACAATTACGAGTCCGTAGGTAAACAAGTCCTTCTGACTGGTCTTTACCTCTCGCTTCACTAAAGCAGAAAATCGATTCATCTCACACCTCCTGCACTACCCTTCGATTGCTCGATGATTACATTGAACAACGTCTCCAGGTCCAAGGGACTTCCTTCCCTGTCATCAGTACGTTCACTCAGTACCATCCAACCTCCAAGCACCTTCTCAGTGTACATACCCTCGTCAGCCTTGGGCTGCTCTGTGGTTAGGGAGAGAACATACTTCTCATTCACTGATTCGACCGTATCGTTGAATATCACCTTGCCATCGTGGAGGATGATGATCGGATCGATCAGATTCTCCATATCGCGTACCTGGTGAGTCGAGATGATGAACGTTCTCTGCTCGGTCATGGCCGATGCCACCGTCTGCCTGAACTGCCGCTTGCTTGGAATATCGAGTCCATTCGTTGGCTCGTCCAAAATCAGGAGAGCAGTGTTGGTGGCAAGCCCAAAAGAGAGCAATACCTTCTTTTTCTGCCCCAGCGACATCTGATCAAGACGCTGATTCAGATCAATATCGAACTCACTGCAATACTGATTAAACTTCTCATGGTCGAACTTGGGATAAAAGGGGGATCGCATTGCAAGATACTCGCTTGCTTTCATCTTCGGCAGAGGGAACTCCTCAGGAAGATAAAAAATCTCACTCAGCAAGGACGGAGTTCTCTTCTGGGGATTCTCCCCCAACACCTTCGTCTCTCCCTCTTCGATGAAGAGCTGCCCGCTGAGAATCTTCAGCAATGTAGTCTTCCCTGCCCCATTCTTACCCAGCAAACCATAAATATTCCCTCTCCTGATCTCAAGATCAAGATGGTTGAATAAACGGTTCTGAGCATATGAGAAACCAATATTCTGCATGTGCACCACGACCTCTTGTCCGTCCTGAACGGTAAGCGCGTTCTCTTGCATTGCTTGTTCCATGCACGCCTCCTAGTTATTTACTGTACTAGCTAACTAATACACCAATATTCTAGCAATGTAAATACCTTTATCCAATATTTCTTACAATTTTTTCTCAATGCACGTATTCACGGGATATATCCAGCAAAATTCCGTACAATTGTCCGACTATTACTAGTAAAATACACAAGAAATTGGTAGTATCCAATCTTGCGCGTTCTATACATAGCGAACGCGTAATGTTCACGCTTCCCCTTCTTGAGAAGGGATGAACCACACTTCATAGAAAAGGACTAAATACTACATTTAGTACATACCCCATCATGAAATAGAAGGAAACCGGTAATGACTGAAAATACCAATCAATTCTATCTTGACCGACAGAATCAAACAGAATCAAACGCTCGCACATATCCCAGAAAATTCCCCATTGCCATCAAGAAGGCAAAAGGTTCTGTAGTAACCGATGTAGAAGGAAACACCTATCTTGATTTCCTCTGCGGCGCTGGCACCCTGGCCCTCGGTCACAACGACAGTGAAATCACACAGACCATGATCGACCTTCTCCAAAGTGGTGCACCACTGCACTCACTCGATCTTACCACCCCAGTCAAGGATACCTTCGTTCATACCCTCCTTTCCTTGCTTCCTGAAGAACTCAAGCAACACGGAAAACTCCAGTTCTGCAGTCCAAGCGGAACTGATGCAGTGGATGCAGCAATCAAGCTCTGCAAGACTGCCACCGGTCGCTCCTCCGTCATCGCATTCGGTGGTGGATACCATGGAATGGGTCATGGTGCCCTTGCACTGACAGGCAACCTGCATGCAAAAACGAACGTCAACGGCCTTATGAGTGACGTACACTTCTTCCCCTACCCGTATTCCTACCGCTGTCCGTTTGGCCTTGGAGGAGAAGCAGGAGTGGACGCAGCATGCGCCTACTTTGAGCGTACGCTCAAGGACCCGGAGAGTGGAATCACCAGACCAGCAGCGGTTATTCTTGAACCTATCCAGGGTGAGGGTGGCGTCATCCCTGCTCCTGTAAAATTCCTGCAGACTGTCAGGAGGGTTACCGAGGAACTCGATATCCCCATGATCGTCGATGAAATCCAGTGCGGAGTTGGTCGTTCAGGCAAGTTCTTTGCTTTCGAGTATGCCGGTATCACACCCGATGTCATCCTTACCTCCAAGGCAATTGGAGGGAGCCAACCGATGGCAGTGGTAATCTACCATGAGAAGCTCGATGCCTGGCAACCAGGAGCCCATGCAGGCACCTTCAGGGGAAACCAGATCGCCATGGCAGCCGGTACTGTAGTCATGAAGAGAGTAAGTGATTCTGCTTTCCTCACTGAAGTACAGGAGAAGGGAGCACATCTTGAAAAGGCTTTCCTGAAGCTCAAGCAAGAGGTTTCCATCATTGGGGACATCCGTGCAAAAGGTTTGATGCTTGGCATCGAGTTTGTAGACCCAAGAGGAGCGAAGGACCAACTTGGGTCGCTTCCCAGCAGTGGGGATATTGCAACCCGTGTACAGCAGGAGTGTTTCAAGAATCGCCTCATCATGGAAAAAGGCGGCAGACATGGATCAGTCATGCGTTGCCTCTGTGCACTGAATGTCACCCATGAAGAGATTGAAACCATGCTCAAAATCACTGAGAGAGCAATACGCAAGGTAGATGCAGATGTCACAAAATCCAACTAACATTCCTTACTTTCTCGGACCAGAGAAGGAGAAGAAAGAGCAGTATAAGAGAGTACTCACTGATACCATCGAGGCGATTACTGCCTCGGTGAGTGATCAGGGTGCCTACCAAGGAGCTTCTGTAGAAACGCTGCAACAAGCACTATCACAGTTCTCCCTGCTTCCTTCCCATGGTATTGGTTGGGAAGCACTCCTGGAACAGGTGAAAGAGACAATACTCCCCCACTTTCTCAGGACTTGGTCACCAAACTACATGGCACACCTACATAGCCCAGCGCTCTTGGAATCAATTGCCAGTGAGTTGATCATCGCAACCTTCAACCAATCGATGGACAGCTGGGACCAGAGTCCAGTTGCAACCGAGGTTGAGGTAGCAGTGGTCAACGAGCTTTGCAGACTCTATGGCTACATAGAAGGAAGTGATGGTGTATTCACCTCCGGGGGAAGCCAGTCGAACCTGAGTGCCATTACCATGGCCCGTGACTGGTATTGTAGTACAAAGCTTGGCCATGATGTGAAAAAGGAAGGCCTTCCACCTTCCTACCACAAGCTCAGGCTCTACACAAGTGAAGTCTCTCACTTCTCCATGGAAAAGAGTGCCCATCTACTCGGCCTTGGCTACCATGCTGTACGCAAGGTGCCGGTTGATGACCTATGCAGGATGGATGTAGAAAAACTCAACGCGATGATTGAGTCGGATAAGCAAGATGGCCTCCTGCCCTTCTGCGTGGTGGCAACCATCGGAACAACGGACTATGGCTCTATCGACCCAGTTGAAGCGTTACGCGAGGTCTGTGACAAGGAAGGAATGTTCCTTCACGCTGATGGAGCCTACGGCAGCGGACTACAACTTTCCCCGACCTACCGTTCTAGACTGGGAGATCTCTCGCTCTGTGATTCCATCACCGTCGATTTCCATAAGATGTTCCTCCTCCCTATCAGTTGTGGCGCACTGCTCGTGAAGAACAAACAGCACTTCTCTGTCTTCACCCTTCATGCAGACTATCTCAACAGGGAGGAAGATGAAGAGGAAGGATATACCAATCTGGTAGGCAAGAGTCTGCAGACCACCCGCAGAGGGGATGCCTTGAAGGTATGGATGGCCTTCCAGTGTAGGGGAAAAGATGGTTATGCTACGATCATCGACACCTGCACAGAGAATGCCGCCTATCTTGCGAAGGAATTGTTAGCCCATGCCTCATTCACACTTGCCATTGAACCGGAGCTCAGCAGCGTAGTATTCCGTCACATTGGTAGCTGCGAACTGAATAAGCGTATCAGGAAGAAGTTGTTGCACCACCATCAAGTGGTGATCGGTCAGACTGTATATAAGGGGCAAACATATCTTAAGTTTACCCTACTCAATCCAACCCTTACCAAGAAGCATCTCTCAGAATTGCTTACCTTGATAGACACCTTGGCAATTGAACTGCAATAAGATCATCATACACGTAGAATAAAACGTTTCATTCTCTTGTAACTGTCCACCATATTTTCGTGGTGGACTTTCTTTGGATCGAAGCGTAGGACATTGAAAGTAATCTGGATGCAGAACCCGATCAAGACAGCACTGAGAAGGGTGCCCCACCCCAACATGCCACCAAGGAGAAATCCAACCAGGGAGACAGCAATCTCCAGAATACCACGACAGGTACCGGAGGACCATCCACTTTTTCTGGAGAGAAATACCATCAGGGAGTCACGCGGACCCGCACCATACCCAGAGGAAATGTAGAGATAGGAGGCAAAGGAGATGACAAAGAGCCCACCGATCATCTGTAGTGCCCCGAGGGCAGGATTGGATCGCTCAGGAAATAGCCCACTGTCCAGCAAGATATTGATAAAAAGACCAATGACCACCATATTGCTGATGGTTCCCACTCCAATCTTTTCTCCACCTAAAAGAACAATCAGACCAAGCAAGAGCCCAACAATGATTGTCATACTGCCTATCTTCATGGAAAACAGGGCAGACAGTCCGGCATGGAACACATCCCACGGGCTGTACCCTATATGTGCCTGCATTGTCAGTACAATACCAACCGCATAGGCAAACAAACCAATGCATAGACGCACCAAGCGTCCTACTTCTCTTTTCATGCCACTCCTACCAAAACTTCTTCAGACCTTCGGCCTGTACAATCCATCCAACACGAGGAAAACCGGAATAGGGGGTTTCACTTCCCTCCCATCCACCTGCCATCAGGGCAAGGGCAAGAAGGAGCGCCCCATTTCCAGGAAGGTACAGAGGAAGGTCTTCTTTCGGTCTCTGGGCATTATGCCCATTGGCAGTATAGGTGTTTTTCGGCGAGTCCATCAACAAGAGGTCAAGAGCCAGTTCTGGTTTTCCCAATCGTGCCGCGGTCATGGCCATTAAAGGGAAGTCCCAACCCCATAGCTCATTGAGCTGCCAATTCTCCATAACGTTCATGAGGGATTGTTCCATGACCTTGTGATAAACATCTCTCCCATCAAGCAATCCCAGAGAAAACAAGAGAGAAGGATGGTCATAGGCATAGGCCCCATAGGTGTCGCTACAATTCTCCTGAGCAAGATAGGCACCATCATTCATGGGCAAGGGGGAGAGCTTCTCCATTACCTGCTTCCATTTAGGATCTACGGGTTGCCCAAACTGTTCCATGAAATCGATGGCCTCCGAGAGCGCCCATCTCCAATAGGAGAGCTCGAAGGTCGGATTGACGGTTTTCTCAGGATCATGGTTCTCCTGTACTGGAATTACCGGAGGACCAATGATGTAAGATTTTCTCTGCTCATCCCAGATGACATAGTCCACCATGAAATCTGCTGTTGCCCTGACCACCTCTGCCCATGGCAATAGTAAGGAGGATTCAGGATGGGTCTTGCGGAGCAATGAACCATAGAAGATCGGATGAGGCTGTTGCCAACAGAGCAAGGTACCAATGGCAGAGGGACTGTCATTTCCACTTGGGTCGGTCATCTTGGGCCATCGCCCACCCTGGTAGCCCTGGCTTTTGGCGCGTTCATATGCCCCAGGGAGAATCTCAAGATAATAGGAAAGCGACCGCTCCAACAAATAAGGCTGACCAAAGAGGGCAAAGTGTGCAGCATGAAGGAGGTGCATCTCCAGATGAAACTTGCCATACCAGCTATTGCAGGTGAGACCGGTCTCTGGAGGAGGCGTATTCCCGCTGCACTGGATGGCCAGCAGATAGCGTGAGAGAATCATGCGTCGCTGTAATTCTTGTGCTCTTGGATCAGATGAGCTGGAGAGGTCAATAAAGGCACCATCCTGCCAAAAGGAGGCCCAGTAAAGAGTACAAGCATCAAGCGCTTGGCTGAAGTTCACTACTTCTTGCTTCTCCTGTCCATGTTGGAACAACACACCAACCTCCAGCATCTCTTGGGAAGCTGAAATCATGAACTCATGTGTTGCTGATTGTCGAATACTAGCATGGGTGCTTAGCAGTATATGCACCTCATACTGCATTGTATCAACGGTTCGCTTGATGCAGTATCTTCCTCTACCGTTGTCTATGAGTTCACTATGGTGAGCATCAGGCTTTGTGTAATTGCTGGCTGTGATGTCGTGTGAAGGATAGGGAAATCGTATGGCAAGATTCAGTGTTCCCTTTGCAAGCAGGGATGCTCTCACACGAAAAGAAAGTTGGTCTTGCCTCGGATGGCAGAGGGTATGAACCTGTACAGGCTCATCTTCTATCTGGAAGTCACTGGTAATGATCCCACTCCACAGGTCCAGCTCTTGGTTGATGGATTCCATGTTTTTCATGTCATCGGGAGTTCTCGCTTGCAAACCAATATGAGCTAGATTGCATCGATGCGGATTAACCCTAAGGTCATGAAAGAGCGCCTCTTGGGTGGTATCATCACTCATATAGCCCACAGTCCTACCTGCATGTTCGTACTGCTTCAGGATGAGCCGATCGTAGTGCTTCTCTTCCTTTCCTGGGTAGTTGTGCAACCCCCAGCTGGACATGGTGCATAGTGGGGTCTTCCCTTTGGTATGGGAGCTCTGGCTCTGTGTTCCGGTGCAGTCAACGGTATAGGCAAAGTTACCATTCCCCACTGAGAGGAATGAATCAGGGTCCCATGCATGTACCTTGGGATTCATCTGCTGGACCAAGCGCTTTCTCTCTATCGACATGCAAGACCTCCGGTTGTCTCTGCAAGTGGTACAAAGAACGGCCTCTCATTCGGGGTCTTGTTAGGACTATGGTAGGTAAGGAAGAGTTTCCCTTTAAACGTCTTGAAAATCATCCCATGACCGCCGTCACTACTGACCAGCGGCATTGCTTGCTGTTTCCAAGGACCTCGTATCGTTCCACTTACGCTGCTTGCGTAGCCCATCGCATACCCTGAAGTAGCTACACTGGACCAGAGCATCAACAGGGTTCCATCGCTATTCCTATGCATGAACGGGCCGTCGGTCACTTTTGCATCAACCAACCCACTCCCGTCTCTTCTGACCAGTGCTTTCGGCCAAGAAGCCTCTGAAGCCCTGAAAAGCAATACAGGAGCCCCAATAGGGGTACTGAGATCACTGCTCAATCTTATGGCACAAACCTCGCCATCATTGATCTGTACCCACTCATGGCAGAAGACAATCCAAGGTTGTGCTGTATCGTCAAGGTAAAAAGTACCGTCCAGACACTCCCACTCCATTGGTGTGGCTGGTTCTTCTGAAACAGGAAGAAAGGGACCCATGGGAGATTCACTGACAAGGATATGGGTACCTCGACAATGTCCTGGGGCAGTGAATGTGGCAAAGAGATAGTACTTGCCCAGATAGGTGTGTACCTCAGGAGCCCAGAAATTATGGGTCCCCCAGAATCCCTTCGGTGGGGTAAATACCGTAAAAGGGCCCTCCCACTCATACAAGTCAGTGCTTCGGTACACTTCGAAGCTAACCCCAGGAGCTTTCCATGGATCCTTGTCAGTGGTTCCGTAGAGGTAATAGCTCATGGATTGATTATCGGAAAGCACAAACGGGTCACGCATCTGTATCTCATGCAGTTTCATCACACATACTCCTTGGTTTGAGTGTGATTATATCCTACAAGGGCTCCTCAAGAAAGTGAGATTTCTTTTTCATTTGTATGGCAGGGAAAATCTGTCTATACTGGAATGTATGCAAACACTATTGGAATGGGAATATCTAAAAGCACTTTCGGTTATTGTTGTTGGTTCACTCATTTTATTCTTGGTGAATATCATCCTTAAACGTCGAATCCGTAAAATGGAAGAAAAAGTTCAGGAAGGGAAAAAAACCATAAACCTGAATTTTATGCGGTTCTTCCAGAAAATTGCAGTTCCCTTGGCTTTCCTTGGATTGCTGACTGTAGCAGTTGAAATGGTGGCGTTCGATGATCAAATTCAGAACATTGTAAAGATCAGTTTTTCCATCATCATGACCTTCATCATTGTACGTTCCCTCAATAAATCATTGGAGCTGGCTTTTTCCCGGTACTTCGATCATGATTGGGCAAACCATGACCGGGAGAAGAATCTTAGACCCTTGTTGTCCTTGGTCAAATTCATCTTCTGGATCATTGGGATCATCTTCCTGATGGCCAATCTCGGACTCGATGTCTCCACTGCACTCGCCGGGCTTGGCGTTGGCGGTATTGCTGTAGCCATTGCCGCCCAAGGAATCCTAGGGGACCTCTTCAGCTACCTGGTCATTTTCTTTGACAAACCCTTTGAATTGGGTGACTTCATCGTCTTTGGCGATAAGTCAGGTGTGGTTGAACGGATTGGTATCAAATCAATTAGAATCAGGGTACTCTCCGGTGAATTGATGATCATCGCCAACTCTGACTTAACATCTGCTCGTATACACAACTACAAACAGATGCTCAGGCGTAGGGTTGTCTTCAAGATTGGCGTCCTCTATGAGACCCCAGCCGAAAAACTTGAGAAGATTCCTACCATCATCAAGGATATCATCGCTTCAGTCCAAACCATCGAAGGTGTCACCTGTGATCGGTCACACTTCTTTGCATTCGGAGACTTCTCCCTTCAATTTGAGACAGTCTATTATGTTCCAACCAATGACTATGCTCGCTACATGGACACCCAACAGGAGATTTATCTCAAACTCATCAAGGCATTCAAGGAAGAAGGTATTGAGTTTGCCTACCCTACCCAATTGGTCTACACCAAGGCAGGGACAAGCAAACTAGTAGAAACAGAGGTGGTACCTCCTCCTCAGATTACAAAGTAACCAATCCCTTCATGGTCATACTTCTTTTTCACAAGCTGTATGGCCATCTCAATACTCTCGAGGGTTGCCTCTTCACAATAGATAATCAAAACAAAATTTTCTTCCGGCCACACATCATCCCCAAGCTTGGGGATGGTGCTGCCTTTTCCATGGGCAGTGGGGATAATGGTATAATGCATTGGTACCTCATAGTGCCCGAGTGCCTCAAGAACATCTTCCAGGATTGCCTGCGCTGCCATGATTTCTACTCTTCTCATCTCACTCCCCCTCTGCATAATTTTCAATACTCTCTACGTCCTGCTTCTTTTTATCTTTGTTGAAGAGCGCATAGAGTACCGGTGTGAAGAAAATCGTCATCAGCGTACTGATCGTCATTCCTCCAATGATGGTTTGCCCGATCGGTTGGATCTGCTCTGCTCCTTGTCCTCCAAAAAAGGCAAGGGGGATCATACCAAAGATGGTGGTCAAGCTGGTCATGAGAATCGGCTTGAGACGGTTTCCACCAGCCTCAATACAAGCCTCTCTGATTTTCATGCCGCGCCTTCTCAGTAGATTGATATACTCAATCAAGACGATACCGTTATTTACTACAATACCAGCCAATATGATCAGGCCAATGGCACTGATCAAGCTGAATGTTTCTCCGGTTATCAGATAGATTCCCACCACGCCGATGAGCATAAGAGGCATGGAGAGCAGGACAATGAAGGGATTCCTGAATGACTCAAACAGGGATGCCATTACCCCGAACACCAAGACAATTGCGAGCACCAAGATCAACCAGACTTGACTGAACATCTGTGTCATGTCAGCAAAATCACCACCATATTCAATGAAGACATCACCTGATGGCTGAAGCTGTTCTTTTACCAAGGCTTTTATGTCCTCTTCTGCCTGGCTTACTGCATAACTCCCTTGCAGGCCACCAACCACGTGGACTGTGCGCATCTCATTTTCACGATTGATGGAAACAGGTCCTGTAGCTCTCTCGATTGAGGCAACATTGTCCAAGCTGATCTTCTCACCCATGGAATTACGTACAAAGATACGCCTAAGGTCGAGCTCACTCGAGCGGTCCTCATCCTGAAGGATGACCACCACATCCGTCTCACTCCCGTCGCTCTTCAGCTGGGTAGCCGTAAGCCCATTTACACTGTAGCTTATCTCATTGGCAATACTCTGCATGGTAAGGTTGTAGGCATAGGCACGTTCTCGATCGATCACGACCCTGAATTCGGGCAAGCCCTGGGTGAAGTCAGTACGAACTTCCGTTACCCCAGGCAAATTCTCCTCGATCAGGTCACGGATTTGTTCAGCGGTGGCGACTGCTAGGTCCAGATTATCGCTTTTTACCACCACATCAACCGGGTTGATATTCCCAAGTCCCATGGACATCTGGCTGAATGAGAACGAGGCTGATGGGTAGAGTGGGAAGTATTGTCGAAGCTTCTCCTGGACAGTTTGCATACTATCGGCACCCTCATCATCATGAAGGGAAATTTGCAAGGACCCACTGTTGGTTCCTCCCCCGCCGAACATACCACCACCACCGACGGTCACGATCAGGTCCTTGTATCCAACTATATCCTGCTTTGCCTGAGCTTCCAGATCACGAAGTAGGCTCTCGGTGGTTTCCAGGGTAGTTCCTTCAGGAAGGGTTGCACTCACGGTAACCGAGGTCTCGCTCATGGTGGGATACAAGCTCTGATGCATCGCACCATAGGCCTGGAAGGTCAAAACCATGATTAGGACCACCAGCAACAGCGTAAGCCAGCGGTAATCGATAAGAAGGGAGAGCACACGCTTGTATCCACGGTCCAAAGCCTCGAAGGCATCCTCTGCCTTGTCATCAATGAAGCGAAGGAGAGGGAGGCGAAGCGGCTTCTGTTTACGGGTATAGATCTTCACGTAGCTACTGGAGAGCACTGGGATCAAGGTAATCGAGACCACCAAGGAAGCAAGCAGACTGATGATGATGGTACCCGCCATCGGGGTAATCATCTCCCCAAGCATCTCAAGATTGCTTCTCAGCAGAACCATCGGAACAAATACACACACTGTGGTCAGGGTGGATGCGACAATTGAGACAATCATTTCCTTGGTACCAAGGATTGCTGCTGCATGCAGTTTAGCCCCTCGTTCGCGATAGCGGAAGATGTTCTCTAGGACAACAATGGAGCTGTCTACCGTCATACCCAGCCCAAGGATAAGCCCGGTCAAGGTCATCAGATTCAACGAGTAGCCTAAGAAGAACATGGAAAGTACAGTAAGGAGCATGGAGATTGGTATTGCTACACCAATGATCAGGGTAGACTTGAAACTCCTCAGGAAGATGAAGAGCACGACCATGACCAGAATCACTCCGTAGAGCAGTGATTCATACACTGCATTGATGGTGGATTCAACCATTGTGGAGGTATCTACAATCACTTCCAGACTCAGATCATCAGGTAATGAATGATTCAAATCCTCAATGAGTGTATGTACTCGTTTGGCAACCTGCACTGTATTGGCATCAGATTCCTTCGAGACAGAGAGATATACCCCTGGCTCCCCGTTGATGTACACCTGGCTGGTTGCATCGCGGAATGCATAGGATACGGTTGCCAGGTCCTTGAGGCGGATAACACTCGATCCTGTTACGTTACCGGTATTGTCATAGTTTGGGAGGCTCATGATCATGACATTCTCAATCTCTTCGAGAGATGAGAACTCTGCATCTGTCCTGAGCAGGTAGGAGAGATCACCCTCCACCATAGTACCTGCACCGACCTGTACATTCTGAGGGTTCAAGGCAAAGGAGACCTGACTCAGGGTTACCCCATACGCCTCCAGCCTGTTCTGGTCAATTGCAACCTGCACAATGGCATCCTGACCACCATTGATCGAGGTATTGGAAACCCCACCTACCCGGTCGATCTGGTTCTGGATCACATCCTCCATCAATGCCCTGAGCTCATTGGCATCCTTACCACTGGAACTACGAAGGGCGATATTCATCACCGGCATCATGTTGGTATTTAGCTTGAAAATGGTCGGTTGACTGGCATCGTCAGGGAAAAAATCTGCTACCAGATTGAGATTATCGTTGATTGATTGGCTAGCCTTGTCCAAGTCAGTTCCATACGCGAATTCAAGCATCACCATACTTATCCCCTCAGATGAGGTTGAACTGATTGTCTTTATTCCCCCGACATTGGAAACAGCACTTTCAATGGGTTTGGTGACCCTGCCCTCCATGGTCTCGGGGCTTGCACCACTGTAGGAGGAGTAGACAATAACCATGGGAAGGTCCATCTCCGGAAACAGTTCTACTGCAAGATTGGGAAAGACAACCAACGCAAGCACCGTCAACAGTACATAGATGACAATGATGGTAGTTGGCCGTCGTACAACGGTATTGGTTATACTCATGAATATACTCCCCTATTGGACAATGCGCACAGCAGCGCCATCGGTGAGGAGGCTCTGCCCCTGAATGACCAGATGTTCCCCCTGCTGCAAACCAGATATAATCTGTACCATATCCGATACCTGCATACCGATTTCCACGTTCCTCCTGTGTGCGACATTACTCGAGTCAACTACATATACATAGCTTTGTGCACCTGCATAGAGAAGTGATGAACGCGGAACCACCAATACATTTTCAAGATAATCAGTGAGGAGTTCCACGGTCGGGAACATGCCACTCTTGACCTGTTTCTCGGTATCATCCACGGTTATTCCAATCTCCAAGGTTCTACTCGCAGGATTGAGAACCGGGCTAAGACGGGTTACCGTACCAGTGAACATCTTTCCAGGAAAAGCCTTGAACGAAAGCCTGGCCTTGGTACCAATCCCCACCGAACCGACATGTCGCTCAGCGATGGACATGACAACTTCCAACTCCTCAAGCATACCTAAGCGGGCAATGGGCGCCTGTCCGCTAACCACTGCTCCTTGTACGAAAGGAAGTGCAAGTACCGTTCCAGAGGCAGGAGCCTTGATGATGCTCTCCTTATACACCATCCCAGCACGGGATGGATCAACAGTCCCCATTACCTGGTCCTTTTCAACCTGTTCTCCAACTTTTACCAAAAGGGATGTAAGGGTACCGGCAACCTCAGGATAGACATCAATCGAACTGGGATCGATTACATTACCATTTCCTTGGATTACGTTTTGCAAGTTCCGTGGTTCGAGCGCTTGTACGGTAACAGAGACGGTTGCGTCCTCCACTACCTCGGTTTCACTTGCTTTCTGCTTCTCGATGAGTTCTGCAAAAGGATTGATAACAATGACAGCAGTGGCTGCAAGGATCAAAATGACGAGTACACTTACTCCGACAATGCGTTTTTTTGATGTATTAGGATTCATGGGATGGATTAAACTCCTTCATTGGAATATTCAGATCGTAAAGTAGGTCGATAAGGGCACTGATGTATTGGTACTGGACACCAAGCACTCCTTGTTTTGCGCGCATAAGGTTATTCCTCGATTCTTCAAGACTCACAAAGCCCAAGTATCCGCTGTAGTATTGGATGACCTGTGCTTCATAGAGTCGTTCACTCACGGCAAGACTTTGCTCGGCAAGGTCTGCTTGGAGAGAGAGCATATTCAGATTCTGCACCTGGGAGATGACACGTACCTCCATCTGGCGGAGCGCCTGCTGACGCTGCAAGGCAAGTTTATCAAGCGAGTCATCCATGGACGCAAGTCCTACCTGGGTTCGTGAGTTTGGTATAAACCCATCAAGGGGAAGTGCTACACTTACCGTATAGGAAAAACTATCACTGAATGAGTTGCTGTAGGAGTCATTCCACCCAGAAATCCCATAATTCCCTTGCAGGCTGAGGGATGGGGTGAATGCCTGTTTCTTGTTCAGTTCTTTCTGCTTTTCAATGCTCGCAAGGTTCAAGTCAAGAAGTGCAATGGAATAGCTCTTTGCAAGATACTCCTGCAACTCTGTTACTTCAAGATGCTCTATGAGAGTAGGAATCTCTCCTTCCACCTCCAAAGGCTCAGAAAGATCCATTCCCAGCAGTGCCTTCAAGGAGAGCAAGTTTGATGCATACTGGTTTTTTGACTGTTGCAAGGGTGGCTTCATCTGCTCATAGGAGAGCTCAGAGGTGAGCACCTCAACCTCACTGGCAAACCCTTGCTCGAACTTCTCCTTCACTTCCTCCCACTGCTGGCGGGCAAGCTCCAGGTTCGCTTCCTGTACTTCTATGTTCTGTTTCTCCATCAAGAGATAATAGAACAACTTGGTCACATTCCTTTGTATTTCAGATTTCGCCTGTTCATAGGTCACCTTCTGAATCTGATACCCCAGATGATAGCTCTCTAGTTGCTCTTTTACCGCCATATTCAAGGTGAATTGCATGTTGAGGCCTAGGGAGAGACCGGTATCACGAAAACCTACTTTCGTTGGTCCTGTGAGACCGGGTACTTCTGCGGCATTAAACACAGGACCAGAGCCGGAATGGGAAAGAGAGAGATTGAGATTGGGAAGAAAGAGATTCCAAGAGGTATCAATATCGCGCTTTGCTGCGTTAACATCGATGGCATTACCCTGAAGGGAGAGATTGTGCATACGTGCACGTTCCAATGCATCATCCAAACCAAGGGGATTCGCACCCAGACCAAGTATCCCTACTATTAGCAGGACAAGGAGTAGTAGTAACTTTCTATTCATAGTATTTCCTTAGGTTATAACATGGAAACAGTACTCAATCTGATACAATTCGGCAATCAATCGACAAGAGTTTTTCACTAATCACAACAATTTACTACTCACAGGCTGATAGTCTCTTATGGCCTCCAATGTTTCTTTTCTTTGATTAGTAAGGGACATAACCTTGCGTTCTGAAATATATGAATGTAGGATGAAGTATGAGTGAATGCACAATCGACAATGAATTTCTCTGCAAACACAGCATGTTTGGCGGCCTCAACGATGCTTCTCTCTCTTTGATTAAACCCTATCTGGAGGAGCATACCTTTGAAGAGAATGTTACCATTCTCAAACAAGGGGAACCCAACAACCGCGTACACTTCATTGTCGAGGGTGAGGTTGCCATTGTCAGGCAATCAGAGACCAACAAGAAACAGAGCAGAATCATTACAACATTGCATAATGGGGATAGTTTTGGAGAAATGGAACTCATCGACATCCAAAACTGTGCGGCCTCAGTGGTAACCACTGCTGTGAGCCGAGTCATCACCCTCTCCAACAAGGATCTCTACAAGATATCACTTGTTGACCTGAAGACCTACACCATGCTCGTTCTCAACCTTGCGAGGGATATTTCAAGAAGGCTTCGTGGTGCAGATGAAATGCTCGCCATGGTCAAGAACCGTGCCACCATGCCTACTTCTGCTTCTCAAGGCGATGCATCCTCATAAGAAACAAGACCATCAGCAGGGGAAACATGGTGCCGACAAGCATTCCGCTTCTCAGTGCAGCATCAGCCTCGGAGAGTCCTCGCAGCCAAGGAGCCTTGGTAACCAGATTGGGGAATACATCAGCAGTGACACCAATGAGCCAGGGGCCGAAGGCTGCTCCTGCATCCCCACCTGCAGCCAGGAAGGCAAAAAGAGAGGATCCAGCAAGGGGGAAACGATTTGCACCGTTAACCACTGATCCTGGCCAGAGAAGCCCTGCTCCCAATCCTGCAAAAATACAGGCAACCAAGCTGACAATGGGAAGTGGACTCAAGGCAGCCACAAGATAACACACTACGCAGAGTATCGATCCCATCAACATTGCCTTGTACAACGGGAAACGGGTACCCCATGCACCATAGACGGCACGTATGGTTCCCAGCAGCAGGGCAAACAAGCAAAGACCTACCAAGTCCCCCACTTCCTTCGGCAGCCCCAGTGCAGTTTCGGCAAAGGTACTGGTCCATTGGCTCATGGAGACCTCAGTAGCGCCGCCGACAGCAATACCGAGTACAACAAAGAGGAAGTATCTGGATGCAAGCAGCTCTCGTATCTTTGTTCGGTGGTCCTCATGAACAGCAGGGGCAAGGGGGACAGTCAAGAAGTTGATGAAATTCAAGAGAGGGAAAACTGACCAGATCAAGACAACAAACACCCAGTTCCCGCGACCGAAGAGCTGGATCATCAGTGTCGTACCAATGACGACAACAATGAATCCCCAAGCATAGAACGAGTGCAAAAGGCTCATTGCACTCTCCTTTGCATCCCCAGGGATTGCCTGTACGATTGCACTCAACAATAGTTCGAAGAGTCCACCACCTATGGAGTAGATGATAGTTGCAAGCATCAAGCCAAGATAGGTATTGTGAGGGAATAAGCGAGGAGCAAGGGCAAGGAACAGAAAACCTACGAATGCCAGAAAGTGCCCCAGGGTAATGAACGGTCTGACCCCATAGCGGTCAACCGGTCTGCTGAAGACAAGGTCAGCAACAATCTGGGTAAAGAAATTGAGCAAGGTGAGACGCCCGACCTGTTCAAAGGTGAGACCAAGCTCACTCATGAAGGTTACATAGAGGAGCGGAGCAAGGTTGCAGGTCAAGGCCCCAATAAAATTACCTAGGTAACAGGCTCGAATGGTGCGTTTGTACATGTGGCTGAGTATACTACCAGTACAGATAAAATGAAATGATAAATATCCATCAGATGATCACTTCCACCCGGAAGACAAGAAAACCCAAAGGGAATGAGGTACGATACATTTTCATTTTCCTTTAACAAAATGAGACAACCAACAGTGGCCATTCCCTGCCTTGCATGGATACTTATCAAAAGACCTCAATCTCTACCATCCAATCAGTCTCTGGCCCATGATAACGATATGCTTCATGCACTGGAGCTCCCCAGGAGTCATCTCCCCCAACCCCACTCTGTCCTTCGAGAATCCTCACGTGTAATTTTTCTGTCTCTGGGAGCTCATGGATATACCTCGCTTGCTCCAGCTCATGGCAACTGTAGGGCAAGACAGAACACTCGAAGGTTCTATTTGACCTGATTCTCAGTCCCTGATCATGGTTGTCTATAAGTGTTAAGCTTCTCACATCAATCCTGTTCCCATACTCCTGAGGATGGAGATAGGATTTCTGGTCAAGATATGGGTCGAATTCAACATATCTCAACACATTGCCACCTCTACGGTCTTGATAGCTTTCCATCATCTCATTTCCGTAGTAAGAAACATTCCGATAACGACTATCCACCGAGAAGGTAATCCCGAAACAAGGGATCGGGGAAGAGAATCTTGGTGGTTCAATGTTCATGATTACCTTATTCCCTGAGAACCAATAGGAGACCTTCACCAAAGTGGAGCCACATCGGATACCCGCAGAAAACACATTGTTTTCTCTGTTGAAATACTCAGCCACTTGGTACAACGATGCCAGTTTACACTCCATGGTGGGAAGGAGCGGATTGACACCAATGTCATTGTCAGTCGGTGCACGCCAGAACTCCAACTTTACTGCGCTCTGGAGAATATTTCGCATCTTGTGTTGTATTGCGACAATTTCTCCATGGTGATGATCGATCAAGAAGGAGAAATTGCCACTGCGATGACCCGTATGCATATCTCCTTCAATCAGGGCATCAGCTTCTCCAGGTGGCACCATTTGGGTGGATCCATAGCGGAGGACCTGAGAAACACTCACAATGGTATGCCCTTTCTTTGCCCAAGGGGTATCATGCTTTTGCACTACGCTCACTATCAGTTGGAGCTCTCCCACCATGCAAGCACACTCATCAAATACTGATGGCCTTACCATTTCGAGGGATGGGATCACATAGGTATTTTTCTCGAAGGGCCCCAGTGAAACACGCAAATATTCTGATGCTATCTCATTACCATCCAGCGTATAAGTGTACAAGAACTCATACCCATCGGTACTGATGAATGCATGCTTGTTGCGTATCTGGATCTCATATTGTTGCTCTTTATTGCTGGACACTCTTGGTATGAAATCGATTGTTATCGGACTATAGGAAAAGGCAACCTGCTGGAGTTTAGCAGATATATTGCGCTCTCCGTCAACAAGCCCGTTGATACAGAAATAGCCGTCAGTCGGGTTACTGAAACCTAAGCCACAAAGCTCCTTCCCCTCCTGCATAAGACTCTGATCAACAAAATCCCAGATGAATCCCCCTGCGTATGCTTCAGATTCATCTTCGAGGGCAACATACTCATCCAGATTACCAACACTATTGCCCATAGCATGTGCATATTCACAGAGCAGGAACGGTTTCTCCCCTTCTTTGAGATACTCCTGAATCTCTGGAATCCTGGCATACATCCTACTCTCTACATCACTGGTGGAATCAAAACGCCTGTCATGAAAAATTCCTTCATAGTGTACAAGATGATTATCACCCAGGCTCCTGAAGTATGCAGCCACATCGGCGATGATGGGTCCCCCAAAGCTCTCATTCCCACATGAGTAAAAAAGAATGGAGGGGTGGTTCTTGTCACGCATCGCCATTGATTGTGCCCGATCAAGTACCGCATCCCGCCACTGCATCTTATCGTCTGGAATTGTATGGGGTTTCCTTTCCGCCCTACCGGCAACCATCCAAGTGCCATGGGTTTCCAAATTGATTTCATCCATAACATAGATACCCAATTGATCACAAAGATCATAGACATACGGATGGTTGGGATAGTGACTGGTTCTCAATGCATTGATGTTGTGTTGCTTCATCAGCAACAAGTCTTTTTCAATCAATGCTTCATCGATGGCTCTTCCCGCATGGGGGTCAAATTCATGCCGGTTGACTCCGCGGAAAATCAGCCTTTTTCCATTAAGATAGATTGTCCGACCTCTGATTTCAATCTTCCTAAAACCAAAATACCCTGTCACTGAGTCAAGTACAATATTGTCTTGTTTGAGTACCAGGGTATAATGATACAGATTTGGAACCTCGGCACTCCAAGGCAATGGATTCTTGAGAGACATCTTCAATCCAGGATATTCTTGCCCATCGATATGTATTTCATACTCATACCTTCCTTCTCTTGAAGGAGTCACCTCAAAGGATACCTCTCCTGTTCGGTAATCGTCACTGAGTGTTGGACGGACAAAAACATCCACTATCCTGATCGGTTTACAGATCAATAACCTTACTGAGCGAAAAATTCCAGGGATCCGCCAAAAGTCTTGATCCTCAAGCCAACTTCCCGTTGAGAATCGTAATACCATCACTGAGATGAGATTCTCCCCACGCTTAAGAAATGGGGAAATAAGAAACTCCCCAGGGGAGAAGCTATCTTCCTTATACCCCACATACCGTCCATTCACATAGAGATACATTGCAGAGTCAACGCCATCAAAGCGAATAAGTATGTCATTCTCTAGATTCTCATCCGTGATGGTGACTGTCTTTGCATAACACCCTGTAGGATTCAAATCAGGGATAGCAGGTGGACGTACTGCATGCACTCCATCCCATGGGTACACCGTATTCGTATACTGAGGTACACCGTAGCCTTTCAGGGGGAAGTGAGAAGGAACCTCAATACGTTCCATAGCTCGAAGCTGTGTCCTATCCAAGAAAAGGGAAGTAGCCTCTGAAGGAGATTCAAAATAGGAAAAATGCCAATCCCCATTCAGGCTGATTTCCTTGACTGCTTTTTGCTGAGCAAAGAGAGCATGAGGAGGGAGTCGGTTTTCTTGAAAAACGGTTGGGTCAAGAGATTGGTTGCATTGCATGTTGTCACCTACTTACTGTTTGACTGAACCTACCATGCCTTGCACAAACTGTTTCTGGAAGGCAAAGAATACGATAATGACAGGAAGTGTAGCCAAGGCAATACCTGTCATAATCACCCCATAATCAGGTGTGTAAGAGGAAGATAATGAAGAGATCAAAAGCGTTGATGTCCGCTTGTCATTCGATTGCAACACGATAAGTGGCCAAATATATGCATTCCAACTCGTCATAAAGGCATAGATGGCACCAGCAGCATACGTGCTTTTCATACTCGGGAAAAATATGGTGAAGAAAATGCGCAATTCACCTGCTCCATCAACTCGGGCAGCCTGAAGAATCTCTGTCTGGTAATTCACGAAGCTCTGCCGGAAAAAGAAAATCATGAAGACACTGATGCTGCCCACCAGGATAATGGCTGTATGCGAGTTCAGCAGCCGAAGCACCACGATAATCTGGAAGAGGGGAATCATGAGGGAGGCAAAGGGAATCATCATGGTGAGCAAGAAAAATGAATAGGTCTTCTCCCTTACTCTTGATTTGTACATCTGGAACCCATATGCCGCCATGCTGGTCACCAGAAGAGAGAGCAGCACGGTAAGCACCGCGATCTTAGCTGAATTGAAAAGCGCGCCGCCCATATCAGCCTGACCAAACAGGTTCTTCAGATTAACACCCAACTGATCGCCAAATGAGAGTTTACCTGTTTGAATATCCACAGCACTATTGGTAGACCCCAGAACTATCCAGATGAAGGGGAATATGGAAAGAAATGCCGACACACATAAAAACAAGTACAAAAAGAATGTACCCAATCCTTTCTTCATATTCATCTTGATGCTCCTCTCTGCAGTTTTCTCTCTGCTCGTTCCAGCTTCTTTTGCATATTCTCATCTTTGTCACTGCTTAATCTGAATTGCACTAAGGTCAACAATGCGATAATAACCAGGATTGCATAACTCACGGTAGCAGCATATCCAAAATTCGGAGTGTACTTGAAACAAATATTATAGATATACACACTCAACGTGAGGAAGCAATTGTCAGGTCCTACCATACTTGCTGTAGTCCCCCCCTGAGAGAGGTTCATCGGCTCATCAAACAACTGAAGCGTTCCTATCGTGGACATGACCGTAGTAAAGAGAATAATCGGCTTTAAAAGCGGTATCGTGATGGTGAAAAAACTCTGTATTTTCGTCGATCCATCGATGGAAGCGGCTTCATACAGATCGTCAGAGATATTTTGCATTGCAGAAAGATAGAAGATCATATTGTAGCCAGTCCATCTCCAGATCATGGCAATGATCAGAACGAAGGTCGCAAGCCTAGGAACACTCATCCACTGTAGGGGAATATCTATAATATGCAATTTGAGGAGAGCGTTGTTAATCAGTCCCTCATAGCTAAACAGCATCTTGAACAGGATGGAATAGGCAATCAAGGACGTTACAGAGGGAAGAAAGAGTGCTGTTCTAAAGAATCCCCTGAACCTGATTTTCTTGTTGTTCAGAATTGCAGCGAAGGTTATGGCCAGCACCAACATGATCGGAACCTGAAGCAACAAGAGTCTGAATGTATTCTTCAATGCCAGGAAAAACATCGGATCATTGAACATTCTGATATAATTCTTCACCCCGACAAATTCACTTACGATTCCCTTTGTTGAGGTAAAGGAGAGATAGAGTGAGTAAAAAATGGGATATACAATAAAACAAGCCAGCAGTATTGAGGCAGGGATGATAAAATACCAACCAACCCGATCTAGTCGCTTTTCAGTAGCCATAGAATACGCTCCCCCATGAGCAGGAATTGGAGCATCAACCCCAATTTTTCATCCCTCGCCGATATAACTGGCGATTCAATCAAACAACATATCTCATTCCAGCACCATTGGGTGAATTTTCCATACTATCACCCAATCACCTATACAGTTAGTAGATTTTCTAAAAAAGCAGGAGGTATAACCTCCTGCTTCTCAGGATCAACGATTACCTATTGAATTGAATTCTTCAACTGATTCTCAGCAGCCTTGATAGCCTCTTCGAGTGTTGACTTGCCGGTATAGTAATCTTCCATAACAGCCATTACTGCAGCATCAGCTTCATAGGTATACTGACCTACGTTCACCTTTGGAACCATGGATGCCCAGTCACTCAAGTCTTTGAAGATTGGCTTGTTCCCAAAGAATGCATCCTTTGTTTCGAAAGCGTCTCCACTAAAGGCTGGAATATAGGAACCGATGGCACCATTGTTCATCAGGATGGTCTGGTAGAACTCCTTATCGTTTCCATAAATCTCTTTCATGAATTCAATAGCCTTGTCACGGTTTGCACCATTCTCAAGGACAAACCAGGAGGAACCACCCAGATTGGATGCATTGGCGGAGTTGGGAAGGTCAAGTCGTGGGGTTGGAGCTACTGCCCAAAGACCACTCTGGTCAGAGGCAGCCTTGACTGAACCAATAATCCAGACGCCTGTGGTTACAGAAGCGACTTTTCCTGAGTTGAATGCACCAACCCACTCATTCCATCCATTTGAAGGGAATGCGAGGTCTTCTGATACAAAGCGCTTGTACAGTTTCATGGCTTCCTGAAGTGCTGCATTATTCACGAGCGCTGGGTTTCCTTCATTATCGAAATACCAGCTTCCTGCACTTTGGAGCATAATTCTGAACAGACCACCATCACTCTTGTCATTGGCGAGCATATACTGACCGGTTTTCGCCTTATACTCTTTTGCAATATCGGCAAAACGATTCCAGGTGATGTTTTCAAGGTCCTTGGCCTCAAAGCCAGCTTTCTTGAGCAGATCAGTGCGATAGAAGAAACCGGATACGCCAGAATCGAAAGGAACACCGTAGTATTTACCATCCAATTTCATGACATCAGCTTTATAGTCTACAAAGTCACCATAATTAAATGCATCACTCAGGTCTGCAAACTGGCCAGGATAACTGGTCAAGTATTTCTGTACGTTGTAGTCTTCGATGAGTACGATGTCAGGCAACCCCTGGGTTGTGCGGGAAGCTAAATTGGTATGGAGTTTCTGTTCAACATCTGCCTTTGCAAGTTCAACGATTTCAAACGTTGCATCAGGATGTTTTTCCTGATATCGGCTGACTGCCTCATTCATGATTGAGATATTGAAGTTTGGATCCCAAGCCCAAATGGTAATTGGACCTGCCTCCTTTGCTTCACTCGTCCCTGCCGCAAATAATGGTGTCATAAAAACCAAGAGCACCAATAAAATAGTTACGCTTTTTCTCATTCCTTTCTCTCCTTTTCTCATAGCAGTATCCCTGCCTGTTGTCTTCAGCTTACGTTGCCCCACCCCAACTGTCAAGAAATTTTTACTATTTTTTTACTATAATTTTATCAACAGATTTTAGGTACAATACAAAGTTAATCCAAACATCTCAACACTGATGACCATTTTTTATAAAATGCATTTCAATAAATCTGTTTTGGTGGTAGGATACTAGTAAACTTTTACTTGAAGATGTAAAAAAAGGAAAACCTGTGGCTACTATTACGGATATTGCGAAGAAAGCGAACGTCTCTATTACCACTGTTTCAAGAATTCTGAACCATGATGACACTCTCAGCGTCTCTGACGAAACAAAACTGAGAGTCCTTGTTGCTGCAAAGGAGTTGGAATATGTCACACTCCAGCAAAGAAAACAGAGAAAAAAGGCAGGGAAAAAGTTCACGTTTGCCATTGTAGAATGGTATGACTATCCTGCATTGATTGAAGATCCGTACTATCTGTATCTCATGACCACTGTCGAAAAACAGCTTGCCAGAGAGAATATCAACACGGTGAAATTCATCAACATAGATGGAGAATTTGTTCCCTCTGTAGATACTCAAATTGATGCCATAATCGCCATTGGCAGGTTCAATCTCAACCAGATTGAGAAAATCTCTACATTCTCTCCCTATATCGTATTCCTCGATTCCTGTCCTGATGCCACCCGCTTTGATTCTGTACTCATTAACACCGAACTAGGAACACAGCTTGCACTCCAGCATTTGTACGACCTGGGGCACCGAAGGATTGCCTATATTGGAGGAAAAGTAATCGGGGACACAGGTGGACAAGGGAGAGATATGCGGAAAGCCGCGTATTGTGAATTTATGCAGGAAAACAGTATCTTTGACGAGGCGCTCATATTTGAGGGAGAGAGGCTTTCCTACACAGAAGGATATACACTCGCTAAGTCAGCCGTAGCGTTACAGAATCGCCCTACTGCTCTATTCTGTGCAAACGACTCTACAGCCACAGGAGTTCTCGCTAGACTGCATCAGAGCAAGATACTAGTACCTGATGATATCAGTGTTGTAGGCTTCAATGACCAAAGCTCAGTACAGTTCCTCTCTCCACCACTGACAACGGTCAACATACCGATGCAGTTCATTGCGCAAAATACCGTAGACATCCTTAAGAACAGAATAAGTGGTCATTATAGGTTTCCAATCAAGATCTATGTGCCTACCTCACTGACCATCCGTCAAAGCACAAAAGAACTAAGTTAGCATTATTGCCTTCTGAGGCCATAGAAAAAGAGGACACCACTGGCATCCTCCCTTTTTTGATATTTGACTGTTTTCAATCATGAAACAGAGAATATCAGGAATATCTTCTCCAAAAATCTCTACAGGAAATCCTTGACCCCCTTGGCGGCAATCTCCCCAGCGTTCAGGTAACCAGATCCCTTGTACTCTTGCTCAGCTTCTACCAAGGTTCGTGCAGTATAACTCAAGGCGTTCATGATGGCACTGTTGATCTTGGAGCGTTGGATTGCTGTATCCAGATCTGGTCCAATCATAAAATAGGTATCGCTCGGCTCATGGTGAACCACTTCAATCGCATAGAAGAGCTCTCGCCCACTCTCATGCTTTGCAAAATCTTGGAAGTCATAGTACTGATCCTTGTAGTAGGCAATCCATTGAGTCTGGTCGGTCGGGTCAACAACCTCTACGGGAATGGGAATGTTTTCATAATCCCTTCTCAGGGCACTGATGGTGGTATGTGTAGTAATATCATCGGCCCTACTGGTTACAAAACGCAAATTTTTCTTACCAGTTCCTCCGAGGTTGAGTTCCCTCACCCCTTCAGCATTCACATAGCTGAAATCATATTCATAGGGGCCATCAATGCTGATGATGGTATCCTCTGCAACAGTCTTTACCCCCTGCTTGATGGAAAACAGCCTATAGGAAATATAGGTCTTGTTCTGGTACCCGATCGTACGCTTGATCCCTGAGAAAAGCGGAGCATCCGAGGGAAGTCTTACCGGACTCTCCTTGCTTATCTCTTCAAAATTGGTACTGGCATAGACCTCCAATACATAGTCCCATCCCCTTCCCATGCCGGTCATGATGGCAATATCGAGGGGGCCAACCATCGAGTCGGGGCCAGGGGTGAAATCTTCTTCCTGTATCACTTCAATGAATCGGTCGGACCCAAGGATTCTCGTCACATCAGAAAGGATCTTCTTTGGGAGGTTATCATCCAATGACCCAGATGCGGCTACAGCGACAGTCACCGTGGCTTCCTTGATAAGAGAGGCAATCGTCTCATCTATGTTTTCCAGGTTCGGATTTCTACTTCTTGCTGTCTCATATGCAGCAACAGCCTGTTTAAGGCTTTCACGATCCCCTTCTGCTTGGAGGCTCTGCGCATAACTGAACCAGAAATCTCCTGATTTCAGTCGTGCCTCGTCTAGTTTGCTGGTGAAGTCTTCAACCATCAAACCACTTCTTCCGCTTGCTCTAGCCACTTCATGCAATGCTTGTAATTGAGTATAGGAGTGAAAGACAATATCAGCAGCCTGTCGATCCTGCTTTGCAGCATTGTTGGCAATCTGAGTCTTGTAATAAGAAGTTCCTTCGCTGAAAACCACAGGATGCATTTGGGCAGCTTCCACAAACTCAGGATTGACAGCCAGTGCCTGATTAAGATACCTGAGAGAGGATACATACTCCTTCTTCTCATAGGCAGAAACACCACTGCGATAATCACTCCCTCCCTTTGTGAACAACGTACCACAGCTGGTGAAGACCAAGCTTATCAGAATCAAGAACACAACAAGCGATACCCTTTTTTTCATACTGACTCCCTTTTATTTTCATTACCGATAGCGATATACTTGTTATCTTTCTAGCGTACTTTCAGTGACATTACAACCTTGGAACACAGCATTTTCCAAAATTCGCCGAGTTTTTTATGAAAGAAATCCATCTCTGGAAATATGATACTGAAGGTGTCGGTCATTTGCTGATACGTGTATTACTGTGGAAGACCAAGACTTTGGAGATAGCGTTCCACCAACATATAGTCATCTGAGCTCACCGTAAGTTCCTCAAACTCTAAGCAAATCCTCTCGAGAATTTCAGAAAGGGTGTACGGCGTCTCTTCACTGGCATACCCCCTCTCATACAACCAGGCAGTAAAGGCTGAGAGCGTAGGTTCACGGAACCCTTTCAAAGTCTTTTCTGCTATCGCAGCAATAACGTCATTGCCATTCCTGGGGCTATCCTCCAAAAACTTTGCCAAAGCAGCATAATAATTTGCGTCTTTGTTCAAGCACAACCCATCATCATAAATGTCTAGGGGAGTAAGGAGCTTTGCTCTCCCCTTCCTTGCCAATTTCTGGGCTACAGAGAGGAGGATAAAACGCATGGCATACAACGTAGAAACTTCCTTTGCCTGGCCTGCCTTGGAAAAACCACGATCGAGCAACCGTTCCAATTCCTTGCTGGTGGTACAGAGATACCAGCTGGACAGGCTCCCCAGGGGGTCCCATAGATCAGGTCTGGATACCTTGCAGGCTGCCGCATAAGCGAGATAATCCTCATTGAATGGGGGAAGGGAGGTTCTTTCAGTTGGTACTTCCTGGAAAGGGTGTTGCAAGATTCGGTACTCTCTCTGCTCATCCTCCAGATCAATAAGCAGGCAATCCCCGTTTGCCACCTGTTCAAGCTTCCGTACCTCATCCTGCTGGGCCGTACAGTAGAATACCTGCCGCTCTTTCGCAATTTCTACGATTGTCTCGGCAATGGCGAGGGAACGTTCATCATCGCTGTTTGCCATCAACTCATCAAAGAAGAGAGGGAACTGATATGCTCCACCTCCCTCCAGCATCTCGAGAAATGCCATCCTTAGGGAGAACAAGAGCTGGATGCGTGTACCACTGGAGAGTTGGTCCAATGTATAGGGACGCATGGTTACCGTATCTTGTGCTAGGAAGCCTGCATCGCCTACCGTGAACTGATAACGATTCTGGGTAATCCGTTGCAACCAGATACTTGCCTTCTTGAGAACCTGTGGTTGATAGGTACGTTCACTCTGCTCCTTGGTCTGTTCATAGAGCTGATACACCATCCTCCGGGCAACCTCTTCCTGCCGGAAAGCCTCCAAGGCCTCTTCTGCCTTCAGGCATTCCAGCTCGGCATTCTCCAGATTCGAGTCATTACAGAGTTCTCGGTAGGTACGCTCCCATTCCCAGAGTGTCTTCTCCTGTTCCTTGCGCCTTTCCAATTGTGTATTTGTCCCTTCCAGTAGAACAGTGAAATAGGAGGCGTTGCCAAGCTCTGCTTCATCAACTATCGGCTGTGAGTACCCCTCAAGCTTGGTTTTAGCCAGTTGCAATCTCGAGGCATTTCCCTGATACTCTGCAACCTGGGGATCGAGCCGCTCCAATGTATGGATATCTCCAACATTGAGTCCAAGGTCTGCATAATATGCATTTCTTGCTTCTTCAGCTTCATGGAACCGAATAATGGCGTTCTCCAGATGCTGGGTTTCCTTCTGGTACTGTTTTGTGAAGCTACGAGCATCATTGATGGTGGTGGCCAATGTTGAAGCAATATTCAGTAGCTCCACAACATCAGAAGTACTGGTACCACAAAGTTTCTGAAGCGCCCGGCAAACTTCTCGATATGCGTTCTCTGCCTCTCCAAGCAAGGCAAGGGCTCCCTTTTCAGCTGCCTGAAGATGAACCCACTCCTGTAAGTGTTCAGCAAAATGGAAGAACTGGGCACCTTCCAAAGAGGGATCTGAAGATAGCTTGAGATCAGAGGCAACATCCTCCCACTGATGCAACCAGGCATTCCACTGGCTCAACACTTCTTCATAGGCCTTCCTGGCAATTCGTCTTTTCACATTCTCAGCGTCCTTCTGCTGAAGCGAAGCAATACTGCTTGAGAGCAGTCCTACAGCCCGGGAGATATCAGCAGCAGTGGAGGTATCCAGTGGTGCCTGCCCACACTTTTCCAACAGGGTATTCACCTTTCCAATACCACCACTTAGCTGGTTTTCTGCTTCCTCCAAAAGGGGATTCGCCCTTTTCCTCCCTGCGATAATGAACAGCAATACCAGGAGAGGGATGGCGATCAAGGAATATCCTGGATGGAAAAGAAGGCCAAGGATTGAACCCATTGCTATAGAAATGAGTGAGAAAACACCCATGAGTGGAGGCTTTATACGGGAAATTGTTGGCTCCAGTGATTCTCTCTTTGCAGCCAGTACTACCAAGGCAGTGAGTTGGTTCTTTATATCCCACAATCGTTCAAGCAGGCCGTCTGCTATGGGTTCTTCTTCCCCTATAGTACGTACAATGTATTCACTGCTGGCTAGCTGGCATCGTATTGGTTCTGAGGTATAGGCAAGGGTATTAAGCTGCTTGACCATCTTTTCAAGGGTCTGCTCATTGGGAGAATCTTCCATGAGCCAACGGTGTGCATTCTCCCATGTTCTTCTTGCCTCTTGAGCCCGTTTGGCTTCATTTTTCGCTACATCAAGCGCTCTTTTTGCCTCTTGCAAAGCATCACTGCGTTGCTCGATCAATCTTGGCATGAGCGGATCGTCAAGGACCGCCTGATCCACGTTGCATTGATCAAGTAGGCTTTGGGTCTCCATGACCACAGCTCTTGCTTGTTGCATTGCAGAAGTTGCAGCTTCCCACTCATGCTCTCGAGTTCTCGCTTCTGATAGGCTATGGACAGTCATGTGCCCCAGAACAGGATGGAACGATTTCTGCTGGGATAGGATCTCTTCATAGGTCTCTTTCGTGGAGAGATACTCCAGCAAGGTTTCCAGACGGATTTTCTCTGCCGTATGGCCCTCACTCTCTTCGAGCGTTTCCTGCAATTTGGAAATATTCTGCCGGAGATCCAGATTCTCAAGAACTCTTGTTTGCTGTTCCCTCACCAACCGTTGCTTTTCTTTCAGTGCCTGTACCAGTGTGTGTCGCTTCCTGGAAAAGGCCTCAATGCCTCCGGCTTCCCGGACTGCCCTCTCCAGATCAACTCCACCTTGCATTTCCTTGCGTATGGCTTCCAGAAAGGCTTCACCCACACCTTCCTTCGTCAGGAGTTCATGCAGGGGAAACCAATATGCATCGGCAAACGAGTCGTTTCTACCAGGAAGTGTTGTAATTAACCCGTCTGATATTCGTTTCTGCTCCAGACGGTTAGAGGAGAGGGAGAGGAACCACTCTGTCTCGCCTCTTTGCAATACAGCGTCTGCTTCCAGCGATGGATGTTTGGCTGGTGTAAACAGGAGTGACCAGAGGGCCTTGATTATGGTCGTCTTCCCAACCCCATTCGCCCCGGTAAGGATATTGAGTCCAGGGTGCAGTGCGGTAAGATCCCCAAAGGATCGAACAAGGAATCCAGGAGCCTTTGAAAGCGTAAAACGAGTGAATCTGTACGAGTTTTTATGCTTCATGCTCCCTCCTCTGGGATTCCATAGCCCTGAGCAACTGAAGAACTGCCCGTTTTCCCCGTTTGACGGCCTCTTCCTGGGTAAGGGAGGTCTGCCTGAGAAGATTGAACCCACTGGTATTGTAACTCTCTGTATCCAATCGTTGATAGGACACACCCAGTTGCTGCATTGCATCGCTGTCTAGAAGCATAGATGCAAGCAGGGCTTGCGGACCGCTGCCCTTGACCAGTTGATCGAGATCTGCCTCCAGGTCTGTTGCATCTTCATTGCGGTTCAACAACAGCACCTCCATATCCTCGTCCTGGAATAGGAGTTCCATCTCCCTTCCTTCAAAGGAAAAGACCTGTTGCAAGTCCAGATTAGCATGCAGGTTCCCGGTGAACACCAAACGTACCGCAACTGTTCCATGGAATGGCATCTGGTCAATATAGGCGCGTACCGATCTGGTAACCGCAGAGCGAAGTGATTCCATATCTTGTATACCGGTAGCATCAACTATACATTGTTCATACCGATACGGACAGAGGGCAATGAACAGTGGATCCTTCCATGTGCGACCTTGTTCGGTTTCCAGAAGATAGGCTCCATGTGCACCTGTTTCACTCACGTCGAGAGCAAAGGGGGAGCCACAATAGTAGGCAGAGGAAGTGCCCAGTCTTCCTCCTCTATGGATATGTCCAAGCATCCAGAGAGGAATACCGGTTTTCAACAATGCATGTTCGTCTATGGGAGCATATTTGGAGTACTGCTGAGTCCAGTCAGCATGCAACAGACCAAGGGAAAGCTTTGAATTATCAACAAGTGATGTATCGAAATCGGTTAGCGGGGATTGTTCCTCATGTGCACTGGGAAATGACCAACCAATGAACCGAACATCCCCGATATCATGGGATTCCCATGTTCCGTTCAAACCAAGGATCTTGATCGCATCACTCTCTTCGGCCAACCGGGGAAAGACGGACCAGTCATGGTTTCCCCCTACCCCGACAACCTGTATTCCTGCATTCTTGAGTGCTTCCAACCCAGAAAGGAGTGGACCATAGACGGATAGCCAGGTTCTCTCATGTTCCACGACATCACCAGATAATACCACTACATCCACGGCAAGCTCAATCGCTTTGTGGATGATCGCATCCCAAGCAGCGTGCCCGGATTGTGCAAGCTCCGGTTTTCGCCCCAAATGAATGTCTGCACATGCGAGAATTCTCATTCCGCCCTCCATTGAGCGCAGTATACCATAGTTGCAGGGTTTGTACGTAGGGAGGGGGGGCAGATGCCCCCCCTCCAAAGATACTGCAACCTGAGAATCATTCTGGATAGGCACCACGCTTTACATACGTGGTATGTAACAGCTGGTGACTCAGATGACCCAGAGGCTGCTCTAGGAATGAGGTATAGAGTACCTGGATGGACGGATTCTCATGGGATTTGCGTATCGGCATGCCACGGTCTTCCTCATAGATAGACATGGCTCGCTTTCTCCTGATCTCCTTGGTCGATGGAATCGGCTGCCCTCCTCCCCCCAGACATCCATCAGGACAGGTCATCACTTCTATGAACGCGTAGGGACTCTTACCTTCCTGGATCTGGTCCAGGAGGACGCGAGCATTTGCCAGGGTATTGGCAACTGCAACCTTCAGCGGGGTTTCCCCAATCATGATGGTTGCCTCCCTGATACCTTCACCGATGCGGATCTGTTCAAACTCCAACTCCTCTAAGGTAGTCTTTGTGATGGTCTCATATGCAGTTCTGAGCGCTGCTTCCATCACACCACCTGTAGCACCAAACAGTACTGCCGATCCTGTGGACTGTCCAAGGGGATCATCGAACTTGCCCTCTTCCAGATGGGCGAAATCAATCCCAATCCGTTTCAGCATCCTTGCCAGTTCCCGTGTGGTCAGCACATAATCAACATCACAGAAGTACTCCTCCTCTGAGAAGGAACCCTTTTCCCGCCAGTAGGAGAAGGCACTGTCAATCTCACTTCTGCCTGCCTCATACTTCTTGGCAGTACAGGGCATGACCGAGACCACCCGTATATTCCTGGGATCTATTCCAGCTTGCTCAGCGTAATAGGTCTTGGCAATGGAGCCGAACATCTGTTGTGGCGACTTACAGGATGAGAGATGGTCGAGTTGTTCAGGATAGAAGGTTTCAATGAACTTGATCCACCCAGGAGAACAGCTGGTGATCATGGGGAGCGTACCACCATTGGTCATGCGGTGTATCAACTCATGAGACTCTTCCATGATGGTAAGATCAGCACTGAACTGGGTGTCAAAAACGCGGTCAAAGCCGAGTGTCCTCAGAGCACTGACCATCTTCCCCGTCACTAGGGAACCTTCACCCAAGCCCATTGCCTCTCCAAGTCCTACCCGAATAGCCGGGGCGGTCTGCACCAACACAACAAGGTTTGGATCAGCGATCGCATCGAACACTTCCCTCTCATGGCTCCTCTCAGTGATGGCACCGGTTGGACAGACAAGGGAGCACTGCCCGCAATTGGTACAGACCGAGGAAGCCAGTCCTTCATCAAAGAAAGTTGATACAGTCGTACGGAGTCCCCGCCCCATCATTTCAATTGCATGCACCTCTTGTACTTTTGCACATACCTCGACACAACGATTACAGAGAATACAAGCATTTGGGTCACGTACAATTGCGGAGGAAGATGAGTCAATCGGGAGTATCGATTTTTTCGTCCTCTCGAATCGTGACTCTCTCACTCCCAGTTGCAAGGCAAGGGATTGCAACTCGCAGTTGAGGTTTCTCTCACAATTGGTACAAAGCAATGGATGATTGGCTAGCAACAACTCAAGATTCAGCTTCCTTGCACGCATGACACGGTCGGTGTGTGTATGGATGACCATATCCTGCTGGACGGTATGGAGGCATGAACGGACCAGACGTCTGAAACCCTCAATTTCGACCACACAGATGCCGCAGGACCCGTGTGCAGAGACATCCTCCAGATAGCAGAGAGAAGGAACCTTGATTCCTGCAACTTTGCATGCATCCAGGATTCTTGTTCCTTCTGGGACCGTGACTGTTTTCCCGTCAACGGAGAGTGTGATCATCTTCCTATCCATAGAGCACCTCCTGTTCACACTTGACATCGCACCTGAGACATCTTCCTGCCTCCATTCTTGCCTGACGACCGGTATAGCCCTTGTTCACCTCTTCAAAGGAACCACTTCTTGCAGCAATAGGGAGTTTTTCGGCGTTGATGGCTTTTCCCTCATACAGGGTCTTCCCCACTGTCTGATCATACCTGAAGGTGGCGAAAAGCTGTGCAAACCGGTCTTTCCCACTCAACCTCAAGTCGATCAAGCGGGCAACTTCCTTGCCTTGCCCCATCGCCTCCGCTGCAGTGGAAGGTCCGTTGATGACATCCCCGATCGCCCAGACATGCTCTTGGTTGGTCTCATACAAGTATGGCTTTACCTCCAGATGGCCTCGTTTGGAGACTGCAAGATTCTCTTTTTCGAGGAGCTCTGTATCAACACGCTCCCCTATTGCTACGATGACCGTGTCACACGAGAGGGAGCGAATGGAGCCGGTTCCACGACGGATTTTTCTCCCGCTGAGGTCATATTCACCTATCTCCAGCTCCTCCACCTCAAGAGCTTCGAGTCTGCCCTTCTTGTCTCTGGCAACCTTTTTAGGTGCAACATTGAAGATGCAGGGGATACCTTCACTGAAGGCCTCCTCAATTTCACTCTCATTGGCCGGCATATCCTCCTTGTCCCTCCTATAGGCAATGGTTACCTCCACCCCCATTCTCCAGAGAGACCTGGCAACATCGATGGCAACATTACCGCCTCCGATGATAACGACACGCTCTCCAACTTCTGGTACCTCACCTTCAGCAAGTGCGTTGAGGACGTCGGTACCTTGCACCACCTGACCCTTATCAGCACCATCGAGTTGTAAAGTTGCGTGATGATAAGAGCCAAGAGCAAGAATGACTTCATCATAGTTGCCCTTAAGATCAGAGAGCCACATGTCCTTACCGAGGCGCGTGTTGAAAGCAAAGGTAATGGGAAGTTGCTCAAAGAGCTCCAACTCCTTTGCAAGCACTTCTCTTGGCAGTCTATAGCTTGGTATGCCATAGCGAAGCACACCACCTGCTTCACTATGCTCATCGTAGATGGTCACCTCATGCCCAAGACGAACAAGGTAGAAGGCTGCACTCAAACCAGCGGGGCCTGCACCTACAATTCCGATCTTTTTCCCAGTTGATGCAGGAATCTTCGCAACCATCTCTTGGTATACTTCCTGCTCGTTGCCCATCTTGTAGAGCGTATCTGCAAGGTATCGATGCAGTTCACCCTGGTGGACAGGAGCGTCCAACGTATCTCTTCTACAGCGCATCTGGCAGTGGAAGTGGCATATTCTTCCCAGAGTTCCAGGCAGGGGATTGTCTTCCAAGGTGGAGGTAAAGGCCTCCACCAATCGATTCTCCCTGAGCAGGGCAATATAGGTGGGAATCCGCATGGAAAGTGGACAGGAGTTGGAACAAAGCTCATCTACCAACGCTTCACATGTTCCGGCTGTACAACGCTTTCTTAAAATATGGCTTTCATATTCCTCAGGAAAATAGCGTAGTGTTGTCAACACAGGATTGGTAGCAGATTGACCAAGTCCACACATTGCTGTGTCACTGATATGAGCCCCCAAGGTCTCCAACATCTGCAGGTCCTCTCTCTTTCCTTCTCCTTTGGTAATTCTGTCCAGGATGGAAAGCACTTGTGAAAGGCCTTCCCTGCAAGGGGTACAGTTACCGCATGACTCCTTTGTGGTGAATTCAACAAAATAGCGTGCTGAGTCCACCATACAGTTGTCATTGTCCATGACAACCATACCTCCAGAGCCCATGATGGAACCTAGGGCTGCCAAGCTCTCATAGTCAATACTCTTATCAAAGAGCTGGGAGGGAATACACCCTCCTGAAGGGCCTCCACTCTGTACAGCTTTGATACGTTTCGTTTTTGAAACAGATCCCCCACCTGCCTCATACACCAAGGTTGTCAGCTTCTCTCCCAAGGGAAGTTCGACCAGCCCGGTATGCTTGACTTTTCCTACCAAGGAAAATACTTTCGTTCCGGGTGAGGAAGGAATACCGTATCTCATAAACCAGTCACTACCCTTCCCAATGATGAGAGGAATATTGCACCAGGTCTCCAGATTGTTGATGGTGGTTGGATACCCAAGATAACCCTTCTGGCTGGGGAATGGTGGTTTAGAGCGAGGTCGTCCAGCTCTCCCTTCCAGGGAAGCGATCAATGCTGTTTCCTCTCCACAGACAAAGGCCCCAGCACCTTCCACAACCTGCAGATTAAAGCGCATATTTGCTCCGAGGATATCGTCTCCCAACAGATTATTGGCATAGGCATCCTGGATTGCACTGCTTAGCCGTTCCACGGCCAAGGGGTACTCTGCGCGAACGTAGATGATCCCCTCATCTGCCCCTGTCACGTAGGCAGCGATCAACATGCCCTCAAGGAGCATATGAGGATCACTCTCCATCTCATTACGATTCATGTATGCGCCAGGGTCCCCTTCATCTGCGTTGCAGATCAAGTACTTCTTCTCTGACTCTTCCTTTTTCATCAACTCCCACTTCAGACCGGTAGGGAACCCAGCCCCTCCCCGTCCCCTGAGCTTTGATGACTTGACTTCCCCAAGTACACTTTCCCTGTTCATGGTAAAGAGCGCTTTCTCAAGTGCTCTGTATCCACCAACAGCAACATACTCAGCGATGTTGGTTGGGTCGATAATGCCAGCATCACGCAACACCAGTTTTACTTGTGGATGGAAGAACGGTATTTCATTCCATTCAAGAAGTTCAGGATAATCATCTCCATATTCATATGTAGAGAGATGATGGTCCCATCTGCTTATCTTGCAGAAGGCCTTCTCTGTATAGTAGGTACCATCGAGCAGAGCGCGTACTATCGGGGCACAGTCTGCTTCTCCGACGTTATGCAGGAGTACCATCGGTTTCCCAGGGTTATACAACAGTACCAGAGGCTCTTCGCTGCAACAACCAAAACAACCGACAGAGCGAAGCATGAAAGCATCTTTCTGTTTCTTCTGGAGAGCCAAGAATGCGTCAAAGAGCACATCAGCCCCACTTCCTATGCCACAGGTACCCATTCCAACTGCAATAGCAGGAATTTCTGGATAGAGGGTCTTTCTTCCTTCATTGTCTAAACGTTCCAATATACTGCTCATGCTCCCTCCTTCTGTGCCGAGAGGGCTTCGATCATGGTAGTGAGTTTTTCTTCGGTTACCATGGAGTGAATCACTCCATCGATTGCAATGACCGGAGCAAGCGCACACTGCCCAAAACAAGCCACGGTATGGACGGTAAAACGATAGTCAGGGGTGGTAGCCATCCCATCTTCATCAAGCTCAACGCCAAGCATATGCAACACCTTGTCAAGCAAGGGCTTGGAGCCTCTTGTATGGCATGCTGTTCCACGGCAAACGGTAATTACATGTTCTCCTTGTGCTTTCAGATTGAAGAAAGCATAGAAGGTGACAACCGAATAGACTTGGGAGAGAGGGACTCCCAGCTCTTTGGCTACCATTACCAGTTCTTGTTTGGGAAGATAGTTGTGCTCATTCGTACGCTGAACTGCTTCCAGTATGGAGAGAAGCGCACCATGTCGCTCTCTATGCTGAGAAACAATCGTCGCGATCTCGTTCGCTCGATCATGCATGAGGACCTCCTTGGGAAAAAAACACGGGGCACACCCTTTGTATTGCAAATACCATAAAATATGGTAGTAGCAGTTCCAGAAGATCGAGTTAATTCTAAACCAGCATTACTTTGAAAGCAAGGTATTATATTTACTGATAAAATATACGCGAGTAGTAATATAAAGTGTCCCTCTAAAGAGAGAGAGAAAGGAGACAAAAAAATATCCCATGGGAATCGTGTTATCATTGGTTTACCACTAAATCAAGATAAACAGGGAGTTGCCATGGGACGTAGACAGCTTACACTGGAAAAGCACTGTAGGGGAAGTCATTTCACTTGGGGTGAAAGGCTGAAGCTCCAATATTACTATGCCGGCAGCAATGGATACAGGAAGGAACGCAGGCCTACTGTGCTGGGCAAGATATTCCAGAAGAGCAGAAAAACTATCAGCAGAGAGCTGAGGAGGGGGATGGTGGAGCATGTGCTCTCTGAAATCCCATTTTCTCGGGTTGAGTACAATGCAGAGCATGCCCAGATCGATGCAGAGGAGAAGATGAAATACAAGGGACCGCTGCCCAAGTCAGGCAAACATTATACGCTTGTGCAGAAGATATCTGAACTAATCCTGGAGAAACAATACAGCCCCTATGCTGTGCTGATGAAGCTGGACGAAAAAGGCCTCTGGCCAGAAGGCTTAAGGATCTGTGAGAAGACCTTGTACAACTGGATAGAAGCTGGGGATATCCCTGGGGTAACGATTGAGGACTTGCCGAGAAAAGGCAAGATGAAGCGCAGGAAAGGCCATGGGGGCAAGAAAAAGCATGCCAACGTGGAATTTGCCGCTAGGTCCATAGAGAACCGCCCAAAGGAGGTTCTCAAGCGTCTGGAGGCTGGTCACTGGGAAGGGGACACGGTGTACAGCTCGAAGAATGGGCAAAGGGAATGCCTGTTGACGCTTGTGGAACGAAAGTCAAGGATGGAGCTGATAGTCAAGATACCTGACAGGACGGCAAAGTCGGTGAAGAAGGGTCTCGACTGGATAGAGAGGCAGTTTGGCAGCCGCCTCTTCCGTAAGATTTTCCTGTCGATTACGTTCGACAATGGGGTCGAGTTCTCCGATGTCCTGGGCCTTGAGAACTCAGTGCTGACCAAGAGCAGGAGGACTGTGTTATATTTCGCTCATCCCTACTGTTCCTCGGAACGTGGGACTAACGAGAATCATAATGGAATCATAAGAAGATTCCTTCCCAAAGGTACTGATTTTGCTGATATCAAGGCTAAGAGCATAAGGAAAATACAGGACTGGATGAACACCTATCCAAGGAGAATCCTTGGTGGTTCTACACCTCTGCAATCCTTCAAGGAAGCATTCGGACTGATGGATCTTAACATCAAACTGCTGGAGGCATGCTGATGAAGAAAACCAAGAAAGTATTTAAGGGACATTTCTCTTTACAAGAAACCTACTGATAAAATATATTACTGAGTATTATTTTATATTTTTTACCATTTTATGTGCTTTACGGTATATTATTTTTCATTTTTTTGTATTTGACCTTCACTTGGGTTTTTACTTATGCTATCGGTAGGAGGAGCGCATGAAACACTATAGAAAAGAACTCTTTTTCCATCTCCCTACCAGAAGAGGATTGGTCAACATTACCAGTGATGTCCAGGATGCCATCGATGCAAGTGGTATCAAGGAAGGCTTGGTATTGATCAATGCGATGAATATCACAGCCAGCGTATTCATAAACGATGATGAGCGTGGTCTGCATCAGGACTATGAACGTTGGCTCGAGAAACTGGCTCCTGAAAAGCCCTATTCCCAATATAATCACAATGGGTATGAGGATAATGCGGATGCACACCTGAAGAGAACCATTATGGGACGAGAGACGGTCTGTGCTATCACCAACGGAAAACTTGATTTTGGGACCTGGGAGCAGATTTTCTACTTTGAGTTTGATGGGAAAAGAGAAAAACATGCCTTGATCAAGATCATAGGTGAATAAGTATCAGGAATCTTTTTCACTTTTTACTTGATGTATCCTCCTTACCATAGGAAGGAGCAGTCTCCCTGAGCATCCCTTGCCGCAATACCCGATTGATCTTTGTTTGATACCCTTTGCCTTTTGACTTGTAATGATCAAGCACATCAGCATCGACATAGATGCTGATCTTTTTTTTGATGGGGCGAAAATTCTCTGGATTACGCAAATGGGAGGGTTGCAATTGTGCTAACTGTTCATCAGTCATCTCCGGGATATCAGAGAAATCGATTTTCTTGACGCTCTGGTTCTGTTTATCTTCTCTTTTCTTCATACTCATAATACGCCTTCTTTTCCTTGGGAGAGGCCTCCCTTGCTGATATAATCCTGATGACCCCATTTCTATCCGTATATACAATCATGATTATAAGGTAATTTTCATATCGCCCGATACATTGGTATCTGGTCTCTTCCAATGTAGAGTGTTCCCAATCGACCCAATCCAAAAGATTTGGGTCGTCGAACACATTAACAATATCTTCAAATGAGAACCCGTTTTTCTTTTTATTCTTCTCGCTCTTCTTCGGGTCCCACGTATACAATTAGAAACTCCTTCTATATATACATAATTATATAGACATATTTGTCTGTGTCAAGAAATCATTTTACATCCAAGAGAACTAATATTCGCTACCATCCTCATTCGTATTTTTTAAAATCTAAGGTTTCTTACTCTAGTAGTATTAGGAAAATTACTAGTTATAATACTTGCATTACATGTAGTACGTGTATTACAACGCTCATGGATTTGCTAATGATCAAAAAAGGAGACTTACATGACTGAGAGCATATCAGTACGCTTACCGAAAGAACTGGTAGACAGGCTTAACAACCTGGCAGAGCAAACAGGCAGAACAAAAACGTATTACATCCAGGAAGCGCTTGAAGATAAGGTTTGTGATCTTGAAATGATTTACCTAGCAAAAAAACGCGACGAAGATGTGAGAGCAGGTCGCAGCAAAACCACTACGCTTGAAGAAGTTATAGCAGAAAATGGCTTATCAGATCAGGTTTGAGGAGCAAGCTAAAAAGGAACTTTCTGCTTTGGATAACTCTGTAAAAATCAAGATATTTAAATTCTTAAGAAAACTGGAAGACTGAAAAGATCCAAGGTCGTTAGGAAAGCCTCTTACAGCTAACCTTTCACGTTATTGGAGGTATCGGGTTGGCAATTACCGAATCATTTGCAAAATAGTCGACAAGGAAATTACTATCCTGGTTCTTGCTGTTCAACATCGGAGTACAGTATACAAGATATCAAAATTAATCTGAGGTTATCTCAAAATACTTCTTGCAACTATTAAACCCATCCATATAAATGATTCTTAAAGTAAAAGATGCTTTCCAGAGTTTACTACAGCAATGATGGGTAAACTGTTTGCCTTTCTGTAAGAGAGAAACATGCCTTGATAAAGATCATTGGGGAATAAGTTTTAGGAATCTTCTTCACTTTCGTTTGATGTATCCTTTTTACCATAGGAAGGAGCAGTCTCCCTGAGCATTTCCTACCGAAGTACTTTGTGTATCCTTCTAACTTAGGCTTCTGCATTCACATAATAGACCATTGGAACAATATCCTCATAAGAACCATCAGGCATGAGAAATCCTCCATGGATGATGCCAAGTCTCTGGAATCCGAGTGATTCATAGAGATGCAGTGCATTTTGGTTTGTTGCCACCACTGCATTGAATTGCATGATCTGAAAACCAAACCTTGGCAACCTGGAGAGGGAATCTTGAACCAAGGACCTTCCAACCCCCTGTCCTTGGAATCTGCTATCTACAGCATACGAGGCATTGGCTATATGGCCAACGCGTCCAACATTGTTTGGGTGAAGGATGTAGAGCCCCTTGATGGTTTCTGATCTTCTGCAACACCACAGAAGCTCTGACTCGCAAAGAAGGAGATTGCCTTTGTATCGGAAAGGCATTCTGTCTGGGGAAACGCTCTGCCTTCTTTAACCACCTCATTCCAGATGGCTCTCATCCTAGGAATGTCAGTCTCCTTGTACGCTCTTACCACCATCTCATTCTCCTTCACTTGCAAGAAACCCTCGCTTTGCGATACGCTCACGTAAGAGCACTCGGGAGGGCTTTTTTATCATGCATACCACTGTGGTACCGGTTTCCATGCTAGTACAATGTACTGCAAACAATTTTACCTCTGCAAGCTTGCTGGTGGTGTATACACCACAAGAGCACAAGAGCGCAGAGCACTACCAGAAGCTGTATCCTGCCTTCCCTTTCATAGAAACTGAAGAGCCGTTAACACTCCTAAAAGAAGAAACAGCATCCTACCTGCTGAGTGAGAATCTGACGCTTACCTGTTACTGTCCACTCTCAGGTGTTGATTCTCCCTATCTCACCTTCCACTTCCATACCTTGGAAGATGCATTCACCTATACCCGTTTGTACCCAAACCCTGCTGAAGACCTCCCTCGCTTGATCGAAGAGGATGCTAAACTGCTCGCTGAAGGAAAGCTGGTAGCTTTTCCAACCGAGACTGTATATGGACTGGGCGGGGATGCCACCAACGAGGAAGCAGTCAGGGGCATATTCGCTGCCAAGGAACGACCTTTCTTTGATCCTCTTATCGTACATATTGCTGATTTAACCCAACTTGATGGCTTGGTTGCTCAAGTGAGCGACCAAGCAAAAGCCCTCATGGAGCAATTTTGGCCCGGCCCCCTTACCTTGGTGATGAAGAAACACCCCCAGGTTGCCGACATAGTCACTGCAGGAAGCGAGACGGTAGCGGTAAGAATGCCTGCAAACCCCCTTGCCCTGGCCCTGATCAAGGCAAGCGGTAAGCCAATTGCAGCCCCAAGCGCCAACCGGTTTGGATATACCAGCCCCACCACCGCCGAGCATGTAAGGGAGCAACTATCAGGCAGGATAGCAGCAATCCTTGACGGGGGTGCCTGTACAGTAGGTATTGAATCAACAGTGCTTGCATTGCATACACCCATTCCCACCATTCTCAGACCAGGGAAGATTGGATGTGAAGAGCTCAGGCCCTTGCTAGGCGAGGTTGCCATGGCGAAACAGGCTGGTCCTACCGACACAAAGATGGAGAGCCCAGGATTGTTGGAATCACACTATGCACCAACGACCCCGCTTTACCTGGTCGATGATGTCCGTCAGTACCAAGGATGTGAGGATGTGGGCGTATTACTGTCTGAGGATATTGGTGTTTCGTTCAAAGGCCCTGTGGCTTACATCAGTGAAGACAAGGACAGCGAGAAGGCTGCAATGCGGCTCTACTGGGCGATCAGGAAGCTAGATGGCATGGGACTTCGGTGCATGGTCTGTTCCCTGTTGCCTGAACAGGGAATCGGGGTAGCAATCAACAATCGATTGAGAAAGGCAGCAACGAAGAAAGCACAGCCTAGTGATCTGTAACATTGAATTCTTTACTTTTCTTGGGCCTATCGAACTGATGGACTTCGTTCGTGTCAGCTCAGATATCTCGATATCTTCGCTTCCTTGGCCTTGTTCTCTGTCCGATCCGCTCCAAGCTCAGTTACAAGTTTATGCTGTTACAGATCACTAGCTATTGAGTACGTCGGCAAATTCCTTGATTGCGTCATATTGGATTCGTTTGACATCCTCATCACTCTTGCTCATCATCTTGATCATCTTTTTTGTGAACCATCCCATTTGTGAGAACAAGAATTGTCCTCCAAAACTGTTTTTTACCAATGCATGGGCAACCAAGGGAGGGGCATAGCAATGATCCAATTGCTTGATACTTCCCTCCCCCTCTTCCATATCGCAGGTAAAGAGCCCCAAACGCTTAGCGAGCAAGGTCGACTCATGGGCACTACAAAAACGCTTTACACGTTTGTTAATCCTACCTGCATAGACAGGGCTTCCTACAACAACAGTCTCGAATGCAGCAAGATCAACCGTAGGAGTTTCTGCAAGGTTTTGTACTACAACCTCCCCTTCCAGTGCATCACTAAGTAGCTGTGCACAGGTCCCGGTCGTACCATAGCGAGTTGCATAGATGATGAGTGTCTTCATAGGTAACCTCTCCTTTGCCCTGCTAACTATAGCATACACAGGGCAAAAGAGAAATGAAAACACCTAACAGCGCATCTTCTTGACGACCACTTCGGCTGCCTTGATCAAAGGATAGCCTGCAGGAGAACCAGTCAACAAAGGTTGTGTACCGATTTGCATCGTAAGGAGTTGCTTGACCGTTACACGATTCTGAATAAGGAAACCGATTGCGTTGGTCAATTCCCCAATAGTTGTACCGCCATACACCTCTGCTCCGAGAATCATGCCACAATCGCTGGCAACTATAAGTTTCACCATCTGCTTGTGGGAGTGCTCGAGGTTTCCGGGATGGGTATCCATACCGGTAAAACTGCCACAAATTACTGAGAAATTCTCAGCTACCGCACGAGCCTCCGTAATCCCTGCAGTCCCAAAAGCATGATTGCCAATAGCTGTAGAGTAAATGGCAATGGTCCCCGTGAAAGGTTTGCAGGGGCTCAGAGAATAGAGGTTCATACCTGCTGTCCTGGCTTCTGCACAGGCAGTGGAGGCAAGCATCGTACGGTCAAGTTTCCTGGTAACAAAATCGCGTTTCTCTGCACAGTCCCCTACCGCAACGATATCACTGGTACAAGGCAACACGCGCATGTATTCACAGGTCTTGATGAAATCAAACTCATTGAGTTCAATACCTGCGTTCTTCGCAATCGCAGTATTGGGTGCATATCCCATTGAAAGGATTACTGCATCAGCCTTGATGTGTTCACCACTGGTGAGAACAACCTCACTGACCTTTCCATCCTTTCCCTTGATCTCACTGGCACCCTTGCCGGTAATGACCTTCACCCCGCGCTCTTCCAGATGCTCTTGGGCAAGGGCTCCGAACTCATCATCAAAGGCACGGTTGAGGATTGCTTTCTCAATTTCCAACAAGGTAACATGGTACCCTTTCTTGTTCAGCTCGTCAGACACTTCGACACCGATGAAGCCTGCACCAATGACGATGATCTCCTTAAGGTCCTTGAGTTCATCAAGCATCTTGTCCAGGTACACCTTGTTTTTAGGTATGGTGAATACTCGTTCCAGATCTCCACCCTTCAGCCAAGCCGGCTTGGTGGGAATACTGCCCAGGGCAAGGATCAACTTCGAGTACTGCATCGTTTCGCCACTTGCAAACACGCATTGTCTTTCCTTGACCTTGATCTGCGTCATTTCATCCACGACAATCTCAACCCCTACAGAGGTAAGCAACTTGTCTGGAAGGATATCCTTGCTGCTGTCACTGAGCGTTCCGAAAATATAGGGAATGCCACAAGGAATCAGGACTTGCTCTTCCTTGCGAACCAAAACCACTTCTTTCTCTGGATAGGTAGTCTTCGTGGTGATTGCTGCCTGCAATCCGGAGGCACCGCCCCCAATAACCAATACATCAATAATTCTCATATGCTCTCCTTAGGTTTGCTACTACCAGTATGCTCCCGAGGGCATTGTTTCTCAAGGAATTTCTTGTTTTTTCTTTATATTATATATACTTATATGTTTTATATTATTATATATTACTACCAATCATATGTCATTCTATGATGATTTTCCTGTAAAAAAGAGGATCCGAAGACCCTCCTGGAGATTATGTTATCTGTCTGTTAGCGACGGCCATATCCACCTTGGGGGGATCCAGCTTTCTGTCCACGGCCACCGGCCATGCCACCCTGAGGTGAGCTACCTTTCTGTCCTCGACCACCACCTTGATACTGACCACCTGCGGTCTGTCTCAATTCAGCTTCTGCCCTTCTCTCTTCAATCTGTGCCTGCAGTTCAGCAGGAAGCTCATCAAAAATACAATCTTCTGCAGTACAATCCATCATCATCACACGCTGTTGTACAGCCTGATTCTGCTGGACACTTGATCGAGGAGCTGCAGATACAGCCCTTCCCTGCACGGGAGCTACTGCTCTACCTTGTGCGAATGCAGGAGCTGCACTGAGTGCTACGATACCGACGATAAGGAGGATGGCTACCATCCCAATACGTTTGTTGTTCTTCATTCTTTGACCTCCAGTCAATTTGTTTGTCTTGACTAGAGTTTCGCACTCCAGTATCTAGAGAGTTTCAACAGTAGATAAAGATTAGGTAAAGTAGAGGGTAAATATGGTCTTTTTCTTGCTGGTCACAGCAATATTCCAACCATGAGCATCAACAATGGCTTTTACTATGGAAAGCCCCAGCCCTGTACCTTCACTGGTGCGAGAGGCTTCGGCTCTACTCAGTCTATCAAAAAGTCTTGGAAGGAAGGCTTCTTCTATGATACCTTCATTTTCAATACGTAACTGTACGGCATTACCCGATGCATCACCCTCCACAAAGATGACAATAGAGGAAGGAGCCTCCCCATATCTCACTGCATTGGAAACCAAGTTGTCCAGGAGTCTGGTGAATAGGTTCAAATCGGCTTGCAATAACAGGGGTATGGCAGCGTAAGAGAATTCCATCCCTCGCTGTTTTGCTTGTACCTCAAAGCGAGAGAGGAGATGCTTGAGTACTTCATCGACCCTTACTGGCTCAGTATGTACTGCATAGCCAGGAGACTCCAGATGCGTCAGGAGCGAGAGGTCATTGATCATATACGTTAACTTTTCTGTTTCTGACAGAAAGAGCTCAATACGATGTTCATCCAGTTTCAAGACTCCGTCTGCAACGCCTTCCAACTGTCCTTTGAGTACGGTTACCGGGCTCCTCAGATCATGGGCGATATCAGCTGCCCACTGACGACGAAGCCGCTCCTCATGCAATAAATTTTCCTGGAGTTTCTTTGCTGCTTCACTGATGTCTGCAAACTCACTCACCATGCTCTGTTTGAGGACAACATCCCGCTGACGATTGGCCATACTGGATAATCCTTCCGTGAGTTCCCGACTTCGCTTCTTGAGGGGAAGAAAAAAGAGAAAGGCAAGTAGTACTGCTACCAGCAAGGAAATAAACAATGCCCAGATGAGCACATTCCTTGCAGCTGAGACAAGCATTGCATTGGCTTCCACCTCGGAGAAGGTAGGCAGATGCAAGGAATAGTAGGCAATGGTTTGTCCATTCTCCCCGGTGATGGGAAGTATCTTCTGGTTTTCCAATTGTCCAAACTGGAATCCCCTTGCCCTGCCAACACTACGATCAGTTTTATGGTAGGAATACAGTGTATTTCTCTCCGTATCGGAGATGATCAGGTAGGTGGGTTGCTGTAGTAGGTCTTCCAATGCAGCTGAGAGAGCTTCTTCGCTGAGCGATCCTTCTTGTCTATATACTTCCAGAATCCGTTCTTCAATTTGTCTCTGGAGGCTAGTGATTTGCTGGGAGTACCAGGCATCCTGGGTTGCATCCAATCCGAAGAAAAGCATCAGGGACAGCAAGGAGGTAAACACCAGAAGGCTGAGAAGTACAAGGAGGAAGTTCAGTTTTGACAGGGAGATGGTTCTTCTCATCCTAATTATCCTTCCGCTTCCCAGCAAATGCATACCCGAATCCTCTCACCGTCTTGATCCATTCAACCGATCCAAGCTTTGAACGAAGGTTCTTCATATGGGTATTGATCGTTCTGTCAGATCCGTCATGTACATACCCCAGGCATTCACCCAAAAGCCGCTGTCTGGTAATCAACTGGGGACTGTTCTCAGCAAGCAACAGAAGCATCTTCCATTCAAGCGCAGTTAGGGAGAGCAATGTACCATCAAGGATGACTTCATGCGTGTGTTCATTGAGGTGGAGCGTATGGCCGTCCAATGAAAATTGGACACCTTCACTCTGTTGCTTGCCACCCTGCTCCACTCTTCTGAGTATTGCCTGAACTCTCAGGACCAGCTCCTTGGGACTGAATGGTTTTACAATATAATCCTCTGACCCGAGTTCCAGACCGGTTATCCGGTCGCTCTCTGATTCACGAGCAGTCAGGAATATGAATGGAATGCTCTCATCTGCAGCATGAATCTGCTTTGCCAGAAGAAAGCCATCCCCATCAGGCAGCATCACATCAAGGATGCAAAGACGGGGATGTTTGTACTCCAGGCTTTCAATCACACCTTCACACCTACCGAATACTTCGGTGGTGTACCCTGCCAACTGCAAGTAGGCTTGGATGGTCTCCGCAATTGCTGGATTGTCCTCAACAATATATATCATGGGTAGATGATAGGATTGTGAGTTCCAAAAAACAAGACACTACTCTTGTTCTTTACCTACTCTTCATCTTAGAGGGAGGTCCAGCCACCATCGACCAGGAGGAGGGTACCGGTTACCATGTCTGCATGATCACTCGCGAGATAAAGAACTGCAGAAGCAACATCATCAATGGAGGCAACCCTGCCACGAGGAATCTTATCAAGTACCCCTGCAAGGAATGCTGGGTCATCCAGTCTTTCAGCAGTTCCAGGGGTATAGACAAAGGTAGGACCAACTGCATTGACCGTAATATTGCTTGGGGACCATTCAGAGGCCAATACCTTGGTGAGCATATTCAGTCCACCCTTTGAAGCACAATAGACAGCCTCATGAGGGATGGCCACCACAGAAGCTTGGCTGGATATATTCACAATACGTCCCTTCTTACGGGAGAGCATTCTCTTTCCTGCTTCCTGGCAACAGAAGAAGGTTCCTTTCAGGTTCAGATCCATCATCCAGTCCCAGTCTTCCTCGGTTATCTCCTCAGCTGGAATTGGGTTGCCCATTCCTGCATTGTTTACCAGTACATCGATTGGACCCATTTCTTCTTCAATACGGGAAAAACAATCCCTGATTGATTCAACTCTTCTCAAGTCAAGGTTGAAGGCCTTACATTCTCCTCCTAGCTCAATGATGCCCTTAGCAACCTGCTTAAGCGCATCAATATCTCGTGCAGCAATTGCAACCCTTGCCCCTTCTGAGGCTATGATCTCAGCCAACCCCTTACCAATTCCTTTGCTAGCACCAGTTATTACCACCAATTTTCCTTCCAACGTAGAACCAAACCGATTCCCATCCATACCTGCGTCTCCTTCTCTCTAGTAGCCTACGACGAGCCTTGGCAATCGTCAAGCAAATCGGGGTCAAACAGATTGAGAGCAGTTGTGTACAATAGAGGCATGGAATGGTACCATCAAGTGATCTGTAACATGTAAATCTTTACTTTTTTGGGCCTATCGAACTGATGAACTTCGTTCGCGTCAGCTCAGATATCTCGATATCTTCGCTTCCTTGGCCTTGTCCTCTGTCCGATCTGCTCCAAGCCCAGTTACAAGTTTATACTGTTACTGATCACTAGTCAGCAATAAAGGATGTCAAATGAAACCATATAAAGTGCCCGAAACATTGATTGATAATTTCGCACAATTTGCTTCTCACTATGCGGATATTTCTCCCGCTGAGCTGAAACCAATGATACGACATCTGCCAATAGCGTTCTTCAAGAAAGGTACTGTGTTGCTCAGACAGGGAGACCCTGTAACTCAATGCTTCTTTATATTGCAGGGATGCGCAAGGAAGTATGCAGTGAATGAGGCAGGAAAAGAAATTACCTCTGATTTCATTACAGAATATCAAAGCATCGCTATCCTCACTTCCAAGGACTCTCCCTATTTTGTTACATGTCTTGAGGACTCGGTCATGATTGTGGGGGATTTGGATCAACAATCAGATGAGTTTGATACATACCCTGTCTTTGCGGAAATAACAAGAAGAATGATGGAAGAGTCGCTTGGGAAAATGCATGATGATTACACAGCTTTCATCAGTATGGGACCAGAGGACAGGGTCAAGAGACTTATGCAAACACGTATGGATCTGTTTACGCGAGTCCCCCAACACCAACTTGCAAGCTATATCGGCATTACCGCTGAGTCATTGAGCAGGATCAAACGTCGCCTTGCAGAGTCTTCTCTTGTATAAACATTTTCCCTCGTGTCAGTACCAACCAAAGAGCCAGAAGCAACTCACCTGCTGCCATGGGTATACCAAGGGTGTCTTCCAGAAGCATGGCTGCCTGATATGATTGAGGTGTGAATGTCTCGATTCCATGAATGAGTGAATAGCCAACTCCCCCAATCAACAACAGGACACCCAGCACTTTGACCAACCATCGGCCATGTACCAATACACTGCCTAAGAACATGAGGTGAAAACCAAAGAGGAACAAACCGAAGGACCAGATCCGGAGGAATGCGTCCATTTGCTTGCCAAACAGGTAATATAGGGCGACAGCAAGGATACCGGAATAGACAAACCGAGTCAGGCTGGTTAAGACAGCTAACCGTTTACTAAAAGGACTAAAAATCACACAGAATCCGTACGAAACCAAGAGATCGGTTACCAGTATCACCATGAACAAGAGGTTCATGACACGAAAAGAACCCCTATTGGCTTCAATCAATTGAAGGGTCTGTATTGGATCTGCCTCCCGATATAAGGAGGGGAAGATCATTCCATAGGCGATTCCAGCAGCAATCGCCATGATAAAGATTGACAGACCAGAAATTAAGCTCCATGAGCGTATTGATTTGGCATTTTTCATATATACGTACTCCTTATCTAACCATTGAACTGGCTTTAGTATGAATACAAAGGAGTAAGATTTCATTGACGTACGTCAAGATTACGCATAAAAGTGATAAAATAATAAGAAATGAATACACTCAGACTTCGGCAACTTGGATGATCTCTCTGTTATAACTATAAAATAATTCAGCTCCAGCCATCAAAAGACGGCTGAAGCCAGATTATCTAGAGGTATCGTTCAAGTTTTTTCACTGCAAGCTCTACCCTTCTCTTTCCTTCTTCATCCAATGGTTTGAAGGGTTTTCTACAGGGTCCTGCTGAAGCCCCAAGATAGGTCATTGCATACTTGACTGCAGGGAAAATGCCTTCTTGCACTAATGATTCGACAAACGTATTCAGTACATGCTGTTTCTCTTGTGCTGCCGCAATTTCTCCTTTCATGAAATCTTCCCTGATCGCCTTGAAAAGTTTCGGACAAACATTGACAGTGGTACCAATGGTACTCTGGGCACCAGCGGTTAAACTGTATAGATAGATCTCATCAAAACCATTGAACAATGTCTTGTCTGGGAAAGCCTGTCCCAGTCTCTCCAGGTCATAGAGATTCATACTCGTATGCTTGATACCTACAATTTTCTCGTTCGTCATAATGGCACTATCTTTGGAGAAAGAGATACCGGTAAATTGCGGGATGTTATAGACAATCACACCGATATCAACAGAATCCGCTACATCTGCGTAATACTGCTCAACCTCAGCTTGGCTGTAGTTGTAATAGATCGGTGGAATGAGTGAAACTGCTTGTGCACCTTTTTTCTGTGCATGAACAGAGAGAGCAATGGCTTCCCTGGTTCCAAGAGACCCTGTATGCGCATAGAAAGGCACCTTCCCTTCCGTTACAGAAGCAACAGTATCAACAACCAGTTTCCTCTCATCTGGCGAGAGCAATAGCCCCTCACCAGAAGAACCGCAACAATAGAAACCCTCTGCACCATGTCCAATTTCATACTCAACAAGTTTCTCAAGCGCATGGACATCAACTTCCCTGCCTTCGTCCAGGGGAGTAATCAATGCAGAAATCACAGAAGGGGTATGGCCTACCATGCTGTCCAGCCTCCATCAACAACAAGATTCGATCCAGTCATATAGGTTGATGCTGCACTGGAGAGAAAAATGATCGCACCATTGAATTCATCTGCCTGTGCCATTCTTCCGATCGGCATCCTTGCTTCATAGTTTGCGTGGAAATACTCATCCTGGGTCTCTCTCCAGACACCACTGGGTGTTAGGGTATTTACCCGAATATCTTTCTTACCCCAATACGTGGCACAATAACGAGTCAAATTATAAATTCCACTCTTGGCTGCACTATAGGCAACTGGCTTTATGAATGGGACTCCAGTCATTTCCTTCTTATAGGCATAGATATCCTGTACAGGACTCACCATTCCATAGATTGATCCTACATTGATAATGGAACCCGGCTTTCCAGCCTTTACCATGCGTGCTCCAACAGCCTGTGTCATCAAGAAAGTGCCTACCAGATTGGTTTCAACCACCTCCCTGAATACATCTTCAGGAAATTCTTCAAAAGGACCACTGACTTCCGGCGGAGCGCTTGGTTGTGTATCAATACCTGCATTGTTTATCAATACATCGGGGGCACCCCATGCATGTTCAATTGCATCAAGAGCCTCCTCTATAGATTCCTTCTTACAAATATCAGCGCGTTGCAACAAAAGGTGCTTATGTTGGGAGGCCTCTTTCCCCAATGCGGCCGCTGCTTTTTCCGGATTGGCAGATCGAGAAAGTACTACAACCTTCGCATCCCTTTTTAAAAACTCAAGCACGAATTGAGCACCAATTTGACCCAAACCACCCGTAATAATCACAATTTTTCCGGAAACATCAAACAAATTGTCTTTCATACAAATACCATATCCTTACTAAAAATTTTTATGCATGCAACAGTACACCGGGTAGCCAGGTAACAATCTGTGGCATATACGTAACGAGAAACAGGACAACCAAGAGGGGAATGATAAACGGCAGGATTGCCTTGTACATCCGGTTCAACGATATCTTGGCTACATCAGCAATGATAAACAGACAAACACCAAAGGGTGGTGTTACCTGTCCGATCATCAGATTCAAGACCATGACCACACCAAAGTGAACCAAATCAAGCCCAAGCGCTTTAACGATGGGAAGCAAGACAGGCAACATCAAGGTCAATATTGCTCCTGGCTCCATGAACATTCCCAAGACAAGCAGGAGAATATTAATAACCATGAGAATGATATAGGGATTATCACTGATCCCCAATATAAAGGTAGCCATCTGAGTTGAAACACCCTCTTTAATAAGAACATAGCTGAAAAGCATCGAAGTTCCGATAATAAACAGTGTGTTTGCACTCGTGATCGCACTCTCAAGCAGGCACTCCTTGAAAGTCTTCCAATCCAATGTCCTATACACTACCAGAGCAATAACCAAAGCGTAGGCAACAGCAACGCTTGAAGCTTCTGTGGGAGTGAACCAACCAAGGGTAAATCCACTGAGAATAATCAGCGGAGTTATGATAGAGAGAATCGAAGCAAAGAACTGCTTGACCAACAATACCAGGCTGAAGGCTACCCTTTGATAAGATCGCTTGATGGCAAATACGAAGACCATGATCATGAGAGCTATCGCCATCAATAGACCGGGAACAACGCCTCCCATGAACAGTTGTGATACACTCACCGATGCAACAGACCCATAGATGATCAACGGTATGGAAGGAGGAAAGATCGGCCCAATCACTGTTGATGATGCGGTAACCGCCGCAGAAAAGTCATCATCATATCCATTGGTGGACATTGCTTCCATCTCAATGGTTCCAAGTCCTCCTGCATCTGCTGCAGCACTACCGCTCATACCTGCGAAAATCAAGCTTGCTACAATATTGGCATGACCCAATCCACCAGGTATCCATCCTACCAGGCGTTTTGCAAAATCAAAGATTTTTTCTGTTATCTTTCCAGCATTCATCAAGTTGCCGGCCAAGATGAACAACGGTATTGCTATCAGCAAGAATGAATCGATGCCGCTGACCATTTTCTGGCCTATCACCATCAAGGGATACCCCAGATTCAAACATCCCAATACCGCACTGGCTCCGATCGATATACTGATCGGCACCCCAATCAAAAGCAAAAGTATAAAACTACCAAAAAACAATATCATGACACGTTCTCCCCTCTTGCCTTCACAACAAGGTCATACATGGATTTAACACAAAGAAACGCACCAGTAATTACCATGGGAACATACTGATACATCTTTGAAAAGCTCGGCATTGAAGAGTAGAACTCAGTACTGATGAAAGGATAGAGTCCTTTGAATGCCAGAATCATCACGATTCCAAGCAATATTGCTGCACAACGCTGAATGACCCATAGGACTGTGCGCAATCTGCCCTTCGTCCTTACAAAGAACATATCAAGGGAGATCATTCTGTTTTGGTCATATAACACAATGATGCCCAAGAAAGCCATCCATAAAAACATAAACCCAGAAAGTTCTGTCATTCCTTTGAAAGAAGAACCGAGGAGATTACGAAGCACCAGCTCGTTTAGCATCAACAACACAATTCCAGCTACCAGAATCATGAGTAAAACAGATATGCATTTTACAAAGCCATCCAGTATTTTTCTTATTACTACCATGTAAATCCTTCCTCAAATTCAATGATACAAGGGCGAGAGACCTCTCGCCCTTGTATACGACAGTCCTGCTTAGTTTGCCAAAATTGCATCCAAGATCGCTTGGTTGTACCAAGCAGCATCCTTGTACTGCGTGTAGTACGATGATCCACCCAACTTATCTTTGAAGCTCTGGATATCTGGGGTCTCATTGAACTGGACTCCAGCTTCCCTGAGTACTTTCGTTGCAGAGACATTGTCTTCCTCAATGGTATCAAAAGAGTATTTAGCTGCTGCAATTGCCTGCTCTTTAAGAATGTTCTGCTGTTCAGTAGAGAGCTTGTTCCAGCTGTCCTGGTTCATAGCCATGGTACAGCCCATCCACATATAGTTGATAAAACTGTAGTGCTCAATATCATCATAGGTAGCATTTGCTACAAGATGATACGTTGCATTGTCCTGAGCCTCTGCTGTTCCGTTTGCCAGAGCAATTGCCAATTCATTCAATGCAAGGGCGACCGGGGTTGCTCCAAGAGCACTCCAGACATCTAGGTACATCTTACTGGTGGGAACACGAATCTTAAGGCCATCAACATCAGCAACAGAATCAATGGGCCTATTGGTCGTTGCAATATGACGCATTCCATTGTCTCCCTCTGAGAGATACACCAATCCTACCGATGGCAAATCTGCGAAAATCTCTTCTCCAATATCACCGTTTACAATTTCATAGGCTTCTTGGGCAGAGTCAAACAAGAATGGCAAATCCAAGATTTTGGCATCCTCGTAGAAACTGGTAAACCCACTGGTTCCTGCAAAGATGATATCAATGGTACCCATTCTGGTTGACTGCAAGGCTTCTGCATCGTTGCCCAGCTCCCCAGAATGATGAGCCACCATCTTGATTGTTCCGTTGGAAGCATTCTCTACCAATTCTTTATATTTAAGAATGGTTTTGGTAGGAACAGAGTTTGCGTTACCCGGTGAATACACAGTGAGAGTAACACTCTCTGCCCCACTACTTTTCTCATTTCCACCTTGTGCAAATACAAGGGTCATACTCATGGTGACCATAAGCAATACAGCGATCAGTTTCTTCATATTCAAACCTCCACGATTTTGTATGATGCCAGATTGTCTGACAATTTATGAATCCTTTTAGAGGATACCATGCATATTTGTGTTGTCAATCATTATTTTCCTAAAAATTTCTTTGACTAGCCAAGTTTCACATGGTAGTCTGTTGTCAGACAAAAAACATGAAAGAAATAAAAAGAATATCCGTAACCACACAAGTCATTGACTCAATTCGAGAATCCATCATGAATGGAACCTATCCCATTGGAACAAAACTGCCAGCAGAAATCCAGCTCTGCAAGATGCTTTCGGTTAGCAGATCTACGGTACGCGAGGCTATGCGATCACTGCAAGCTGAAGGATATGTAGAGCTTATTGCAGGGAAAGGGGCTTTTGTACGTGACAATCAAAGCCATGACTATGATGCCATTCGTTCTTGGTTTATAGAGTCCGCCCCCACCCTGAAAGACACTACCGATGTACGAGAAGCTCTGGAAACCGTGCAAGTGAGAATGGCTGTGAGTCGTGCAACAGATGAGGAAGTGGCACAATTGGAGGTCATCCACCAACATTTCATCTCGCAAAACACCCAGGCGAATGTAGCAGCCCTTGCGGCATTGGATGAAGAATTCCATACACAAATCTGTAAGATGTCACATAACCCACTCTTGATGAAAATCAATGAGCTCCTTGCAATGGAGCTTAAGCGCTATCGTCTCATGTCCATATCGGTAAAAACCAGTTCAGAAAATACTATTCGAGAGCATGAATTGATCATCACGGCATTAAAAGAACGCGATTCCCAAAAAGCAGCAGCATATATGCTTGCACATCTGGGAAGTTCCCTTGCCGATATCAACAAGGTACTTGAGGGACAATCTTAGAACATCAACAATACTTGTTGACATCCTCTACAATTCTAATCATAGTCACAGGTAATTCATGCCAACTGGAGTCTCTACCATGCCGAGAGAGAAAGAATCGATCTACCGGGGCGATACAGGTGTAAGGGTATTCCTTACTACTATTCTGCTTACCGGTCTTGCTTACGGGCTGTATCGTGGAATTCAGGACAACTATCTTGCAGAGATAGTAAAGATTTCTGAATTTGAACGGGGAATTGTAGAATTCTTTCGCGAATTACCTGGGCTTCTGCTTATCTTCATCCTCGCCTCCATGTATCGATTCAGTGAGAGTACCGTCTACAAGGTAGGTACGCTTATCATGCTCTTCGGTTTGCTTGGCTTGTTGTTTCTCGGCTCCAGCAAGGTAGTAGTCATCCTCTTCATGGTTGTCTTCAGTAGTGGAGAGCATATTATCATGCCAATCAAGAGCTCGATGTCCCTCTCCTTTGCAAAGAGCGAAAAGGGAGGAGCCAGCCTGGGGGTAACCTCAGCGATCAGCCATGGGGGAAATATCGGTGGTTTTGTCATCGTATCCATCCTCTTCCTGGTCCTGGGCCGTCTTGGGTATGCAAGGGATTCAATCGTAGGGTTCCGTGTAATCTTCTTCCTCTCAGCTTCCTTGCTCTTCTCTGCAGCAGTTATCGTACTCACGATGAGAGATCGTGGAAAGCCGGTCAAACGAAGTCGGTTGTACTTCCATCGCAAGTTTGGGAAGTTCTATATGCTGGAAGTATTCTATGGAGCAAGGAAGCAGATATTCCTTACTTTTGCTCCCTATGTCCTTATCCTTTTCTATGGAGCCGACACCTCAGTAATTGCGATGCTGCTCGCCATCTGCGCAATCTTCGGCATGTTGCTCAGTCCGGTTATCGGGATATTGGTGGACAAGCTGGGGTATAAGACCATCATGGTAGCCGATACCATAATCCTGGTTGCGGTCTGCTTGCTCTATGGATTTGCACATCGAATTTTTCCCATGGAAATAGCATTCATTGTGGTATGTGTTAATTTTGTACTTGATTCGATTATCAGCCTTGCGAGCATGGCTACCAATGTATATGTAAGAGACCTATCCTCTTCCCGTGAAGAGCTTACCGCTACCCTTACAACAGGTATCTCGGTCAATCACCTGATCAGTGTCATGATTGCACTGCTTGGTGGCCTTATCTGGAAAACGCTCGGCATTGAAGTACTGTTCTCCCTCTCAGCGGTTTTGGGATTGGCTAACTCGGTGTTTGCAGCAACGATTAAAAAACCGGAGAACCGAACACTCTACTGAGCAGGAAAGCAATAGCAAAACTCAATGAGAAAGAGATAAAGGTAGAAGAAGCAAAGCCCATATGTTGGGCTTTGTGTGCTTCATCCATTCCCTCCCTCCTCACTCTCCTAAACTGAACCAAGAAACGGATGGCTAGAAATACCAGCAGAGGAAGGAAGTACACTGTATACATTCCAACAAACACAAACACTGCACTTACCAGATAGGCAGCCAGCCCTTCAGTTGCAACCAAGCCAACACTGCCTCGTTTTCCCAGGAGAATAGAAAGAGTTTTCCTTCCATTTGCTGTATCACCTATTCGGTCACACCCATTGTTCACCGAAAGGATCATACCAATAAGCAAAAGGAAGGGAACAGTTGCAGCAACCTCCTTGGCACCAAGGGGAACCCCTAGGACAAAGAGCGTGATCAAAAAGAGAACACTGCCCAGAAAGCCTCCGGCAAACAGTTCCCCAAACGGGGTCCGGCTGATCGGCAGTGGCCCGGCTGTATAGAAGAAACCAACAAGCATGCACATCCCACCAACCAGGAGAAGATACCAGCTGGTCATAGAGGCCAGAACGAGGCCCAGTACAGCAGCCAGGGCGAACAGGGCAAGGGAGATAAGCAAGGCAGAGAGCGGGTTCACCTGTTCATGCACAAGCACTTTCTCTTTCTCCTTGGTATAGGTAAGGTTATCGGTCCCCCGATAATAATCGAAAAAGGTATTGAAGCCCGTTGTTCCCATGTCGACGAAAAGGGTTGCGAACCCCATAATTACCCAAGGAACTATAGGTACACTATCTTGAATATTAACTGCATAGAGGGATGCACAGGCAAAAGTGCCCATGCTGATAACCTTCGTTCGCATCTCTACGATATTAAGGAACTGGCGTGTTGTCATAAGGAAATTATACTGTTTTTGTGGGATATTTTCCATGCTTCTTCACTTTACCACTTGATTTTCACATAAACCTCCTTGTATTCTGCTTTTGCATATTAATACCAATGATATGCAGTCCTACCCATCTGGCAAAACAACGATAAGAAGTGCTCAGAAAGTGGTTCTTGGAGACATGCAGGCCTATACACCTGCGAGAATTTTATTTACAGGAGAAACGTATGAAAAAAAGACAGCTGTTCCTAATTGCTCTTCTGGCCTTGGTCATGAGCATCTCCCTTTTTGCTGCAGGCGATAGTGAAAAAGCACAGAGTGGCGAACTTGATAGAAGCAAGTATTTCATCACCGTTGCAACCGGACCTACCAGTGGTCTCTACTACCCAATCGGAGGAGCGTTCTCTTCAGTATTCCAGAATAAGCTTGGCTACAAGTCATCAGCACAGGCAACCGGTGCTTCAGCAGAGAACGTCACCCTGATCAGGGAAAATCGTGCTGAGATGGCAATTGCCATGAGTGATGTTGTAGCACAGGCATACCAGGGTTTTGGTGCTTATGAGGGCAAGGAACCTGCTACAGAGCTCCGCGCTCTGCTTGGTCTCTACCCCAACTATGTACAGCTGGTTACCACTGACAAGACCGGTATCAAGAAGTTCACCGATCTGAAAGGTAAGCGTGTCGGCATCGGCGCCCCCAATAGTGGTGTTGAGGTCAATGCAAGAATGATGTACGAAGCACATGGCATGAGCTATGCAGACAGCAAGGTTGACTACCTCAACTATGGTGAGGCAATCGCCCAGTTGAAGAACAACATGGTTGATGCAGTCTTTGTAACCAGCGGCATTCCCAATGCAACCATCATGGAGCTTGGCACCACCAGCAAGATTGTACTCGTACCCATCGAAGGCGAAGGTCTTGCAACCCTGAAGAAGAACTATCCCTTCTTCGTTGAAGCAACCATTCCCGCTGACGTGTATGACACCGATTCTGATATCCAGACCGCCACGGTTCGCAACATCATGATCGTCAACAAGGACCTTCCCGCTGATGTAGCATATGACCTGACCAAGGGTATCTTCGAAAACATTGGAGACATCCAGGCAGCACATGCTACAGCACAGAAGCATATCACCCTTGAGAACAGTCACATCGGTGTGGATATCCCCTTCCACGAAGGAGCTATCAAATACTACGAGGAAGCAGGACTGTAAGCATTCTTGATGAAAAGCAGTACACAACGTAGAATTATTGTCGTTGTCCTCACCCTTGTGGTGGGGACACTGCTTCTCCTCTTCCTACAAAGACCAGGTCTTGCCTTGGTGTTAAGCGATCAGCAAACCGGGGAGGTGCTGGCTTCGATTCCCGTGGAAGAGGGAGAGCAGCTTACCTACAGTTGGATCCATTCAGCTGAGTTTATTCCCTGGATTGAGGAATTCACCATCCAAAAGGATGGCTCATTCCACCTAGACACCATCAAGGTGGCAGGCTTTGGAGCTGGTATTCCTGAGAACAAAGGCGTAACATCTGTGAAAGACGGTATGGTTGTCATGGAACAACTCGACCAAGTGTTTGGCGAAATTCGTTGGATCCATTCCCAAACCGCATTAACCAGCATTACTGTTGGAAACACCATCTTTATCACCGGTGAGGATGTACCCCATCATATTCCGGTAGAATTAACTATAGAAGGAGTAGGAACCATATGGCCAAGATATCCCTTGACGAAATGAATCCTGCCATGAAAAGCAAACAGGAGCAGCTGCTCAGCAAGTTCGAGAAAGAATCGAAGACACGTAAATTCGACCACTATCTTCTTGCCCAAGGGCTGTATTGGATTTCCATCATTGTAGCACTCTACCACTTTGGTACCTCATTTATAGGGTATCCGGCAACACATTTGCACCGCTCACTCCATGTTGCCATGATTCTCTTCATGACCTTCTTCCTCTACCCTGCCAACAAAAAAGCAAGCAGGAAATCCATCCCCTGGTATGACATTGTGTTTGCAATTGCCTCACTAGCAGTGGCAGCATATGTCTGGATTGACTACATCAACTTCATTAACCGAATGGGAAGTCCCAATACCATGGACGTGGTCATGGGAACCATCCTGATTCTCGTGGTACTGGAAGCAAGTAGGCGGATTTCTGGATGGCCATTGGTTATCCTCAGTCTCATCTTTTTACTGTACGGGCTCTTTGGAAGAAATCTTCCAGGGATTTTTATGCATCGAGGATACGACTGGAAAGCTCTGGTCAACCATATCTTTATCAACACAGAAGGTATCTATGGTACTTCTGTGGATGTAGCAGCCTCATATATTTTCCTATTTATCATGTTTGGTACGGTTATGAATAAGTGTGGTATGGGACGGTTCTTCAATGATCTGGCCCTTGCTTTTGCAGGAAGCTCCAAGGGTGGTCCGGCTAAGGTGGCAGTCATTGCAAGCGGATTCCTTGGTTCCATCAACGGAAGTGCTGTCGCCAATGTAGTTACCACTGGAGCCTTCACCATCCCACTGATGAAAAAAACCGGGTATTCCAATGAGTTCAGCGGCGCTGTAGAATCGAGTGCCTCTGTTGGAGGGCAACTTCTTCCTCCGATCATGGGTGCAGCAGCCTTCATCATGGCTGAGATGCTCGGAGTCAAATACAGTTCCATTGTTGTGAGTGCAGCAATACCTGCCCTGCTCTACTACCTCGGCATCTTGGTGCAGGTACAACTACGTGCTTCCAAGCTAAACCTTGAGGGACTTCCCAAGGATCAACTCCCGAAATTAAGGGATGTAATGCGAGAGCGTGGACATCTCTTGATTCCCATCGCCTTTCTGCTCTACATGCTGCTTTTCAGTGGAGCCACAGTCATCTTCTCCGCCTTCTGGGCAATAGTTGCCACCATCGCGGTCAGTATGGCAAGAAAGACAACCAGGATGACACTTCGCCAGATTCTCGATGCATTTTCTGAAGGCACCAGGGCTGTAGTATCTGTAGCCGTTGCATGTGCCGTGGTGGGAATCATCATTGGTGTGGTTAGTCTTACTGGGTTTGGACTCAACATGGCCAATGCCATCATCCAGCTTGGACAGTCCAACCTGATGATGACGCTCTTCCTCACCATGATCACCTGTATGATCCTCGGTATGGGACTTCCGTCCATACCGGCATACCTGATCACCGCTACCATGGCAGCTCCGGCCCTTGTGAAGCTTGGCATCCCCCCATTGGCAGCCCATATGTTTGTCTTCTATTTTGCGATGTTTGCCAACATCACTCCTCCGGTTGCTCTTGCATCATTTGCAGCAGCAGGCTTGAGTGGCGGAGATCCCATGAAGACAGGCATACAATCGGTAAAACTCTCACTGGCTGGTTTTATCGTTCCCTACATGTTCATCTACAACTCAGCACTCCTGCTCATTGATGTAACACCGCTGGTTGCATTACGAGTAGCAATTACCGCCATCTTGGGAGTTCTCTTGATCGGTATGGCAACAGAGGGATACCTGTTCAAGGACATGGTTTGGCCTGTACGTATTGCGGCCTTCTTGGGAGCCCTGCTCTTGATCTCTGCAAACGTGGTACAGGATATAATCGGTTTCTCTTTGGCGGTTCTGGTTGTACTCTTCCAGTTCTATTGGAAGCACAAGAAACAGATTGCCTAAGATAGGAGTCTCATACGACCTTGCTTCTGAAATGAGGCGAGGTCAATTTTTTCTCCCCCAGAGAGACGGCTTTCTTCGGCTGCAAATGCCATAAAATGGCTTTCCAACGAGGAGGAAAGATCACTGGTACTACGTATATCCAAAGAACGAACACGTGCGATGAAATCAGTAATCAGGTGCTCGTCTCCTCCCCCGTGGCCATCCCTTTTCGTATTGAGTTGATAAGTAATACGCTCCTTGGTCGAGAAAACATCAATGGTAATCTCACCACTCTCCATGTCCCCTTTAAGTTCCGCCTTGCTCCCCATTACCCGTATACTCCTATGTGTATCCATGGTAAATCCAGACATGATAAAGCTTGCGATAACACCATTGGAGAACCGTGCACTTACACTTTGGTGATCAACCACATTATTGTCACAGTGATATACACACCTCCCATACGGACCTTCTTTCAACGCCTTCTCCCGCCCCTCGTAGGAGAGGTCAGTGGTAATGACATTCACAGGCCAGTCTGTATTCTCTCCCAAGTAGATCTTCTGGGAAGCATAGGGACACTGTTCAAGCACAGGGCAACCATCAGTACATCGTGGAGGAGCTCCCTTTGGTGCATTATCTTGTTTGAAATGGAACAGATCCCCATAGCTGGAGAGCGTTTCGCACGAACTCCCTGCAAGATAGCGAAGAATGTCCATATCGTGACAACTCTTGGCAAGGATCATAGGACTGGATTCTTCTCTCTTCCTCCAGTTTCCTCGAACATAGCTGTGCGATATATGGATATGGCCTACATTCTCATGCAATTCGATACCGATCAGATCACCGATGGATTTCTCCTCGATGAGTTGTTTGATTTTGGTGAAGAACGGAGTGTATCGCAGTACATGTGAGATACTTACCAGGCTTTTGGTATGCTTTGCTTTTTCTGCAATCTGGGATAGCTCACCCAAAGAAGGAACAACCGGTTTTTCACAGAGTACTGGATATCCCTCATCAATTGCCTTGAGAAGAGGCTCCAAATGCATTGCATCTTGGGTTGCAATGATAATGACATCAAAATCCTGGTGTGTGGAGGGAAATAAATCCTTCCAGTCGGATACTACAAGTGAAGATGGAATTGCATGCTCCTCTGCAATTGTAGTACGCTTCTGTGGATCAGGTTCTGCAATGGCTGTTATACGAAGGTCTTGTGGTCGGGTTTTTGCGTAGTCGGCATACACATACCGACCCCTGCTCCCCCCGCCCAGCAATGCGGCGCGAATTGGGTTCATAAACTTCTCCAGAAAAATATATTGAGAAATGCCTTATGACTCCAGGACCCAGGTAGCACTATGTCCCTTATCATCCCCTCTGCATGGGGGGAAGCGCTTGCCTTCCTCCATGGTGACCGTCTTGTCGGGATGTTCGGAGCAGTGGTAGACTCCAGCAGTCTCACACTGTGACCCGGTTTGGGTAGAAACTTCCTCTTTTGGGGCTTCCTCTTTCTTCTCCTGCTTGGGAGGTACTGGTGAGCTAGCTTTCTGAACAGGCTTTTCTGCTTTTGGTGCACTCTGTACAGGTTTAACCGGTTCTTGCATCTTCGTTGCATCACCTTTCTTTCCGAGTAACAGCCATTGCACAATAATTGCAGCAGCTCCTACCAACAGGACCAAAATAACAGCGACAGTCTTGACCTGTGTGTCCTGCACAGCAAGCAGAATCAACACAACGATGAGTACCATAACCACTAGATAGACGATAGTAGTTTTTTTCAGACGCTCTTTCTCGTAGCTTGTGTTCATAGCTTCTCCTATCTATGTATCGTTACCCAAGAGGGGAACTTATACGCTGTTTACTACTCTTAGCATACCTCAATCTAGACCGATTCTCAATCCTTTTCCTTTATAGCCAGTATTTTAGCGTTATAAGAAAAGAAATTAGAGAGATTTTTGCTCTGTAAGAGCCGACTCAATAGCCTTGAGCATCACCACACTGCTGTACGTTGCACCAGAAATAGTATCAACTTGAAGATGCTGGGAAGAAAGAACATCCTGGAGAATTTTTTCGGCTTTCTGCCCTTGTCCATTACGATGTTCCAACAAAGACAAGTCCGTTAACTTACCTGAATCCATTTTTGCCTCAATCTTCACCCGTACAGGAAAGGTAGCGTAGGAACCACTGTAGATCCCATCGGGAACCTGGCGGAAATCTATATCAGCAATAGGAAGACCAGGCAACGCATTCAACTTGTTCTCAATTCTACGATACAACAGAAAAACCACGACAATGATCAGTGCTACCACGAGTAGTACCCACAATAATTTCATAAGACATCCTCCTTAACTTCCTTGTATGGTACTACACCAATTTTACCAAACAAAGCAGGAGGATTAGGTCATTTTTGCATATTTGTAAAGATTTTTTAGTAAAGAGACGGATTGTTGGTTCTCTCTATACCTGATGAGGCAAAAGTACCAGTTTCCCAACATGGTGTTTCCGGGAGAATTCCTGTTGTGCTGCTGCTATCTCTTCCATGGGAAATACTCCTGCAAGCAGTGGGCGGATCTCGCCCTGTTCGATGTAGGAGATAACATCTCTGAATACCGGTTCAGCCCAAGCAGTACAGCCAATGAGTCGCAAATCCTTAAGATAAAGTGATCGTAAATCAATGGTTACCTGTGCACCAGCAATAGCACCGGAGGTTACCAAACACCCTCCTCTCTTCAGCAGGTTCAGCATCTCACCAAAGTCAGGACCAGCTACATTATCAACTACCACATCAACAGAATTTGAGGGAAGGACTCCACTAGCAAGCTCCTCGTGTGTTATTACCCTCTCCACAGCGAGAGAAGCAACCTCTCTCTTTTTTCCTTTGCTGGTAACAGCAATCACCCTTGCACCCCGGCGCCCAGCAAGTTGGACTACCGCTGAGCCAACTCCACCAGAAGAACCACGCACCAATACGATATCACCGTCCTGTACAGAGGCGCGATGCAGCATATTCTCAGCGGTACCATAGGCACAGGGAATGGTTCCCAGCTCCTCATCACTCCACTCACAGTCAACAGGAAACACATCTGGAGTAGGAACGCGTACATACTCAGCAAACGCGCCATCGCAGTCAGAGCCCAGCCATATGGTCTCCAGTGATTCCCAACCAGAGCTCCTCATACAAGGACGAACAAGGACACGCGAGTTTAGCAAGTGTGCATCCTGTCCACTTCCTACAGCTACCACGCGTCCACAACAATCCGTTCCCTGGATGAGAGGAAAAGGAGTCTTCTCCTTCCATCCCCCATCCATACTGTTTTCTATTTCTCCTGAGGAGAGTGCAAGGGTTCCTTTCTTAACCTTGGCAGCATACCACCCCAAACGGGTATTGATATCCGTATTGTTGACTCCGGCTGAAAGTACTTTCAGCAAAACCGTACCAGGAAGAAGCTCAGGAACAGGAACATCCTGGTACTGCAACTGCTCATACCCCCCGTTGGATTTAGTTACAACCGCTTTCATTGTTCGTGGTATGGTACTCATACTGTCCTCTCCTGATATTGAAACGAGTTCCGTCCTCTCAAGATTGATGAGGAAGAAACCGTTGGATGACCTCTTCAAGGAAAATGAAGAATGTGGTTCGCGATTTCTCATAGGCTTGCAAATACTCTGGTTGAGCATGCTGTGCCAAATAGAAAATCTTGTCACATTGGGTGACCAGTTCCGTATTGAATTCCTCCGAAATGATGATCACATCACACCCTTTGTTCTTAGCTGTAGAGTATACATCCTGAAAGGAGTGAAAACGACCAGTTTCTGTCAGTATGACAAGCAGCGTTGTCTCATCCACCATATTCTTGACAGCAATGGGGTCAGAAACAGCCATGGTCGTTATATCGGTACAGTTCCTGAACCGATAGGCGAAGTATTCCGCGCAGAGCAGTGAAGGGCCATACCCAAAGAGGACCAATTTTTTATGATCCAGTATCATGGAATGAAGATCGTCCACCAGTTGGGAATCGAAGGTATCGAGGAAAGCACGTATACGCTGTATCTCGTTTGTTGAGGTATACCCGATCACATCCTTCCCACTCAAAAATTCCATGTATTGTTTATAATTATGAAATCCAAGTTTTTTTACAAACTTTGAGATTTTCGATACTGAGCAATTGCATATCTCAGCAGCCTGGGTGATGCGTAAGGTACCATGCGTATCACGTTGGGCAAGCAAGACCTCATGGATGTGACGCTCCAGGGGATTCAATGTATGTAAGTCTATCGTATTCAAAACAGTATATCCTTTTTCCTTTAGTAACGGTAATCAGTGTAAACACTCATACAAGGAGTGTAAAGGTAAACTGGGCCAATAACCAGTATTTATATGGAAAATTTTCCTTTTATTGTAATTTAAATTCTTATTACTAGATATTTTTCCATATTCATTGACATTACATACGATGACCTTTACCCTATGGATAGAGTGTTCAGATACCTATCTGGACTTGTCACCTAGACCTTTGGAGGAATGTGTGAATAACGAAAAGATTCTTGAACAGTTGAAAACAATGCTGAAACCTACCCAGATCAACACCAACAGTGAAGATCTCTATGATGCATCTGCAGATAGATATAAGAAATATGCAAAAGCAAGGAACGTACTCGATGTACCCTCCCCGCTGGCAATCGTCTACCCCGACTCTCCCCAGCAGGTTCGCGACCTGCTTGTGTTCTGTAATACCAATAAGATCAACGTGATCCCCCGTGCTGGAAAAACAGCAACAGAGGGTGGTCTTGAGAACTGGAAGGAACAGACACTCGTCATAGATGCACTGAACTTAGACAGTATCATCAATATCGATACCTATAACATGCAGGCAACCGTACAGGCGGGAGTTCCCCTGCAAGTACTGGAAGATGCCCTGAGAAAGGAAGGTTTTACCACCGGCCACTCACCACAGTCAAAGCCTGTAGCAAAACTGGGTGGATTGGTCGCAACCCGGAGTATTGGACAGTTCTCCACCCTCTATGGGGCAATCGAGGACATGGTAGTCGGACTTGAGTGCGTATTCCCAGACGGGCATATCTCCAGAATCAAGAATGTTCCCAGACGTTCAGGTGGTCCCGATATTCGTCATATCGCCATTGGCAATGAAGGATCACTGTGTTACATCACCGAAGTAACGGTAAAGATGTTCAAGTTCTATCCTGACAACAACAAATTCTATGGGTATCTCATCAAGGATGTCGATACCGGCATCAAGGTATTGAGGGAAGTCATGGTAAACGGCTTCAGACCCTCGGTTGCCCGTACCTACAGTGAGGAAGATGCTGCACAGCATTTCTACCACTTCCATAAGAACAAGTGCGTACTACTGTTCATGGCAGAAGGCCCTGAAGGAATTGTAAAAGCTACAGGAGAGGCAATCGAACAGGCTGTCGAAAAATTCAAGGGAGGCATCATTGAACAGGTTGACAGCAAACATATTGAAAACTGGTTCAACAACCTCAACTGGTCCCAGCAAGACATAGACGATGAGTATGAAGGAATGAAAGAACATGACAGCCACTCCGGCTTCACCACCGAAATCTCTGCAGACTGGGGTACGATCACAAAAATCTACCACAATGTGATCAAGCGCGTGAAGGATGAGTATCCACGTTTCCATGATCTGACCATGCTTGGCGGTCACTCTTCCCATAGTTATATCAACGGAACCAACATGTACTTCGTGTACAACTACGATATCCATTGTGCACCAGAAGATGAAATGCGGGTATACCACCACCCAATGCAACGGATCATTGTTGAGGAAACCCTCAAGCTTGGCGGGTCAATGTGTCACCATCATGGAATTGGCAAATTCCGCAATGAATGGACCGAACAGGAGCATGGTTCAGCCTACTATATGCTGGAGAAACTGAAAGAGGCATTTGATCCCAACGGCATCATGAACTTTGGCACCATCTTCCCACAGGAAGAAGGTAAGAAGTACCAATAACCTGGTGTCACTATGAACATCATATGCTTGGTTAAATTCGTCCCAGACATTACAGGGTTCGGCTATGACTATGAAGCCAGTAGCATGATAAGGAACCACACCAGGATGGTGTTGAATCCGGATGATGTGAGCGCTCTCTCCTTTGCCTTCAAGCTAAAGGAGAAACACCCTGAATCCCATCTCCAAGTGGTCTCGATGGCGCCCACTTCGGTAATCCCTCATATGCACGACCTGCTCAGGCTTCCAGTGGACCAGGGTATACTGATTTCCGATCCTCTCTTTGCAGGGAGTGACACCTATGCAACCAGTGAGGTGTTGGGGTCGTATCTCAAGAGCCAATCGTTTGACGTACTCTTGAGCGGAAGCCGGTCGCTCGATGGTGCAACATCCCAGGTTCCTGCCCAGATTGCAGAAATGCTCGACCTTGATCATGTGCTCGATGTCAATGAAATTGACATTGAAATTACAACAAGCAGTCTGGCAGTATTCTCGGTTGAAGGGGAAAGGGAGGACTCCACCTGGTCGATGCAGCTACCTGGTGTGTTGAGCCTCTCCAGGAACAATACTTGTAAGCTCCCCTATCCCTCCTATGCAGACCTGCAGCGGGATGTATCAGAAAAACTAACCATACTTACCAACAAGGAAATGGCTTTAAACCCTTCTCATGTGGGCTTGGAAGGCTCTTTAACCAAGGTGGTCAACACCTATGAGGCAAAGAGCCGGAAAAGGACGAGAACCGTAGTCGAAGCGGACGATGAGGGGATTGAATTTGTACTCTCTTATCTCAAGGAAAGGGGGTTTATGTAGTATGAAACGAACCTTGATCCTACAGGATACGGAAGACCCAAAACGAAGCGATGCTCTTCTCGAGGTAAACCGACGTATCCATGGCGAGAAGAACAGTGAGTCTTGGCTCCTTGCCTTCTCATCCGACCAAGAATCTCTGCCTGAGGGTTTTGATACCATTATCCTTGTCCAAGATGAGGGAATCGTCAAGGAAGATGCACGGCATATCTGTGCCATCATCATCGACCTTCACGAGCGCCATACATTTGACACTATTCTCATTCCTGGGACATGGGTAGGAAGGATGGTTGCTCCCCGAATTGCAAGACGGATGGGTGTTGGCCTTGTTGCGGAGATAAACGATGTCCAAAGGCACGGTGAGGACTTGGAATTTGTGCGTACAGCTTACTCAGGGAATGTGCTGGCAGGTATCGCAATGAAGAGTGATCCGCCAATTATCCTGAGCATCAAACCAGGCATATTCTCCTGGGAGCTGAAGTCACAGGTGAAGACTGTTGTACAGCACTATGAAGGCGAGAAAGAATCGCCCTCCTCACTTACCCCTCTGGAGAGGAGGCAGAGACCACTTTCCTATGACATACGGGATAGCGATGTTCTCATCTCAGGAGGTGGTGGTGCAAGAAGAGCATACCCGATGCTGGAAACACTGGCGAAAGAATTGGGTGGTGAAGTATCTGCAAGCCGAAAACTCGTCGACCAAGGGATTGCCAACCGTAGCATTCAGGTAGGACAATCAGGAAAGATTGTCAGTCCTCGTCTGTATATCGCCATTGGAATCGATGGGGCTATCCAGCATGTGGAAGGATTGCAGAATGTGGAGACGATACTCTCAGTGAATACGAGTCCTGACGCACCCATTGGCAGCATATCAGATGTGGTGGTTGTCGGGGATGCCAAGACGTTTATAGAAAAACTGTTACAGAAGCTTGCTTTATATACAGAGCAAAGAACTCCCGATCAGATTACAAAAGACAGAGGAGAGAGCGAATGAATATACCTGACTTCACCATGGATTTCTTTTCCTTGAAAGGTAAAAATGCCATTGTCACCGGTGGGAACACCGGTCTTGGGCAACCCCTTTCAGTAGCTCTGGCGAAGGCTGGAGCAAATGTCATGGTAGCCAGCATCATGGAAGAAGATGGACAGACAAAACAGTGGGTTGAAGATTGCGGAGTTGCCTATCAGTATATTCACAGCAATATCACTGAAGAGGGTGAATGCAAACGTGTAGTCGATACTTGCATCGATACGTGGGGGAGTATAGACATCCTGGTCAATTGTGCGGGTATCAGCATAAACAAGGAGGATGTCACTGAATTCAATCGCAGTGACTGGGACAAGATGATTGCGGTGAATCTAACCGCTGCCTTTGAGATGATACATGAGGTAACACCCCATATGATCAGGCAAAGAAGTGGAAAGATCATCAATATTGCATCCCTGTATGCCTTTCTTGGTGGACGCTGGTCACCAGCATACGCTGCATCAAAACATGGTATCGTGGGTTTGACGAAGGCTATGAGTGATGAGTTGGCAGAATACAATGTCCAGGTCAATGCGATCGCTCCTGGGTATTTTGTAACCAAGTTGACAGAGAAAACCCGCAGCGACCAGAAACGTAATGAGGTGATCGTCTCCCACATTCCTGCAAATCGATGGGGAACAGCAACCGACTTGATGGGCTCTTGCGTCTATCTCTCCAGCGATGCTTCCAACTATGTGAATGGAACCGTTCTTACCATCGACGGTGGTTTCCTGATACGTTAGTTCTCAGGAAAGAGCAAAGAAAAAAGAAGAAATTATGAAACAGCAGTACATAGTAGCAATTGACGGAGGCACACAAAGTACCAAGGTGACCATGTTTGACACCCTTGGGGAGGAAATCTGCTCAAATACGGTGCCGCTCAAGGAAATCCATCTCTATGGAGAGGGTAAGGCTGAACATCCTGATGATGATTTGTGGGATAGCCTGCAGCAAGCTTGCAAGGGCATGCTCCAGGCCTTCCGGGGAAACATGGAAGATATCATTGGAATTGGTTTGGGATCCATCCGTTGCTGCCGTGCCCTGCTTAAGCAAGACGGGAGTTTGGCTTCCCCAGTGCAGAGCTGGATGGATATCCGCCTTTCCTATCCATATGAACATGAAGATGATGAGGTTCGGTATGTTACCACTGCTACCGGGTATCTGACCCATCGACTCACCAGAGAGACAAGGGATACCCGCTCAAACTACGTTGGTCCCTGGCCCATCAATCCAGAGACCCTTCAGTGGTACCCGGATGGCGAGCTCTTTGACTCCTACACTACTCAGCGGGATATGCTCTTTGAGTTGGTTGACCCATCTACCATTCTTGGCTCGGTAACTGAACAGGCGAGCAAGGCGACAGGACTTCCAGAGGGAATCCCTGTTGTTTCTACTGCAAATGACAAGGCAGTGGAGGGGCTCGGTGCTGGCTTGTCTGATAAAGGAACAGTTCTGGTGTCACTGGGAACCTACATCACCAGTATGATGGTAGGAGACACATACCAAGAGGATGCAAAGTACTACTGGAGCAACCCAGGGGCAGTACCCGGTGAATTCCTCTATGAAAGTAATGGAATTCGTAGGGGTATGGCGACCGTGACCTGGATCAAGGACCTGATGGGAACAGGATTGGTAGAATCGGCCAAGGAGCATAATATGTCTCCAGAAGCGTATCTGAATATCTTGGGTAAGGACGTGAGCGCTGGTTGCGACGGACTGTACACAATCTTGCATTGGCTTGCCCGACCTACCCAGCAATGGGAGAGAGGCATCATGATCGGCTTCAATGGTAGGCATAAGGGAAAACATATGTTCCGTTCAGTGCTTGAGGGTATTGCAATGACCATGAAGAACAACGCTCAGGCGATGTGCGATGAGATGGGCTCTGAGATCAAACACCTCATCGTAAGTGGTGGCGGATCCAACGGGGAACTTTTCATGCAGATCCTCGCAGATGTATTTGGCGTACCTGCCCATAGGAACCAAACCAACGAGTCAGCCAGCATGGGAGCAGCCATCTGTACCGCTCTTGCGCTTGGGGTATATCCCAGCAGGACATCAGCTATCGAGCATATGGTGAGAGTACGGGATACATTTCTCCCTGATGAAGCAAATGTTGCACTGTATGAAAGAATCAATCGAGAGGTATACACAAAAATCAGTTCCGCTACAGAAGAGGTATTGCAGGCATCCCATCGTATTTTTCATGATTGATCACCTGTTCTTCTCCATACCCCTTCATTATATTGATACCCAAAGGCCAGTTACTTTGCTATATTCAACATAAGGAGGTGGTTTTTAATGAGGATTACCAACTATCGCTCTTTCATGATCCATGCCCTGTTCCTCTCGCTGACCATGAGTTTCATAGACGTGAATACCGTCGCCCCAGCCATGCTAAGCGAAACCGGGGCTACTACCTTTCACCTAGGACTGCTGACTGCCATCATGGTGGGATTCGGCAGCTTCATGCAACTGTTGTTTGCGACCTTCATCATGGGATTCAAGCACAAGAAACCAGCCCTTCTGGGGGGGATATACCTCAGGGTTGCAGCTCTTGCAAGCCTTGGGATATTCTTGCGCAACCTTGGTTCCCCCGCCACCTGGAAAATTTGGCTCATTCTCTTCTTGATGACTATATTTTCCTTCAGTGGAGCATGGGCGAACATTGCCTACACCGATATTCTTGGAAGCACGATTGAAAAACCTCAACGAAAGAAACTACTCACCCAGAAACAACTGGTTACCAGTATTGGATTGATCATCAGCTCTGTAGTGGTAAAGCTTGTACTCTCATACCTCTCCTACCCCGACAGTTACAGCCTGCTGTTTCTTATGGCAAGCCTACTGCTACTCTTCGCAACCAGTGGCTTCTGGATGCTGAAAGAGGGCGAACATCCTCAGCAAAAAAAGCAGAATCTAACAGAAAGACTTGGTATGTTTGCCCATGCCATCAAGGAAGACAGAAATGTCAGGCTCTATCTGCTTTTGGTGAATACCTCAGGGGTTATCGTCTCTACCCTGCCATTCTTGGTGGTTCTGGCAAATCAACGCTATGGATTGGACGGAGGAAGAACGGGAACCTTCCTGTTGTTCCAGCTTTCCGGCTCCCTGCTTGCAACCATCCTGACCAACCTGTTCAGCAAAGGACAGCGCTATCGCCCACTGATATATCTTTTCATCCTTCTCGGCGTCTCCACCCCGATTATTGCTCTCTTGCTGATAGCGGCCCCACTCCTTTATCCACTTGCCTTCTTTTTCGGAGGGGCAACCGCTGCTCTCTATCATATACTTACCGTGGGGATTCTGTTGGAAATTTCCAACAATGAGAACCGCCCAATTTATGTTGGGATAGGAGGTGCTGGTGCGCTGATGAATATCCTCTACCCCATGCTTGCTGGCCTCTTGCTCCCCTACCTAGGTTTTTCTCTTATCTTCATGCTTACTAGTTGCTATATGCTTTTCGGTATTTATGCTGCAAAGCATTTGGACTGTGGCATATTTTCCTGAATCTATACCGATAGTTATATTGACCAAAATATAATTTCCTTTTATATTATTGCTATCAAATAGGAGTTACTATGAACAAGAAACTAATCCTGACACTTACCTTACTTTCCTTCTCTGCCATCTCCCTCTTTGCATTCTCCTTTACCCCATTCGTAGAGACAGAGCAAGGTACCATTGGCTTGTTGCACCATACCTTCCAAAACGGGACAGCAGGAAACGAATTCGACTTCATCAAGCAAGGCGGACAGAACAACCTCTACCCTTTCAGCCGCTACACAGTGGGGGCAAGAATTGAGGACAAACATCGCCTCTGGTTCACCTACCAACCATTGCAGCTTGATACCGCAGTTGATTTCAGAGAATCTGTTACTATCGGAGGGAAAAATTTTGAAGGTCCCATGGAGCTGACCTACAGCTTCCCCTTCTACCGAGCCACCTACACCTATGACCTGCTCGGGAAGTACGAAGAAGCGTATCTTGGAGTCGGTCTTGCCCTGCAGATCAGGAATGCATCCATCCAGTTCAGGGAGATGTATGATGACGCTGCTGGAACTGACACAGCTGAATACTTTGTGAGCCAGAACGTAGGACTGGTTCCAGCCTTGGCCATCTACAGCGAGTACCGCTTCCCCTTCGGCTTGACCCTCAGTGCCGATATTGCCGGCTCTTACGCGAACCTTGCATTCATCAATGGAGCTGACTATGCGTTTGAGGGATCAATATTGGATGCATCCCTTCGCATGGACTATGCGATTGAGAATGGCTTCTCCCTCTTTGCCAATGCACGTTTCTTCGGAGGTACTGCAGATGGGGAAAGTGAGAATGATGCAAGCAACTGGACTGAGTCCACTGAAACCTACACCAAGAACAATATCGCAAGCCTTACCTTCTCAACGGGACTTGCCTGGCAAATGCAATAATATTCATCTAAACGAATAGAAACGCAAGGATTACAAAAATTCTTGCGTTTTTTTGTGTTCTTACGGCTTTTTTTTGTAGGCAAATGCCATACCGAGCGTATACCATTTACGTGAAGACTTTTCCAAGGAGCCGACATGAACCCACTCATCATCGTAGATATATTCAGTATGGTTCCCTTGTTTTTTACCATTCACTTGGCTACACGACATCTCAGCGGTTCCAGGCAGAACAGGTACTATATCCTTGCCTCCTACATTACCCTCGCGTTGTTGGCAGTAGAAGTGCTGGGGTACAGCATGGCTGGGCGTACAGCTGCATATGCCATCGTCATACATCTCCTTTCCAATGCACTCTATTTCATACTGATACCGGCAGTTGCTCTCATCATCCTCTGGTATCTCGGGTATAGTGAGTACGGAAAGACAACTAAAAGATTTCTTTTCACTCCCTTGGCTTTGAACGCTGTACTCAGCATTCTCTCCATACAGAACGGCTGGTTCTTTTCTGTGAATACCGCCAACGAGTATATCAGGGGGCCATTCTTCTATGTGACGACCTGCGTCTCTTACTCCTACTATATTCTCATTCTCATCCAACTCTTCAGAATGCGCCACACTACCATATCCCCAAGCAAGTTTCTTGTTGCCTTGGTTTATTTCTTGCCTATCATTGCAACTATTTTACAGTTTTTCTACCTCAAGGACTCCTATATCACCAGTTCCATTGCAACAGCATTGTTGCTGTACTTTCTTATCGTTCAGGAAGCCAAGTTCGATTTCGACCTGCCGACCAAGGCAAGAAATCGTATCGCTTTTGAACGTATGCTATCTATAGCAGAACAAAGAAACCAAGAGTTGGTACTCATACTCTTTGACATGAACAATCTCAAGCAAGTCAATGATACCTGGGGACATCATGAAGGAGACCACCTGCTCCTAAGATTGGCAGAGTTGCTGCAAAAAACGTTCTCACCTGATGGAAAAGTATTCAGGATCGGTGGAGATGAGTTCTGTGTTATCCTTACCAGAGCCAAGATAGGCAAGAGACAATCCAAGATGGAACAATTTGAACTGAAGCTGCTCAAAGCCAATACCAAGCTTGCCCATCCTATCGATGTTGCTTGGGGGTATGCAGAGTCAAGCAATGATGAAGGCATTTCAATACGCGATGCCTTCACCCTTGCTGACAAGGCAATGTACCATCATAAAGCGATGATTAAGGAGAGCGATCTATCCTAACAGACCTTGTAAGCGCATCTGGAGATAACGAAATTCCAACTCCCTGAGTGTGCCCAGTACGGCGAATGCTGCCTGGTACCAGTCCAACTCTCTCTGTAGGAGGGATTGCTTGTCACTTATCGATGCCTCGAATCGAATCTGCTCACTGGAAAGCAATGCTTCTTTCAGCCGGTAGTCAGCAAGTTGAACACCCAGGTCAGAAAGATATCCAGCGATTTCCTGTCTCATTTCCTGCACGGTATCCTCAGCTTCTGCATAGGCGAGCTCGAGACCTGCCTTCGCAGAATCCAGTGCCCTCTGGGCGAGTGTCTGCTGCAATGAGGAAGATTTCCTGAACAGATCAGTTGCACTGAATGCGATGGAGAAGGTAATCTGAGGATCAGCGTCTGAGAAAAGCTCAGAGAAGGAAGAGAAGAACGAATTTCCCTTACTTGGTGAGTAGAAAGGGCTCATCTGGAAGCTCAGCTGAAGGGACGGTGCATCCTGTACAGAGAACATCCCAGTGTCGATGGTTGCCTTCTGCATCTCCAACAAGGCTTGCTGGTAGGCAGTATCCTGGGATAGATATCGCGAAAGCAATGCGTCAAGGTCATACCCATTCTCCATCAAGGAAACAGGGTTGAAGATGGAGAGCGATACCTGCGGGGGAAGATCGTCTTGCCATACACGCTCCAAGGTAACTGAAAGAGTATCAAGCTCGCGATTCACTGCTTGGTAAGCACTCAGGCTCTGCTGGTAGGCAAGCTGGCTGCTCTCATACGCCTGGCGGCTGATGAGGCCTTCCTCCAAATCATCTTTGGCCCTCTTCCTTGCGGTATCGGCCAAGCTGACTCTTGCTGAGAGTATATATCGATTCTCCAGCAAACTTTGACGGAGCAAGAGGAGTCGAATATTCTGCAGGATGAGTGCACGCTGTAATCCTTCCTTGGAGTAGATGGCATCAGAGAGAGCAATACGTTGTTTTTCCACCTGCTTGTCCTGGTAGGAGAGGTCAACCAATCCCTCCCCGATCCAAAGTGGCTGACGCAGAGAGAGTGAGACTGATGGCGTCTGTGTCCAGGCATCTTTTGTACTGGTCATGCTGTACGAGCTTTTCTGGTTGGCTGAAAGCTGCAAGGTCGCCCCACTGGAAAGGGTATCAGTGAGGGTTCCCCCTGCCTGGAAGGAGTGGCTCTTGGTTCTTGTAGGAGCTCCTCCAGTCTGCACAGTCATGTCATTGTACGTATAGGGAGTTGCGCTTACCCCCCAAGTGGGTTTCCCTTGGGAGAGGGAGAATTCCAGTTGGGCTTCCTGAATGCCTACCACATCAGCGAGCTGTTGCAATTGCCAGTCATTCTCCTTCAGCGTAGTCTCCAACTGCTCCAGCAAACTGAAGGTAGTCGGATGGGCCTCATCTCTCCAGGAATCAAGGAATACAGCTATTGATTCAGCCTCCAATGGGAGCGTAGACTCCCCTGCCTGATCCACAGGAGTAAGATCAGGATAGGAGGAGGCAGCGAGGGATGAGAAGGCGAACAGTAAGAGTATCATGATAGGTAGGTATCGTTTCATTATGCGTCCCTCCGGGTATCTTTGTAGAATGTAGCATAGAGCAAGGGTAGTACAAACAGCGCGCTCAACGTGGAGAAGATCAAGCCAACCATGATGGTGGAGGCCATCGGTGACCATACAACGGAATATCCCCCAATTCCTATTGCGGTGGGAAGCAGTCCTGCTATGGTGGTAAGACTGGTAAGGAGGATTGGTCGTATACGAGTCCCTGCAGCCTCTACAATTGCCTCAGCTACAGATTTCCCATCTGAGCGCAGTTCATTGATGAAACTGATCAGGACGATGGCATCGTTAACCGCGATTCCAGCCAAGGCAACTGCGGAATATATTACTGTTGTCGAAAGAGGAGTCCCAGAGACAAAGAGGAAGAGCACCACCCCGATAAAGGCAAAGGGAACACTCAGTAATATAAGGAAGGGTTGGCTGTAGCTGTTGAACTGGGTACCCAAGATCAAGTACATCAGGAAGATTCCGAGCACAAAGATGCGGAGGATATCAATAAGGAGGTTGGAGAAGTCGCTGAATTCACCTCCGACCACCAGGTCAACCGAGGGATATCGATTACGGAGATCGGTATCCCAGAGTTGCACGATCTGATCGTTGACCAGATTCTGGTCAACCCCTGTGAGTGCATCGGCGGTAACAGTAATCTCACGCTTTCCTTCAACACGCCTGATGGAACCAATGGAACTCTCCAAGGAGATGGTTGCAACACTGCTCAACGGGATAAGCCTTCCATCATCGGTAGGTATGAGAATCTGCTGGAGATCCTCAAAGCGCTCAGAGCCCCCATTATCAAACTGTACGACAATATCAATCTCTTCATTTTCGAGGAACAATGTACCTGTTTTTTGTCCTTCAAAGCGAACCCGAAGATAGCTGGCTATCGTAGAGACACTGATTCCCAACCGGGTTGCCTGATCCTGGTCCACCTCAATGCGAAGGGCAGGATTACCTGCAATGAAATCGCTCTGGACATTCTCCACACCTTCAATGGATGCGAGTGTGTTGCCCAATACAACGGAAGCCTCTATGAGAGGTTCATAGGCATCACCTGAGAGACGGAAGCTGAAATCTGCAGAGGTTGGAGGACCTGTCTGGGCTTTGGTGAAGAGCACCTGCTCAGCCCCACTGATATAGTAAGTCTCCCTCTTTACTTCATCGATGATTGACTCGATGCTTCTCATTCTTCCTTCATCCATCTCTGTCAGGTCTACGGTAATTGTTGCCTGGGTAGTGCTTTCAGAGCCACCCTCATTTCCACCGATATTGGTTCTTATAGAGAGTATTTCCCCATTCCCGACCTTCCCAAGGAGAACCTTTTCATAGGCAGACACCAAACTGTTGGTTGACTTCAAGGTAGAGCCTTGTGGAGTGGTTATCTCAATATTGAAATAACTGTAATCCTCTGCACTAAATAGATCCTGCCGCAAACCACCTACCAAGGAGAATATAGCAGCAGTAACCAAGAGTGTGAGCAGTATGAAACGCCCCTTTCTATCTAGAGCCCAGGCAAGGGCTCGTTGATAGGTATTGATGAAACGCTCAAACCGTTGTTTGCCTGCTTTCTCCTGCTTGAGTTTCCTGGGGCCCCACTCTGCGTAGTGGCTGGGAAGGAAGAAGAGCGCCTCAAAGGTACTGACGATCAAGGCTATAGTGACAGTGAGGGGAATGACCCTGAGGAACTTGCCGATGGTCCCAGGAATAATCATAAGGGGGAGAAATGCAGCAACCGTGGTTCCGGTGGCGGCAATGATTGGCCACACCACCTGGTTGACCCCCTTGATCGCAGCCTCATGCCGAGGTATTCCAGCGAGCTGGAGACGGTATGAGTTCTCGACGATGACTATGCCGTGGTCGACGATCAGACCTAATACCAGCACCAAGCCAAAAAGGGTATTGGTGTTGACCGTCTGCCCCAGCTGGTCGAGTACCAAGAAAGTCAAAGCAAAGGTTACCGGGATGCCAAGCGCCGTTATGAATGCATTTCTGAAACCAATGAATAACGATAGGATGATGACCAGTAACAAAAGACCCATAAGGGCGTTGGTGGAGAGCACTGAGAGGCTGCTTGCAATCTGGACTGTGGAATCATTGAACAACGTCAGGGTTGCCCCTGCACGAGGTTGGGTCTCATCCACAATCTGCCTGACCGCATCTACGATGGCTACAGAATCACCTTTCACTACCTTGGTAATCCTCAAACTGACAGCACTCTCTCCATTGAACCGGCTCAAGGGAGCATCCTCGTCAAACCCATCCATGACCTTCGCAACATCAGAGAGACGGACAAGGCCTTCTCCCTGGCTGGAACGCCTTACAATAACGGAGTCAATATCCCTGACCCCCTCCACCGAACCAAAGGTACGAAGCAGGTATTGGCGACTCTCCGTTGAGAGGCTTCCACTTGGAAGGCGCTGGTTCTCCCCTGAGAGAGAACGAACCACCTCATTCACACTCAATCCCATTGAGGAGAGCAGTGTCGGGTCCAACCTCACCTGGATTTGCCTTTCAGGGAGGCCAACGATTTCCACATCTGAAACATCTGGAATGCTGAGAAACCGGTTTTGCAGCTCCTGAGCTTGCTCACGCATGTCCTGGTAGGAGATATTCCCGCTGACAATCACCTCAATGACAGGCAGAAAGTCAGAGGAGGAGAAATCATCCAGCAATGGCTGCAATGTTCCCTCAGGAAGAGTGACCTGGCTGAACCGTGTCTGTGCATCCTGATAGAGAGAGCGAAAGAGCGTATCGTCTATACCATCATCAAACTCAACACGAACCACACTCAATCCTTCACTGGTGGTTGAACTGATTTGCTTGAGACGATCCATCCCGGCGAATGCATTCTCCACAGGAATGGTGACTGAGGACTCCATATCCTGGGCGCTCACACCTGGATAGGGGACAATGACATTGACCCAATAGAAAGGGACCTCTGCGAACTGTTCCTGAGGTAGCGTGAGTAGACTGAAAATACCTAGAGCAAGTACGGTGATCATGAGAATATTGACCAAGACCGGTTTTGTTACCGAGAATCTGCCGATTGAAAACTGATTATCCATACTACCCCCCTATTGCAACGGAGTGCTGATGGCACTACCGTCGATCAAGCGGGAGAGGCTGCTGACGAGCACACGCTCCCCTAGCAATGGAGACGACGCATCCTTGCTTTCAATGGCGGTAAGATCACCAAACTGGTCAACAACAGTCACCTCCTGCAAACTGGCATTGGAACCGTCCACCACGAAGATATACTGCTTTCCATTCCGATTCACCATTGCACCGTTGGGAACCACCGTATACAAGGGAGCATCGTTGTTGAAGATGGTTACATCCGCGGTAATACCTGCCTTCAGGATATCCGGCCGGGGATTATCAAAATCCACATAGACCGTCCAACTACCTGTTCTGCTGTCAGATGAAGCACTGATGGCACTTACCAGGCCCTCAGCAACAATTGTTTCGGTTGGGGTACGGATTGTTATCTCTGCCGGGGCTCCCTCCTTGATGAGAAAGAGCTGAGCTTGACCAATAGCAAGCGTAACCCTCAGATGCTCGAGATCCACGATACGGGCAATCTGGGAACCAGCTTGCAACAAATCCCCTTCAACCAGCTTGGTTATCTCAGCAACACTTCCGGATATGGGTGTGGTTACCCTGGAATTGGTTACATTATTTCTTGCCTGTTCCATCTGGGCTGCTAGCCCATCCAAACTTGATTTCCCTTGGTTGAGCTGGGAGAGGGAAATAGCCCCGCTGGCAAACAGTTTCTCATTCACCGCCTGTTGCTTCACTGCATTTTCGTACTGTTTTTCCAACTGGCTGAGATTGAGACTGGCAATGGTGTTATCGATGATGAGCAGGGTATCCCCCGCTGTCAATGTGTTTCCCAGTTCTATAGAAATATCTTCAATTTCGCCACTCACGCGAGCCTTAATACTTACTTCTCTCTGGCCCTGTACCGTACCACTGCCAATTACACGATCGCGTAGTGCACGCTTTTCAATGGCTACGGAGGAAGAGACAATCTGGGTATAGTCAGTTGCAGCGCTCACCGCTTCCAATGGTTCCTTTACCTCTTGTTCTTGTTCTACTTTGCTGCAAGAGAGCAAACTCGCTATTAAAGTGAAAGAAATCAGGGTAAATAGAAATGTCCTCTGTGCTTTGCGCATGTTCTACCTCATGGATAATGATTATAAGAATATGTCTCAAATAATAGTCTATTTCTCATTCAGCTGACAAGTATTTTGCACAATATATTTTTTATAATTCGAATTAATGACATTGCTTGCGGTTTGTAAAGGATTCCTGTATACTTATGGATATATATATCAACATATCACCTGATTTGATACTTAGTATCTGTCCTATACGTAGGACCATAAACGGTGGTCCCGGGCGAATGAACGCCATGATTGATATCAACAACATCTTAATATGAGCAACAAAAAACAAGAATTACTGTTACTACGGGTGACTACCATCGTTTGCCTTGGATTCGGCATACTCGGTTTAGTGGTCTCCATTGTCGCAAACTCAAACTCAATGCTTCTCGATGGACTCTATTCCCTGATCCAAAGCATGTTCATCATCGGCTCAGGAAGGGTGGTAACCCTTCTTTTCAAGGAAGATGATGACCAATTTCCCTTCGGTTATGGAGCCTTCGAACCATTCTTCCTGGTCTTGCGGAGTCTGGTTCTTCTCACCATGGTCGTAACCATTGGGACCATGGCTGGTATTTCCATGACCCGAGGTGGCTATGCCATTACCTTCTCCATCGCATTTCCTGTCTCGGTGTTTTCCCTGATCGTCTGTTTTGTTGTTTGGCTTGCCCTTGCAAACAAGGCCAAAAAACTGAGCAGCCCGACCCTTCGCTCGGAGAGCAAGGCATGGTTGTTGGACACCCTCCTCTCCCTTGCCTCTGTGCTTGCAATAGGAATGGTTGGATTGATCAAGCAGACACGTTTTGCATTTCTGAGCAACTACATCGACCCGGCACTTACCGTACTTTTCCTGGCTTTCCTCAGTCCAGTGCTTATCAAGGACCTGGTAATCTACAGCAGGGAACTCTTAGGGGCGGCTCCTACCATCTCGGTACAGGCAACACTGGAGAAAATCACCAATCGCTTTGTGAAAAAACATGCCTTCCGAAAGGCAGAGGTCTATGCATTGAAACGGGGACGTTCCCTGATGGTTGTCATCTATGTCTACCTCTCTGAGGAGCGACCGGTTAAGCAACTTGATGCAATCCGACTGGAGATGATCAAGGCGATGTACACCTACTCAAACTTCTGTGACACCGATATCGTATTTACACTCGATGACAGGTGGGTGGACTACCAGACACCATTTGCCATTGCAGGACAGAAAGCCTGATCAGAGAGGCAACCACCTCAGCACTCGTTTCAGTGCCTTGTCCCAGAACTTCCAGGTATGCCCTCCGGGGTGTTGGTCATGGACTACATCATGGGTCTGCTGTAATATCTCAACAAATCGCAGGTTATCCTGCAGCAAGGTATCCTCATCACCACAGGTCACATAGAATGAAGGCTTGGGAGAGAGCTCCTTTCGAGACAAGGCCATCAGGTCATGTGCACTGTCTTTAACTTCATAGGAGCCGAAGGTATTCTCCCACTCATAGGGGAAAATCTTTACTGAGTCCCCAAGTGTATTGGCTAGCGCTACAAGGTCCAAGGCTCCACTCATGCTTGCAGCCCTGCTGTATAGGTCAGGACGCGTAAGTGCTGCCTTGAATGCCCCATAGCCTCCCATCGACAGTCCTGCGATAAAGGTATCCTCGCGTTTGGTGCTGATGGTAAAAACCGAGGAAAGGAACTGAGGAAGCTCTTCACTCAGGAAGGTAAAATAGGGGTAGCCCCGTTCCTGGTCGGTGTAGAAACTTCTTCCAACCGATGGCATCACTACTACAAGGGGAAGATTCCGTACATACCGTTCAATTGCAGAATTGCGTACATAGCTCTGTTCATTCTGCTTTATCCCATGTAATAGGTAGAGCACTTTATACGGACCACCAGGAATATCAGGTGAGCGATCACATCGTTGGGGATAAATAACCGTGACAGAAACATCCAGCTGGAGGGTATCAGAAAAAAGGGAGATATCGAGTAATGCCATAGAGACTCCTTCTTGGGAGGTACTCTACCCCATTTGAAGAAATGTTTCCATTCACTTTCTTTTGTAATCTTTCCTCTTCTCTCTTGTTATTATAATGATTGCACTGAGTCTGTTTGGAGGGGTTTAATGAGGTTGCGCTCTCGCATAGTACAGTTTGTGGTCATCTGCTTGCTTCTGGGTACCATTGCATTGGTATCCAGTTGTGGAGTCTACAGCAAGACCCCCGCCATTAACCCTGATGAAGAACACTGGGAAGGGCCTCTTCTTGATGGAACGGAAATGGAAGATGTCCAGATCACCATCAAACCACAACAGAAAGCCATTGTCATCAATCTTGAAGACCTGGATGTGGATCCCGCTGTGCTGATGCAATACCTCCGCGCAAAGGAGTCACAATACCAGTCTTTCTCAGTGGAGGCTTCCGATTCCTATATTCTGGTAATCAGGAAACAGGACCTTGAAACTGATTCAGAGTGATGGTTCTACCTTGATTGCCAACAATACCCACGATGCATCTTCACCACGTGTCCAGACCATGGTGCCCCACCGATAGGCTGGCTTGTGTACACAAAACGGCACCTCATATAAATCTGATCGGACCACTGCCCTACCAACCTGCACTTGCTTTGCAGGTAATAAAGAGACCAACTGTTGGTCATAGGTATTGGTGAAAGCCTTTCTCAGAACCTCACTGACATACTCCTCAAGCCATGCTGGCCCATAGGATTCCATTAATGATTGTCTGGTGATTGCTTCTGCACTACCTTCCTCTCCCTTGACAATCTGGCCGATTGAAGCATCGCTTGGAAGCTGGGCTCCATACGCTTCAGAGAACGGCAAGGTTTCATTTGCCAAAAGGGGAAAGACGCAGGAGATTGCTATGATTAGGAGTGAGAAGCATACTTTCATACCTTTTATATGATGCATTTTTATTGTTATGTCAAAGGATTTTCATTTTTCTGGACTTTCTATACATCTATGATAAGGTGTAACAAGTTTGCAATCAAAATGGAAAAAAGGAGACTCACAACATGAAGATGGGAAAAGTTCCAATTCTCGAAACGATCAACAAGATTCCTGGTGGATTGATGGTAGTACCATTGGTGCTCGGTGTATTGACCAATACATTCTTTCCTGAAGCATTGATGATTGGTAGTTTTACCACAGCTTTCTTCAAGTCAGGTGCACTTACCTTGATCGCATTGCTCTTTTTCTGCAGTGGAGCACAGATTCAGTTCAGAACTGCTGGTATGTCACTCTATAAAGGAGTGGTCCTCAATTTCAGCAAGGTTCTCTTTGGTGTAAGTTTCGGCGTCATCTTCGCCAAACTTGCTGGTCCTGAAGCTGCATTCCTCGGTGTCACACCGCTTGCCATGATCAGTGCCATGTCCAACAGCAATGGTGGACTCTACACAGCACTTGCTTCCAAATATGGTGATGAGTCCGATGTTGGTGCCATTGCCGTCATCTCCTCTAATGACGGACCTTTCTTTGAAATGGCTTTCATGGGTGTTGCCGGAGTTGCAAATATTCCTCTCATGAGTCTTGTAGCAGTCATCGTTCCCATCATCGTTGGTATGATCCTTGGAAACCTTGATGAGAGAATCCGGGAGTTCCTCAAGCCTGGTATGTTCATTGCAATCTTCACCTTCGCCTTCCCTCTCGGTGCAGGACTGAGTCTGCAGACGATCATTGAGGCTGGTCTTCCTGGTATCGTCCTCGGCCTGATGACACTCATCATCACCGGTGTTCCTTCCTACTTCATCTTCAAGTGGTTGGTTCCGAAGAAGTCAAGGAGAACCGCTGCCGTTGGTGCTGCTGTAGGTACCTCTGCCGGTAACTCAATTGCCACACCGGCTGCCATTGCACTGGTAGACCCAGCTTGGGCCCCATTTGCAGACAAGGCAACCGTACAGGTTGCTGCATCAATCATCATCACCGCCTTGCTGGTTCCATTCCTAGTCGATTTCTTCTACAGGTGGGATTTGAAGCGGGGACTTGTCAACGAGCATCCTACCACCAGCGCCGAACCTGCGGTTGACGCAAAGGGCCAACAGTTATAAGCTGAGGATGCACGTTTTGTATACAATTATCAAGAAAGACGGGCAAATGCTCGTCTTTCTTTGCTAAAGGAGTCAACCATGCTGGTACATAACCCAATAGACAGCCAAGGAAAGAAACTAGAACTTCCTGAACATACCACAGTGTATGCAATGAAGGCACCAAAGGCACTCAGTGACCCAAAGCAGGCGGTTTCTGAAGCACTGGCCAATCCCATTGCATCTGACAGCTTCCAAAGTATCGCCAAAGCAAAGCTTGAAGCCAACCCACAAGCAAAGGCGGTAATTGTCATCTCTGACAACACCCGTCCTGTTCCATACAAAGGAGAGGGGAATATCTTGGTCCCTCTCCTCGAGGTACTTCTTGAAACCGGCTACAAGAGAGAGGATCTAACGGTACTCATTGCTACGGGAACCCACCGTCCGATGACCGATGACGAGATTGAACGTATCGTCGACCCCTGGGTATTTGAACAGGGGATTTCCATCATTAACCACGATTGCAAAGAGGATGACAACCTCACCTACCTCGGAAAGACTGATCGTGGAAGTGAAGTAAAGATCAACAGCCTCTATGTACAGGCTGACCTGAAGATCCTCACTGGATTGGTGGAAAGCCACTTCATGGCAGGGGTCAGTGGGGGACGAAAGTCCGTATGTCCCGGCCTGATCAGTGAACATGGCACCTTCCTCTTCCACGGTGCGGACCTGATGGGCCATAGGAACAGTTGCGACTTGCTCCTCGATGGCAATCCAGTTCATGAGGAGTCACTTGCTTTTGCGAAGATGGCTGGAGTTGATTTCATCATCAATGTTACCCTCGACCATGCCTTCAATATCACCGGGGTGTTTGCCGGAGACCTAGAGGCAGCCCATCTGGAAGCCTTTGAGATGGTCAAGGGGTATGCAAAGATACCCATCAAGGAAGAAGCCGATATCGTCATAACGCATGGAGGCTTTGTCGGGATCAACCACTACCAAAGTGCAAAGGCAGCTTTTGCCGCAATCGGTGCAATGAAGAAGGATGGATACCTTATCAGCATCTCCAACTTCACGGACAAGAAAGATGTTGTGGGTTCGGTGATGTACAAGACCGTACTCAGTATCCTGGCGCTTACAAGCGCAGAGGAACTGGTGACCCTCTTGCATAGCAAGGATTGGCCTTTCATTCCAGACCAGTGGCAGGTACAGAAGTGGGCTTCGGTATTCGAGAAAATCCCCTTGGACCACTACTATTATTATGCCCCTCAGATTGTGGGAGAGAACAATAGCGGTCTTCCTGGAATTGATGCTTCCTTACTTACCAAGAGCACTGACTATAGCGAAGTGATCAAGAAAGTCATTGAACAGATTGAAAAGAGAGAGCAAAGAAAGGACCTCAAGGTACTGTACCTGAGTGATGGGCCTTATGCCATCCCCTATGTAGGGTAATGGTCAACACAGGTATTTGATCGTGAGAGAAAGAGGAGGCAGTGTCTCCTCTTTCCTTGCTTCTAGAGCCTCTCCCCGATCTCTATTGCCTCCAGCAGGCTTCTTTCACTTGCTATCAACTTTCCGGCAATATCGAACGCGGTACCGTGGTCAACAGAGGTTCTGATGACATCCAGACCAACGGTAATGTTCACCCCGTTCTCAAAGCTGAGCATCTTCAAGGGGATATGCCCTTGATCGTGGTACATGGCTACCACGATATCCCAGGACCCCTGCAAGGCTTTCAGAAAGACTGTATCAGGTGGAACAGGGCCACTGACATCCAGACCTTCAGCTTTTGCTTCCTGGATGGCGGGTATAATCTCCTTGATCTCCTCATCTCCAAAAATGCCATTCTCCCCTGCGTGGGGATTCAATCCAGAGACGGCAATCCTTGGATTTTTGTAGCCGATCTTCCTGAGTGTCTCATGAGCCAGGTGAATAACTTCAAGTACCCTGCTCTTCTTACAGAGGTCACAGGCATTCCGCAAAGAGACATGGGTCGAGACATGGATTACCTTCAGCTTCTCGCTGTACAGCAACATTGCATACCGCTCCCCTTTGGTGAATGCGCCGAAGATCTCGGTATGACCAGCATAGGGAAAACCAGCCAGGTGGAGCGCTTCCTTGTTGAGCGGGGCAGTAACCACTGAGGAGATATCCTTACGCAAGGCAAATTCGATTGCCGATCGTACACTTTCAAAGGCGATGGTACCTCCCAGGGAGGTTACCACCCCAACCTCAATTTGGGAGATGTCTACCGGATATGGATCATATACATTGATAGCAGAATCATCCCAATCGTCCATCTTTTTAATTGTATTGAATCTCAACTCATACCCAAGCAGCGAGTTGTAATACTCCAGGAGCGAGCGGGTCCCAAACAACAATGCGCTCCTCTGGTACTCCTTCCTTGCGTGCAATGCCTTGAGGGTGATCTCAGGACCAATGCCACAGGGATCTCCAAGTGTAATTCCAAACTTTTTCTCTTTCATCACGTTCTCCTTCTACTGTTCTTGCAAAACCCTCAAACTATGCACAATTGCTTGATCATTTCCGAAAGCACCGGCCTTCGTAACAATTCTCATTGACGCATACCCTCCAGTGGGTACTTCAAGGAGGGGGATACCTCCCTGTACTTCCCTCAGTATTTCAACCTCATGAATTCCCAGAGCTTCCAATAGACCGAAAGCGGTATCCCCACCGGTGAGGAACAAACCAGAAATCTCACACTGCTCTACCAAAGCCTTTCCCAAAAGGCTGAAAGAGTCCCTGATTTTCGCTGCAACCGCATCAGAGGAAAGACCGCGTTGTGTAGATTCGTCAAGGACTGAAGAGACAACAACAAGGGCAGGCTTGCTTTGGGCGATGGCTTTCTTTACCCGTTTGATGATCGGATAAGGATCTACCTCCCCAAGGAGAGACTCCACCTCAACAACTTCGGAAAAAATCCCATGATCCTTAGCATACCTTACTTGATTTCGGGTTACTTCGCTGAGACTTGCAACTATGCCCAGGACTCCACGAGAAGGATATTGTACATTGCAAAGTGCGTCAGCCAAACCAGCACTTCCCACATACAGCACTTTTTCTTCTCGTTTTCTTGCCAGCATGACAAGCCTGAAGAGGTCTTCCTGTGTGTTGGCATCACATACAAGTATTGTCTTCTCCTCCAGATCAGGGAAGGCAGCACCCGCCGCTTGGTGAACCACGGTATACATGTTCTGCCCTTTTGAGAAGAGCGTGACCAGATTGTCTTCTTCTACCGGTTTTCGGGGATCTTTGCCATGTTCTGTCTCCAGCAAGGGCTTGCCATGAACCAACAATCTTCCACCTTCCACCGTTCTTCCTTGATCAGGAAATGCAGGAGATACTATGACCAGCTCTGCAGCACAGAATGCAGCAACCTCCATGACCTCAGTACAGATATTTCCCCGGAGAGTGGAATCAATTTTTTTCATGACCATAGAGAATGAACCAGCATCCAAGCCTTTCAGGGCAGAGCGAACCAGGGCAGAGGCTTCCGCTTCATCTGTGTTGCGTGATTCAGTGTCCAATACAAGTGCCTCGATGGATTTCTCACTCGCTCTATGGCTCCCAATCGTTACATGGGTAGAGAGTCCCTTACGCCTTAGTTGCAGACCACTGTCATTTGCTCCAGTGAAGTCATCAGCGACAATCAGGTATTGTTGCATGTACATTCCTTCCTTTTTGTCAGTGTACCCGATGAATGGTCCATCGCTCTACCATAATCTTGTACTTTACATCAAGGCAACCACTGCTTTACACTCTCGGTATGCAATACCGCAATACACAATTGCTCGCGTCTCTTTACCGCCAACAGGAAACAACAATTCGAGACCCTTTATGGAAGGACATCAAGCTCTCCAGGGCCTTCAAGTCCATCCTCTTGACCCCCACTGTACAGAAACTTGGAAGGATCAAGCAACTCGGCCCTACCTTCCACCTCTATCCAGGAGCTGTGCATACCCGTCTCGATCATAGTCTGGGCGTCTACCACATCGGTTTTTCAATTCTCCAGAGCCTCTTCGGCCAGAATCGAGAGCTGCCGATTACTGAAGAAGGAGCGCTTACTTTTCTCTGTGCATGCCTACTGCATGACATTGGGCATTTCCCATTCGCCCACTCCCTGAAAGAACTCCCACTCACCAGCCATGAAGCGATCGCCTGTACGATGATACGCGAGGATGCAAGCCTGCATAAGGCCATTGAGATGGCTGGACTCGATACTGAACGTGTTGGATCCATCATCGATGAGCATCAAGAGACCACAGATGAAGAGGTTCTCCTGTATCGCAGCATTCTCTCAGGAACACTTGACCCTGACAAACTCGACTACCTCAACCGTGATGCTTTCTTCTGTGGAGTACCCTATGGTACCCAGGATGTATCCTACATTGTCGACAGACTGGTTGTCGCCGGGGGAAAAATGTCCTTGCAGGAGAAAGCCCTCGGTTCGGTGGAGCACCTCTTGTTCAGCAAGTACCTGATGTACCGCAACGTATATTGGCATACTACGACTCGAAGTGCGACCGCAATGATCAAGAAAGCTGTTCTGGCATCCTTGTCTGATGGATCACTGATGGCAGAAGATCTCTATGGATTGGATGATGAACAGTTTTTTTCGCTTCCACAACAGAAGCAATTTACCTACAGCAACCTCTTCTCCTTGGTGCGCGACAACCAGCTGTATACGGCAACATTCGAGAAAACCTATGATGAAGAGGGTGTGTTGGAGACAAAGAACAAAAATCTCTTCTCACGTCTCTCCTTCGAGGAACGTATAGCGAACAAGCTTGGATGTGATCCAAGTGATATTATCGTAGATATTCCAGAGCCGATCAGCTTCGAAGCAGACTTGCCCATTCTCCACGAGAATGGTTCCATCAGTACATTTTGTGAGGTAGATCACCTCTTTTCCTATGATATTGGTAGGGTCTTTACAAAAAGCCTGAGAAAATTCAGAATCTTCACACCACACACTATCTCTTCAGAAGCGCTTGGAAGAGCATTGGAGTTCTGAATACATGGAAAAATTATCCTATAGGACGCTCCTGGAGGGGAATATCCCCCCATGGGTCATGCGATTTATCAAACATACCGGCAAGGCCATAAACACCTACTCGATGATTCGCGAGCATGATACCGTTCTACTCTCTGCCAGCGGAGGCAAGGATAGCCTTGCCCTTGCCCTGGTTCTCTCCATCCGGAGAAAGTGGCTTCCCATCAATTATGAACTCAAGGCTCTTATGATCAACTGGATCGAACACCCGATTCCAGAAGAATACCGCGGTTTGCTTACCACCTTTTTCACCGACCTTGGGTATGATTTCAAGATTGTGGATGAACATCAATTCCCAGAATCCTTCAAAGGTGAGTTCAACTGCTATCTCTGTTCCAGAAACAGAAGGAGAATCCTCTTTACCCGATGTGAAGAAGAGGGCATGAATCTGGTTGCCATGGGACACCATCTGGATGACCTGGTGGAAACCAGTCTGATGAACCTCTGCCTCAGGGGGCGTTTTTCCACGATGCAGCCGGTACAACCCTTCTTCGATGGAAAAATCAATGTAATTCGTCCCATGATTGAGATTCACGAGTCAGTTACCAAAAGACTGGCAGAAGCGTATGACCTTCCTGTGGTTAAACCCGTCTGTCCCTATGACCAGACGAACATCCGTTCCCGCATCAAGCCGATCGTCAAGGAGTTGTCCCACCTGGACAAACTCAGCAGGGAGCATATTTATAAAGCACACCACTACCAGCCAAGAATGTAACTTGGTCGCGTCCAGCCTGTTTACAACCATGATAGGTTTGTGTGATGATTGTAGTGAGGGAGGAGGGATGCAAAGGATGCATTATCGTGCTTGCTTGCTCTTCTTTTTGGTGCTGCTGACCGTCTTCCTGCCACTTTCTGCTGAGGATAAGAACTCTTCCTCCGAGCAAGTGCAACTAACGGATGACGCAACGGTATCTGAAGAGCCAAGCTCACAATCTCAATATAATGAGAGTCCAAGCAATTCTGAGGAATCGCTTGAATCAGATGCGTCCCCAGACCTTGATCAATCCTCCCCTGATGATACCCTGACAGAAACCCCCTACCTGCCAAGTACCTCTGACAGCCTTTTGGAAGGTATGGCCTCCTCAGATGGTTCCTTCAGCATTGCTTATAAACCGGATTTTTCCATCGGAAACCTTTCATTCCAACTTGACTTGAAAATCCAGGGCAAGGCAACGTTTGATCCATTTGACCTCATGCTCGATTTTTCCCCTTGGGAGTTGCCTGAGAGGGAAGTGGATGAAATCTTCGAGGATTATGCGCTCAGGGTGGCAAAGCACTACGGTTCATTCATCCGCTCAATACAGTGGGGACAACGATATGATTCCCTGTATATCCGCTACGGGAAGCTGATGGGTATCACCTTGGGTGATGGTGCCTTGCTGAACAGCTATTTCGACTATAGTGTGGGCTACCGTGAGAGTCAGCCCGGACTTGATATCATGCTGGACGGAAACCTGCTGGGTATACCTAATGCTGGTTTTGAATTCGTTACCAATGATATCTATGAACCCACATTGCGCGCATGGAGGATTTATGCTCGTCCATTGCATGAGTATCCTCAGCTCTCCTTGTTCTCAGATCTTGAGGTAGGGCTCTCTCACGCAAGCAGTCCAAGACAGGGAGAGGACGATGAACCTTTTGGTAGGGAGATGATTTCCCTTGATTTTTCTCTCCCAGTATATGAACGCGATTTCCTGAATCTTCATGTATTTACCGATGTCGTGCTTCAGCTTCCCGACGTACAGAACAAACAGTTTGGCTCAGCACTTCGATACGGGCTGTGGGGACATACGAGAAGCTTCTTTGTCTTCAATACCAGTTTGACCATTCCTACATTCGGGAGCTACTACACCAACTACTACTCCTCAGATTTCGAGACAAGAAAGAGTGACGAGACCGAAAAACTCCGACTTGAGCTTGGTACACTCCATTTCGATGGGACACTGGGATTGAATTTCACCCGCCAGGGACTCTACCTGAGTGCACACATGGAGAGCAATTTCACAGAAAAAGACTTCCATGACTATAGTTTTATTGCCAATGCAAGGATCGATAAACCCTTTATGTATATCCTTTCACTGGACTTGCAATATGAAAAGCTTTATCCTACCAGTACAGGAGAGGGTTTCTTTGAGGGCTTGAAAACGCTGCGCAATGTGGTGCTTTCCTCGACAACAGTCATTAAGGTAAAGCCTTATTCATTTGATATTGGACTACGTGCTCACTTTGATGAAAATGCTGAACCGACGTATTCGCTGGACACGCTTGTGAAGATATCAATCCTGTAATGTCATGATGGGAGTTTCTATGAAACGATTGGTGATATATATTGTTTTTCTTGTTCTGATTCTTACAAGCGGTACTACCCTTTTTGCAGATGATGAGGTATTCATCGGTGATGGGGATATTGCCGCTCTACACGTTTATGACAGTCAGGGAAACCGACTCGAAGCAACTAGTGAACAGGCACAGAACATTGCAGAAGGTTGGATCATCCACAATCCAGATACACCAATCCTACTCGTAACTCCCCGCGGCACCATCAATGTGTTCGAGGATTCCCTGTTGGTTACCGGTGATCTGGTTGGCAACAATCCCGACCTCTATCTGGTCAGTGGAAAAGCTACGTTCAATACCTATGATATGGGAGATGGATTTCTCACGGTCACTACACCTGTTTCCCGTTTCGTCCTGCATGGGGATGGGGAGATGTTGGTTATCACCACAGAGGAAGAAGAGAGTGTCACGACCTTCACCGGCAGGGTGGAGTCCTATAATTCCATTACTGGTGCAAAACGGGAAGTCAGGACATTTGAGAAGCTGTTTATGCAGGAGCGAATGGCTCGCCTGAAGTTTATCGAGGCAGGGTACTATCTTACCTATGCAACCTATCCTGACATGATGTTGGCAAAACAGATCATACAGGAGCTCAGCGACAAGACCACTGCCCCCACCACCCCACGTGCCCCTAAGGCCAACGTGGAGAAAATCGCTCTCACCCCTCCACCCGTGGAAGGGGTGTCGATCACGGCTTTGGCTGAAAAGCCTTCCAGTATTGTTGTTTCTGAAACTTCAGAATTCATTCCCCAGCGTTTGCAAAGCCTCCAGGTTGAAGTGGAACCGGTCAAGATACCAGAGCGTGTAAGCCAGTTCAGCAATATTATTCTTGCCCCGCCCAAGGACAGGATTAAGATCACCATCCGCCCTATGGCACCAGAGATTCCCACCATTTCAAGCGTTTCCCAATCCGCCCAGGTCCCATCCTCCCCTTCCTCTCTCCAATCGACGGTGGAAGCAGAGGAAATAGTTATAGTCACTGAGATCACAGATGAGGAGCCTGTCACCATTGAGACACCACCTGTAGAGGAATTGGTTGATATTGAGGCAGTCGAGGACATTGAAGAGGTCGTTACGGAAACTATTCCTGTACCTGATAAGGAGGAGGAAGTATTGGAAACAGCCTTGGAAGAGGCTGCAGAAAGCGGCGAAGAGGAAATTGCCCTAGCGTCCCCATCAGAGACCACCCGGCCAACCTTGGCCTTTTCTGCAGAAGAAGCCAGAATAACGGGATCATTCGGGTTGGAGTTCGGTTATCGCTTTACCTTTGATGGAAGCGACGCAGATTCCTTGCACCATCAACTCTTCCTCAAGCCCTACTTCGGGAAAGGACTGTTCAGCATCAGGTTGCAGGGTTTTCTCGAGACTGAAGATTTCTCCTCATACACCAATACGGCATATCCTGTTCCCACTTCACGCCTAGAAATGGCAGCCTATGCATTCTCATTCATTGACAAGTTGAGGATCGGTTACAGCAGCAGTGCTTTCTACTTGACACTGGATCGAAAATTCCCGATTACCACGGAATTAACCAGTATGTTTGCACCATCTCTGATTTCTGACCAGAATTTGGCGGTATTGAACCAACTTACCGTAGGGCCAGTTACCCTCGTAACCACATTCGACGATCTCTACCTTGGTTCAATTTCCGATAATGACCGTCAGTTTGGTTCATCCTTGCTCCGGTTCACACCAAAAAGTGGGTATCGCATGTCCGTCGCACTTGGTGGCCTTGCTGTAATTGATAAGAATCCTTCCTGGAGTATCGATACCTATCCATTCCTTGCCCTTGGGTTCCCCGTGCTTGACTCAAGAACGACTGAATTCAAGTTCCTCTTGCATGCAAGTGGATACCTGCCTGCCTACCCTACCTTGGATACTGACTCCTTCATAGACACCTCTGTAGGTACCATATTCCCCAATTATCTTGTCGGAACAGGATTCTCGCTGAAGAAGGATCAGTTCTTCTCAAAGATACTGGTCTCGCTCACCAAAGGTGAGAACCACCCCCTCATCGCCAATGAGTTTGCTTCATTCCTCAACACGAAGTATTCGGCAGCAGTGGAGGTATTGGGTGATGTACGAATACAGGGGAAGATATGGCAAGCCAGACTGCTGTTCAACCTTCCATTCAGCTCCGGTGCTACCTTCGCTTATCTTACTTCTCCTGTTTCCTCAGCCCATCAAGCAGACTATAGTCAGTTCTCACTTTCCTATTCCAAAGAACGGCTTCAATTCGGCCTTGGTTTAGCACAGCTGGGTATCATAAGTAACCTTTCTCAGGTTATTGCAGGAAATGAGACCGCTCTCTCCCTGCTCAAGGGACCTTACAGCGCAAGTTTTCTCTCTCTTCAGTATGCCTTCGATCCATTCACGCTTCAACTGAAAGCTCAATACCCTGCCCAGGTAACAAGCTACACCAATCCAGTGGTTAGTGTTCAAGTCTTACTAAATCTTGACAAACAGTTCTAGAGAGAGGTTTTGCCCTTTTATCCCTTCTATGATAGAGTCATGCTATGAGAATACAAAAGCTCGATCCGCTTGTAGCACAGCGTATTGCTGCAGGCGAGGTTATTGATAGGCCAGCCTCAGTCATCCGTGAATTGCTTGACAATGCACTGGATGCAGGTGCCAAGCAACTGGTAGCCAGTGTAACCGATGGTGGCCTTGAGTCAATCAAGTTGATCGATGATGGAGAGGGAATAGCAAGGGAGGACCTTCCTCTGCTCTGTGAAAGCCACGCCACCAGCAAGGTTCATGATCTTGAGGATCTCTACCATATCAAGAGCATGGGCTTCCGCGGAGAAGCATTATACAGCATTGCCGCAGTATCCACCGTCACCATTGCAAGCAGTTACCAAGGGCAGGATGCATATCAGATTACCGTAGATAATGGAATAAAAGGTGAGGTCCAACCAGGTGGCCCCAGAGAAGGAACAACGGTAAGTGTGGAGGGATTGTTCAAGGAACTTCCTGCCAGACGTCAGTTCCTGAAAAGACCTTCAACGGAAGCAACCATGTGCCGCTATGTCCTACAGGAAAAAGCACTCGCCTTCCCAGAACGATCTTTTCGTTTCATTACTGATGGAAAGGTTAGGGTGGATCTTCCTGCCACAACCAAGAAACAACGTGTGCTGGATGTCCTGGCTATCAGCCAGAATATCGTTCCCTCTGAAATGATTGAGCTTTATGACAGCGCAGGTCGCTTCAACCTCTATGCAGTCTGCTCTTCTCCAGCTCTCTATAGAAGTGACCGATCCCACATCAAGATCTTTGTGAACAATAGACCTGTTGAGGAGTTTGCCCTTGTTCAGGCCGTTACCTATGGATACGGGGAGATGTTGCATGGCGGCGCCTTTCCTTACTGTTATCTTTTCATTGATGTCGACCCTACGTTGGTTGATTTCAATATCCATCCTACCAAGCGTGAGGCGAAGCTCAGAAACAAAGCTGAGATCCATCATCAGGTAGTGGGAATGATCTCCAGCCAGGTCCGTCGCACCATTCCACGGATTGTTGCAAAAGAGATACAGGACGAACAGACTCCCCTGCTTACCCCCAAGGCAACCTATACGCACCAGAGGTCTCTGGATGCATCTAGCCATGAGAGAAGCAGCAGATACCAGGGAGATGCAAGAAAGCCCATCGACCCTGAGTGGTTCCAGAAAGCAAAAGAGATTCTTCAATCAGATGGAATGCAGGCAACCCGCGCTACCGAGACTGAGAATATCTGGGATTTACAGGCTGAACAGAAGAAATTCATCTACCTCGGGCAGGCTTTCAATCTCTTTCTGGTTGCAGAGAAGGAGAATGATCTTTACCTTGTAGACCAGCATGCAGCACATGAGAGGATTCTCTATGATGAGGTACGGGCAAAGAAAGAAGTACAGTCCCTGATGATTCCGCTCTCTTTTGAGGTTGAACGTGACGTTGACACCTACTTGCAGGGAAATCTTGATGTATACCTGAATTTAGGTATTAAGCTGGTTCGCAGTGATGACCTCCTCTGGGAAATCCATGCGATCCCAGCAATATACCGTTCGGTAGAAAAAAAGTTGGTCTCTTTCATCCAGAGGATGAGTGGCGAAAGTGAAGAGGTCGAGAAAGGGCTGTATGCAATTGTTGCATGCCATGCTGCAATCAAAGCCGGAGACTCAATCGACCGGATGATGGCCATCTCTCTGCTTGAGAAGGTGTTCGCTCTTGCGGAGCCGACCTGTCCGCATGGAAGAACCTTTGTCATCAGACTCCACAAGGATGAGTTGATGAAGGCTGTACAGCGTACCTAACGTTGTACAAGGTAGGTTATGTTGTCGGTGATGATTGCCAAAGAGAAATCCTCGTTGGTCATGGCATAGGAATCCTCGTCCAGGGAAAGTGTTGAAAGAAACCTACCTGCCCCATCATACCGATGGATCTGACTGGGAACAGGAATCGAGGACAACGTATTTGATGCTTCATCATAGTGCGGTATTTCCTCTGGAATATTTTCCATCAGTGAAGTAGAAAGCTCAATTTGTTCGCTTCGTATGATTCCATCCTCATTGATGATGGTGAGCTTATAAACTCCAGGAGAGAATGGTATACCTTGCCCCATGGAAAGAGGACCCACCCGGTACTGGGCAGTATCTGGGGAGGTCCTGTCCCCACTGGTATCGACAATCCAGCTAGAGACATCGTTTGATGAGGAGAGACGTACCTGCACTGGCCTCTCCTCTCCCAGAAGATCGAAAGAGAGAGACAAGTGTTCACTCCCTATGCCTGTTGCAAGATCGAATACAAGGGACCTCTCATGTTCCAGGTTGACTACAACAATCTCCTCCTTCCTGCAGGAAGCAAGAAGAAGGATACAGAGAAGAAGCAGCAGGAAAACCCTACTTCTCTTGTGCAGCCAAGTATGATGCAACCGGATTCGCATAGGTGTTGAGCGCAAATTGCCGTACCTCCTCACGAGCACCCTTGAAGCGGTAGAGAAAAGCTTCGCTGTCAAAATCCCGATAGGAGTCCTGGAACTGTGTGCTATTATGCAGGTAGTCATAGGCAAACAGATTGGTAGGCCAGAGCTTATAGAGGGTATGAATCTGCCGGTCAACCTCTTGGGCTACCTGGTCAGAATTCTCCCACTCTCCTTCCAAAGGAGTACCGAAGGCAATATGGATATTCCCCTTGTTCCCTTTCATGCCGCGGGAGATGGAAATTAGGTCCTCGTAGCGCTTCTTTGCTTGCTCGCCCTTCGCAAGACGTGTTACTTCTTCCCCCGCCTTAATCAAATCGCAGGGATCATACTCATAGCTTACTGCGACAGGAACGATGCGACAGCTGTTCACCACGTGGGAGAAGGTCACCCCCTTTTTCTTTTGGGAGAGATGAAGCATTTTAATGATCGCAGGTGTGGTCACATCTATGCCGTCCTTTGCTCGCCCACTCTTCTGGGCGACCCAAATGGATTTATTCTCTTCGGTGATCAACTCAACAAAATATGCACTCAGTCTAATTGATTCCAGATACTTCTCTCTCATGGGAAGCGTACGTTTGACGGTCACCCCACCATTGAGTTTGAACAGATCGGTTATAAACTGGTTGGTCAGTAGATTATCCCCGATTGCCATCTCACAGAACATCTTCCCTCCCTTGTGGAGGGCGAGATCAATCAGGGCACAATCGAGTACGATATCCCGGTGATTACTCATGAACAGGTATGCTTTATCTTTCTCAATCTGTTGCAGTCCATCAAAGGTGAACGTATCGACGCTCTTTTCGATGATGGCTGGCAGGAATACCCCAGCGGTTATACGCTCCTGGAACTCATCATAGCTCGTCACTGTCTCCAGTTGAGAAACGATATATTTGGCGTAGGCTTCCACCTGTTGCCGATCGGCTTCTGTTTCAACAGGCCCGAGCGAGGAGAAAATCCTCAGTAAAGCATCCTTATCCTTTAAAACACGTGTAATTGCATCCTGAACATCCGGCCCCCTATAGGGGGCTATGTCTTTATATTGTTCTATATTCATGGTTCAACCCTTTTGAGCTTCCAGAATTGACTTCATGTACTGGACTCGTTCCCATTTAGCTGGGTCAGCCATCCGTTCCTGGGCCAACTTACCATTGAAGTCAGAGATACTGGAGTATGCGTGTGAATCCATCCAGTCGGAGAGCTCTTTCTCGATCTTTGCAACAGAAGAGATTCCTTGCTTTAGCAATACGGAGCACAACTGGACGGCCTTTGCTCCGGCAAGCAACTGCTTTACCACAGTGCTTCCACTGTGGATACCGGTAGCAGCACAGATATCATAACGGACTTCCTCACTCATCAGTGCAGTCCAACGGAGACTCAAGGCATACTCATCCTTGCTGCTTATCATCTGCGCAGGAACCAAAGCAAGCTTGTAAATATCAATATCCGGGCTATAGAAACGATTGAACAGAACCACTCCATCAATGGAGAGTTCGTCAAATCGCCTGAGCATATTTGCCAAGGAAGAGAACGCTGGTCCCATTTTCAGGCTGATGGGAAGCTTGAGCTGTTTTCTGGCACTCTTCACGAGGGAGAGATACTCTTTCTCAAGCGTAGAGCCTTCCACCTCAACATCTGCAGCCACCACGTAGTGGTTCAATTCAATTGCATCAGCACCACAGGCTACAAAGCGTTTTGCATACTCAATCCAGCTACCATTCTGCTTGCAGTTAATACTGGCAATAATGGGAATATCCAACGCTTGTTTCGCATCCTCGAGCAAGGTCAGGTATGCATCGATTTGTTGTTCCATGCTCGCATGTTTCATGAATCCATAGGCATCAGCATGCGTGAGGTATGCATTTGACTCATCCACAGCTGACTCACTGTCCAATTCAATCTGTTCTTCAAATATGGATTTAAGTACCACAGCAGATAATCCAGCATCTTCACAACGTTTCAGGTTATCCAATGATGCCGTAAGGGGACTACTCCCTGCGATCAAGGGGTTTTTTAATTGTAATCCAAGATATGATGTAGACAGATCTGCCATACTGTTTCTCTCCTCAACTGGTAAGTATCATTCGTGTCATTGACACAGCATGAGGTAGTATACCATGAAAGAAAGGGTTTCTCTACAACCTGCAACTGCTTTTATCAACAACCACAGAAAGGTGCCAGACATAATGCAGGGTGCCTTTTCAGGCACCCTAAACGTGTTATACAATACAGGAACTAGAGGATATACGGAATCCTCAGATTATGTGATTGATAAACCACAAAGGTTTCTACTTCAGAAATCTCGGAAATCTTATCAAGTTCTGTCTTGAAGAAATCAAGGAGACTCAACCCCTCTTCTTCACTCAGAACCAAATGGACGATCAGATCATAGCGACCAGTAACAACTGAAGCAGAGATGATTCCTCGGAGGCTGGAAAATTCTTTGGCTTTCCTCTCCAAGTCCAGGGTTTTTAGCTTCACCCCCATCATGACCACCTGCAACCCAGGTATTACTTCCGGATTTACCAGTCCGGAAATTTCCAGCACACCCTCCTCAATCAGCTTATTGACGCGGGCGCGGACGGTATTCTCCGTGATGCTCAGCTCTTCAGCAATAGCACTGAAAGGCTTTCTGCCATCACGCAACTGTCGGATTATCGCTTTGTTCGTTTCATCCATTTTCACTTTCATGCTATCACCCGTTTTTCCTTTCGAATTCCTTCATGAACTGAGCAAGTGCCTCAACATCTTCAACAGGAAGTGCATTGTAAATACTTGCCCTCAGCCCACCAACTGAACGGTGTCCCTTGAGACCAAGCATGTCTGCCTTCTTTGACTCCTCAATGAACTTTGCTTCCAGTTCTTCACTGGGAAGGCGGAATACAATATTCATCCTGGAACGATATGCAGCATCAACAGGGCTTCGGAAGAAGGAGGAGTTATCAATGGTATCATAGATGATACTGCTCTTTTCCTGGGCACGCTTCAACATACCTTCAGTTCCGCCATTTGCCTTGATCCACTCAAGAACCAGCTTCACTGCCCAGATGGAGAACACTGGAGGAGTATTGTACAACCCCTTATTCTTGCTATGCAGCTTGTAATCCATATATGCAGTAAGATTGGAGTTTTGTTTCTCAAGCAGGGACTTCCTCATGATTACAAAGGTTGCACCTGCAGGACCAAGATTCTTCTGTACCCCACCATAGATCATGGAGAACTTATCCACGGGTATGGGACGGCTGAAAATATCGCTGGACATGTCACCGATCAAGGGAACAGAGCCAGTATCCGGGAAGTCCTGCCACTCAATGCCCCCGATTGTTTCATTCGAACAGAGATAGAAATAACTGGAATCCTTGCTTGGCTTAACGGTCTTGGGATCGGGAAGACTGGAATAGTTGTCCGCCTTTCCATCATAGTAATAGTTGACCTTACCCAGTTTCTCAGCATCATCTGCAGCCTTATTGGACCAGGTGCCGCTTCGGATGTAATCGGCAACAGTACCAGGACGCAAGAAGTTCATGGGGATCATCGTGAACTGCAAGGTTGCTCCACCACCAAGGAAATAGACATCATACTCATCACTGATACCCAGCAGCTCCCTGAAGAGACCGAGACATTGGTCATACATCTCTTCAAACATACCGCCGCGGTGACTAGCCTCGATCATGGACAATCCTTGTCCCTTGAAGTCGACCATATCTTCCTTGAGTTTCTCCAGTACCTCTACCGGCATTACCGAGGGACCTGCAAAATAATTTTTCTTCCGTTCCATCAAATTACTCCTTCCTTCTTCAAACCTTCCAGAATTTCATAGGCTTCATCGCCGATACGTGCAAGATTCTCCACACTATTTGCCCCAACATGCGGGGTGATCGTCACGCGTTCTGCCTTGAGAATGGGATAATCCTCGGAAGGAGGATCTGTTGGCCAGACATCAGTGCAGTACCAACTGACCGATCCATCTTCAAGCATCGATACCATTTCATCTTCCTGGACACAGCCGGCACGACCAGTATTGATGATGACCGGTTTCTTGGAACAATGTGCAATCAGCTTTCGGCTGACCATGCACTGGGTCTCATCAGTAAGGGGAAGGTGCAAGGAAATATAGTCAGCATCCTTTACCGCTTCTTCAGGAGTCTCCTTCATATCGGCAGCATCACTGGTCTTCACATATTTATCGTACGCTACTACGTTCATGCCGAAGGCTTTTGCACGCTCAGCAACTTTGCGAGCGATATTCCCAATACCAAAGAGGCAGAGCGTTTTCCCGTAGAGTTCACTTCTCTTCATGTTCTTGAGCCACTGTCCACTCTTCATTCCATTGTGGTAGGTAATCAGGTTACACGGCGTACTAAGCATCAGAGCGAAAGCCAGCTCAGCTACTGCTATTGCTGATGATTTAGGGGTATTGCGAACCACAATGCCTTTACTCTCTGCATATGCCTTGTCGATGTTGTCGATACCAACACCTCCGCGGATGATTACCTTCAGGTTAGGTGCCTGATCGATATAGTCCTTGGTACATTTTGTCTTGCTTCGTACCAGAACAACATTCGCCTCACCAAGGCGACTCTTGTCTGTGGTGACCTCTCCGAAGGCGGTCAGTTTTCCTGCCAGCACATCATCAAAGGCGTCAGAAATGAGAATTAGCATAGTTGTACGTTCCTCTCTATTTAATAGCGTGTTTTTCAGGGTTGCGTCTCCCTGTGACCTTCTACAGAGGGAATTGTACACTAGAAAACACCTTTTTGTCTAATTTATTTTACATTTTTTGACGGATAAAGAAAAATTCCCTTTAAATCTTTCCGAATAGGAAGAATTAAGGGAATCATATAATTGATACAGCGTTTCTTTTATGAAAGGAATACTATAGGAAAACCGCCGGCTAAGCCGACGGTTTGTTGTTTTAGTAGTTCTTTGAGCCGTGCAGTTTCCGCACCTTCTTCATCTGCTTGCGTGCAAGCGCTTTTTTCTTCCTGTTAAGGATGGTGGAGGGCTTCTCAAAGTACTCCCGCTTTTTCCATTCGCGGATAATCCCCTCTTTCTCAACCATGCGCTTAAAACGCTTGATAGACTTTTCAAGAGGTTCATTGTCATCTACTTTTACAAATGCCATATATAAAATCACCCCCCTTCCCTATTACTGGGTTCAACTTGACGAGTAGTAGATTGCAATAAAATCTCACTACATGTCAAGTACACCCAAGAGATTATTCTGCTCTCTTCAGGTCCATGATGGTCAGTTGTAAGCTTTCCTGGTTGCGGAAGTAGTTCCTTCCCAATCGAAACGCCACATTGACTCGATCCCCCTTATCAAAATCCGCACCCACACGATCTCCCGCACGCCAGAACAACGCCGGCCACTTATACTGGCCGAAGGCAAGGGTCAACTTGACATGTTGGACACTACCCCCTTTGTTGTTCATGAACTGGATATCTTCAATCTGGGCCCCTTCCATCATCAGCACCAGTGGAGGATTCTTTTCCCCGTAGGGCTCAAAAAACTCCACAACCTTGATGATACCAGGGGTCATATAGGTATCGGGAAGCGTTACATCGATGACCAGCTCATCCTCCGCATCATCAATCATGCAATCCATCGTATCTATCTCATCAGAGACACGCTTCTTGAATTCAGCAAGGTGCCCAACATCCATTGAAAACCCACCGGCACAAGTATGCCCACCGAAATCTAGGAAGAGATCACTGAAACGAGAGAGGAACTCCCTTGCATCAAAGTTCTCAGGACTTCTCATAGAAGCAGAGACCCTGCTCTCGTCCACAGTCGCCAGGACAATGGCAGGAGCGTTGTACTGTCTCAGCAATCGGCTTGCCATCAGACCGGTAATTCCCCGAGAGAGCGTGCTATCCTCTACAACAACAAGCTTACTTCCCGATTTTTCAAAGCTCTCTTGGGCACTTTCCTTCATCCGGTCCCATGCATCTTCCCCAAGTTTTTGCCGCTCTTTATTCAGCTTGATCAACTCCCCTGCCAAGGACTCTGCCTCATACAGGTCCCCTGCGAGCAACATTTCCAAGGCAACAGTCGGTTTCCCCATACGCCCGGAGGCATTGATAACTGGACTGATCTGCCAGGAGATATCACTGGTTGAGAGCTGTTTTCCCATCAGGTTCTGCATGGAAAATAGTGGAAGCAGATTCTGCCTCCGCCCTTGTGCAAGCACCTTAAGCCCGCGTTTTACCAGGATTCGGTTCTCATTCTCCATTGGCATCAAATCTGCAACCGTGCCAATGGCAACCAGGTCGAGCACTGATTCATATTCAGCATCGAGGGAAGGATACCGCTTCATGCAATAGGCAATGAACAAGGTATACAAGACCTGTAGCTCATCCTTACCATGGAGGGAATAGCGTACTGCCCTACTGATATTGGATAGGGCAAAGAGGCCCTTTCCCTTCACCACGGGAAGAACCGCTTCCATTTCACTGCGCATATCGACAAGATGAATATCGATCTTCTTGCCGAAGGCTTGCCGCAACTGGGCAAGCTCAGCAGCTGCGTCAACCACCAATATGGGAAGCCCTGCAGAGAGAAACTCCAGTGCTTTGCTCTTGCTTACATCGATAAGACCTGGATTAATTTCCTCGATGACACGATCAACAACCAAAAGGTTTTCAATCCTCATAGCCTGGATGATAACCGTATCATGACCAGGTTGTGCATGCAGCAGGATGCACTCCTCCCGATAGAAATCTGTTTTACTGAATCTCAGTGCCCAAATTACCTTGGCCACAACTCCGCATCCGGCAAGATGTTCGAAGGGGTACCCACAACCGGGGACCTTTGGGTCAATGATGGCAAGGGCTGGTGGTAAGCTATCTCCACTTATGTGGTGATCAAGGACAATCGTATCAATGCCAAGACTGTGTGCATAAGCAATCTCATCAAAGTTTGAGATTCCACAGTCAACCGTGATGATCAGGGTTACATTCTGGGCCGAAACCAGGTCAACGCCCTCCATGGTGAGCCCATACGGCTCATCCCCATCAGGAAGTTTATAGCTGACTTCCAGTGACAAGGATCGCAGTTCCTGTACCAACAAGGCAGTACTCGTAATTCCATCTACATCACGGTCTCCGAACACACAAACCTTCTCACCCTCTGTGACTGCTTGATTGATACGATCCACAACCTCTTCCATATCATCGAAGAGAAATGGGTTATGAAGATAAGAGAGTTCACTCTCCAAGTAAAATTTGATCTGCTCTCGACTGGTTAAGCCTCTTCTTGCAAGTATTGAGGAACTGATGACATCCAAGCCGTACTGTTCATGCAGACGACGGATATCCTGGGACGAAACGGGAGATTTTTTCCAAACCATATATAACAACCTTTCACATAAGTATACACATTTATAGACTCGTCGCCTCCCATAAAATGGGAGAAGAGAGTGTTTTGAGCATCCGTTGGCCGATCATCTGTGCATATCGAAGCAGGTAACGCTTGATCCTCAGCGTGGCAGCATCGCTGAGAGGAACCTGCAAGCTCTCTTCGAAGCTCATTGAGGACGTCACCTCAAGATACCTGCGGGCTCCAGGAGGGAGCAAGAGATCTGCATCGAGACTGGCACATGCTTCACAGCAGTGGGCAAGCAAATTTGTGGAAAAGCTCACCATCTCGTCCTTCCCATAGGGCCGGTCACAGAGTGGGCATCGAGAATAATCCGTACGTAAACCAACTAAGTCACTCAGTTGATGTACGAACTGGATAATGACCAAATCGGTCTTCTCCGGCATGCAGCTCAGATGGTCCAATGCCTGGGAGAGCAATCGATATTCATCGGTGCTTTCCCCGCCATGCACCCTTAGGATTAATTCACAGAAAAACAAGGCAGCATAGGTCGGATGCAAGGACTCCCTGAGTTCATCATGGGTAGCAAGCACCGTAACATCCTTGAGTGTATAATCCTTCTTGACTGGATTGTAGTACAAAAAGAACTGCCCATCAGTAAATACTTCGGCCTTGACCGACTTGAGAGATTTCTGGGCTCCATAACTCAACACATCAATAATGCCAAAGTCCACCGTGAGCAACTTCAGCCGCCTGTTAAGCTGGCCGTACCGTTGACTATGTAGTACGATGGCCAAAGACGATACGTTACGCTCCATGGACCCTCCATCGGCAAGAGTAGATTGAACAGGGTAAAAAATCAACTGGTTGGAAGAGCGGTCACTCTGTGCTATATTTGTCGAGTGAAACGAATCATCCTCATCCTCATGCTCTTGGTGCTGCTCTCTCCGATCATTGCTCTGAGCATTCACCCACGAGAAATCGAGCAACCCTTTGACAGCGTCAAAGAGTTGTCTGTTGTCGATTTTTCAGAAAAACTTGCTCCAAACCAGGAAGCGTGGATTGACCAGACAAAGATACACTTACTCACCATTGGCCCCGGGGACCCCTTGTACGCATGGTTCGGACATAGTGCGTTGGTCATATCCCAGCCTTCAGGGGGAAAGGTCATGTATGATTGGGGCATCTTTGATCCTAACCAACCACACTTCTACCTTAACTTTGCGATGGGGAGAATGTACTACTACGTTGTGGCGAGCGAGGCTACCTGGAGAATTCAGGACGCAATTGATGAAATTCGTGATGTCAAACTGATTGAACTCTCCTTCCCAAAGGAGGCAAAGTTTGCCCTTATCTCTTTCTTGCAGAAAAACATCCAGAGTGAGTATTCAACCTATCTGTACCATTTTTATGATGATAACTGTTCCACTCGTATCCGTGATATCATCAATGCAGCAACCGGGGGAGATTTCCAGAGGTGGGCAGAGAGTGAATCAGCAGGAACCACGCTGAGAAATTCAGCAATGCAGAATATGATTCATAGCCCTTTGATCTTCTGGGGCCTCGATTTCTTGCAAGGTAAGAATATAGATGAGAGATTGAATCGCTACGATGAGATGTATCTCCCCGAGGCACTCCATCAGTCGGTACTTGACTTCACTTACAGCGATGGGACGAAGCTTGCCAAATCTGAGGATATCCTACAGGAAACGAAAGAGCTTGGAGTGAGATTCACAGTACCGGAAGAACCAGTTACCTATGACTGGGCATATGGACTCAGCGGGCTTGCTGTTGGGGTGTTCCTCTTGGCAATTGGAAGAAAGCATCCCAGGATCAAGGGATTGCTCTTGAGCCTTTTCCTGTTACTTATGGCAGTATTGGGTTCACTGCTGTTATTTATGATGAGTTTCTCTGATATGGACATGACCTACAACAACCTGAACATCATCTTTGTCAATCCACTGCTTTTCATACCTGCTTTCACCCAGCTTTTCCAAAAAAAAAGGACCTCAAAGGTATTATCCTTCTCGGTCTTGGCTATGGTTATTCTTTTGCTTGGAAGACTCATCTTTCCTGAGCTCTTTGTGCAGGATAATCTGAGAATCATTCTCCTGTTGCTACCGATTTTCTACTCAGGGTCGACTTTTCAGGGCAGAGGAAACCGTATAGAAAGGTAGTTCCTTAAGATTGTTTCTCTTCGCGACCAGATTGGCAGGGAATGCCTTGATCTGCCTGTTGAAGTAATCTGCATGCAGATTATATTCTGCAATTGAATCAACTAATTGCCTTTCTATCTCATACATTTTTTCAAAATAGGGTCCATACAGATTGTATGAGGGATGGGCATAGAGTTCCTTCTGCAATACTGCCAGCACGTCCTCCAGTTCACGGTACAGCTCACTCTGTTTCTCAACGGTATCAGCTGTCTCATAGGCAGATACTACTTGTTGCAGGGTATTTTGGTCCTCAAGCAGTGAAGCAAGTGTTGCCGCATACCTGAAACGCTCAGAAATTTGCGTTTCCACCGTCTCTCTCGAAAGGGAGGCTTGTCTCTGGTATCCTCCCAATCGCCTGACATTGTTGCTGTCAATTCCCAATACTGCGAGGACCAAAAGAAACACAACAACCGCAATGCTGATTACAGCACTGCGGCGATCCTTGAAATAGGGCTTTTTACCTGACAATCTTGGTTCCCTTACCCTCATAGAGCGATCCATAGAGATGCTCAGGGTCTGTGATAAGCCCCTCGTTACCGGTGGAACGTACAAAGTCAACAATTGCCTGCACCTTTGGAAGCATACTTCCGGGAGCAAAATGGCCTTCATTGATGTACTGCTCTGCTTCCTCTACAGAAATGGTATCGAGTGTCTTCTGGTCAGGTTTTCCATAATTCAAGCATACCTTCTCAACAGCAGTAGAGATGACAAACAGATCTGCCTTCAGTTCCTTGGCCATCAGGGCTGCTGCCAAATCCTTGTCGATGACTGCCTCACGTCCAGTAAGATATCCCTCTTCATCGCGAACAACAGGGATACCCCCACCACCGCCGGCGATGACTATGATGCGGTTCTCAAGCATGGTTCTTATCGTATCAATTTCCACGATGGCTTTAGGCTTGGGGCTTGCCACAACACGTCTATACCCACGACCAGCATCTTCTGTGCAGACCCATCCATCCTTATCCATATGGTATTGTGCATCTTCCTTACTCATGAAGGAACCAATCGGCTTTGTCGGTTTCTGGAAGGACGGATCGTCATCAGCTACCTCTACCTGGGTAACTACAGTGGCGACCTGAGGATTGAGTTGAATACGATTGAACTCATTTTTCAATGCCATCTGTAATTGATACCCGATTGCTCCCTGAGTATCCGCTACACAGCTATCCAGGGGAACAGTGTGCAAGATGGAGCGTGAGAACTCTGCACGAAGCAGGATATAGCCTACCTGTGGTCCATTTCCGTGTGCTATGACCACACGGTGGCCTGCCTTAACCAATTTTGCAATATGAGCTGCAGTTTTTCGTGCTGCCTCATACTGGGCAGAAACGGTAACATGCTTGGGGTCTTCGATCAGGGAGTTTCCCCCGATGGCAATGACAATTAATTTACTATCCATAATCATTCCTTCCTTACTAATACAGAACTAATGTTCAATCCTAATCATAGCACGACTGCAACAAATTGCAACAACTTATTTATGAACCTTACTGGATCTGTTATGAGACAGAAACACCTGTCATCTAACACGTGTTAAAAAGAGTAAAAATTGATTGACAACATAATTATTCATGGTATTCTTGTGGTATACCAATGGGATACAGAAGGTGGATTGCTGATGAATAAGGAAGAAGTCTTTGAAGATATTCAACGCCGCATATTAAATGAAGAGTTCTTACCAGGCACATGGCTGGTTGAACGTGATCTGGTGCAAACCTATGGAATCTCAAGGACCCCAATCAGAGAAATAATGAATAGATTGGTGATGCTTGGATTGCTTGAAGTACAGAGTAATAGAGGTTACCAAATCCGAGAATTCTCATTTCAAGATGTTGTTGAAATCTTTAATGCTCGTCGCTCCATTGAAGGGTCATGTGCTCGTTTTGCATGCTACTCCAACCGAAAGGATATCCCCAAACGAATTGAAGATCTTCGAAACAAACTTCTAGACCTAGATATCAGACAAGATGGTGGTTTAAAAGCAACTGATTTAGGTGACCAAGTTCATGGACTTCTCATCGAGCTCGCTGACAATAGGTATCTAAAGGAATTCTCTTCAAAACTATCTGCATTAATGAAACTGACTCGAAATCTTACAAAGCATCAACCAACAATAGAGGAGCATTCGAGAATAGCTCACCTTGAAATATTGGATGCTCTGGAAAAGAAGGACGCGCCTCGTTGTGAAGCGCTAATGGATGCTCACCTTAATGATACGTGTAAAGCGCTTGCAGATAACTATGTCTCGGCTCTGACCACCTATAACTAGAAATTTGTCGCAACGAACCTTTTAAAGGTTCAGTAAATACAAGTGGAGGAATCATTATGAAGAAACGATTGCTGATTGGAATTATGTTGGTTGCATTACTCATGCCTATCATGGCACAGGGTGCAGCAGAGCAAAAAGGTGACCAAGAATATTTGCTAAGATTTGGCCACGTATTGACACCGGAAGATACTTTTCACAAACAGTATCTCGAATGGGCAAAAGCTGTCTCTGAAAGAACTAACGGAAAACTCAAGATTGAAGTCTACCCCAGCGCTCAGCTTGGTGTAGAAGAGGATGTTCTGGAACAGATTAGACTTGGCTCAAATGTTGGTTGGCAGACTGACCCCGCTCGCCTTGGTAACTATGTAAAGGAATGGGGAATTCTGTACATGCCGTTCTTCCTCTCTGGCATTGATGATGTCGAGCAACTTCTTGATTCCAAAGTAATCAAGGGTTGGGTAGATGAACTTGAGGAAAAACATCAGATTAAAGTTGTTTCCTATGCTTGGGTTCAGGGATTTAGAAACGTATTCACCAATAAGCCAGGAAAGAGCCCTTCAGAACTTCGTAACAGTTTGATTCGTACAGCTAATGCACCAGCATGGTTGGCTACTGTTAATTCTTTAGGAAGCAAGGCTGTCGCACTCGCTTATGGTGAATTGTACAACGGAATCCAGACCAAGGTTGTAGATGGTTGTGAACTTCCTTATGCCGCTGCAAAGCAACTGAAAGTATACGAAGTGGCTGACTATATTGTCGAAACTCAGCACATCTTCCAGCTCAATGTCATGGTTGTTAGTTCTGCTTGGTTCAACAAGTTGCCTGCAGACTATCAAGCAATCTTGATTGAGGAATGTAACAATGCTGGGTTGGACGCATCCAACATCCTTCTTCAGAATGCTGAGGCAGACCGTCAGTTCATGATTGATCAGGGCATGACCTATATCCCTCATAGTGATCTTGATGTTGAAGCTTTCATCAAATCTGGAGAGAAAGCATATGAATCTCTTGGTTTGGCAGAAGCAAAAGCAGCTGTCTACGCTGAACTCGGGAAATAAGTAACGCTCGTGTATCTTGGCCTGCAATCCGGATGTGGGTTGCAGGCCTATATACCACCACGTTGAGAGGAACATAATGAAACGCTTAGCAAAGGCATACGAAAAATTTTGTGCCATTGAGCTTGCTTTCGGGGCAGTCTTGCTTATATCGACTGTCTTCATGCTCACATTGGCTGCAATTTTAAGGACTATTGGATTTCCCATCAACTGGGGATTGGACGTAGCATTACTGATGTTTACTTGGTCGGTGTATGTAGGTGCAGACACAGCTTTGAGAGATGATAAAATGGTCAATGTTGAGATCTTTCAACAGAAACTTAGTCCAAAAGCCCAAAAGGCTTTAAAGCTTTTCATTTACTCACTGATTCTCTTCTTTCTCATTCTCATGGTCTATTATGGATTCAAACTTGCCTATTCATCCAGGAATCGTACATTCCAAGGAATTCCTTTTATGAGTTACACATGGGCAACATTGAGTATTCCCATACCTTGTTTTTTCATGATAATTACAACCGTCTTAAAAATGAAAGCACTCGTAAGAGAGAATTCATCTGATACGCAAAGCGTACAGGATGAAATACAATAAGTGAGGAAGCCATGATTTTGGTACTGATTATATTCTTATTTTTCTTAATCGTAGGGGTACCTGTTGGGTTTTCTCTCGGTATTGCTGGTCTATTTTATTTCTTCCAGCATCCAGAACTCCCATTCGCCACCATCGTACAATTACCAATTTCACAAACACAAAGTGTTACTCTATTAGCAGTTCCTCTTTTCATTTTTGCTGGAAGCCTCATGAATAGTAGTGGTATTACCAGCCGACTCATCAAACTTTCCATGCAGGTTGCCGGACATATGCGTGGAGGAATGGCACAGGTAAGTGTTGTTCTCAGTACATTCATGGGTGGTTGTTCTGGGTCTTCCAATGCAGACGCTGCTATGGAAGCACGCATTCTAGGGCCTGAGATGCTCTCACAGAAATATCCACGTGGATATACTGCAGTTGTCATTGGTTTTACCAGTTTGATTACTTCCACCATTCCTCCAGGGGTTGGTATGATTCTCTATGGAACAGTAGGAGAAGTATCTATTGGACGCCTGTTTACAGCTGGTATCACGAGTGGGTTAATTATGATGGCAGCTATGATGCTCACAGTTGCAATTACTGCCAGAATTCGGAAATTTCCTCGTGCTCGTGAAAAGCGTGCGTCACTCAAAGAAATTGCCTCTTCATTAAAAGAGACTATTTGGGCGCTGATCTTCCCAATCGTGCTGATCGGTAGCCTTAGACTTGGCCTGTTTACACCTTCTGAAGTCGGTGCATTTGCTTGTGTTTATGCAATAATTATTGGCTTTTTCGTGTATAAGGAAATGACACTTACATCGTTAATAGAAACCTTGAAGGAAGCAATTCGCGATATCGGGGCAATCATGTTTATGATATCCATGAGTGCAATTTTTGCATACGGGATACCGATGGATCAGATCCCACAAAAACTGACAACCTTCATAACCAGTTTTACTTCCAGCCAGTTTGTGGTCATGGGTATTGTTTTTATATTGTACGTCATTTTTGGTATGTTTATGGATGGCTCAATAGTTATTCTTTTGCTTACTCCCATCTTGATGCCAATTGTACGTACAATCGGCATTGATCCCGTCCTCTTTGGGGTTATCACCAGTATAATTGTCACAATGGGCATCCTGACCCCTCCTGTAGGAATAGCAATGTATATTGTAAACGGAATCCTAGATGTAAAAATGTCTGAATATATGAAAGAAAGTATCCCGTTCTTTATTGTAGTTATTCTTGTTGGGATCCTTCTTTTAGCAATTCCGGATGTTATTCTTTTCTTACCCAACTTAGTATATGGCACATAAAGCATTATTAGAGGAGCAAAAACATGAAATATAAATCACTTGGAAATACGGGAATAGACATTTCCATGATCTCGATGGGCGGACATGAGTATCTTCCCAACCATAAATCCAGAGGATTCAATGAAGATTTTGAAAAAGCAATTACGCCTGGGTACATCTTTCCAGGGTTTGGGGGTGAGAGTCGCAAGAAAATCCTATCATCTGCATATGAGTTAGGTATAAATTTCTATGACGTGACACACGATTCAGAGAAGGAAGCTTTAGGCCGCAATTTACAAGAGCTACCACCACCCTTTCCTGTGTACATACAAACACGTCCAGAAGGATTCTGTTATACGTATGATGAGAACAACAAGAAAATGGCAGATTACGTAACCATTAAAGCTGAAGCTGAGAGAATCCTCAAGCTCTTGCGAAGAGATACAATTGATTTCTTTAATCTTGCATTTATGAAGAGTGCTCTGGAAAACGATAATGAATATTTGCAGAAAATTTCGTACAACGTATCACAACTGAAAAAAGAAGGACTTATTCGTCATGCGTGTGCTGATACATTCAGTGGCGAAAGCACATATTTAAAGCAGATAGCAACAGGATCCTTTGACGTAGTCTATATCAATTTCAATTTTGCAGATCATCAAGCAACAAAACAGGTTCTTAAAGAAGCAGCAAAGGCAAACATGGGTGTAGTCGCACGAGAGGCTTTTATGAAGGGAGCTCTTTTTGAAATGGCAAAAGAAGCCAATATTGATGACAAAACGCTTCTTGCTCACGCAGCAATGAAATGGGTATTCTCATTTGATGAAGTGACAACAATAGTATACGGTACTGGAAAAGTTTCTCACCTCGAAGACTCTGTCTCAATATTGGATAACCTCTCAATGAGTGAAGACGAGTTGGATCTCATACTTAGGATAAAGGACACCTCTTTATTCAAAGAATATGAAGCCGCAAAGAATAAAGAATTTTTACAATAACCCATTGAGCAAGGAGTTTCATATGAGTTTTAAGGCAAATGGAATCATTGCCGCTATGATTACACCGTTGACTGATACACTACAAGTCAACGAGAAAGGATTAAGACGTTTAGTAAACTATCTTATCGACGGTGGCGTGCATGGCTTGTTCGTAGTCGGTACATCTGGCGAGTTTTATGGTTTCTCTCCTGAACAAAGAAAAGAAGCATTCCAAATTTGTATAGATGAGGCTAGAGGTAGAGTCCCTGTATATGCAGGAGTAAATGGAATTACCACAAAAGAAGCCGTTGAATATGCGCAAATGGCTGAAGAAGTTAAAGCTGATGCAATCAGTGTATTAACACCTATGTTTGTAAGTGTAACGCAAGGAGAACTCTATGATCACTATGCAAGTATAGCTTCATCCACAAATCTTCCCATGTTGCTCTATAACAATGTGGGAAAGACAAACGTGAATATTTCTGTTGATACCTCTACAAGACTTTCTGAAATAAAAAACATTGTCGGAATTAAGGATAGCAGCGGTGATTTTACTCTTACCAGTGAATATATCCGTAACACCCGTGAGAACAAAGATCAATTCTCTGTTCTCAGTGGAAGAGATACGCTTATACATGCTTGTCTTGCCTATGGGGGACATGGAGCAATAACCGCATGTGCCAATATTGCACCAAGACTTATGGCTGATATCTATGACAAATATGTTGCAGGAGATATTCAAGGTTCACTGGAAGCACAATATAAAATTGCTCCTATTAGAATGGCTTTTAGCCTTGGATCGTATCCCACAATATTAAAAGAAAGTCTTGAACTATTAGGGATTGAAGCAGGACCTTGTTTTGCTCCAGTAGGGCCTATGAATCAAGATAACAAAGTCATTCTAAAAAACATCTTGGCAGATGCCGGACTACTGGCATAGGAGGCATCTATGGAAAAACTACTCTGCCCTTCTATCATGAATTTGGACACAGAAAATCTCAAGGAAGAAGTACTCCGTCTAGATAAAGCGGGAGTGGACATTTTCCATCTTGACTTAATGGATGGCGATTTTGTACCAAATTTTGGTATGAGTCTTGCAGAAATGGCTGTGGTTAGACGCCATACCAACAAGCTCCTTGATGTACATATGATGGTAAAAGATCCCATTCGATACGTTCAACTCATGGCTGACACGGGAATAGATATCATCTACATTCACCCAGAGGCGGACCCACAGCCCGCTCTTACCCTGCAAAGGATTAAAGATCTTGGGAAGAAAGCAGGAGTTGTGATCAATCCAGGCACTTCACTTGAATCAATCAGGGCTTTATACCCTCTCATTGATTATCTCATGCTCATGACAGTAAATCCCGGTTTCTGCGGTCAGCTCTTCTTGCCTTGGCTAGAAGATAAAATTGAGCAAGCAGTAAAAGAACGTGAACCATGGGGATTCCCAATTGTTATCGACGGTGGCGTAGACAAGCATATAATGAGCAGATTAAGCGCAAAAGGAGTTGAAGGATATGTACTTGGCCGTCTCATTTTGTTTGACCAGGAGGAGACAGACTATACAAAACTCATCTCTTGGATGAGAGAGATATAGGGCCAATTACAAATGTTGTTCGGGCTACAGGTTTGTAGCCCATTTTATTCTTTCACTGTATGGAGCAATTAGTATGGGCCAAAATGATATTCTCGTTGTTAGTGCACACGCCGCAGATTATTGTACAAGAGCTGGCGGAACATTAATCACATATGCAAATATGGGTTATTCAATACATATCATCGCTTTAACGTGCGGTACTCATGGCGAGTCAGCAGGGTATTGGAAGACAAATCCAACTGGTACGTATGAAGAATGTGCATCAATTCGGAAACAAGAATCAACTGAGGCTGCCAAGAAAATTGGTGCTACAATCGAATTTCTTGATTGGGATGACTACCCGCTAACTATTGATGCAACGCGTACCAGATATCTCATTTCTCGTGTATTGGACCTTAGACCAGAAATAATTTTCACACATTACACTACGGATCCAACAAATCCAGATCATGCTGTTACGGGAAATGCAGTAGTCATGGCTTGCAATAGTGCTTCTCAACTTGGAGCAATACCAGATACACCTGCAAAGTACTATCCGAATATCTATTTCTTTGAACCAACAGTTCCCATGAGCGAATTCAATCAATTTGCTCCAGATTTCTATGTAGATATAAGCAGTGTACACCAGGAAAAGATCGAAGCAATCAAGCAGTTTGCATGCCAACCACAACTTAAGGATTTTTACATTCATTTTGCAAAGCACAGAGCATTTCAAGCTAGAGTATGGACTAAACTCGACATAGAATACGCCGAAGGATTTAAAAGATTCTCTCCATATGTAGGCACCCAATTACCAATTTCAGAAAGAAAATAGAAAAATGACTTCATTCTATGAGCTAAAGTAATTCTTGCTTAAAGAATAATTAATCCATGAGATAACCACCGTTGATGTTAATAGTCTCCCTAGGGAAAGAAGGAGCTTCATCAGTTGTGAGGAAAAGTGCCGTCATGGCAACCTCTTCAACGCTGCCCATTCTTCCGAGTGGGATGGAGGAAATTACTTGTGCCCGCTTTTCTTCTGACCATTGACCACTCATTTCTGTGGCTATCGCATGAGGTGCTATGGCATTCACACGGATATTATGAGGAGCTAATTGTCGAGCTAAAGATTTTGTCAATGTGGAGAGAGCTCCTTTGGAAGTCAACTTCATGAAAATTATCACTCAAACTTGATTTATAGCTGAAACCACTCTTTGTTACCCTTTCAGAAACCTCAGGGTCTCAGCATAGGACTTGCCGCTTTTGGCGAAAGCCTCCTGCAGTTCCTTCCTCAATGGTTCATCTTTTTTGGCCATGAGCTCCTCAAGGGCGGCCAATGCCGAATCGTATCTTCCCTTCACTTTTACCACTGCATCCTGGGCCTTTACAATCTTTGCATCAATGGAGTCTGGGGTTTCATCCTTGCCATTTGGTCATCTCCTTCCTATTCAGCTTTGTTCTTTTTGTTGTTGTTTGGTAGTTCTTCACCAAGGCTTTTACCTTGGTCCTGATGTGAAGCTCGTCAACATCGAAGGCCTTCAGTATTACCTTTTGCGTTGCTGTAACTACATGGTCCAGGAGGTAGACGCCGTCAAACTGCCTGACCATCTCAATCTTGTCCAGTTCCTTCAATGTTGCAGGGACTGTCATGAAATTTGCCATCTTGTCGTTCTTGAGCACCTCATCCTTGAGGCTGGTATAGATCTTGGACCTGATGATGAGTGCGAAAAGCTCGATAAAGATCTATAGCGAGGCTGAGCGAGGACCAGAAGGATGTGGCCAGGCAGCGCAGGGAAGCGTATGATATGATAGAACTGAAGAAAGGGTTGGACCATGCGATACGGACGCTTCTGGCGCTGAGTCGCGATGGTACTTAGCAATTGGTTTCGGTTAGATTCCTATTGTGAGGAAAACTTTTTTTTCGGTTAGAATAATTGTGATGCAATGCGACCACTTGCAATTGAGCCAGTTCAATGGCAATCTCTAAGAGCATTATTGCAACTTGGAGGGGGTCCTACTTTCCACGGGAGGCCCTCTCCTTTTCCTTCATAGGAGAATGTGCAACTAATGTACCATGCTTATGCAGTCCTTGCTAAAGCAATTTGCAATTTTCTGCTTTCTTCCTGATTAGTTAATTTGCCGCCTAACACTTGTCACGAAGGTTATCTCCTTTTCATACAGGATCTAGATGTTTTCTTCGCAATAGTACCCGGCGTCCAGTATGGCGAAATCGGTGCACACCCCGGCCTTGTCCAGTTTCTTGACAGTCGTCGCCAAGGTGGAGAAATCTACGATGTTCCCGAATATGTAACGGAAGTATAGGGGAAGGCCCGTATTCCTTTCACAGAGGTAGATCAGCCTTTTCGCCACATTGATGCCCCCGTCATGGTTTGCCAGCTGGGTTACCTCCATGTATATGCTGTTGGGAAGCCCCTCTCTGTCGCTGAGGATGCCATGGATGCCGGAATCGGATAAAACCGCCTTGATGTATCGCTCGAAAAACCTTCTTTGGGTCTTTTCGTCACCCATGGCCCTGAGGAACTCACTTATCGGTGGAGCGTCCAACCTTGCGTTTGGAAAAAGGACGCTGGCATAATTGCCTTCCCATCAGGTCTTCGCATGGAATCTTGCCCCCCCTCCCAGGATGTAATACCCAAGAAACGCGAGAAAGGCATCGCGGCCGGCCCCCTGCATCACGTTGCCCAGGACATTCCAGTATGGGGTGCCTGCCAAAATGAATAGAGCAAGAAGCTGTCACCGAAGTCAAGGATGTCCCGGCATTTACCTTTATCGTGGGCTCCATTGCGAACTTGATCAGATGCTGGGCCATAGCCTTTTTCTGCAGAAAAGTAAAAACCCCGCGTTCTCGGTTCTTGAAAATACCTTTTTCTTCATCAATAACCCGGCCGAGGGAGGACTCCTCATTGAACTTCTTGCCGTCCTTATAGCGGGCGATGCAGAACCGTGCGTATCTTATGCCGTTTTTGGTCTGGTAGGAAATGATACCAGCTGGCATTGGGGTCCTCCGTATATGGTGGGAAAATTTAGTGAGAATTACAGATTGTACAGTATACTATTTGACCCTTATACTTGTTTACTTTACACTTGCGCAAAGTTAAGTGAGGAACCCATGGAAACACAGACAACAGCATTGGACAAAAAAGAGTTCTTTCTCTTTGCCCTGTACATCACAGGAATGATCGTGGTTAACACAGTCGGAAGTAAGATTATCAGCCTCTTTGGCGTACGGGTATCGGTAGGAATCTTTTTCATGCCTGTGCTCTTTTTGGTTACCGATATTGTAGGTGAGGTAAAAGGTCACCAGCATGCCTCAATCTTCGTGAAGTACTCCATCATAATGCTGATCATCCTGTTTGTGGTTACAGGTTTGTTTGTTCAGATCAAACCACATGAGACATGGGACCTACAGACTCAGTATCAACAAATTTTTGGCATGAGTATGCGTATGAGCCTGGCAAGCCTTATCAGCTTTGCCATCAGCCAGACAATTGACATCTCAATCTTCCTGCAATTCAAGAAATTGAATAAGGGCAAGATGCTATGGCTCAGGAACAATCTCAGTACGATGACCAGCCAGTTCATCGATACCGTTATCTTTATGTTCATCGCATTCTATCACCTCACACCAAAGTTCACTGCTGCTTATGTGTTCTCACTGATCATCCCCTATTGGCTCTTTAAAGTGCTCTTTGCCTTTATCGACACCCCTCTCTGTTATCTTGGGGTAAAATGGATGGCAAAACAGAAGTAGTGACTTTCCTTTGGGAAAAAGATTGAGTACCTTTGGTTCAGACGAGTTGCACACTTGTCTGAACGTATTTGTAATATTGGAGGCGCTATGTCTGAACAGGAACTGATGCCGATTGAGCAACTGCTTCCCAATAATCTATTCATACTCCCGGTTACTGGAAATCCGGTTTTCCCAGGACTATTCACCCCGTTGATGATCACAGACAACCAAGATGTCGAAATCGTCAACCAGGCTATCAAGCACGGTGGCTTCCTTGGACTTCTGCTTGTCAAAGAAGACAATGACGAAGAGGAGTACTCAGAGAAAAATCTCTATACGATAGGGACTGTTGCAAAAATCGTTAAGAAAATCAAACTCCCCGATGGAGGAATCAGTATCTTCATCTCAACGCTGAAGCGTTTTGAGACAAAACAGTACTATCCTAGCGGCCCTTATCTGGTCGCAGAGGTTCAGTACCTTGAGGATATCGAAGATGAGCAGGAAGAGCTCCGCGCATGGACTCGTCTCTTGCTCACGGAAATGAAACAACTGACCAAGAACAACCAACTCTTCAGTGAAGAAATGCGCCTTAACATGGTCAATATTGACCATCCAGGAAAATTGGCGGATTTCATTGCCAGTATCCTGAATGTAGAGAGGAAACAACAACAGGAAATTCTCGAGACTCTGGTGGTACGGCGACGTATTGAAAAAGTCTTGGTATTTATTAAGAACGAGCAAAATATTGCCCAGGTTCAGGCCAAGATTCAAGCCAGGGTGAACCAGAAGATCGAGAAGAACCAAAGGGAATACTTCCTACGTGAGGAGCTGAAGTCCATCCAACAGGAATTGGGACTTTCTACAAACCCCAAGACCGATTTGATCAACCGCTTGAAGACAAAATTCAAGAACCTTCCCCTTTCCGAAGAAGCGAAGGAGACCGTTGACCGTGAAATGGGGAGACTTGAAGGAATGGACCCGTCCAGCCCCGAGTATTCCCTCACCAGGACCTACCTGGAGATTATCAGTGACCTTCCCTGGAAGGAACCAAAACCTGAGAACTTCAGCATTGAAAGTGCCAGGAAAATCCTTGAGCGGGACCATTACGGTATGAAGGACGTAAAGGATCGTATCCTTGAGTTCCTCGCAGTACGAAAGAAAAAACAGGACACCAAGGGTTCAATCATCTGTCTTGTTGGCCCTCCAGGTGTCGGTAAGACCAGCGTGGGAGTATCCATCGCCAGATCTCTGAAAAAGGAGTACTTCCGTTTCTCAGTTGGTGGCATGAATGACGAGAGTGAGATCAAGGGACACAGAAGAACATATATCGGGGCCATGCCCGGGAAGATCATCCAAGGCCTGAGAATCACCAAGAGCAAGAACCCCGTTTTCTTGATCGATGAGATCGACAAGATGGGTGTATCTTACCAGGGTGATCCTGCAAGTGCACTGCTTGAGGTGCTTGATCCGGAGCAGAATACTGCATTCAGGGACACCTACCTGGATATTCCATTCGATGTCAGTGAAGTACTGTTCATAGTTACAGCCAATACCCTGGAGACGATACCTCGTCCCCTGCTTGACCGTATGGAAATCATCCAGCTTGCTGGATACACCAGTGACGAGAAACTGGCAATAGGAAAGAAGTACTTAGTACCAAAATCCTTGGAGAAACACGGCTTGAGTAAGAGTGAGATTCGCTATCCAGCTAAGATTCTCAGACAGATAGCTGATGAATATGCACGAGAGGCTGGGGTCAGAAACTTTGAGAAGTCCCTGCATAAGATCAACCGAAAGGTTGCGCTCATGCTCACGGAGAATCCTGAAGAAAAGCTCCCAGTGACTATAAACGAGAAATTGTTGTATGAACTGCTTGGCCAGCCTATCTTTGTTGAGGATGAGATACTCAAAGCAGACAGACCTGGAATGGCTATCGGCCTCGCTTGGACCAGTATGGGTGGGGATACCCTGATCATCGAAGCACAGAATACCCCTGGCAAGGGAGAGATCAAACTCACCGGCCAGCTTGGGGAAGTCATGCAGGAATCGGTCAGCCTTGCCTATACCTGGGTGAAAGCCCATGCCTTGGAGCGAAAGATCGATCCCAGCTGGTTTGAGCATAACTCAATTCATCTTCATGTACCCGAAGGAGCCACCCCAAAGGATGGGCCATCGGCGGGTATTACCATGACCGTTGCGCTCTACTCCTTGGTGACAAACCAAGTCATAGCCCCTGATCTGGCCATGACCGGTGAATTGAGCCTGAAAGGAAAAGTCATGCCGATTGGTGGATTGAAGGAGAAAGTTCTTGCTGCAAGACGGAATAAGATCAAGGACATCATCATCCCACAGTTCAACAAGCGTGATCTGGACAAATTGGATGAACAGGTGACCCAAGGTGTCAACTTCCATCTTGTAGGAAGCATTGAAGAAGTGCTGGCAATCGCTTTCCCTGATGATGAGAAGCGAGAAGCCATGCAGCCAATCCTTATGCCTTCAGTCTCTAGCGATGCAGAGACGATCAGCAAGGCAGTGGCCCTTGCTGTGCGGGAGGTATTGCGTGAGCGTTGAGTTACTGAGTCCTGCAGGAAGCCTTGAAAAGCTGCGTCTCGCATTTGAATATGGTGCGGATGCAGCGTATATGGGACTGAGCGACTTCTCCTTGCGTGCCAATGCCAGGAACTTTACCGATAGAGACTTACAGGAGGTTTCCCGTTTGAAACAATCAAGCGGGAAACGCTTGTATGGCACGTTGAACATGATTTTTGATGAGCAAAAGCTCTCCTTATTGCAGGATCAGTTGGGAATTATCAAGTCCTGGCCTTTCGACGCCTTCATCATCAGCGACTTGGGACTTGTTCCCATCCTACAGAATGCACTGGGAGATAACGTTGAACTTCACCTCTCAACCCAGGCCAGCTGTACCAATTCCAGTAGCGCCTCCATGTACCGAAAAATGGGATTCTCCCGAGTAATATTGGGCAGAGAAACCCCTCTGGATGACATCAAGCGGATCAAGGATGCAAATCCTGACCTACAACTGGAAGTGTTTGTGCATGGAGCCATGTGCATGGCCTACTCCGGCCGATGCCTGCTCTCAAGCCATCTTGCAGGCAGAAGCGCCAACCAGGGGGATTGCAGTCATACCTGTAGATGGAATTATCGTCTGGCAACCACAGATGCAATCGAGCAAGTCCTGAAAAGTGGGGCTTTGACCTTGGAAGAAGAGCAAAGAAAAGGTGTCTACTACCCTATCTCTGAACAGGATGGGTATACCACGATACTCTCAAGCAAAGACCTTTGCATGATCGACCACTTGGGAGAACTCGTTGACGCCGGTGTGGATTCCTTGAAGATTGAAGGCCGTATGAAAAGCAGCTACTACGTGGCGGTTGTCACGAGGGCGTATAGAAAAGCACTCGATAGCCTGGGAACAAGGGATGAGAGCTGGAAGGCATACCGTGAGGATCTGTTCAATATCAGCCACCGTGAATACTCCACAGGATTTTTCTTTGGTCACGGACCGGTAGACCCTGTCATGGGAGAATCAATCGACAAGAGCACAGAAAAAGGATATGAGAGAAACTATCTCTTCTGTGGGTTTGTCGGAGAGAAGGTAGCTGAGGATATCTACACATTGGACCTGAAGAACCAGATCAAGGACACCATGAAGATAGAATATATCGCCAAGGATGTACCGAAGATTGAGGATGAAGGATTCACCCTACTTGATGCTGACCATATACCGGTGCAGCAAGCTGACCATGGCAAAATCCAGTACATTAAAACAACCAAGCCGATTGAGAAAGGTTATATCATCCGCAGGGAATCTATGCTTAAATAGAGCCATGCGGAGACTATGTATCACTGTAAGCATTGTGTTGTTTATCTCTCACACACTCGCAGCAGTTGCACCCCTCAATGATGACTACGGCTTTCTTGGTGAGCATGCACCTTTTGTGCAATTTATAGATGTAGTGCGAGGAGATGGAGATGCCATGCAGGGGGAAGTAATGCGACAACAACTCCTCCTAAATCCTGTTCTCGAGAAAGAAGAACAGGCTGTTATTGCCATACGCAGCGCAACAATGCTTGCTAGGCTCTATACCGAAATAGAGAAGCCGAATACGCAACGAGCGAAGGAACTGTTGAAGGAAGCTGAATCATCTTTGAAAAATCTTGCAAATGGTACATTTTTTCACTTGATGGGAGAAGCTGAGATTGATTCCATCTATTACCTTATAAACCCTTCAAGACTTGCAAAAGGGATCAGCAGCAACTCCAAGATCAAGAAAGCCTATGCTCAGCACCCCAACCAGATCTATGCCATACTGATGAAAGCCAACAGCCTTCTCTACGCACCATCCTTTGCAGGAGGAGACAAAGATGAGGCGCTTTCGCTCTTTCTTACTTTGCTTGAAGCAGGCTCTTCTCTGCTCAACCGATGGGACCTTTCCAGTATATATGTAGGTATAGGCCGTATCTGCATGGGCAGAGAAGAGTGGGACAAGGCACTGGGTTATTTTTCAGCCGCGAAGGCAATCTATGCATTCGACCCTACCCTTGATGAATACCTGAGGGAAACAGAGGAGAGGCTATGAATATGATCTTCTCTCTTATGGTTGGCATCTTGGGGTTGTACGCTTTCATCCTTACCCTCTCCAATATCCGCTATCTTTCCGGTCTTCAGAAGACAATTCGGATAGAAAGCTCAAATGACTTGGTCAGCGTCTTGATCCCTGCGAGGAATGAGGAGCATACCATTGGCCCCTGTGTACGTTCAATGCTTGCGCAGAACCATACGAATCTTGAAATTCTCATTCTTGATGACGGCTCTGATGATGAAACTGCAAACGTGGTACAAACACTTTGTCAGGAGGATAAACGTGTCCGACTTATACCTGGAAAACCTCTAATGAGAGGTTGGCGAGGTAAGATCTTTGCGATGCAGCAACTCTACGAGGAGAGCAGTGGAGACTACCTGCTCTTCACAGATGCTGATACGTTACACAATCCTGACTCCGTCACCTATGGACTTTCGCTGCTCAAGGGACATAACGCCTCTATGCTCAGTGGCTACCCAAAGCAGGTTACCAGAAATCTAGGTGTTGAGTTATTGGTGAGTGCGATGTTGTTCAACCCTACTCTCTATGTACCCTTCAGGCTCCAGGAACAGCTCCAGATTCCTATGTTTGCCATGGCGATCGGGCAGTATATGTTTCTTAGGCGTAGCGCACTCGACCATATGGAAGGGTTTTCACACATCAAGAGCGAAATATGTGATGACGTCCTCCTTGCTCGCAGCTGTGTCAAATTACGAGAGAAGCAGCTATTCGCACCGATGAGTGAAGCACTTGCTTGTGAAATGTTCCCCTCTTTCAAGGAAGCCTTCCATGGTTTGGAGCGTTCCATCAATGGAGTGGTCAAACGAGGGTGGCCCAGTACCATCCTCATCCTTGCAATTGTCCTTGTGCTGATCATCCTTGCCTGCTCCCCATTACTGCCGCTCTATCTTGCAGTAACAGGTGAATCATTGACGACCATCCTACCAAGCCTTGCAGGAACGCTCCTATTTCTTATAGCCTGGGTGATCAATGCTCGGTTCTTCAAATTCTCTTTTTCTTCAGCTTTCTTGGCCCATATCACCGTATTCTTCGTGGTGATGATGTACCTGCATGGGCTCTTTCTGGTGCTCACGGGGAGAGGCTTTGATTGGAAAGGCCGAAAAATATCGTAAAAACAGCGCTTTAGAGCACTAAATACCGGTTTTTTACTTGCGAAAGGGTAAAATCATGATAGAATGAATTAACCTAGACACATGGAGGAATACATGACTATTCACGAGCAGATTGTTGCGCAGTATGAGACCTATCTGGCAGAAAACCAGAAGTTCACCGAGAAGGGAGTCAAGGTATCGGCTGCAAGAGCTCGCAAGGCTCTGGCTGAAATTGCAAAGCTTGCCAAAGAGCGCAGAAAAGAAATTCAGGCAGAGAAAGGCGAATAATAAGAAGTCCTTACTCGTTTTATCAGGCGCCCGAACAGGGCGCCTATTTCTTTGCCCCCAGCTTATGGACACAAAAATCCCCCTGAATATTGCTTCCAGAGGGAATTTGAAATATTATCAGGAATATCCTGTTACAGGAAACTCTTGAGTAGGGCCAAATGCTTCTTCCCTTTCTCAATCTTCTCCTCAAACTCAGCTTTCTTACCCTTCTCTTTCTCGATTGCTTCCTCCTTGGCGTTCTGGAGGAATTTCTCGTTGGAGAGCTTTGCCATCACCTTGGAGAGATTCTTATCATGCTTGTCCAGATCGCTTTCCAGGCGGGCAATCTCCTTTTCCACATCGATTGCTTCCCTGACAAATACATACATCTCATAGCCAGTCCCTGCTACGGGGAATGCTCCACCAACATCGACAACATCACCGCTGTCCACTTCTATTGAGGAAGCCCCTGCGAAGGTAGCCATCAATGCTTTCTGCTCAGCGAAGAACTCAGAGGCAAAGAAATCCTTATCACATTTCACCACTACCCTGATTTTCCGTTCCACAGGGATGCCCAACTCAGAACGCATCGCCCTGAGCCCGGTAACAGCCTCCTGCATCCTCTGTACAAGGGCAGCCTCAGCTGCATACTTTCGCTCTTTTTGGAAGATCGGATACTTACTTTCGATTAACTGGTCATCAACATTGGGAAGCTTCTGGTAAATCTCTTCACTGATGAAAGAGGCAAAGGGATGCATCAGGCGCATGGACTCAGCAAGCAAGTCGAGCAAGATGGTTACCTGTCTCTGTTTTTCCTCAGGCTCTTCACTATACAGACCACGTTTGGCACTCTCTACATACCAGTCACAGAAATCATTCCAGAAGAAATCATAGACGGCCTGTGCTCCATCATTGAACTTATAGTTCTCCATGGCAACCTTGATTTTCGCCACCGCCTCGTTGAGTTGATTATAGATCCACTTATCCAGTGTATTGAGTTCAACCTTGGCAATATTACCCAGTTCCACCCCTTCAAGATTCATCAGAAGGAAACGGGCTGCATTCCAAACCTTATTGGCAAACCGGCTACCCAGCTTGAAGGTTTCCATATCAATGAGAATATCCTGCCCCTGGGTAGCCATGTAGGCAAGCGTAAACTTCATGGCATCAGCACCATACTGGGAAACAACATCCAAGGGGTCAATACCGTTGCCAAGGCTCTTGCTCATCTTCCTCCCCTGCTTGTCACGTACCAAACCGGTGATGTAGATATCCTTGAACGGAACTTCACCAAGGAACTCCAGGGAGGCCATGATCATCCGGCTTACCCAGAAGAAGATGATGTCATATCCAGTAACCAAGGTACTTGTAGGGAAGAACTGCTTGAGGTCGGCACTCTTCTCAGGCCAGCCAAGCGTACTGAAAGGCCATAGCCATGAGCTGAACCAAGTATCGAGCACATCACTCTCCTGGACGAGGTTCTTGGAACCACATTGGGGACAGGATGTGGGATCATCCCGACTTACAATGATCTCATGACAATCCTGACACTCCCACACGGGAATGCGGTGGCCCCACCAGAGCTGTCGGCTGATACACCAGTCATGGATGTTCTCCAGCCAGTGGGTGTAGGTATTCTCCCATCGTTTGGGATAGAATACCACCTTCTCATCCTTCCAAGCCTGCAATGCTTTCTTTGCCATCCCTTCCATTCGTACAAACCACTGGTTGGAAAGGTACGGCTCGATGACCGCATGACAACGGTAACAGTGACCAACGTCATGGTTATGTACTGTCTCCTTGACCAGGAAGCCCTGTTCTTTCAGGTCTGCGACCACCAAGGAGCGTGCATCGACGGCACTCATGCCACGGTACTTTTCAGGGCAGTTCTCGTTGAGCGTGCCATCAGGATTCAGTACATTGACCTTTTCAAGACCATGGCGCATGCCACACTGCCAGTCATTGGGGTCATGTGCAGGGGTAATCTTTACCATTCCAGTTCCGAAACCCATTTCCACAAAGCTGTCTGCAATGATGGGGATCTTCTTGTCGGTTAGGGGAAGATTGATCAACTTGCCGATAAGATGGCTATAGCGTTCATCTTCAGGGTGCACTGCAACAGCCACATCGCCGAACATTGTCTCCGGTCTTGTGGTAGCAACAGTAATAAAACCACTTCCATCACTATAAGGATAGCGTACGTCGTAGAGGAAGCCGCCAAGTTCCTGGTACTCAACCTCATCATCGGCAAGGGCTGTACCACACTTGGGGCAGTAGTTGACCAAGTACTCACCTTTGTAGATCAGCCCACGCTCATAGAGAGTGACAAAGCTCTCCCGTACAGCCTGGCTCAAACCTTCATCCATCGTGAATCGTTCATGCTCCCAATCACAGCTGCAACCAATCTTCTTCAGCTGGTCTGCGATGATGTCATGATGCTTTTCTTTTACCTGCCATGTCCTCTCGAGGAACTTGTCGCGTCCCAGGTCCTGGCGTCGCAACCCTTCTTTTGCAAGCTGACGTTCAACCACATGCTGTGTGGCGATACCTGCATGGTCAGTACCGGGAAGCCAGAGGGTCGTTCTCCCACTCATCCGGTAGTAACGGGTCAGGATATCCTGCAAGGAGTTGTTCAGGGCATGTCCCATGTGCAGTATCCCGGTAACATTGGGAGGAGGCATGACGATAGTAAATGGAGGTTCCTTACCCTCAGCGGGTTTGAACTTCCCTTCTTCCAGCCATTGCTGGTAAATTCGATCCTCGAATTGTTTTGGATCATAGGCCTTCGGTAACTCAACAGCCTTCACATTATGCCTCCTACAGGGAAAAAGAGTCTCCCCATAGTACCAAAATAGGAAAGGCTCTACAAGTGAATGCAGAGCCTTCGGCATGAGAAGAAAAACAGAATGCTATTCGAGGGGAGTGACCGCCTTCACTTCCAGCTTCACTGCATACCCCATTGCATCAAGATGCTGGACAATCTGTTCCAAACTGAACATATCAAGGGAAGGCTGCTGTACTTCAGTCACTTGCCGAATATGGGCACTGTCAATTTGGGAGGCAACCCCAGGAAGGATTTCCTGTCCCTGCTGGGAGCTGTTCCCAAAGAGCACGAAGGCCCCGATAAATACCACGACAAAGGCTGCCGCAGAGGTAATCAAGGCAGGCACAAGCCTGACTTGGATTCTCTTTCGAAAAATATGCATTTTCTTGTTTGATGAAGAAAAACGTGTCTTCTCAAAATATTGGAGTACACGATCCTGACGAGCAGAAATCTCTGAATCAGGTAGAACAGCATCTGCAACTTTCTGGTGAAGGGCGCGAAGCTGTTCAAGTCTCTGACGACACGCATTGCAATAGCCTAGGTGTTCCTGGACCTGGGTCCTCCAAGGCTCCTGTAATTCGCCATCCAAATAGGTATTCAACAATTCGTCATCGACACACATTCACATCACTCCTGGCTGAGAATCGACTCGAGCATCTTCCTTGCCCGATAGACTCGTACCTTCACGTTACTTTCGGAAATATGCAACACCTGTGCGATCTGCTTGTAGTCCATATCGGTGTACTCTTTCATCACAATGACTAGGCGGAACTTTTCGGGCAGCTGATCAATTGCTTCCTGTACAAGTTTCCTGGTCTCCTTTTCCATCAATACCTGAGATCCATCGGAATGGTTTGCCCCTGTGGATGGATACTTTTTCAATTTATCCACCATGTTCATCTCGCGGGCTTTCCGCTTCACTTGGTTGATGGCAAGATTCTTCGAAACCCTGATGAGCCAATACTTGGCATCATTAAGGGTAGCGAACTCCATGCCTTTGTCAAAGAACCGGATGAAAGCTTCCTGACAAATCTCCTCTGCAAGGTCCTGATTATTGGTTACGTGATAAACCACACGCATCAATATCGGGAATACCTGCTCATACACTTGCCGAAAGGCTCGCTCATCGTTGCTTTGTATTTCCATAACGTTAACAACTCACCAGTAACCAAGTTACATCTTTTTTTCCAAAGAACTTCCCGTTGGGGTGTCTTTGACAAGGTAGCCCATTGCATCCAGCTCGAAGCGTAGAGCATCAGCAAGCGACCAGTTCTTATCCTTTTTCGCTTGCAGTCTCTTCTCGAGCAGTGCTATTGCCTCGGGAGGAAACGATTCTTCTTTCGGCGGCTCAACAGATGCGAGATCAAGACCGAACACCTGATCAAAGAACATGATGAGGGAGTACTTCTCATCTCCGTCCAACTCCTCATCCTTCAGCACCCCCCAAAGGTCAGCAAGTCCTCTGGGACTTCCCAAGTCATGCTGCAAATGCTCAAGGAAGGTCTCTTTGTATTGCAGAGCTTTTTCACGCTTCAGGGATACTACCTTGGCACCGTCCTTCAGCAGACCCTTTATACGATCCACTACATTTCTACGAGCCTTACGAGCAGTATCAAGCGCTTCAAAGCTGAACTTCAGCTGACTGCGGTAATGGCCACCCAAACAGTAATAACGGTAATCTATTGCATCGTAGCCCTTGCGCTTCAGCAAATCAAGGGTAAGGAATTCTCCCTTGCTCTTACTCATCTTTCCAGTCTCATCCAAGAGAAATTCACCATGCATCCAGTACTTTACCCACTGCTTGCCGGTTGCAGCCTCACTCTGCGCAATCTCATTGGTGTGATGAACGGGAATTGCGTCAATTCCGCCACAGTGGATGTCAAACGAATCTCCCAGATAGTGCATGCTCATCGCGGAGCACTCAATATGCCAACCAGGAAAGCCCTTTCCCCATGGAGAATCCCACATCATTGCCTGTTCCCCATGTTTGCTCTTGGTGAACCAGAGAACGAAGTCCTTGGAGTTTTTCTTGTTGTCATCACTGCTTACATCATCACGCACAGCGGTCTTGAGGGAATCAAGATCGAGGCGAGCCAGTTTACCATAGTCGGGAATTGAATCAATGCTGAAATAAACATTTCCTCCACTGACATAGGTATGCCCGCTCTCCTCCAGCCTCTTGATCAGATCAATCATCTGCTGGATATGGTCGGTTGCCTTGCAGACGACACTGGGCCGGATCATATTTAATGCATCATAATCCTTGAAGAATGCATCGGTATAGAACTGGGCAATCTCCCAGACACTCCTATGGGTCTGGCTTGCCATCTTTTCAATCTTGTCCTCACCTTCATCCCCATCTCCGGTCAAGTGTCCAACGTCTGTTATATTCATGACATGGTTCACCTTGAAACCAGAGACAAGCAGTGTGCGCTTGAGCAGGTCCTCAAACAGGAAGGTCCTCAGATTTCCGATATGTGCATAGTTGTATACAGTAGGTCCACAGGAGTAGAGACCTACCTCCTTATCGTGTAATGGTTCAAATGCTTCCAAACTACGACTCATGGTATTATAGAGAAAGACAGACATTGAGAGCTCCTTTAGGTTGCCCACCCAAAAAAAAGGGGGTAAGATGTCTCCATGCCTACCAATGTACGCAATAGTATTGAAAAAATCAACCTTGACCACCTGCTCATGGAGAATCTGGAACTCGCTTCACACAGTAGTATTCAGTGTGGGGGAAATGCCCAATGGGCTGCCTATCCCACCAATTTCGAGGAACTGAGAATCCTGATAAACTATGCGAAGGACAACAATCTTCCCCTCTCAATTCTTGGGGGAGCAACCAATACCTTGATCAGTGACAAGGGTGTTGAAGGACTCGTTATCCTCACTGGCCATCTGGCCCGTAGACATGTACAAGGGGAGATGTTTTGTGTCCGTTCAGGTTGTCCTCTGGACAAAGCCATCTCACAGGCAATTGAGGACGGACTGGAAGGGCTGGAGAGGCTCGGTGGCATCCCTGGCACAGTGGGTGGCGCTATCTATGGAAACAGCGGGGCAAACGGTGTACAGATCGGGGACCTGCTCTATTATGTCGACTATATGACCTTGGATGGGAAACTTCACAGGATGCAAATACATCAGGATGAGTTCTCTTATCGCCACTCCCCTTTTACCGGTAGGGAAGATTTGATCATCTATGAAGCAGGATTCCGGTTAAAGCCTACTACACAAACCAGTGAGGTAAGGAAACGCAAGGACACGGTGAAAAAGCATCGTAAGCATAAGGGTCTTTATGACTATCCAAGCCTCGGGTCAATATTCAAGAACCCAGATGGAAAAAAAGCTGCTGCCCTCATTGACGCCTGCAATCTCAAGGGATATACGATCGGCGGGGCTAGTGTATCCCTAACTCACGCCAATATCATCATCAATCGTGAAGGAACTGCCACCAGTGAAGATGTACGGGCCTTGATCGAGTATATCAGAGCTACAGTACAGAGTAAGTTCCACATCACCTTGCAAGAAGAAATCCACTATCTGGGCCGATGGTAAATCGGAATGAGTAGGTGATTGATAGCTGCTCCTTGATATTTTTCTTGATGGTGAGATATAGAGGGCCCTTCTTAAGGAATAGGGAGAAGGCAATGCCATCCCTACCAAGGCTAAGTGTCCCCTGCTCTGCCTTAATCTCCAGTGACATCCCATTAGTACTGTCCCAGACAAAATCTATTCCGTTGTCCTTCCACTGTCCTGATACTTGGTAGCTGGTCCTCCGGCTCTGCTCTCCAGAGGTTCTGGTTTTCACCCTCCTTTTAAAACTGCTCTCCAAGGTAATCTTCTTCAATGTATAGCTGATTTTGGAGTGTACAGATTGTTCCATCTCTTGCCTCTGTCCACCAAAGACCGGGGAGGGTCCTGTCTGTATTTCCCCTCCCCACGATGCTTGTATGCTATGTCTTTTCATCTGCAGAGCGAAAGATTGCGATTGCCTTTCGGAGGTCCCCTCAAACTTCCAATCAAAAGAAAGGGCTTCCTGTGAGAATGTGATGTCATGGGAGAAAGAAAAGCGCTCTCCATCAGCCCAGGAGGCAACAAGGGAGAGATCCACGTGAGGACTCTCATCATCCCAGAAGAGATATACCTTTCCTGGTTGTTCATTCCATGAATATACCGATGGGCCAGAAGTGCATCCATCTGCAAGTTGGTATGCGAACCCTCCGTTGCTCCCCTGTATATGGAAGGCCCTGTTATGCTCTTTCATAAACAGGTAAGAAAGAATCAGGTCTTGCGTTCCTACTGAACTACTGAGCCATACCCTTCCCAAAAAAGTCGTTGGTTTATGGGAAAAGCTCCAGACGTTGCCCACATAGGAAACATACGGTTCACCCTGCATACCAGAAGAAGAAAGGGAGAACTTTAAACGAAAATCTTCCCTTTCTTCCTCACAATGGTACTCAAGGGTCATGGTTTCCTGTAAGGGAGCAAAAGAACCTTGCACTGTCGCTTGCGCATGCAGCAAGGAAGCAAGTGTCCAAAACCACAGGCAAAGAAATACCTTCATAAGAGGAAAAGACCTAAAGGTTCTTTTTTCGCTTCATGTTGATTATTCTGCCCAATAGTGTTTTAATAGATAGGTATCTTTTGCAATCAATTAACAAAGTGTTATAGAGAAATAATAGGAGTCATTCATGGTAATTTTAACCTTGAACTGTGGTAGCTCGTCTGCCAAGTACCAGGTGTACGACTGGGTCAACAAAGATATTCTAGCTGTTGGTGTCGTAGAACGCATCGGACTGGAATATTCCACCATTGAGCATAAGGCAAATGGCAAAGAGGAGTACAATGCAGAGTTTTCCTCCCCTACACATAAAGAGGCAATTGAGTTGATCATCAGAATGCTTCTTGATGATGAGTATGGAGTCATCAGCGACTTGAAGGATATCGGGGCAGTTGGTCACCGTGTCCTGCATGGTGGAGAGGTTTTCAAGCAGTCTGCTTTGGTAACCGATGAAGTCATTGAACAACTGAAGAAGGTAACACACCTTGGACCACTGCACATGCCTGCCAATATCATGGGCATTGAAGCAGCCAGAAAAGCGATGCCTTCCGTTCCCCAGGCCATTATCCTCGACACTGCATGGCATCAGACCATGCCTGAGGAAGCATTCATGTATGCCGTTCCCTATGAGTGGTACACTGATTACAATGTACGACGATACGGCTTCCATGGAACCAGCCATCTCTACTGTGCAAAGAGGGCGGCAGTTGTGTTGGGCAAGAAGAATGAAGATACGAATGTTATCGTCTGTCATATCGGAAACGGTGCATCCATCAGCGCAGTAAAGAACGGCGTCTGCATTGACACTTCCATGGGACTCACACCTCTTGAGGGCTTAATCATGGGCTCCAGAAGTGGAGATATTGATCCCGCCATCATTCCCTACATGATGGAC